>NZ_JALKAI010000004.1:0-961637 GCF_023015605.1 Rhodococcus sp. F64268
TCAAACTCTCCGTTAAAGACTCTTGATTTCACTCCCGAAAGAGTCAATCAGTCAAAGACATCGAGCCAAATCACTAGCAAAAAAACTCAAACTAGCAAAACACTGACCACCACAGACGGAAGAATGTGATGATCAGCACAATTCGATCACCGAAACAATTTCGGTGATCGCACCAAAAAAATTTGGCACTGACATTCATCGGCACACTGTTGAGTTCTCAAAGAACACGCACACATCATCACTCACCGGACATCATCCGGCTCGTTCCGAGGCAACTGTTCCAGCCTAGTTCGTTTCACTCACGGACGCAAATCCGTGTGGTGTTCGGAACCAGGGGCGGTGCGAAACCTTACCAGAAGGTGTCGTACCAGTGAAATTCAGGCGTCTTCGTCCAACCTCGTTGTCCCTGACCTTGCGGTCCGGGTCGGTGTCCGTGTCGCTCTGACCTGGAATAAGTTACGCGAGGACCTGCCGGAACACCAAATCGCCAGGTCAACGGAGTTTTCGTGCGGAAGCGCACCATCATCGGCACCGAATCGGCCGGCGAAGGACCGGAGCATCGGGCAGGCGCTTGTTCCGGAACGACACCGTGTTCATGCGTCGACTCACGGATCAGTACCACTCTCGAGTAACGTCTTCGTTTGAGCCGAGCGAGGAAGGGTGCCGTGACGTCGACGGGGAACATGGTCGGGTTGTTCGCCGGAATCGGTGGCCTCGAGCTGGGGCTGACGGAGCACGGATGGAACACCGAGCTTCTGTGCGAGGTGGACCCCGGAGCACAGGCTGTCCTCCGCGCGCGGTTTCCGGACACTCCTCTGCACCCTGATGTGACGCGTCTGCGCTCTCTTCCCCAGAACACAGAACTGGTGGCGGCAGGCTTCCCCTGCCAGGACCTTTCTCAGGCCGGCCGGACCGCGGGGATCACCGGGTCGAAGTCCAGCCTCGTCGATGAGGTCTTCCGGCTTGTGAAGAGGAAGAACGGTCCCCGCTGGCTGGTCATCGAGAATGTGCCGTTCATGCTGCAGCTCGGCCGGGGTGCTGCGATGCGGCACATCACCGACGCGCTGGGCGACCTCGGGTACATGTGGGCGTACCGCGTCGTCGACGCTCGCGCATTCGGTCTACCGCAGCGCCGGCAGCGTGTGCTGATGGTCGCCTCTCGTACCGAGGATCCTCGGACCGTGCTGTTCGGCGAGGACGCCGGCATGCCCATCGAAGGCAATCCCGATCTCTATCCGTGCGGGTTCTATTGGACAGAGGGTGTCCGCGGCCTCGGGTGGGCGATCAACGCAGTCCCCACTCTCAAGGGCGGCTCGACGCTGGGTATCGCAAGTCCACCGGCCGTGCGGTTGCCGTCGGGAGAGATCGTGACCCCCGGCCTGATCGACGCCGAACGGCTCCAGGGCTTCGACCCCGACTGGACGGCACCGGCCATCCAGGCCCCCGGCGTCCGGCCCGGACATCGGTGGCGGCTCGTCGGCAATGCAGTGAGCGTACGGATGGCGTCGTGGGTCGGTCACCGCCTCAGCCATCGGATCGAATACTCCCCCGACCACGAGACGCCGCTGGCAACGGGCGACGCCTGGCCGAGCGCGGCCTGGGGGATGCAGGGCAAGACCTTCCGGGTCCACGAATCACTGTGGCCGGTCCACGCTCCGTACGAGGATCTCGGCGGGTTCCTCGACGAGTCCCGGTTGCTGTCCGCCAGAGCGACCGCCGGGTTCCTGCGCCGCGCCCGCTCCGGCAAACTGCGCTTTCCTCCGGGATTCCTCGACGACGTCGAGAATCATCTCGACCGTATGGGTGGCTTCCCGACCGTCGCCGCGTAGGGATTCGAGCACAGGGGGTTCGTATGGCGTCGTCCGACCGGCCGCCCACCGATGCTCGCACGCGCGCGCGAATGAGCAGGCAGCGTCGCCGCGACACGGCACCCGAGATTGCGCTCCGCCGGGAGCTACACCGACGCGGGCTGCGGTTCTTCGTCGATCGCGCCCCGATAGCAGGCATGCGACGCCGCGCCGACCTGGTCTTCCCCCGGCGACACGTTGCTGTCTATGTGGACGGGTGCTTCTGGCACCGGTGTCCGCTACATGCGACCGCCCCGAAGAACAATGCCGAGTGGTGGGACGCGAAACTCGCGGCGAATGTTCGACGCGACCGCGACACGGATGCACGTCTGACCGAGGCGGGGTGGACCGTCGTGCGGGTATGGGAACACGAAGATGCGACGACGGCGGCCGACCGTGTCCAGAGCTCTCTCGAGTAGGGAGATGCCCTCACGGTAGGCCGCCGACGCTGTGGTTACGGCTTGACCAGCTCTGCGTATCGAGCGATGTGCTGTTCGGCGCTACCGAACTCGTACTCGATTGCCGTCAGCCGCTTGAAGTAGTGGCCGACGGCAAGTTCCTCGGTCATGCCCATCCCACCGTGCAACTGGACTGCGTTCTGGCCGATGAACCTTGCCGCACGGCTGGTTGTCGCCTTCGCAGCAGAGACTGCGCGAGCCCTGTCTGCGTCGTCGGAACCGAGGTGCAACACCGCAAGGTACACCGCAGAAACAGCCTGTTCGAGCTCCATGTACATGTCGACCATACGATGCTGCAGGACCTGGAAACTGCCGATGGGCTGGCCGAACTGCTGACGCTGCTTGCAGTAGTCGACGGTGTCGGCGAGTACTTTGCGCATCAGTCCGACGGATTCCGAGGCGACCGCCGTGATCGCCTCGTCCACAGTCCTGGAGATTGCACTCCAGGCCTTGCCTCTCTCGCCCAACAGTGCATCCGCGGGTAGTCGCAGCCCGGTGAACTCGAGGTCGGCTGCGCGGCGGTCGTCGATCGTCCGATACGAATGGACCTCCACACCGGCGGGAGGAGCGCTGGCGTCGAACTCGAGCAGGAACAGTGAGATCCCGTCGGTATCGAATCGGTCGCCCTCGGTACGCGCGGTGACGAGAAGGTGGGTGGCCAGCGGCGCGCTGCCCGCCACGATCTTGGCGCCGTCGAGCACCCATTCGTCGCCGTCCCGCCGCGCTGTCGTGGTGACGTCGTGCAGTACGTATCCGGAAGTCGCCTCGGTGGCCGCGAACGCGGTGACGGCGTCGCCGGCCGCTATCCGTTCGAGGGCGGACTTCGCGCGGTCGCCCCCTGCGCGTCCGAGAAGTCCGCCCCCGAGAACCACTGTGTCGACGTATGGCTCGACGACGAGCGCCCGGCCGAGTTCTTCCGCCACCACCATGAGTTCGACCGGGCCGCCACCCATGCCACCGACGTCTTCGGGAAGAGTCGCACCCAGGATGCCGAGTTCGTCGGCGAATGCGCGCCACACCTCGGGCTGCCAGCCCGCTCCCGTGGTCGCGGCCTTCCGGCTGCGGCCGAGGTCGTACCGGCTCGCGAGGAATTTGGCGACCGAATCACGAAGGAGCTCCTGCTCCTTGCTCAAACCGAAGTCCATCAGAGCCCCAATGCTGCTTTGGCGAGAATGTTTCGCTGAATTTCGTTGCTACCGGCGTAGATCGATCCCGCGCGGTCGTTGAAGTAGCGCAACGGCGCGACCGCCTGCCATTCGTCGCCACTGACGTAGTCGTCGCTGGGCGGCACGAAATCCGCGACCGGGCCGCCGGGCTTCGTCGCGTGCGGCTGGTAGACGCGGCCGCGAGGACCGGCTGCCTCGAGAGTGAGCCGCGTAATCGTCTGGCTGAGTTCGGTGCCGAGTACCTTGAGCATCGACGACGCCGGCCCCGGGTCCTTACCTGCCGACAATGCTGCCAGCGTGCGATATTCGAGGATCTCGAGGACTTCGGTGCGAATGCGCGCCTCCGCGAGCGCAGCGGAGAACGCGGGATCGTCGATGAGTGTGCCGCCGGCCGGGCCTGGTTGCTCCGCTGCGGCGGTCGCGATCCTCTCGGCCATCACCTGCAGGGCAGGTGCGGCTGCTGCACCACCACGTTCGAAGACCAGCAGGTACTTGGCAACGGACCATCCCTCGTCGATCTTTCCGAGGACATTGCTCTTGGGTACCCGCACCTCGTCGAAGAAGACCTGGTTCTGCACCTCTTCACCGGAGGTCATCACCAGCGGACGGATCTCGATGCCCGGCGTCGACATGTCGATGAGCACGAACGTGATTCCGTGCTGCTTCTTCTCGGACTTCGTCGTGCGCACGAGCGCGAACATCCAGTTCGCCTCGGTGGCGTGTGTCGTCCAGATCTTGCTGCCGGTCACGACGAGGTCGTCCCCGTCGTCGACCGCCGCCATCGTGAGCGACGCCAGATCCGACCCGGACTCCGGCTCGGAGTAGCCCTGGCAGAAGAACACCTCGCCGGTGAGAATTCCGGGGAGGAAGTAGTCCTTCTGTTCCTGGGTTCCGTAGGCGATGATCGCGTGCGCGACCATCCTGATCCCCATGGGCGACAGCGTCGGAGCGCCGGCGAGGACCGATTCGCGGCCGAAGATGTAATGCTGAGTCTGCGTCCAGTCGCAGCCCCCATGCTCGACGGGCCACGCGGGAGCAGCCCAACCACGTTCATGCAGGATGCGCTGCCACTCCATGCTCGCCTCGTGATCGGAATACACGCTCGTCGCAAGCGTTCCTGCACGACGCAATTCGGGTGTCAGCTTCTCGTCGAGAAACGAGCGGACCTCGTCTCTGAAGGCGGCTTCGGCCGCTGACCACGCAAGTTCCATGTTGTCTCCCAGCAGGGTCGCTAGCCGCAACCGATTCGTGCGAATCTACGTTAACTTATCAGGATGAAACGGAGGTTACTGGCGCACGTACCCGAACGTCAACAGGACATCTGTGAACGCGGAAACAGATACGACCGACCGGATAGGTGCGACCCGGCATTCACGTAATTAGCAGATGCCCACGAGGTGTAGAACATCATTCTCAAATTCACCTATAGTGACTCTCATCACGGAGATTTAGCGTCTCGCAAGGTGGGCGCATCAGACAGGGAGTCAAGTACATGAAGTTCTGGAGCGGCACAGCGTTCATGAAGACCGCAGAGATGCCTGCGGTCGCACGGATGCTCGACCAAGCAGGGTTCCACGGCATACTGGTCTCCGACCACCTCGTCTTCCCCAAGGAAATGAAGACGGTGTACCCGGGCCACGAAAGCGGAAAAATGTTCTGGCCTGCCGACACCGAATGGCCGGACGCCTGGGTACTGGTCGGCGCCATGGCTGCCGTCACCGAGAACCTGCACTTCGGCAATAACGTCTATATCGCCCCCTCGCGCCCCATCATCGAGGTAGCAAAGCAGATCGGCACCGCTGCGACGATCGCCGGCGGACGCGTCTCGATCGGTCTGTCCGCTGGCTGGATGCGCGAAGAATTCGAACTCCTCGGCCAGGACTTCGACAACCGCGGCCCACGACTCAACGAGATGATCCAGGCTCTACGCGAACTCTGGAAGGGCGGTTGGGTGTCGTGGAAGGGCGAGTACTACGACATTCCCGAGATGATGATCGAGCCTCATCCGCCCGAGCCGGTGCCGATCCTGTGCGGCGGAGAATCGAAGGCAGCCCTGCGGCGGGCCGCGCGATATTGCGACGGCTGGGTCGGCACCGCCTACACCCTCGACGACGCCGAGCAATGGATCCGGCGCATCAACGATCTCCGACGCGAGTACGGTCGCGAGCACGAACCGTTCGACATCATCATGGGACTGCGCGACACCCCGTCCCTCGAACTGTACAAACAGGCCGAGAAGATCGGCGTCACCGGTGTGATGGTGTCGCCGTGGGCGAACTGGGAGCGCACGCACTCCGGCGACCACAACCATCTACTGGGCAGCGCAGAAAGCTACCGGGCCCCCATCGACGACTTCCGGGAGAAGATCATCGACCGGCTGACCTGAACGAGCCCCGTCCCCTACTTCGCCGGCGCCGTCTCGAAACGGTTGAGCTTGTACGTGGTCACCGGCGGCGGCACCAGATAGCGCAAGACTTTGAGTCCCAACCGGTACCGCAGCGGCCACGTACGCCCCACCTCGGATTGGGGTGACGCGAACGTCCTCGATTCGAGCAACGTCAATCCGAGGGGTTCGAGCGCGTGCGGCTCATCGCACGTCCACACCATCCGGGCGGGCACCGCTTTGAAGACCGGATTGCGGTCCTGGCTGTTCATCATTGCCCGGCCACCCGTGTCGAATGCGATACCGGCCCCGGGGAATTCCTCCACGATGCGTTCGAGCACCGTGTGCACCTGATCCGCCGGAAAGTACAGGAGTACCGCTTCGCTCAGCAGGAAGACCGGCCCGCCACGCTCCATGACCTGCTCGAACCAGTCGGTATCGAAGAGCGAACCCGCAATCGTCGTGTAGCGGTCCGAATCGGAGAAGAAACGCCTGCGCAGTTCCATGGTGTCGGGGACGTCGAGATCGAACCAGCGCACGCGACCGTTGTCGAGTCGTTCGAATCTTGTCGACAACCCGCATCCGAGATCTACGACTGTGCCGTCGGGATGTTCGGCGAGAAAGCTGCGCACGTAGCCGTCGAAGATCGACGCACGCAGCACCGATCCCGACAGCGACGGACCGCGGAACTTGGCGAAGTCGTAGTCGAGGGTGTCGACGAGCTCAGCGGCCCTGCGGTCGCCGAGCACGCTGTGACGGCGACGCGCGTCGAGCGCCCGTCCGTAGAGCGGGATCAGCAGCGTTTCCTGAATTTCGCCGAGCGAGACGGAGTCACCCATCAGCCCAATATAGGTTAGGGAAACCTAATTCGAAATGCCTTCTGTGAATTTCCGTCCGCCCAGCGGGAGCCACCGTTCCATTCACTTCTCCTCACTCCGGACCATGCAATGCATCACATTCACAGCCCACCCCCGGAGGCCTGCATGACCGCACTCTCCAGCCAACCCGACACACCCACCTCGAACGATGAGGAAATCCGCGTCATCGAAGCAGCCGCTCCCCCGGAGCGATTCGCACGCGGATGGCACTGCATCGGACTGATTCGCGACCTCGCCGACGGCAAGCCCCACCAGATCGACATCTTCGGCACCAGCGTCGTGGTATTCGCCGACAGCCAGGGGAACCTCAACGTTCTCGACGCATACTGCCGGCACATGGGCGGCAACCTGGCACAGGGCACCATCAAGGGCGACTCGATCGCATGCCCATTCCACGACTGGCGTTGGAACGGCAAAGGCAAATGCAGCGACATTCCCTACGCTCGCCGGGTCCCGCCCTTGGCCCGCACCAGAGCGTGGACCACTCTCGAACGCAACGGTCAGCTGTTCATATGGAACGACCCCGAAGGAAACCCGCCGCCGGCGGACGTGACGATTCCGCACATCGAGGGCTACGGCACCGATGAATGGACGGACTGGTCGTGGAAGACCATCCGCATCAAGGGTTCCCACTGCCGGGAGATCATAGACAACGTCGTCGATATGGCGCACTTCTTCTACGTGCACTACTCGTTCCCGCGCTATTTCAAGAACGTGTTCGAGGGACACACCGCCACGCAGTACATGCGCTCCACCGGACGCGAGGACGTCATCGTCGGCACCAACTACGACGATCCCAACGCCGAGTTGCAGTCCGAAGCCACCTACTTCGGGCCGTCGTACATGATCGACTGGCTCGAATCCCAGGCCAACGGGATGACCATCAACACCGTGCTGATCAACTGCCACTATCCCGTGAGCAACGACGAATTCGTGCTGCAGTACGGCGCAATCGTGAAGAAGCTGCCCGGATTGTCCGACGACGCAGCCGCGGGTATGGCCGCCCAGTTCGCAGACGGTGTACAGCTCGGATTCGAACAGGACGTCGAGATCTGGAAGAACAAGGCCCCGATCGACAATCCGCTACTGTCCGAGGAAGACGGCCCGGTCTATCAGCTCCGTCGCTGGTACAAGCAGTTCTACGTCGACGCCGCCGACGTCACCGACGACATGACGACGCGCTTCGAGTTCGAAATCGACACCACCCGGGCGGTCTCCAACTGGCGTCAGGAAGTCGACGAGAACATCGCCGCCGGCCGCGTCATCAACTCCACCGCGCCCTGACCCGGCGCCCGCAGCAGGAACAGGAACACCCGATGACTTACGAAGTATTGAACCGCGTCGATGCGATGGCCGACGAATTGTTCATCGAAGGTGAGCAAGCCGAGCGCATCGGCAAGCTCGCCGACGAAACGGCCAAGCGGATGAAGGAAGCCGGCTCGATCAAGATGCTTCAGCCGAAGCAATACGGCGGCCACGAGGCACATCCTCGTGAATTCGCCGAGACGGTGATGCGCACGGCGTCGCTGAATCCGTCGGCCGGATGGATCCACGGCATCGTCGGCGTCCATCCGTGGCAGCTGGCATTCGCCGATCCGCGTGCACAGGAAGAGGTGTGGGGCGAGGACGACAACACGTGGATGGCGTCGCCGTACATGCCGGGCGGACTGTGCGTACCGGTCGACGGCGGCTACACGTTCTCCGGACGTTGGCAGTTCTCCTCGGGCACCGACCACTGCGACTGGGCGTTCCTCGGTGCTCTGGCCTGCACACCGGACGGCAAGCCCGAAGAACCGATGCGCATGCTCCACGTGATCATCCCGCGCACCGACTACACGATCATCGAGGACTCGTGGGACACCATGGGACTGCGCGGTACGGGGTCCAAGGACGTCGTGGTCGAGAACGCATTCGTTCCGGACTACCGGGTCATGGACTGCGACGAGGTGATCGACGGAACCGCGGTACGCCGATACGGGCGCACCGAGACGCTCTATCTCATGCCGTGGTCGACGATGTTCCCCCTCGGCATCACCTCCGCGACCGTCGGCATCGCCGAGGGAATGGTCCATCACGCCGAGGTGTATCAGGGTGACCGGATCAACGCGCAGGGTACCGCGATCAAGGACGACCCCTACACCCTGTTCGCCATCGCCGAAGCCGTCGCCGACCTGCAGGCCGCCCGCGACACACTGCTGGCGAACGTGGACCGGATGTGGGACCTCGTCGATTCCGGGAAGACACCGACGTTCGCGCAGCGCGCCGAGGGGCGGCGCACCCAGGTGCAGGCCGCGTGGCGTGCGGTGAACGCGATCGACAAGATCTACCCCCGCTGCGGCGGCAACGCTCTGCGCATGGACAAGCCCCTGCAGCGTTTCTGGCGCGATGCGCACGCCGGACTGCACCACGCGATCCACGTGCCGAGCACGGTCTTCCACGCGTCGTCGCTCAGTCGCCTCGGTGTCGAACCACAAGGTCCTCTGCGGGCAATGATCTGACCGACCCACTCATACTCATCTCATCGGAAGGGCATTTTTCGATGCCGGATTTGAAAGCTCTGGGCTACGTGACGGTCCAGACGAACGATATGGACCGCTGGCGAACGTTCGCGTTCGACGTCCTCGGGTTCGCGCCCGGTTCCGGACCCGACCCCGACGCGCTGTATCTGCGGATGGACGAACGCGCCGCACGCATCGTGGTCGTTCCCGGTGACACGGACGAGGTTGTCGCCGTGGGCTGGGAGGTACGTGATCATGCTGCGCTGCAGCGCGTGACCGAGAAACTCGAACTCGCCGGTGTCCCCGTCAAGCGGTTGTCTCTCGAGGAGGCCGACGCTCGGCGCGTAGAGGAGGTGATCACGTTCCAGGATCCGAGCGGTGCGGTCCTCGAGGTGTTCCATGGCGCTGTTCTCGATCACTCGCCGGTGGTCACACCGTTCGGCGCACGTTTCGTCACCGGAACGCAAGGGCTCGGCCATGTGGTACTGCCGGTCACCGATCCGGACGCGTCATTCGAGTTCTACACGAAGACCCTCGGCTTCCTGCCCCGCGGCGCCTTCCGTCTGCCCACTCCGCCGGAGGTCGGGCCGATGAGGATCCGGTTCCTCGGCATCAACGAGCGCCATCACAGTCTCGCGCTGTGCCCCGCCGCGCACGGGGGCGCGCCGGGACTGATCCACGTGATGGTGGAGGTGGATTCACTCGACGCCGTCGGCCAGGCGCTCGACCGTGTCGTGAAGGACGGGTTCTCCGTTTCGTCGACTCTCGGCAGGCACACGAACGACAAGATGGTCTCGTTCTACACCCGCGCACCCGGCGGCTGGGACATCGAGTTCGGTACCGAGGGGATGAAGGTCGACGAGGCGCACTACAGCTCGGAAGAGATCACCGCCGACAGCTACTGGGGTCACGACTGGTCGGGCAGCGAGCCGCTGGCGGCGATGTAGGCGGATCCCGCACCGGGACGTGTCGGCGGGCCCCGCGGTTCCCACCGGAACCGCGGGGCCTGCATGTTTGTGACCGAATTCACGAATGCCCTTCCCTTCGCGCAACGAATGTGCCACTATTTCGATTAGAAATTGCCACGTCAAGCTACACATTCGCTTGGTGATCGCAAGGGAGCATCCGTGACCGTTCAAAGCTCGCACCCGCCCGTGCCCACAGCAACCCTCGATCGACTGTCCTCGGTCCTCGACGCCTTCGACGGACCCGGACGGTTGACCCTGTCGGGCGTCGTCCGCCGCACCGGGCTTCCGCGCTCGTCGGCGCACCGCATGCTCGATCAGCTGGTCAGAATGCGCTGGCTGCGACGCGACGGGCGTGACTACGAACTCGGCATGCGGCTGATCGAACTCGGATCGATCGCGCTCGAGCAGGACCGAGTGCACCGCGCAGCCGTCCCCGTCCTGCACGAACTGCATCGGATGACCGGCTGCGTCGTCCATCTCGCCGTACTCGACGACACCGACATCGTCTATCTCGAGAAGATCGGTGGACGCCTCGCCGGGTCGGTACCCACCAGGGTCGGGGGCCGCCGGCCGGCACGGCACACCGCGGCGGGTAAGGCGATGCTCGCCGCCACCGCACTCGACGACGCCGATCTCGTACGAGTACGAGAATCGGGCTTCGCCTTCGAGAAGGAAGAATCGCTGCGCGGATTCGGCTGTGTCGCAGCGTCGATCGGACCGGAACACGATCCTGTTGCGGCCATCTCGGTGTGCGGTCCGGTACGTTCGATGCCGTTCGATCATCGCCTCGCCAACCCTGTGCGTGCCGCCGCCACCCGAATCTGGCGCGACTACCAGGACCAACTCGTCGGTGTCTCCCCCGTCCTCGGCCGGAACCGGGCGTGGAGTACGCACCGGGTCATGGAGCCGGCATGACCGACGCCCCGCACACGTCCCCCTCACCGCCGGTCCGCGCGATGCTCGACACACTGAATGCGAATTTTCCCGCAGTGCACACCATGACCGGCCTGGCCGCCCGCGCAGCGGTGGCCGCACGCCGCGCACCGAATCCGTCGCCCCAGCCTGTCGGCCGCATCGAGGACCACCGAATCGGCTCCGGAGTACGAGTGCGTGTCTACGTGCCCGACACGTCCGCACCCACCCCGCTGATCGTATTCGCGCACGGCGGCGGGTTCGTGTTCTGCGATCTCGACTCGCACGACGGGATCTGCCGAGCAATGTGCAATGCCACCGCCTCCGTCGTGGTCTCGGTCGAGTATCGGCTCGCCCCGGAGCATCGGGCCCCAGCGGCCGCAGAAGATGTGTATCTCGCGCTCGAATGGGCCCACGACCGTGCACCGCAATTCGGCGCCGATCCGGCGCGGCTGGCAGTCGCGGGCGACAGCGCAGGCGGAAACCTCGCCGCGGTGGTGGCCATAACAGCACGAGACCGCGGCGGGCCACATCTGCGCGCACAAGCACTGCTGTATCCGGTGATCGACGACGACTTCGGCACCGACAGCTACCGACGCTACGCCGACGGTTACTACAACACGCGCGCAGCAATGCAGTGGTACTGGCAGCAATACGCACCAGGCGGCGCACTCACAGCAGACGTGTCACCGATGCGCGCCGATACGCTCACCGGCCTCCCCCAGGCCGTGATGGTCACAGCGGGCCTCGACCCGTTGCACGACGAAGGGGTCGCCTACGCGCAGCGGCTACGCTCGGATTCCGTTCCGGTGCGGCACTTGGATTTTCCAGGACTGTTCCACGGATTCCTGTCGTTTCCGTCGCTCGCTGAAAGCACCGCGGCCGCCGACGCCGTCTGGGCGGCATTCCGGAAGATTCTCACCCCGGCCCGTTCTCATTCGCTCCCGCGCTGAAGTCCGATCACGATCTCCTCGACACTGCGCCACGATCCCGGGTCGAGCGGCACTATGCTGCCCGAGACGGTGAGGCGGGCCTGCTCGAACTCTCTTGCTGCTTGGTCGATCTCATCGAAAAGAGTACGCGACAGTTCGATCTCCGCATCGAAGTAGCGGACCGCCCACTGCAAGCTCATGCGGGGAAATGCCCACGCCGGCTCGCGCGACGAATGCTCGGCGTGCAGTGCCGCGCGATCGCGCAGTTCTTCCATGTTGTCGATGTGAGCTCGGACAAGCTCTTTGAGATGTTCGGGGTCGTTGAGGTGACCCAACCACATTCGAAGCATCACGCCGTGCTTGAGGACCGGGATTTCCACCGGGGCGCTACGCGACCATGCCCCGACCGCGTCTTTGCCCGCTGCCGTGACGCTGTACACCCGGCGTCCGCGCACACCGGCCTCCGCGACCGCGCGCGACTCCACGAGTCCCATGTTCTCCAGCTTCTTGAGCTCGCCGTACACCTGACTGACCGACGGGCTCCAATAGAAGAAGCCGATGCTCCAATCCGCCCACTTCTTCAGATCGTTGCCCGACAGCTCCTCACCGAACGAGAGCATGCCGAGCACAGCCCAGCTCGTCGCAGGTAGCGACGGATACGAAGGCTCGACATATTCCGGGTGATCCGACATCCATCCGAGCCTAACAACCGCCTAGCGAACCGGAGGACCTCATCGACCGCTGAGCGAACACGTCCGCTGGGCGGGAGAGAGGGATCACACCGAACCACTCTGTCCGTACCGTGACCAGGCATGATGGAACGACCTGATCATATGGAACCCGTGTCGTGCGGCTGCGGCACCACCGTGTTCGTCGAAAAGTTCAGTGCAGCCCATACGAGCGTGCAGTGGCCCGCGCGCACGGTGTGTCCTCAGCTCGTCCACGAGCAGACGCCCGGTGGCTGGAACCCGACCTGCCCGTCGCTGCGGCGCGCGATCGACGACGCCTGCGAATCCGGTCGTATCGGTGAGACACTGCGCCACGATCCGCCACCGGTCCGCTTCAGCCGCGTCGACGCCGGAGACCACTGACCACCGGCCCGGCATCGATGTAGGTCATGTGCTCAGCGTTGAGTGCTGCCGGCATCGACGGGCAGCGCCACCGCCGTGATGTAGCGGGCCTCATCCGAAGCAAGGAACAGAGCAGCGTTGGCCACGTCGACCGGCTCGATCCACGGCACGTCGAGAAGGTTCATGGTGCGTGCCGCCTCGGCGAACTCTTTCCTGCTCGGCTCTGTTGTGTCCGGGCGGAACTTCGCCCGCACAGCCGGATTCTGGATCATCAGGGTGTCGACATTTGTCGGGTGTACTGTGTTCACCCGAACTCCATGCGGTGCAAGTTCTTTCGCGAGTGATCGCATGAGACCGACCACACCGTGCTTCGCTGCGGTGTAGTGGGCGACGCCCACCAGACCCCGAAGACCCGCGATCGAGCTCGTCAGCACCATCGCCCCACCGCCGCGGGCAATGAGGTGCTCGGCGGTCACTGCGCACGTGATCCACACCCCGGTCAGATTCACGTCGAGCATCGTGCGCCACTGCTCTTCGGATAGCTCGACGGCAGGCGCGGACGACGTGATACCCGCTGTTGCGCACACGATGTCGAGCCCGCCCCATTCGGAGACAGCTTCGTCGACCGCAGCGGCCATACCGTCGCGATCTCGCACGTCCACCACCGCGGTCCGTACTCTCGCGCCGCAGGCACGAACCATATCGGCGGTCTCGGAGAGGTCGTCCACGCTCGCCGGCGGAGTCACGACCGACTCCACTGCGCCGCACAGGTCCAGCGCGATCACGTCCGCGCCTTCCTCGGCGAACCGCACCGCTTGCGCCCGCCCGATTCCTCGGGCCGCGCCCGTGACGAGCGCGACCCTACCCTGCACCCTGCCCGCATTACGTTTCTGCACACTCGGTTTCGTCACGTTCACACCTTCTCCGTCAAACCTGCATCGACCGGGAGGCACGTGCCGGTCATGTAGCGGGATTCATCCGACACGAGGAACACCACGGCGTTGCTCACGTCCACCGGATCCACCCACGGGACGGGCAGGATGTTCCGTGCGGCGAGGACTGCCGCGGCGTCGGTCTCCGTCGGGTCGGCGATGTCCGGGCGTAGCCGCGCGAACACCCGCGGATCGATGATCATCGGCGTGCGTACCGACCCCGGTTGCACCGTATTCACCCGGATACCCCGGCCACCGAGTTCGTTCGCGAGGGTGCGGGCAAGTCCGATCACGGCATGCTTGGCTGCACTGTACGGCGCGGCCGTCGCGATCGCTCTGGAACCTGCAGTGGACGCGATGATCACCACCGCACCTCCGTCGGCCAGGTGCGGCTCGGCGGCCGACACGGTGTTCCACACGCCGGTGAGGTTGACATCGAGTGCCCGCTGCCAGTCATCGGTGGCGATCGTCCACGCCGGACCGGGCGTGTCGTAGACGCCGGCATTGGCAACCACGGCGGTCAGCGGACCGAGAGCCGCCGACGCCGACGCCATCGCCTCGGCCATCGCCGCCCGGTCGCGCACGTCCACCGTGGCAGTCACGCATCGCTGTCCGGTGCACCCGACAGCGTCGGCGACCGAATCCATGTCGGTGCCGGCAAGATCGAGTGCCACGATGTCTGCGCCCTCCTGCGCCATCCGGACGCAGTGACTCGTCCCCATGCCGCCGGCTGCACCCGTCACCGCAACGACGGCGCCGTCCAGACGCCCCGTCATTCGGTCACCGCCGCAACGATGTCGAAGTTCCGACTCCCGACAAGGTCGAATCCGTCGTACCCGGTTTCGGCGACGCGCGCACAAATCTCCCGGTAGGAAGCGAATCCACCGATGAACAACATGAAACCGCGGGGCTTGCCGGGAATGTTCGCTCCCGTGTACCAGGAGTCCGCGCGTGGGAACAGCGTCCGGTCGGCGCGCTCGGCCAGTTCGGCCTGCCACCGGTCGACAGCATCGGCACGCGCTTCCAGACCACGGTCGCCGTTGATGTCTACGTGGGCTATGGCGTCGGCGATCCAGTCGATGTGGTCCTCGGCTCCGAGGATCATGTTCGCAAGCACACTCGGGCTGCCCGGCCCGGTGACGAGGAACAGGTTGGGGAAACCGTCGACGCCCAGTCCGAGATAGGTCCGTGGGCCGCCCTGCCAATGCTCGCGCAGCTTCCGGTCGCCGCGTCCGCGGATATCGATCCGGTCGAGTGTGCCGGTGAGGGCGTCGAAGCCGGTCGCGTAGACGAGAGCATCCAGATCGTGATGCGTCTCGGTGGTACGAACCCCGGTGCCCGTGATCTCGGTGATCGGCGTCTTCCGTAGATCCACGAGAGAGACGTTGTCGCGGTTGAAAGTCGTGTAGTAACCCGAATCGGTGACGATCCGTTTGGTACCGATCGGATGATCCTTCGGGATCAGACGATCGGCGATCTCCGGGTCGTCGACCATCGCGCGGATCTTCCCCTCGACGAACGCCCTGGCGGTGTCGTTGGCTTCCAGGTTCGAAGTCTGGTCGGGGAAGGTCTTCGCGAACAGGACACCACCCATGTTCCAGCGCTGCTCGTAGGCGGCACGACGCTCCTCCTCGTCGACTTCGAGTGCGCACTTCGAATGCGGATGGAATGGGGACCCGCCTCCGCTGAGCCGCGACAACCTGCGCCGCTCCGCGTACCCCGCCTTGTGCTCACGCCGCTGCTCATCGGTCAACGGTGCATTGCCCGCGGGCACCGAGTAATTGGCGGTGCGCTGGAACACGGTCAGATGTTCCGCGTGCTCAGCGATCACAGGAACCGACTGGATTCCCGACGAACCGGTGCCGATCACTCCCACCCGCATGCCGCTGAAGTCGACACCCTCGTGCGGCCAGGCGGCAGTGTGGAACACAGAGCCCGCGAATCGGTCACTGCCGGGGATCGCTGGAGTGTTCGCAGTCGAGAGGCTTCCTGTGGCAAATACACAGAACCTGGCGCGCACCCGCTCACCGCCGTCAGTGCTCACCTCCCACACGACGCTGTCCTCGTCGTACACGGCCGACACCACACGCGTACCGAACGTGAACGCGGAACGCAGATCGAAACGGTCGGCGACGTGGTTCAGATAGCGCAGGATCTCGGGCTGGGTCGCGTACTTCTCGCTCCAGTCCCAGTCCTGCTGCAGTTCGTCCGAGAACGAGAACGAGTAGTCGACGCTCTCGACGTCGCACCGCGCGCCCGGGTACCGGTTGAAGAACCACGTGCCACCGACGTCGTCCCCTGCCTCGAAACCGCGGACCGAGAGCCCGTCGCGATTGAAGCGGTGTACCGCATACATCCCGGCGACACCAGCGCCGACCACGACGACGTCCACATCTGCTGGTTGTGTCATGGCCGCGACGGTAGAGACACCATCGATCGGTCGGATACGGGCTCTCCCGGTGGGCGGTCATTCACGGAGGGAAGGTGTCGAGCCCCCATCGACGAAGAAAAGCCCCACCAGCGTTACTGCTGGTGGGGCTTTCTGCTGTGCGCCCGAAGGGATTCGAACCCCTAACCTTCTGATCCGTAGTCAGATGCTCTATCCGTTGAGCTACGGGCGCATGCGTATTCAGTTTTCTATCGACGGTGACGCTACACCATCGTGGCGGAGGCGAGAGGATTTGAACCTCCGGTCCCCTGTAAGGGGGACAACTCATTAGCAGTGAGTCCCATTCGGCCGCTCTGGCACGCCTCCTTGCGGGGTTTCGATTCTCTCGAACCGCCGGGGCAAAACATTACACAACCACTCCACAGAAAAGCAAAACGCCTGATCAGCGGAGGTTACTGTCGAACCAGTCGAAGATTCTGCGCCTCGCGTCGACGATCGCGGCCTCGCGCGGATCCTCGTCCGGATCGACGCCGGAATGCACGACCGGAGGCTCGTCGGGACGGTGCTCGAGACCCTCATAGCTCACCACGAGCGTCGGCGCATCCGATTTGCTCGCGGATTCACTGAGTTGCTCGACCTCACCGCCGGGAGTGTTCGGGTCGTCGGTGCCGTACAGGCCGAGCCACGGCGCGCGCAGCGACCTCACCAGATCGACGAGTGGCGGGACGACGGGACGCAACGACTCGACGATGCCCGGCGCTGCGACACTGACGACTGCACCGACCGGCCGCGTGGTGCCGACCCACATCGCTGCGGTCCCTGCCTCGTCGAAGCCGAGGAGGCCGACCATGTCCATCCGGATGCCGACATCGGTGATCCACGCGAAGGTGGCGTCAGCATTGACGCGGGCCGCCTCTGCGAACAGGGCGGCCTCGTCGGAACCCGGACCTCGGCTGTGGAGGTCGGGTGCCACGATCAACCAGCGTTCGTCGGCGAGCGCCTGCATGAAGTCGAGGAGTTCCGGCGAGAACACGCGCGCGCGATGCAGCAGCACGATGCAGCCCCGGGGGGTCACGTCCGGACGAACGACGGTGAGCGGCAACTCACCCGCGTCCCCTGCCAACGGTGCAGCATCCTTGCTGATTTCCGGCATGGTGTCCACGATGACACGACCATCCGAGTCGCGCATGCAAACTTCGGGAGCATAATCGGCTGGTGACTCCGCGTACCCGCCCCGATCTTGCCTCGATTCCTGCCTACGTTCCCGGGCGCACCGTCCCGAACGCGGTGAAGCTCGCCAGCAACGAGACGACCCTGGGTCCGCTCCCCAGTGTTCTCGACGCGATCCTGCAGGCAGCGGCCACTGTCAACCGGTATCCCGACAATGGCTCCGCCGAGCTCATCGCTGCACTGGCGGCACGTCTCGACATGTCGGCAGACCGTATCGCTGTGGGATGCGGATCGGTGAGCCTGTGCCAGGAACTCGTGCAGATCACCTGCAACGACGGCGACGAAGTCATCTACTCGTGGCGGTCGTTCGAGGCCTACCCCGTGGTCTGTGCGGTCGCGGGCGCCACTGCGGTGCCGGTGCCGAACACCCCCGACCACGGCCACGACCTGAAGGCCATGCTCGCGGCGATCACCGACCGCACGCGGCTGATCTTCGTGTGCAATCCGAACAACCCGACGGGCTCGTGCCTCGGGAAGGACGAATTGGAACAGTTCCTCGACGCCGTCCCGTCCCACATCGTCGTGGCCCTCGACGAAGCGTATTTCGAGTACATGCGCGCCGCCCCCGGCGAGGATCTCCCGGACGGAATCTCGCTCGCTGCGGGGCGCCGCAACGTCGTGGTGTTGCGGACCTTCTCGAAGGCCTACGGTCTGGCCGGCCTCCGGGTCGGCTACGCCGTCGCCGATCCGGAAATCATCGTCGCGATGAGCAAGGTCCACACGACCTTCTCCGTGAACTCACTCGCCCAGAGAGCCGCGATCGCATCGCTCGAGGCAGCGGGCGAATTGCTCGCACGCACCGAAGGTGTCCTCTCCGAACGGGAACGCGTGCGCGCTGCTCTGATCGAGGCCGGCTACGTGGTACCGCCCAGCGAGGCGAACTTCGTATGGCTTCCGCTCGGCGAGAGATCGGCGGCGTTCTCGGCTGCTGCCGCTGAGGCCGGTGTGATCCTGCGCAACTTCACAGGGGAAGGCGTCCGGATCTCGATCGGCGATCCACACGAGAACGACCTGTTCGTGGCCTATGCGACCGGTGCGGGCCGGGAACTCGCGGGCGTCGCCTGACCTTGGCGAGACCCAACCGTTATCGCTGAGTATCGGACGCGTTATTCGCCGCTGTCAGACTCGATCGGTCGAAATGACCGGCGAGCACGGAGGAACGGATGGGCGGACGCGCTGCACTGCGACGCGCGCTGTCCATCGTCGCAGCGCTCTCCGCCGTGACCGCTGCCGCAATCGGACATGCGGGAGCGCTACCCCCCGACGCGGTGCCGCTGCGTCTGATCACCTTCGGTGACCTCCACGGCAACCTGCTGCCGCCGCAAGGCCCGCAGAGCGAAGTGGTTCGCTCGGACGGCCAGTCGGTACCCGCGGGCGGCGCCGCCTATCTCGCCTCATACGTCGACCAGCTCCGTGGACAGGCCGACGATTCGGTGCTGTATGCAGTGGGCGACTCCTGGGGTTCGTCGCCGATCGAATCGGCGATGTTTCACGACGAACCGACAATCGAATTCCTCAACGATCTCGATGTCACGGCCGCAGCTCTCGGCAACCACGAGTTCGACAACGGGTTCACGGAGCTGCAACGACTACGCGACGGTGGATGTCACCCGGAAGACGGCTGCCGGTTCAGCGAGTCCTACGACGGCGCGGACTTCCCCTTCCTCGGCGCCAACGTCACGACCGCCGACGGCACGCCGGCTGCACTGCCCTTCGATGTCAGCTATGTAGACGGAATTCCTGTTGCTGCAATAGGGGTCCTGCCCCGCAACACTCCCGAATACATTCGCAGCGATTCGATCGAGAATCTGCATTTCGGCGACGAGATCGAAGCGGTGAACCGCACTGCCGACACTCTCGACGCACTCGGGATCCGTTCCATCATCCTGTTGTACAAGGGCGATATCGCCGCGGGCAGCGACGCCGATCCGTGCAGCCTCGACAACGGACGCGCCAAGGAGGTCACCACCACCGTCTCGTCGCATGTCGATCTCATCGTCACCTCCGACGGCGAGGGACAGTTCAACTGCAGCTATCCCGACCCCTCCGGACAGCAACGCACGGTGCTGCAGGGCGCCTCACGAGGGCGGATCCTCTCTGTCGCAGACATCATGATCGACCGGGCCACCCGCGACGTCGTGCGCGACCGGACAGTCGCGTTCAACCAGGTGATCACCCACGACATCACGCCCGATCCGCGCACCGAGGATTTCGTTGCCGAGGTTGCCGACAGATCGTCCGACACGGCCGCCCAGAAAGTCGGGCACATCGCAGCGGACATCACCCGCGACCGCTCGCCCAGCGGTGAATCGTCACTCGGAAACCTCGTCGCAGACGCCCAACTCGCAGCGACCGCGCCCCTCGGAGCGCAGATCGCCTTGACCAACCCCGGCGGACTCCGCGGCGACCTGTACTTCGACGACGACGGCGCCGTCACCTACGGCGAGGCGTATGGGGTTCAGCCGTTCGGAAATCTCCTCCAGGTCCTCGAAATGACCGGCGCTCAGCTCACCGCGGTTCTCGAACAGCAGTTCCAGACAGATATCACCGGCGCTGCGCTCGAGCGGATCCTGGCGCCGTCGCACAATCTGCACTACACCCTCGACAGGTCGGCTCCCTCGGGACAGCGAGTCCGCGACATCACTGTCTCAGGTGCGCCCCTCGACCTCGAAGCCATCTATTCCGTTGCCGTCAACGACTACCTCGCCGGTGGCAGCGACGGATTCTCTGTCTTCACCGAAGCCCGGTCGCGCGTCGGGGCAGGCGAGGAACTCACGGCTCTGACAACGTTCCTGTCGAACCCCACCCCGAGCCGGCCCCCTTCCCGCGACCGCATACACCTCTTCTGACCTACGCGGACGCCTCGACGTCAGAGCCCGAGCGCATCCTCGAGCGTGGGCCATGCCGTCTTGATGTCGTCTTCCCAGTACGCCCACGAGTGCGTGCCCCACGGTCGATACACAACGGTCGCAGGAATGTGCAGCTCGCGGAGCCTGCGGTCGAAGGTGAGGGTGCAGATGAACGCACCCATCTCGAGGGGGACGCCCGTCGACATCGGCTCGTTCGCCACCGCGAAGTCGTGCGGACCCAGCAGTCCGTTGCCGGTGCTGATGAACACCTCCTTACCGCGCAACTGATCAGCGTGGACGTACGGGTCGTGTGCAGCCCAATCCGGGTCGTCCGGCGGACCCCACATGTTGTCGGGGTTTCCACCCTTGTAGACGACCGTGGCGCGCACCGAGTTTCGGGTCGAGTCCTGCTGGGTGTCGAGGCAGCCACTCAACGCCGCCACTCCCTCGTACAAATCCGGATTGCGGGTGATCAGCATCATCGCTGCGGTCGCGCCCATCGACAGCCCGGCAACCGCGTTGGTTCCGTTGCCGTTGAACCGCGCGTCGATGATCGGAGGGAGTTCTTCGGTGAGGAACGTTTCCCACCGGTTGACCCCGAGGATCGGGTCCGGTTGCTGCCAGTCGGTGTAGTAACTGCCCGTTCCACCCACGGGGAGCACCACATTCACGTTCTTGTCCGCAACGAAGTCGACGATGTCGGTCTCCTTCGTCCAGGTGCTCTCGCGGTACTCGCTTTCTTCACCCGCGCCGACACCATCGAGGAGATACAGCGTCGGGCGCGGTCCGTCCCACGCCGGGTGCAGCACCTGGACCTGGACGACCTTCCCCATCGAAGGCGAAAACACGAACAGTGCCGTGCGGCTGTCGGTGATGCGCTCGGTGTGATCGATCACCGCAGCCTGTGGAGATGGCTGAGTGTGCCCGACGGCAGGTCCGGACAGTGGTAACAACAGCGCCACGGCAAAGGCGGCGATCGACCTCTTGTGCATACAGCTCCTCGTCCCCCGACGACCGGAGTTCGATCTCAACCCGTCCGGCATCTCCGGGTCAAGCCAACTGGAAGCGACCCTAGTTGTCGGCGCCGCACATCGTGCGAATTCAGCCCATCTCGGACGATTCGGGCGTAAAAGGCCTCTCAGTCGAGCTCGTTCCGACGCAGATACGCGAGCACAGCCAGTACCCGACGATTCGTGTCGTCGGTGGGTGGCAGTACCAGTTTGTTGAAAATGTTGCCGACATGCTTGCCCACTGCCGACTCCGTGATGAACAACTGAGCGGCGATAGCAGCGTTCGAATGTCCCTCTGCGATCAAGGCGAGCACCTCACGCTCGCGCGGCGACAACTGTGCCAACGGATCCCGCCGACGCCGGAACAATTGTTGGACGACCATGGGATCGATCACCGTGCCACCGGCAACCACCTGGCGCAGCGTGGAGACGAACTCCTCGACATCGACCACGCGATCTTTGAGCAGATAACCGACGCGCCCGCCGTCTGCCCCCAGAAGTTCGTCGGCGTAACTCAATTCGACGTACTGGCTCAGCGCGACTACGGCGAGCGCCGGGTAGGTTCGCCGCAATTCCACTGCCGCACGCAACCCCTCGTCGGTGAACCCCGGTGGCATCCGCACATCGGTCACGACCAGGTCCGGACGGTGCTCGGCGACAGCCGTTTCCAATGCCACGGCGTCCGGGACCGACGCGACGACCTCGAACCCGAATCGCTCGAGCATCGCGGCAAGACTTTCGCGCAGCAGTGCGCCGTCCTCGGCGAGGACCACTCGCACGGCAGTCAGTTCTCGATCCACGGCAACTCCACTCGGACGACGGTGGGCCCGCCGGGCGGGCTGGACAGCAGCATTCTGCCGTCGACCGCAGCGACCCGGTCGGCCAGGCCCGTCAGACCGCTCCCCCGTTTCGGATCCGCACCGCCGCAGCCGTCGTCCACGACCTCGACGACCAGCAGATCCCCCGCCTGCCGGACGGTCACGTCGACTGCCGTCGCACCCGCGTGTTTGGCGATGTTGTTGAGCGCTTCGACCACCACGAAATAGGCTGCAACCTCGATGTCCGGCGACGGGCGCGGCGAGATTTCCGCGGTGACGGAGACCGGGACCGCGAAGTCCTCGGCCAACTCACGTAGGGCATCGGGTAGGCCGCGGTCGGTGAGCACCCTGGGGTGGATTCCCCGGATGAGTTGCCGCAGTTCCGCCATCAGGTCCTTGGCCTGGTCATGCGCCTGCGACACACTTTTCGCGGCGGCGGAATCCGGGGGGAGGTCGAGCTTGGCCATGCCCAACTGCAGAGTGAGATTGACGAGCAACGACTGCGCGCCGTCGTGCAGGTCGCGCTCGATCCTGCGGCGTTCCGCCTCGAACGCATCGACCAGCCGGGCCCGAGACCGGGACACCTCGACAAGTCGAGCGCGAAGCGCGTCGGGGTCATCGCCGCACAGTAACGACCGGGCGAGTGCACCGTGCAGTCCCGCACACAGAGCAATCACATACGGGATCGCCGGAAGCAGAAGCAGACCAGCGATCGCATAAGGAAGAGCTTGATCGACCGACGTGATCTGGCTGAAGCCGAGCGCGACCGCCTCGTCACCGTCACCTACAACCAAGGGACTGGCCACCATCACGACGATGAGTCCGGTGATCACCGCGGCCAGGAACAACAATGCGGGAATCAACGTGAGCAGCAGGACTGCGTAGCCGAGTTCTCTCCACGTCGCGGCCTCGGTGTAGCGGGTGCGCACCCAGGGCCACAGGCCCGCGGCGGGAGGAGCGCGGTGCGCCGAGAGCGCCCGATCGCTGCTCACCAGACGCAGCCGCATACGTTCCAGAGTCGCCAGCGGTATCGACACCAACGGGCCGAGCCCGAACACGAGCACCACGCCGAGAACACCGAGGAACAGCACCCTGCCGAGCGGTTGCGGATACATGCCGTCGCCCGCCCACACGATCAGGATCAACCACGGGACGCAGAACGCTGCGAACGGCAGCGCCACCGCGCATGCCACCGGGACGGTGGTCAGCAGATAGCCGAGCGAGCGCCACAACCACCCTGTCAGCAGGAAGCGTCGCCGTGTGATCGCGGTGAGCACCGTGGTCGGTTCAGCAGAGGACACTCGAATGAGCCTATCGACGCAGCCGCTGTTTCGGGATGAGGTGAGGTGTAGCCGGAGGGTGGTGCTGACACCACCTCCGATCCGCCGCGTGGCCCCAGTGACCGCACCACCTGCGAAATGGTCGGCTGTAGTCATGCAACTGGAGCTGAACAACGTCACCAAAACCTATCGAGGTAAACAGGCCGTCACCGACGTCAGCATGCGGATCGGACCGGGGGTTCTCGGCCTCCTCGGACCCAACGGAGCCGGCAAGTCGTCGCTGATGCGCATTCTCTCGACGATCACTCGGCCGACTTCCGGGACGGTCACGTGGAACGGCACCGACATCGTCGCTCGGCCTGAACCGCTCCGACGCGTCCTCGGCTACCTCCCACAGGATTTCGGTGTCTATCCGAATCTCAGTGCCGGCGAGTTCCTCCGGTATCTCGCCGCGGTCAAGGGTTTGACCACGCGATCTACCAAGGAGCGGGTCGACGAACTGCTCGAACTGGTCAACCTCACCGACACCGGATCGCGACCGGTGGGCAAGTTCTCCGGCGGCATGCGCCAGCGCGTCGGAATCGCACAGGCGCTTCTGGGCGACCCTGAACTTCTCGTCGTCGACGAACCGACGGTCGGGCTGGACCCCGAAGAACGCATGCGGTTCCGCAACTTGCTCGGGGATCTGGCGTCCGAACGGATCGTCATCCTGTCCACCCACATCGTGTCGGACATCGAAGCGATCGCCGACGACATCGCAATCCTCACCGCCGGCGAACTACGTCGGCGCGGCACCCCCGAGGAACTGCTCCGTTCAGCGGACGGCCTGGTGTGGGAAGCGATCGTCCCCATCGATGCCGTTGCCGACGTCCGGCAGCGAGCGACGATCACCCGCACCGTCCGAACATCACGCGGCGTGCGGGTTCGTGCGGTCGCGCACATGCCTCCGGTGGAGGGGGCTCGCCCTGTCGAACCCGACCTCGAAGACGCGTATGTCAGTGCGGTACATACTCCGATCACCGCTGCCGGGGTGACCCGATGACCCGCGCGGCTGCTGCCGTCGCGGCAGCAGATTTCCGCGACCGTGCCCGGCGTCCCGCGTTCCTGGTCACGGTGCTCGGCGCCATCGCGCTCGGGTATGTTGCCATCCCGCCCGCTTCCGCCACCTACGCGATGGTGAAGGTCGGGTCGTTCCGGGGAATGTACGACAGCGCGTATATCGGCATGATGCTCGCCATGATCGGCAGCCTGTGGCTGCCACTGTTCGGGTTCTACGTCGTCCGCAGCAGCATCGCGCGCGACATCTCCACCGGCGTAGGCGAAACGCTTGCGGCCTCCCCGTTGCGTACGCCGATGTATCTGCTGGGAAAGTACCTCAGCAACCTGTTGGTGCTGGCAGCGATGGCCGCCGCACTCGCCTTCATCGCACCGGTGATGCAGCTTCTCCGCGGGGAATCCACGGGCCTCGACATGACTGCGCTCTGGCTTCCGATCGTGTTGTTCTGTCTTCCGGTCCTGACGGTGGCCGCAGCAGCCGCTGTGGTGTTCGAGACGATCCCGCTCTTGCGCGGTGGTGCGGGAAACATCCTGTGGTTCTTCGTCTATCTGTCGATTTTCCTCGCTGGGATTCCGCTGATCTACGGCAAGGTCACCGCGGGGTTCCAGACCGATCTGGCCGCGCAGCACCCCGGCATGGACGACGAGATCTCGATCGGGCTCACCGCGGAACCCGGAGCACTCGGACAGTTCACGTGGTCTGGAATGGACTTCGATCCGGCTCTCGTCGCGGCCGGTGTGGGATTGATTGCGGTATCGGCGCTCGTCGCCGTCGTGCCGTCGTTCTGGTTCACTCGGTTCGATCCGTCCAGACGGCAGATTTCCCTCTCGACGACTTCCACCCAGCCGCCCTCGGCAACACCGGAACCGGCGGCTACACCGGCATTCTCACGAACCGTACGAGGACTGTCCCCGGTCGAGCGTGGACACGCGTTCCTGGGGCTGTTGATCGGCGAGGTGCGTATCCATCTCGGAAGTGTGTCGCGGTGGTGGTGGCTCACGCTCGCGATAGTGACGGTTGCAGCCCTCGCGGTTCCCTCTGATCGCGTCGGTGCCGCACTGCTCTTCGCGTGGTTGCTGCCGGTGCTGCTGTGGTCGCGTCTCGGCACGCTCACCTACGAACAGGGCGTCGATCCCCTTGTGGAGTGCGGTGTCTCGCCGCGCATCCGTCTCATCGCCGAGTGGGGGGCAGGTGTGCTCATTGCGGCCGTCGCCGGTGTGGGCCCGCTCGTGAAGATGCTCCTTGCACTGGACTGGACCGGCGTAACTGCGTGGGTTGCGGGCGCCACGTTGATCCCCGCTCTTGCACTGCTGATCGGGTCGATCGGACGCGGTGCACGCGTGTTTCAAGCGGTCTACCTGGTGATCTGGTACGCCGTGCTCAACGGAGTCGCCGCCGTCGACGTCATGGGTGCGCTCCGCACCGACGGGTCGCTCAGTGGCCCTTCTCCACTGTTCTCACTCGGCATCAGCGCAGTGTTGGTCGCCGCTTCCTTACTCGTTCTGGAGGTTCGTCATGCCCGTCGTTGAAAACCTGGCCCGGAAGCCCCTTCTGTCTGCCGGGATTGCAGCACTGACACTCTCGACGCTTGCACTCACCGGATGCACCGCCGGTTCGACGAGTCAGGAGCAGCGGACCGACACCTACAACGGCACGATCACCTCCGTCACACTCGATCTCGATGATGCGGGTGCGAAGCAACTCGGTGTCACCACCGCGTCGCTGAGCGCACAGGTGATCGGCTCCGACCGTGACGACATCGAGGTCCGGCGCGCCCTCGAGTTCACCGACGGCGACAAGCCCGATGAGACGATCGACACCGATTCGTCCGGCCTGACGATCAGCGCGCGGTGCCCCGACAGGTTCGCCGTGGGTAGCCCCACCTGCGTCGCCCGCTACGAGATCTCCGTCCCCTACGGCACTGTGATCCAAGGAAATTCGAAGTTCGGAGATCTGGCGGTGACCGACACCCGTGCCGCCGTCGACCTGAATTCCCGCTACGGTGACGTCGCGTTGGTCGTAGGCCCGGGCAGTTACGCGGTCGACGCCGTGTCTGCGGCGGGACCAGCCACAGTCGAGATACCGCAGGACCCAAGCGGAATCCCGATACGGATGCGATCCGGAGACGGTGCCGTCACCGCCACAACGCAAGTCGGATGACCTTGGACTTTCGTGAGAGTGCATCTGAAAACTCCGGGTCGGAGTCAAGCAGAACGGACAAGCCGACGTTACGTCGTGACGATCACACGAGAATACCCAACCAGCGTGTGCTTCGGGAGGGCTGAGCGGCCTGGCGGATTGGTATCCGGTGGGCACCGCGTAGAGAGAGGGCATTTGCGCAGGTCCGCTCCTGCGATGAGCCCCGTGTGAGGCCTGTGGGCGCAGTGGACGCACATCCCGCATATCCCGCGTATGCTGGTGGTGGATCAGGAGGTGAGTCCATGACGACACGACCAGAGGTGATGTCGACAGCGACGCAGGCGCGGGTGTCGAAGACCCTCGACGATGTGGCCGCCGAGTTCGAAACGTTGCTCGGCAAGGATGCTCCGGCGTTGCGTGCGATCCGGCACCTAGCCGCCAGCTTTCCGACCTCGAGTGCTGATGCCGCGACCGAGACCGACGGCGTGGAGGACGACTGGGGACCGGCCATGTCCGCTGAAGAGGCCGCCGAGCTCGAACAGGCCAACCTCGCGCTCCAAGTGGAGCAGCGGCGCGAGCAGCTGAATGTGTCGTTCTCTCGGGTTCAGGCAGCCGACATGCTCGGGATCTCTCCACAGACGGTGTCGGAGTGGGTGGCCCAGCACCGCCTCGTCGGGTTGAAGGACGGGCGCGAGTGGCGTTTCCCCGCATGGCAGTTCACCCCGGACAACTCGGAGCCGGTCCTGCCGAATCTGCGTCGGCTCGTCGATGCCTTCCCGGGCGGAGTGGTGAGCCTGTCGCGGTGGATGAGCCGGCCGAACGACAATTTCGCCGGCCGCACGCCCGCGCAGGAGATGGTCTGTGACAGTGACCATGTGTTCGCGATCGTCGAGACACTGGCAGCCGCCTGATGGCCAAGCCTCTCGAGGCACCGGCGCGGCCGTTGCCCGCCGCCGATCACCGGTGGGCATGGACGCCGGCCGACGGAACGGCAGCACCGTGGTACCGGATCTATCACCGCGATCGGTTCACCCCGAACGGGGCGACGTTCCGGTCGTTCGGGCCGCTCGCCCAGTTCGATCACCACAGCGCGTCTTTCGCGGCGCCGGCGGTCGACGCTGACGGGCGGTCGGTGATCTACCTGGCGGTCGATCTCGCGACATCCGCGTGTGAGGCGTTCGGCGAGGCCGGGGTCGCGCCACTGTGCTCGAACTGGCGCGTTGCCCGGTTGCGTCCGCTGCGCGAGATCGACACCTACAACCTGGATCAGCCGGGCGCGGCGATGGCGATCGGTGCGCTGCCCGCGCTCGCATCCGGCAACGAGAACCGCGAGCTGACCCAGCAGTGGGCCCGCGCGATATATGAGGATCAGCCTGCCACGGCGAAGGTCGAGGGAACCCACTACCGGTCCGCGTACCGCGGCGGTCGGGGGCGCCGGTTGCTTCTGAAGGCATTGCAGGGGACCGGCATTCCGGTCACGCCGGTCCCGGATGCGGACTGCGTCAAGTGCCGCAATTCGTTGTAGGACAGAACATTACGAGTTGGATGCGATGTGCGCAGTGGCTGGCATAGTCACCACCCCCTATAGGGACGTGTCATAACCACTGTTCAAATAGGGTGTTCTGTCGATTCGGTTGCTTTCCACTGTCAGGTCCGTCTCGATCAGCACTATCCCTATAACCCCTATGGGGCTATAGGTGTCGCTGCGATGTGCCGTCCGTGCAGAGGTGATGGCCGCCGGCGCATGAATTCGTGGGTGATGACCTCGGTCTCGTAATCCTCGAGGCGGTCGAGGAGCTGGTCGAGCTCGGCGATGGTGAGTTCGACGGTGCCCAGTTCGGCGATCTCCGCAAGGCCGGCCTCGGTGGCGAGGTCGCTGCGGGCGCGTAGGTCGGCAAGGAGGTGGTCGAGGCTGGGGTGTCGTCGCTGGCCACGGCCTCGAGAATAGAGCCATGAACTGGAATTGGAGGGCTACGCGCCACACGGCGGCCGTGTCGAAGCGAAAAGAAGAACCCGCACCCTGCCGGAGAGGACAGAGTGCGGGTTCCGTGTGGTTGATGACGTGGCGGCAGAGGCACTCTCGTCGCGCGGGCCTCGTAGCTAGTCGCAGTAGTCGCATACTCCCCCGTAAGGACAGTTGCATCCCGCAGCTGCAGTAGCCGGCTTCCCGCCGAGCGTCACGCGAGGAGCCATCGCGATGACGGAGGGCGTTCTCCGGATGCCCCACGTACCAGGTGCCCTTCCGGGAGCTGGGTGCACGCACAGGACCGCTACCTGCAACGCGAACGATCTCCTCCTCGCTCGTGAATCCATTCGTGTACCCGTAGTGGATGTGCAAGTCCGGCCCGCCATCGCGCCGACTCGCAACCACGTATGACGTACTGGCAGAAACAGCGTGATAGCTGAGAATCCCAACAGCCGACGTGATGTCGCGAATGAACTCGTGATTGATAGTCGGGATGTCCGCTTTCGCAAGTGCTGAGACGAGCGAATCGGAAGTCTCGTGAGCTGAGGTCATCGTTGTCCCCGATCTGTTGGGCTAGGCCATGGTGTCGTGCAAGCGGTCGAGGAAGCTCTCGGCGGAACGAAGTGCCCAGCAGCCCGCACAGCCCCAAACAGACTTATCAAAGCCAGATCGACTGCTCTACTACCGCGAAAGTTGAGCCAGTTCGAACACACCCGCTCCAGCTCACTCTGCGGTATCGGACGAGACTGGACTACGGAATCACCCGATCCGGCGATCGTAACTTTCAGCTCGTTGGCGGACACCGGGTTGATGACGGATCCGCAGACAACCCTCCGCGGCCCGACGCTATCTACCGGGACCGAGACGGACGCAAAGAGTGCCCACCCGATCATTGTCAGCATCATGACTGCCAGCAACGCGCAGGTCGAGCCGAACAAAATCGCATATCGACTGCGATGACGCCGTCTCCACCAGAAATAAGTGAGCGCCGATCCTGCCCCGAAATACACCAGCCATGCCCACCAGTCGAGGTGCCCGAGCATATAGGCGAACAAGAAGGTCACGACCCAGAAGGCGGCGGTCAGCCACTTGGTACGTGATTTCGTGCCTTGTCTGTTCCTGAGCGCCACCGGCTCATTCTCTCCGACCTCCCCTGGCAACACTCGTCATCAGACACTCACGGTCGTTCGACTTCCCATTCATGTTGATGATGCGGAGAGTGCTACACCCGGGCCGTATCAGCTCGTCGGCGGCGAGACGATTCGCACCGACCTCGGCGCGCCGGCGACAGTGAAGCCGCACCGCCGGGCTGCCGCGATGAACGGCTCCGGGCTCGAATCCTCCGGCCACGCAGCTTCACCCGCGTCGTTGAACAGGGCGACGGCGTTCGGGTTCGGCCCGGTGGTGAACCGGGTCTGGTAACGCAGCCCGCCGAAGCTGACGGCCTCGAACGCGCAAGCCCACTCCTGCGGCACCGCGTACGGCGTCATGGACGCCAGCTCCCGGGTGAGACCGAAGTCCGCGGCCCGCTCCGCGCAGGTGTCGGCGACGCGGTGGTCGTGCGGCACGGCCAGGGTCGAGAGCTGCCGGGTAGCGGCGAAGGTGTCGGTGATGATCCCGGTGGTGGCCAGTGCCTCGCCGACGGTCTCCCGGATCGCGGTGACCTCGTCGAACGCGACGTAACAGGTGCCTCGCGGCGGCGTCAGGTCGAACCGGCTACCGCCCGAAGAAGAGAACCACCACGGACCGTTGGCCGCGCTGTGGCCACGGATGAGCTTCTGTGATGTGGTGACCTCGCAGCCGGGGAAATCCTTCAGCGGCAGGGCCGGTGGACGCAGAGCAACGGAGTCCCGTGTCACTGGCGCCACCGCTCGGCATCAGCGCTGGCCAGCGCCAGTGCGGTGTCGACGGGATGGCCGTCGGTGACCCATTCGACCGCGGTGCGGTCGCCGAGACCGGGCTGCCGGCTGCGTAGCCAGACCGCGCAGGTCCACAGGTCGGCGGCCTCGCGAAGGATCTTCCACAGGGTGATCAGGTGCGGGTGCACGGTCCCCTCGGCGGTGAACTGCCAGGTGGGATAGACCCACGGGCCGTCGTCGGCGAGCCGGCAGGCGATCACGGTACCCGCGGCCACAGCCTTGTTGACCGCTTGGCGGCTGATGCCCCACCACCGGGTCAGGCCGCCGGTGTCGTAGAACGGACCCACGAGCAGGTCGTAGACGTGGGCAGTGGGCAGACCCGCGGCCATCGAGGCAGCGATGGCCTCGACGTCGTCGAAGACCTCGGCCGGGACGCCGGCCTCGCGTGCGTCCCGGAACGTGGCGTGGACGCGGCGGGTGAGGAGGTCCATGAGCTCGCGTTCCTTTGCGGCCAGGGTGGGGGTATCCATACGAAGCCTCCTAAAAGGTCAACTGCGTCAATCACATTGTCCTCTTAATCGTCAACCACGTCAACGAGACCTGGACGGCTGGTTGTTCCGGCCTGGCCCGAGGCCGGCTCCGCCAGAGGCAGAGCGCGAGTTCTGTGGTCGGTGGTGACGCCGGGTCGGTTCTCGGATCCCCAGAACCTGACGCCCAGATCACGCAGGAAGTCCGTGACGGAGAATCGTTCCGGGAGCGACCCGAGACCACCGAGCGGATCGTCACGGAGAGCAACGGCGCGGTGGCGATCCTTTCTCACATCGGTCAGCGCGGAAGCGTGGTGAGTCCGCGGTCGCGCAGCAGGCCCTTCACCGGGGTGTGCTCGTCGTGGATGTACGCCTTGGCGAGCAGATCGTTGAAGGTATCGGCCAGCTGCGGATCCTGCTCGTCGACGGGAATGACCAGCAACACGCCGTGGCCGATGAGCAGACTGTTTGCAGCGAACAACGCGGTCCGTTTGTTCCCGTCCTCGAACGGCTGTGCCTTGGCGAGCTCCACGAACAGATCCAGCGCGTTCTCAGTGACGTCATCGCTGGCCAGCGAGTCGATCAATCGCTGCAGATCGTTCTCGGTCAGCGCGGGCGGTGTGTGCCGGCCGTAGCGGGTTCCGACGCCGATCTGCTGGTCGTCGGTGCGTAGCCGCCCGGGATGCAGGGCACCGCTGCGGGTGATTTGCTCATTGATCGCACGGACGTAACCGGCGTCGACCGGCTGATCGTGGCGGTCGATGATGAACTGCGCGACGTCCCGGAGGTCCTCGAGCAGCGCAAGGTCGGCGCGGGAGGAGATTCCGGCCAGGCTTCCCGAGCGCAGAAAGTTCTCGGTGTCGAGGCGGCCGGTAGCGAGGCCGTCGAACACCTTTCCCGAGGTGTAGACGGCGCCGGCCAGGTCGGCGACGGTGATCATGGGTGACAGCGCTCCTTATCTATATCAGCGCAGAGTGTGGGCAGATCCGCCGGCCGGCACCTGACAATCCAGAGAAAAACGGCCCCTACCAGGCAATACACGCTGGACAGGGGCCGTCTTCATCGGCGGAAGCGGAGGGATTTGAACTCTCCCGGACCCCCAGGTCAGACGGCCGAAAACGATTCTACCTGTGCATTCACCACTTCCGAGATCGCACCCATTCGCACCGAATCGACAGCGGGTGTGCCCAAAATGTGCCCACGGTAGAGAGGTCCACGGTGAACCGCTCCACCCAACCCCCACCGACCCGACGAACGGCCGTCAGCGTCGATCCTGCGGCGCGCTGTATCGCACGGAGAGCGACGAAAAACCCCGCCCCGGCACCCTAGGTAGTAGAAAACGACACAACCCCCGCCACACGGGGCGGGGGCTGTGCGGACATCGACGATCTACACGCGATTCTATCCCGAATGCCCACCCAAAACCGACATCCGACACGTCCGTTGCCAGGAAGCCCAGACCCGTAGGGAACCTGTGCAGCAAGGCCGTAGGGGTGTCCGGCCTACTCCCGTCGAGGGGGGCATGGGTGGGGTCAACGGTCGCCACCGTGCATCACTTGCCGGCGCACCGCCCGGTTCTGCACGATCATCTCCACCGCACCACCCGGCCACGGATTCGTGCGCGCCCACTCACGGCGAGCAGCACACCAGGCATGGACGCGTTCGGCTGTGGTGCCCGACCAGTCACCGATGTCGAAGGTCCACAGCATCGGCGGCACCTGCCCGGCCTCGTCGATCCGCCGGCGCCTCACGCCGACCCCCGAATCCCGTACACCCCTCGAGGTGCACGCACCGGACGAGAAGCATCCTCGACAGGGATGTTCAAGGCTGCGAGCAGACGAGCCAACACGATGCGCTGCTGCCTGAGTTCGGCGACGGCAGGATGCACGCGCCTGCCCTGCGGCGAGTTCTGCATCGGGCCGTCATCCTTCACCACAGCCTGCAGCTGCTCGATCTGGTCCACGGTTCGCACCGCTTCCCGAAGGACAGCAACCTCGTGAGTGTCGAGCTCGTACTCATCGAGCACCGCGTTCCACAGGCGACGGCCCACAGCGGTGCATCCAGGTGGGGGTTTGGGCTTCATCGGGCCTCCATAGGGTCAGAGTGTTTGGCGCTCACGGGGGGATCTCTCAACGCCGGAGGAGAGCGGAGCGGGGTGGGGCGAGGAGGTGGCCCCTGGGGGTGGCGCTGCTGTGCGGTCACCATTGCTGTGAGGTGGGGAGCGGCAGGCTTGTGGTGGGGACTTGGAAGGGTTCGCCGTATGCCTTGCCGCCTTTGGCGAGGTTGCAGGGCCGGCACGACAGGACGAGGTTGTTGGGGTCGTGGGCGAGGTCGGGGCGCTCGATGTATGGGATGAGGTGGTCGATCTCGATTGCGCCGGGTTCACCACGCTTGGCTTTGGGGTCCAACGCTGTTCCGCAGTGGTGGCACTGGTGTGTGCGGGTGTGGATGAGGCGTGTCCTGATGCGCTTCCATCGTGTGGTTGCGGTGCGTGGTGTTGTGGGGCGCGGCATGGTGTCTCCGGTTGTGGTGGGTGGGCGTCGGTCCAGGAGGGGAAGCCGACGCCCACCCGTTCCCGCACGGATGCTGGCGTGCGGGAAGTGTGTTAGGCCAGTTCGTCTTCGGGGTCGATCTCCACGCGTACTGATCCGGCGTACTTGCCTTCTCCGCGTATGTACTTCACTTCGATGGGTGCGGGTCGGCGGTAGGGCGTGAAGGTGTCGGGGTGTGCTGCTCGGATGGTTGCTCCGAGGCGTGCGAGTGCTCCCCACTTACCGGTGCGTCCGGTGTTGGTTTCCCAGGCTTCCCACAGGCGCCTGCGGTGGTGTCCTGCGGTGTCGACGGTGAGGGGCAGCAGGGCGTCGTTGTCGTGGGCGCGGAGGCCGGCGAGTACTGCTGCTGCTCGGAGTGCGGGGAGTTGCTGGTCGAGTTCGACGGCGTGGATCGAGGCGTCGGTCCAGGCTTTGCGGGCCTTCTCGGGCTGGGTAACCATCTGCTCGGCGGGTAGGTCGGGGTCTGCTGCGCTCACAGCTTTGGTGAACGCTGCTGCGGTGGCGGTGAACTTGTCGGCGAGGGTGCGGTAGTTCGCATCGGCGACGGGTTCGTAGGCGTTGCGGAGGGCGAGCAGGACGGGTGCTTTCAGTTCTTTGGTGAGGTCGGCTTGTTCGATGCTTCCGCAGCGTTCTGCGAGGGCCAGTGCCCGTAGCTGTGCGAGGTCGCTGGTGTCGTCTGGTGTGGTGATCGCGTCGGCGAGCAGGATGCTGGTGTCGTGGCCGATGCCGAGGTAGCGGCTCCACCGTGCGCTGATGGTGGTGTAGGTGTCGGGGACGGTGCCGCCGGCGGCTGCGACGGTGTTGATCTGTTCGCGGAAGGCGTCGAGGGGGTGTGTTCCGAGCATGGTGGGGTCCTTAGAGTTCGCGGCTGCGGTTGAGTTTCGCGCCGATGATGCGGGCGAGTCCTTCGTCGTCGTTGAGGGCGACGGGTGCCGGCTGGTCGGGTTCGGGGGTGCGGTTGAGTTCGCGGTGGATGAGGTCTCGCACGTTGGCGGGGCCGGGGTCGGTTCCGCGGGCTTCGGAGATGGTGCGGCGGAGCTCGTCGTCGGTCATGGCGGCGAGCATGTCCAGCAACTCGTGCCGGGTGGGGCTCATGCGGCCCGTCCTTTCACGTGTTCGTCGACGGCGGCACGTGGGATGAGCCAGCGGCCTGCGTGGAGGTGTCCGTCGAGTTGGGGTGCGAGTCGGCGTGCTTGGCGTTGGCTGCATCCGAGCATTCGTGCCGTCTCCTGTATGTCGAGCAGTTCGGTTGAAGTGTGTTGTGCGCGTGTGGGTTCGGTGTCCGTGGTTCCGGGTTCGGTCACGGCTGCTGCGAGTTCGGTGAGTTCTCGGGGGACGGGGTAGCCGTTGCGGTGCCGTGCTGCGATGGCGACGCGTACGGCGTAGCGCACGGTGGTGAGGGCGTCTCCGGTGAGCAGGACGACTCCGGGGGCGAGGTGTTGCACGGTCATGCTCGGCCCTGCCTCAGTTTTTCGGCGGCGTCGACGAGCTGGTCTGCGAGAGCGATTGCTTCGGATGAGCGCATGGCGATGGAGACTCCGCTGAACTCGAAGAGCACCGGGAAAGGTTGTCCGGGGTTGGCGGTCACTTTCGCCTTGCTGCGGTGGACGACGAGTCTCATGCTGCGGGGGTGTCCTTTCGTCCGGGGCGGCCGGGTAGTCCGTGGACTTTGCCGCCCCATATCCCGAGGGGGTGTTCTTGTTTGTGTGCTGCGGTTCGGCAGGGTCCTTGGACCGGGCAGCGTGTGCATTCGGTTCGTGCCCATGCCAGTCGTGCCGATCGCTGCTCTGCGGTCTCGTCTTCGAGTTCGGCATCGAACAGGGGGTGCCGGCCGCTGCATCGGGCACCGGTGAGGCGGTCGTCGATCAGTGCGGCGATCGGGTCCGGGATCCGTGGTGCTCGAGCTGCCCGGCGATTCATCGCAGACCTGCCAGGACAATGAGGGGGAGACTTTCGGCGGCCTGGAACTCGAGTTCGCGTGGGATGAGCTTGTCGACCCTGCTCTCCGCGATACAGCGCCACTCGGCCTCGAGTCGGTCGAGATCGCAGAACTCCCCTGCTTGCCGCGCATTGTGGTCGAGATCGTGGCGGCTGGCAGCGTTGCAAGTGAACCCGCAGATGGTCCCGGCGTAGTGCTTGCTCCGCTGAACCGACCATTGCAGGGTGCGTCCGTGGGAGCTACTGACCGAGAAGGTACGTGCCTGCTTGTCTGCCGTTCCGCGGTGGAACAGCCAGTGCGAGAACTGTTCGGGGGCAGGTTCCATCCAACTATCCCGACGAATCGCAGATCGGACGAGAGCGTTGTTCTTTCGGTTCCGCCCAATGACGTTGATTGCGTACTCGTCATCCTTGCTGTCACGAACACGCCCGAACGGTTCGATCTCAGACCAAGGGATGGTGTCGAGCTGGCGGTACACGCTCAAGGTGACTTGACGCTTGCCGATCATGAGGGCACGGACTTCGGCCGTGAGCGTTTCGATTGTGGTGGTGGTCTGTTCGGTCATGATTCCTCGTTCTCCGGGGGGTGTACGGGGCGCGAGGGGGGTACGGGGGTACAAAGCCGTACCCCCCTCGTTAGTGCAGGTCAGCGGGTGTTTTCCTGGGGGGTACCGGCCGTACCCCCGTACCCCCCGGCTAGGGCGTACTCCCCACCCAATTCGCTGACGTGCCCTTCGTCGATCAGGTCGGCCAATGTCGCGTCGAGTTCGCGGCGAAGTTCGTGGCGCATGTCCCCGCGGAGTTGTTTACGGGAGCACTGCCCGCGGCGTTCGAGCACACGGATAACGGCATCGCGGGCCCGTTTCCGAATCCGCTCACTCGCGCGGTCTTCGACGATGCCGTCTGCTTCGGCGCGTTCCTCGGCCCGTGCCCGGTTGACCTTGCGACGCTGTTCCTCGAGGACTCGGAGCATGTGGTCTCGGGTCCGGTCCGAGACCCGCATGACTTGCCCTGCGATGCGCCAGTCGTCCTCGTTGATGTCGATGCGCCCGTCGAGGATTGCCAATCCCACAGCGGTCTTCTCCTGGCACAGGAAACGGTGTGAGGCCATCGGATCGGTGGATACGCCGATCACCCGGTCATAGCGGGCTCGGCGGATCTCTTCTACGACGCTGTCCGGGACTTTCACCTCGACTCGTTTCGCTCCGTAGTTCCTGACGACGATCTCGAGCGGTTCGGGTTGTTCCGGAGGGGGCCACGGTGCGGATCGGTCGGTAGCGGGGAGCCACATGAATCGCTGCGGGAGACCGTCCTTCGCGCCGGCGAGCAGTGCATCGGCGTTCTCGGGCTGGACACCGACCGCCATGCACAGCCGGTACGAGTGCGGCGGCAGTACCGAGTGTGTGGACTTCTGCGCGTTCTGAAACCCGATCTGCTCCCCGATGTAGGCGGCGAGGAGTTGATCGTTCAGCGTGGCACCCTGCCGTGCGGCGAGGGCGCGGAGCGTGCCGATTTCTGCCACGTTCATGATCGCCCGCGTAGGCCGTTCGTCGTCCTCGTCATCGGGGCGACGGAACATCTTCGCCAGTCCCTCCCCGGTGCCGGCGGGCACAGTGGGGGTTTCGATCTCGCGGTTCCCCGTGGAGTGTTCAGCGACGAATCGGATCGCGTCACGGGCGACACCGAACGAGGCGGATTTACCACCACCGCTGTAGTCGCAGACTGCGAGGTACTGATTCAAGCTCGCATCGGTGCCGACGATGGGCGGAAGAACCACGTTCGCTTCGATGGATGCGTTCGCCCGCAGGATTGCGTGCCCGAACACAGCCCACGGCGGGGTGATACGTGCCCGGGCGAAATCACGAATATGGGCGAGCACGGGACGCTGTTCCCAGAATGCTTCGGAAGGCACGAGTTCGGTTACGGTCGCTGCGCTCATGCGGCCCTCCCCACGGTGCGCTGCGCGGATCGCAGGCACGTTTCGATCTCACGTTCGTCGAGACCGACCGCAACAGCCGCTGCCCGAATGTCGTCCAACAAAGACTGCTCCCCTCTTTCCAACGCTCGGCAGAACGCCCAGAACGTCATTGCATTGCGGTCTCCCTCCCCGGCTTCGGACACTTTGCGGACGATGCCGTGACTACGCTTCTCCGGGCTGACCACGGTCGGCTGCGGTACGTACTTCGGCGGTTCCACAAGAGGGAGCAGTCTTTGTGGCAGTGGTTTGATCTCGATGTTCCGTTCGATCACGTAGAGGAGTCCGGTGTCGGGGTGAACCGATCCGGGCATGACGGTGTAGCCGGTGCGACCGGACTTCAGGTCGATGCCGGGATAGTCGGCGAGCTTGCCGCGGATCTTCCCGTCGAAGCGGAAGTAGGCGTGCCGGCCTCCGCTGCCGGTGCGCACCACGAGGGTGTCGAGCGCATCAGGTCCGAGTTCGTCGAGGTTGCCACCGTTGCGGGGGTCCTCGTCGAGGACGATCACACCTTCTCGCCGGCCTCCCCAGTTGCACCGCGGGTATTGGCGGGCAAGTCGGTTGAGTTCGTCGCGGTCGGTGGTGAAGGCGTGGAATCCGCCGGGCAGAAACGCTTTCTTGCCGTCGAGTGGTCCGAGAGCGAAACCGCGTTCGAGCATCACGCGGGGGTGATTGTCGGTCACGCTGCCTCCCCGGTGATGGGAAGGGCGGTGCGTCGCCACACTCGGGCGGGGGCATCCCAGTCGTCATCTGCGGCACGTGGCCCGTATCCGTGGAATTCGATGTATCCGCGGCGTTGCAGTTCCCGCACGAGCGCGCCACGGCGACAGGGCTTGTCGTCTGCATAGGGCGGGAGGTACAGCGCCATCTGTGCCGCGGTGAACGTCGCGCCAGCGGGCAGGTGGGAGACCCACTGCTGTGCCAGCGCGAGGAGGTTGCTGTGCGCGGCAGCGAGCGCATTGTCAGTCCCGTTCGGGATACTCTTGCCTTGACGCATGTGGCTGCGTCCTTTCGGGTTCGGTGGGCCGGGAGACCTTGGTTCGGGGCTCCCGGCCCGTGGGCGTTCAACGAGGTGTGCGGGTTCGTTTGAGCGCGGTAGATCAGCGGAATCAGGTCATGTCGTTGACCGCCTCATTGCCTTCGTGGCGTCCTCTCCGAAGGTGTCGCGGCACACCTGCCGGTCGTGTGCGCGCGCGAGGAGCAGGCCGACGTTCTGTGCTGCGACGATCGAGATCAGCAGAATTTCGAGGAGGCTCACTTCGCCTCCCGGGCTGCCCAGTACTCGAGCGCGCCGTGCATGTCGCTCCGGCCGGTAGCTGCCTGATATTCCTTCGATCGGCGGATACCGGACTTGATCCATTCGGCCGGCAGCGTCCACTGCTGGCCGTTGTGTCGCGCCGATTCGGCGAGGATGTCCGTAAGCGGGACACCGAGTAGCAGGGACATGCCCTTGGGGGCGATCATCGGTTCGCCATCGATCTCGCGGAACAGTTCGTTGTCGCTCACATCGACTCCCGGACATCAGCAGCGGCGCGGATCTCGTCCTCGTCGCGGCGCAGCGACTTCGACCCCTGCCCGACGATGGCGCGGTACTCCGCAGTGATCTGTTCGACCACGGTCAGGAAGTCGTCGAGCTGCCCGTCGAGGATGGTGAGGTCGGAGAACATCTGCCCACCGGCCTGGTCGCTCGAGTCGATGGTGAGCTCGAGTTCGTCGAAGACGATTTCGCCGTTCTCTGCGCGTCGGGCGTACTGGGTGATTTCTGCGCGGAACGGTCCGCTTCGGGCTACGGAGAGGACGACGAGGAAGCCGTCCTCCTGGTCTTTGATCGATCTCGCGGCAAGCGCTTCGAGTGCTTCCTCACGGCCGTGCACGATGTCGGTAGACTGCATTGCAGAATCTCCTTCTTCCTGGTTGGACGGTTCCTTGCCCTCGACGCCCTGCACGGCGTCGGGGGCATTTTCTTGCTGGCGGACGACGATGTGCTGGTTCTGCACCATCGAGAGCGCCATGCCTTCGTCGACGAAGTGCACGACCGACCAGCCGGGGGCGCCGGGACGAGACGAGTCGATCTGGTACTCGGTGCCGTCCTCGTCGATCCAGAACGCGGCGGTCACGCTGCGCCCGGGGTGTCGTCGGTGCGCTGCATCAGATTCGCTTCGGTCCAGGCGTAGACGTCGGTCCAGCGGTAGAGAACACGACGTCCGTGCTTCACGAATCTCGGGCCGATGCCGCGGTAACGATCCTGGGCGAGCTTCTTGGTGGTGGTGCGCAGATATTCGGCGAGTTCGTCCGCCGTTGCGAGTGCCGATTCGGCCATCTTCCTCATCCCCTTCGGTTTCTGATTGGGTGTTTCATCACCCGCGCATTCAGTTGTACAGTGAATGAGCGGGATCTGCAAGACCCCATCAAGAGAGAGTGTTGGAGAACCCGCTCACAACGAGGCAGGCTTAACGAATGCCGCAGATCACGAAGAGGTCGACATCGATGCCGAACCATGAGGTCGCGCCGGGACTACTCGGCTACGAACAACTCGAAGTCACCGCTGGCCCCGAAGACGAGCTGGCGTACAAAGTGACCGCACAAATCGAACCGCACGGTGGCAAGTACATCGTCACGAAGATCGTCGCCGAGCAAGTTCCGGACGGGCCACCGATTCAACGCGGTGAGCTTGCCAAGATTTCGATGGAACCGTTTGTTCGCGAAGCGGCGCGAGAGATCAGCATGTTGACCGGTGAAGGCAAGAGCCGGCCGATCGCGAGTGCACCAGAGTTCTGGGACAAGCTCGAGGCGACCAAGACGGTCTCCGACGAGGACCTGCCGCAGCTGGCAGCGCTCTACCGCTGGGTTCGGCTACAGGATGGTCGACCGACCACGATCATGGCGCGGGACTTCGACGTGTCCCCCGCTACAGTCCGCCGCTGGCTAGTCCGCGCTGTCGAGGCCGGCCACCTCACGCAAGAGGAACGGACCAAGTAACCGATGGCGACGATTGAGTCGTACGAAACATCCTCCGGGAAGCGGTATATGGTCCGATTCCGCACACCCGACCGAACCCAATCGAAGAAACGCGGATTCAAGACGAAGCGGGAAGCGGAACGGTTCGCAGCCACCGTCGAAGTCGAGAAGATGCGCGGCGAATACGTACCACCAGCACTCGGCCGAATCACGATCGGAGAGCTGGCACCGGAGTGGCTGACACGCAAGAAGGTCGACACGAAAGCCTCGACGTACAACGCGATCGATTCATCGTGGCGTACGCACGTCGAACCACGATGGGGAACGACACGAATCGCCGACATCAAGCTAGGTGCCGTCGAACGGTGGATCGCCGACATGGGACGCGACGAGCTCGACGAAGACGGAGAGATCGTCGTGAAAGGATCCGGGGCCACCGTGGTGATCCGTGCATACGGGGTCCTCGCGGGGATCCTCGACGACGCGGTGAAGAACGGGCGGATCGTGAAGAACCCGGCCCGCGGAGTCGAGAACCTGCCACGGAAGTCGAAGCGCCGACACAAGTACCTCACAGCCGACGACGTTGCGACGCTGGCACACGAGGCCGGCCGAAACGGTGCGCTCGTCCTGGTGCTCGCCTACTGCGGACTCCGGTGGGGCGAAGCGATCGGGCTCCGGATACGGGACATCGACTTCCTACGACGGCGTCTGACCGTGCACGAGAACGCGGTCCAGGTCAGAACGAAGCACGTCGTCGGCACCACGAAGGGCGACAAGGTCCGATCCGTGCCGGTGCCGGCTTTCGTCCTCGACGAGCTGGCGAAGCAGTGTGAGGGACGCAGCCGCGACGATCTCGTCTTCCCGGGCCGCGACGGCGAGCACATGCGTCGACCGGTCAGCCACAGCGGATGGTTCGAGCTGGCAGTGAAGCGCGCGGGAATCGAACGCGTGACTCCGCACGATCTACGACACACAGCGGCATCCCTGGCAGTCGCGGCCGGAGTGAACGTGAAGGCGCTACAGAGGATGCTCGGACACGCGTCGGCGGCGATGACACTCGACACGTACAGCGACCTGTTCGACGAGGATCTGGACGCTGTTGCGGTCGTGCTCGATCATGCCTATTCGGGGGCGGGTGTGCCCAAAATGTGCCCACCGGAACCGATCGAGCAGTCCACAGAGGCATGAAAAAGCCCCTCACCTGCGTGAACAGGTGAGGGGCTCTGGCGGAAGCGGAGGGATTTGAACCCCCGGTCGCTCTCACGACGCTCGCTTTCAAGGCGAGTGCATTCGGCCGCTCTGCCACGCTTCCGTGCCAAATCCTAACCGCATCCCCCAACTACTTTTCAGCGAGGGCCCCGTCCACCCGCGCAAAAATTCGGGCCAGGGTCGTCAACTCGCTCTTGCTCAGCAAATCGATGAGGTTGGTACGCACATCGTCGACGTGGGTGGGAGCAGCTTCCGCGAGGCGACGACGACCCTCGTCGGTGACGGTGGCCAGCACGCCGCGACCGTCGTCGGGGCACGAACTCCGCACGACCATTCCGTCGGTCTCCATACGCCGGATCTGATGGGTGAGGCGACTGCGGGACGACAGCACACCGTCGGCGAGTTCACTCATGCGCAGGGACCCATCGGGAGCTTCGGTCAGCATGACGAGGATCCGGTATTCGGCAAGAGACAACCCGTGCTTGTCATGCAGGTTCCGATTGAGCACTTCCATCAACCGGCCATTGCCATCCATATACCGTCGCCAGGCGTTCTGCTCCTCCGCGGTCAGCCAGTTCGGTGTGTCATGTTCGCCGGTCACGCGGGAAGTGTAATCACGTGCCTGCCGGAGAAGTTACCGCCAGGTACTCCCCGGAGGGCATGTGCGAGTCATTGCCCTATCTCGAGCCCGTCACGATAACGTCGTCGACATGCACGCAATCGTCGCCACCGAACCCGGTGGGCCCGAGGTTCTCCAGTGGATCGAACAGCCGGACCCGGAGCTCGGTCCCGGACAGGTTCTTCTCGATGTCGCCGCCACTGCGGTCAACCGAGCCGACCTGCTGCAGCGTCGGGGTCTGTATCCGCCACCGCCCGGGGCCAGCGAGATCCTCGGACTCGAATGCTCCGGTGTGATCACCGAGCTGGGCGAGGGTGTATCCGGATGGAAGATCGGCGATCGCGTCTGCGCGCTGCTCACCGGCGGCGGGTACGCGGAACAGGTTGTGGTTCCCGCCTCGCAGCTACTGCCGGTACCTGCCGGCATGGACCTCGCTGCGGCAGCATCTCTGCCCGAGGTCGCGTGCACGGTGTGGTCGAACGTCGTCATGAGCGCCGGTCTGACCCGCGGAGATGTCCTGCTCGTGCACGGCGGAGGCGGCGGTATCGGTACGCATGCCATCCAGGTCGGTAAGGCCCTCGGCGCAACGGTGGCGGTCACGGCGTCCGCAGGCAAACTCGATCGCTGCCGTGAACTCGGTGCAGACCTGGCGATCGACTACCGCGCTCGAGATTTCGTCGCCGAGGTGAAGAAGGCCTACGGCGGCGCGAACGTGGTGCTCGACAACATGGGCGCGGCGTACCTGTCGCGCAATATCGACGTCCTCGCCCCCGACGGCACGCTCGTGGTGATCGGGATGCAGGGCGGCACCAAGGGCGAATTGAATCTCGGCAAGCTCCTCGCCAAGCGTGGACACGTCGTTGCAACAGGGTTGCGCGGCCGGCCCGATACCGGGAAATCGGGCAAGAGCGCGATCGTCGCAGCCGTCCGTGAACATCTCTGGCCGCTGGTTGCCGAAGGCAAGGTCCAACCCGTCGTGCACGCCGAGCTCCCCATCGCGGAAGCCGCCAAGGCCCACGAACTTCTCGACTCCCCGGAAACAGTGGGCAAGGTGGTGCTCGAGATCGACCGCAGGTGAGCTCAGAGGTGAGCTCAGAGATTGCGGAGTTCGCGGACGAGCTGGTCGATCTCGAACGCCGTGGTGTAGGGCGCGAGGCCGACGCTGACAGCGCCGCCCTCGTCGCTCACACCCAGTGAGTCGAGCAACCGGCTCGTCCCGCGAGTGCTCGCGACCGTCGCGATGCGGCGATCCGCCAGGTGCGCAGCCACCTTGTCCGCGGGCACACCGTCGATCGTGAAGCTGATCGTGGGTACCCGACTCGACGCACGTCCGAGCACAACGACACCGGTGAGGCTGTCGAGCTGGCGCAGCAGCCGTTCGAAGAGTTTGTCCTGGTAGTGCTGCATCGAGCTGATGGAAATCTCGAGCCGTTCCCGTCGGGTCCCGGTGGCTTCGTCGTCGAGCGAGGACAGAAAATCGATCGACGTGGTGACACCCGCGAGCAGCGCGTACTGATGGCCCCCGACTTCGAGCCGTTCCGGCCCTCGGGCCTGCGAGTCGAGTGACATCGCCGGGACCCGGTCGAGGTGCGCAGCGTCGGCGAAGACCAGCGCGCCGATCTGTGGCCCGCCCCACGCGGCAGCGTCGACGGTGACGATGTCGGCGCCGAGATCGGCCATGTCGAGGTGGGCGTACGGTGCGGCACCTGCGGCGTCGACGACCATGAGGCCCCCCACGTCGTGGACCAGGTCGGCCACCACCCGGACATCGGGCGCCGAGCCGACGATCGACGAGGCCGCCGACAAAGCGACCAGACGCGTCGTCGGGGTGATCAGTTCCTCGTACTGCCAGGCCGGCATGTCACAGGTCTCGATGTCGACCTCGGCCCAACGCACCTGCGCGCCGTAACGGCTCGCCACCCGCAGCCATGGCGCCACGTTCGCCTCATCATCGAGACGCGAAAGCACCATGCCGGTACCGAGCCCGAGTCTCGGGCTCAGCGATTCGGCCAGCCACGCGAGCAACACGGCGCGACTCGGTCCGAGGACCACTGCGGCAGGATCGCCGCCCACGACGTCGGCGATGGCGGTGCGCGCCGCGTCGAGAATCCCTGCGCTGCGACGGTTCGAGACATGCCGGCCCGCCGCCGATCCTGCAGCGTTCCGGAACGCTGTCGAGACGGTGCGCGACACCGCGTCAGGGATCTGCATGCCTGCCTGCGGATCGAGGTGGATCCAACCGTCGCCGAGCGAGGGGATCAACCCCCGAATCCGGGCAACGTCGTAAGCCATGGCAGACACTCTAAATCTTGGAGTCAACCGGCGGTTGTTCGCTCCCCGGGCAAGGCTCGACCGGTCGGTACGCTCGAACGGGAGAATCGCGGACATTCCACGCACAGATCGGGCCGATGCCCCAGCGCTCGGCCGGAAAGGCCAGAATTGACCCATGACGCATCCCGAGAATGACGATGTTCTGGTGATCGGCCCGGACGGACAGCCCGTCCGTATTCCCCGTGGCGAAGTGGGGCAGCCCGAGGTGCCGGGATCGCAAGAAGCGTCCGCGGACGAGGCCGGTTCCGGCGAGACCCTCGCCGACATGGTCGAGCAACCCGCGAAGGTCATGCGTATCGGCACCATGATCAAGCAACTGCTCGAAGAGGTGAAGTCCGCGCCCCTCGACGATGCGAGCCGAGCACGGCTCAAGGAGATCCACCACTCCTCGATCCAGGAACTCGAAAAAGGTCTCGCGCCGGATCTGCGCGAAGAACTCGAGCGGCTCGCGCTGCCGTTCAGCGAAGACTCCGTGCCGTCCGACGCCGAACTTCGTATCGCCCAGGCTCAGCTCGTCGGGTGGTTGGAGGGCTTGTTCCACGGCATCCAGACCGCTCTGTTCGCTCAGCAGATGGCGGCCCGCGCGCAGCTCGAACAGATGCGCCAGGGCGCGCTGCCGCCCGGATTGAACATCCAGGCCGGAGCGGACGACCAGCAAGGCCACGGCCACACGGGCACCGGCCAGTACCTGTAGGCGTCGAGCATCAGAAGCGGACCGGTAGGCTCGAAACTCGTGTCAGCGTCTGGAGCAGCATCGTGAGCCGAGTCAGCATCGAAACCCGAAACGCATGCGTCGACTTTCCGATCTTCGACGCCAAAACTCGGTCGTTGAAGAAGGCGTTCCTGGGCAAGGCCGGCGGCTCGATCGGCCGCAACGCCTCCGACGTCGTCGTCGTCGAAGCGCTCCGCGACATCACCATGTCGTTGAAAGAAGGCGACCGGGTCGGTCTCGTCGGCCACAACGGAGCTGGAAAGTCGACGCTGCTGCGCCTGTTGTCGGGCATCTACGAGCCGACGCGCGGCGCGGCGCGGGTGCGCGGACGTGTCGCGCCGGTATTCGACCTCGGTGTGGGCATGGACCCCGAGATCTCCGGTTACGAGAACATCCTCATCCGCGGCATGTTCCTCGGCATGAGCCGCAAGCAGATGCTGGCAAAGGTCGACGAGATTGCCGAGTTCACCGAGCTCGGCGACTATCTGTCGATGCCGCTGCGCACCTATTCGACGGGCATGCGCGTGCGTGTCGCGCTGGGTGTGGTCACCAGCATCGACCCGGAGATCTTGCTCCTCGACGAAGGCATCGGCGCAGTCGACGCCGAGTTCATGAAGAAGGCTCGCGTCCGGTTGCAGGAACTGGTGGCGCGCTCGGGGATTCTCGTCTTCGCGAGCCACTCCAACGAGTTCCTCGCACAGTTGTGCGACCGGGCCATGTGGATCGATCATGGCCGGATTCGACAGGAAGGCGGCATCGAAGACGTGGTGCGTGCCTACGAGGGCGACGACGCGGGCGACCACGTGCGCACTGTCCTCGAAGAACTCGAACGTGAACGCACCGCCGCCGGATCGGCTTCCGTCGTCGATGCGGATCCGATGGGCGGCAACGGTGCCTGACGAACGCATCATCGGCGTCGTCGTCACCCATCGGCGCCGCGAGCTTCTGGCCGAGTCGCTGAAGGTGCTGGCTGCGCAGACGCGCCCCCTCGATCATCTCGTCGTGGTGGACAACGCGGACGAAGACGAGGTGCGTGTGCTCGTCGACGCGGTCGAGATTCCCACGACCTATCTCGGGTCGAAGCACAATCTGGGGGGAGCCGGCGGCTTCGCGCTCGGCATTCTGTACGCGCTGTCATTGGGGGCCGACCGGGTGTGGCTCGCCGACGACGACGGTCGGCCTGAGGGTGATGAGGTTCTCGCGACGCTGCTCGACTGCGCGGAGCGCAATGGGCTGGCCGAAGTCTCCCCTGTCGTCTGCGACATCGCCGAGCCGGACCGGCTGGCGTTCCCCCTTCGCCGCGGAGTGGTGTGGCGGCGGTGGCGTCATGAACTCGGCGACGAGGACCTGCTGCCGGGTATCGCGTCGCTGTTCAACGGCGCATTGTTCACCGCGGATGCGATCGACGCTGTGGGCGTCCCCGACCTGCGGCTGTTCGTGCGCGGCGACGAGGTGGAGGTCCACCGACGGCTGGTACGTTCGGGGCTTCCTTTCGGGACGTGCCTGCAGACTGCCTACCTGCATCCTGATGGCGCCGACGAATTCAAGCCGATCCTCGGCGGACGGATGCACACCCAGTTCCCCGACAACGATGTCAAACGCTTCTTCACATACCGCAACCGCGGCTATCTGCTGTCACAACCCGGTCTGCGACGACTGCTGCCGCAGGAGTGGGTGCGGTTCGGCTGGTACTTCCTGGTGACCCGCCGTGACCCGGCCGGTTTGCGTGAGTGGGTGCGGCTACGCAAGTTGGGACGCGAGGAGAAGTTCGAGCGTCCCTGAGGGTGGATCCGTAGCGCCCCAGCCATTCACACCAATCCGCCCACGAACGTGTGCAGTCCCCTTTACACTTTTCGCACCATTCTTCCCTGGAGCGATCATGACAACTCGAGACAGTGCACCGTCCACCCTCTGCCATGCTTTCCAGTCCACCGCCGCGGCGTACCCCGACAGCGTCGCGCTGCGCACACCGGACGATTCTGTCCGGTACACATGGAGCCAGTACGCCGACCGCGTCGAGAGGCTCGCCGCCGGACTCGCCGGGCTCGGTGTTCGGCACGGCGACACTGTCGGTCTGATGCTCACCAACCGCCCGGAGTTCCACCTTCTCGACACTGCAGCATTCCATCTGGGCGCGACCCCCTTCTCGATCTACAATTCGCTCACCGCCGAACAGATCTCGCACGTGCTCGGTAATGCAGGCAACCGTGTGATGATCTGCGAAGAGCAGTTCGTCCCAGTATTGACGGAAGCGATCGGCACCACGAAGGTCGAGCACCTGGTGTGCATCGACGCAAAGCCCGAGGGAACGCTGTCGCTCGACGATCTGGAGGCTGCCGCCGATGCAGAATTCGACTTCGAGGCGGCGTGGAAGGCCGTGCAACCGTCGGACCTGCTCACTCTCATCTACACGTCCGGCACCACAGGACCCCCGAAGGGTGTCGAACTGACCCATGCGAATCTGCTCGCCGAATTGAAAGCGACCACCACGTTCCTGCCCACCGGTGTCGCCGACCGGATCGTGTCGTATCTGCCGGATGCACACATCGCGAACCGGTGGGGTTCGCACTACTCGAGCATCTATGGCGGTATGCAGATCACGACACTCGACGACCTCAAACAGGCGATCGCGGTGTTGCCGAGTGTCCGCCCAACGCTGTTCGGCGCTGTGCCGCAGGTCTGGTACAAGCTCAAGGCCGCGATCGACAAGACACTCGCCGAGGAATCCAGCCCGGTCAAGAAGAAGCTCGCGTTGTGGGCAATCGATGTCGGCCGCACGCGTGCGCGGCTGCAGTCCGACGGCAAGCCCGTCCCGAGGACGCTCGAATTACAGCATGGTCTCGCCGACAAGCTGGTGCTGTCGAAGATCCGACAGAAGCTCGGACTCGACGAGGTTCGCGCCGCCGTCACCGGCGCCGCCGCGATCTCGCCCGAGGTTCTCGAATTCGTACTGGCGCTGGGCATCCCGTGCTCCGAGGTGTGGGGTATGTCGGAGACGTCGTGCGTGGTGACCATGAACCGGCCCGGCGCCATTCGTATCGGAACGGTCGGCCGAGCGGTCCCCGGCGTGGAGATCAAGACCGCCGAGGACGGCGAACTCCTCGTCAGAGGCCCTCTGCTCATGAAGGGGTACCGCAACGATCCGGAGAAGACCGCCGACGCGATCGATTCCGAGGGATGGCTGCATACCGGCGACATCGCAGAGATCGACGACGACGGCTACGTTCGACTCATCGACCGCAAGAAAGAACTCATCGTCAACGCCGCGGGAAAGAACATGTCGCCCGCCAACATCGAAGGTGTTCTCCGCGCAGCGTGCCCGATGCTCGGAGGGGCCGTCGCCATCGGCAACGACAGGCCGTTCAACGTCGCATTGCTCGCACTCGACCCCGACGCACTCGCAGCATTCGCACAGGAGCACGGATTGTCCGGCACCCACGAGGAACTTGCCGACGATCCCGTCGTCCTCGATGCGATAGAGAAAGCAGTGCAGGTGGCGAATTCGAAGCTGTCGCGGGTCGAGCAGATCAAGAAGTACACGGTCTTGCCGACCATCTGGGAACCATCGGGTGACGAACTGACCCCCACGATGAAACTCAAGCGCAAGCCGATCGACGCCAAGTACGCCGAGCAGATTGCGAGCCTCTACGACAGCACGCCGTAGGTTCTTCTCGGCCGATCATTCTCGGCGTCGGACACTCCCGTACCGCACCGGTGGCCGCCGGTGCGGTACGGTTACGTGCGGTGTGCCGGGAAGTCTGGTCGGCGAGTGTTTTCTGCTGTCGAACCGGAGGTGTCATGATTCCGTCGTGCCATCGCAACGATTCCTTGTCCGTATCCGGAGGCGTGTGATGCCCGGAATCTTCTCGTCACTTCCCTTGCTGTCACGCGGTTCCTCGGAAGAGTCACGTCGCGTCACGGACATACTGCGCAAGGAGACGGTCGGCGGCGCCCTGCTGTTGCTTGCTGCGCTCGCGGCGCTGATCTGGGCGAACTCCCCTTGGTCGGATTCGTATCACGCGCTGCGCGACACCACGTTCGGTCCGGAGTCGTTGCATCTCCATCTGTCGCTGGGCACGTGGGCCGCCGACGGACTGCTGGCAATCTTCTTCTTCATCGTCGGTGTCGAACTCAAACGCGAATTCGTCGAGGGTGATCTGCGCGATCTCCGACGCGCGGCGATGCCCATCGTCGCGGCAGTCGGCGGGATGATGGCCCCGGCATTGATCTTCGTTGCGATCAACCTGCAGGGTGGTGCCGCAGCACTGAACGGCTGGGCGGTGCCGACCGCCACCGACATCGCATTCGCCGTGGCCGTTCTCGCGGTGATCGGGTCGCATCTGCCCACAGCGTTGCGGACTTTCCTGCTTACCCTCGCGGTGGTCGACGACCTGCTCGCAGTGACGGTGATCGCCGTGTTCTACACCGACGAACTGAACCTGCTGTATCTGGGTGGTGCCCTGATTCCGCTGGCCGCCTTCGGTTTCGCGATGCAACGCGGAGTGACTGCGTGGTGGGTACTGGTGCCCTTGGGTGTCATCACGTGGTGGCTCGTCCACCAGTCCGGGGTGCACGCCACCATCGCCGGTGTGCTGCTCGGCTTCCTCGTTCCCGTGTCGCGGCACGTGAACGGCAAGAAGATCGCGGTCGCCGAACATGTCGAACACCGGGTCCGCCCGCTGTCTGCGGGAATCGCCGTGCCGATTTTCGCGTTCTTCGCCGCTGGCGTCACTGTGGGAGGCCTTTCGGGCCTGACCTCCACGATCACCGATCCCGTCTCCGTGGGAGTGACGACAGGCCTTGTCGTCGGCAAGGTCATCGGGATTTTCGGAACCACCTATCTGATGGCGAAATTCACCCGAGCGCGCCTCGACGACGATGTGCGCTGGGTCGACGTCTTCGGTGTGGCGCTACTCGGCGGCATCGGATTCACGGTCTCCCTGCTGATCGGCGATCTTGCGTTCGGCGCGGGATCGGTCGAGGCAGATCACGCCAAGGTCGCTGTGCTGTGTGGATCGGTACTGAGCGCTGTTCTGGCTTCGATCGTCCTCACCATCCGTAACCGTGCGTACCGGCGCATCGCCGAGCACGATCGGGTCGACGACGACGGCCATGTAATCCCCGACGTCCAACAGGGACGATGATCACCTTCCGGCCGATCTTCGTTCCTTCACATTTCAGGAGGAGGGCGCCGTGAACTGGACGGCACTGTGGGTTTTCATCGGCGTGTGGGTGCTAACCGGGCTCGCCACCGGACTGTGGATGGCCCGCAAGGGGCACGACCCACGATGGACACTCATCGCGGTTATCCTCGGCCCCCTGTTCGTACCCATCGCATTCGAGCGCATCGAACGGAATCCCCGGTCCGTGGCGTCGGAGCCGGTCGCGATGTGGGGTGCCGGTGGCGAGGAGTCCGGCGGTCTGCGCGTGATGGTGGGATTCGACGGATCGAAGGAGGCCGAACAGGCTTTGCGTACCGCGCGGCAACTGTTCGCGCCGGGAGGCGGGGTACTCGAGCTCGTCGCGGTGGTGTCGTACGACGACGCAACCGACATCGACTCCGAAGTGCTCGCCGGGGCGAAGGAACGGCTGGAAGCGGCGGCCTCCGGCTCCGAGGAGGTCCCCGTCGGCTACGCGGTCATCGCCGGCCCGGCAGGGCAGAGCCTGCGATGGTTCGCGACCGAACAGCATGCCGATGTACTGGTGATCGGCAAGCGCGGCCGGGGCATGTCGAACCGGATGCTGGGCAGCGTCGCCGCGTATCTCACCGAGCACTGCCCCGTACCGGTCCTCGTCGTCGATCCGGCAGAGCACGCGTCGACCGACGACAAGCATTCGGCCCCAGTGGCCATGCGCGTTCCTGCAGAAGATGTCGAAGGGTCCTAGAGCCACAGCCGACGTTAGTCGCCGGGTTTGTCGTCATCGATGCGCTCGACGTCGTCGGCAGTGACGGGGATCGACGGAGTTCCCTCGATGGCGGGAACCGTGGGTGGCGTCAACTTCGACGCATAGTCGTGTTCGGCTGAGTAGCTGAGGAAGCCGAGGTGGGCCTCGTAGCGGTCGAGGACGTCGTTGATGACCTGTTGTTTGGTGAGTCCCATCAGGTCGTAGCCCTCCGACCCGGTCTGGGTGAACACCTCGAGCCGGTAGTAGACGTCGATCTGCCTGGACATGCTGCGTCCGCCGAAGGTCGGCACAGGAGCCTCGACGCCGGCCACCTGATAGTGGAAATCTCGATGCTCGTCCATGTTGACGACGAGTGTGTGCGCGTCGATACCGGTGTTCGCGTCGGGAGTGGTGGTCAGGCCGGCCTCGTAACCGAGTTTGCCGAACTCGTCGGCCACTTCCCGTAGGGCCGGCTCGATCACCCGGGTCGAGAACTGGGCCACCACCTTGTTCGAGGGGTACGACCTCAAACTGCCCAATCGTTGTCGCCAGGTCTTCTCCGGTGTCTGCCCGCCGTGCACAGCCATCGTCCTTCGGCGCAGCATGTGGCCTTCGCGCTCGGCACGTTCCATCCGCAGCACCTTCGAGAAGGAGGCCATCACCAGGTACGCGATGATCGTGACCGGCAGCGCGAAGATGAGGGTTGCGTACTCCATGGTCGTCACCCCTCCTGCGACGAGCATGGCGATCGTGAGAACCGCGGTGACCAGGGCCCAGAAGATCCGCAGCCACTTCGCACCATCGACGGCGGGGTCGGGGATCGACGACGAGAAGTTCGACATCACCATGGCGCCGGAGTTGGCGCTGGTGAGATAGAAGAGCAGTCCGGACAGCGTGGCCAGACCGATCAGGAAGGGCGCCCCGGGAACATCTCCAGCAGGCTGTACCAACCGTGTTCCGGACTGTCGACGGCCAGCTCCGCGAATTCGTCGTTGCCGTCGAGGACTTCGCGCATGGCGCTGTTGCCGAAGATCGACACGATGAAGAAGTCGCAGAGCACGGGTGCGGTGATCGCGGCGATGACGAACTCGCGCAGGGTTCGGCCGCGGGAGATCCTGGCCAGGAAGAGGCCGACGAATGGTCCCCAGGCAAGCCAGAACGCCCAGAAGAACAGGGTCCAACTGGCCATCCACGCGGAACCGTCATTCTCGTATGCGAACGTCTGAAGGGTCCGCTCGGGCAGGGTGAACACGAAGCGGCCGATGTTCTCGACCAAGGCATTGAGCAGGAACGACGTCTTGCCGGTGACGAGGATGTACAGTATCATCGCGCCCGCCGACCACAGGTTGAGCTCGGAGATCAGACGGATGCCCTTGTCCACGCCCGAGGTGCACGCAGCGACAGTCATGAGCACAGCAACCAGCACCAGCGCGATCTGCAGCGCGAGGCCTTCCGGGAGACCGAACATGGTCGAAAACCCGACGTTGAGCAGGACGACACCGATGCCCATCGACGTCGCGACACCGAAGACGGTGCCGACGAGTGCGAAGATGTCGATGACGTCACCCGTCACTCCTCGCACCCGCTTACCCAGCAGGGGGTAGAGCGCAGCGCGGATGGACAACGGCATCCCCCAGCGATAAGCGAAATAGCCCATTGCCATACCGAGTAGCGCGTACATGGACCAGCCGGCGATGCCGTAGTGGAACATCGTCCAGACCACGGCGTCCTGGATCGCCTCCGCAGACTCCGGGCTCGCCGCCGGTGGGGCGATGAACTGGCTGATCGGTCCGGTGACGGAGTAGAAAAGCATGTCGATGCCCACGCCGGCAGCGAAGAGCATCGCCACCCAGGTGAACAGCTTGTACTGGGGACGCGAGTGATCAGGTCCGAGCCTGACGCTGCCCTCCTTCGAAAGCGCAACCCAGAGCACGAAGATGATGACCAGGGTGACCGTGACGACGTAGAACCAGCCCACATTGGTCGCGATCCACGTCACGACCGTGTGCATGGTCTCCTTGGCCTGATCGGGCATCACCATGGCCCAGATGGAGAACGCCAGGACGACGGCAGCCGAGATGACGAAGACGCGCCAATTGACGCGGGGTCCCCGGTGTTCGGCGAGCTCGGTCGGCCCCTTGCTCAACTCGGTGCTGGAGATCGGGGGCAGATCTTCGAGCGCAGGCTCCCTGCGTCGTTCGGGTACTCCGAATTGGCTGCGTTCGATTCTCGGATGCGGCGGTTCTGCGTCGGTCAACCAGTACTCCTTGCATGCAGAGCTTCGTCGACCGCGCGGGTCGATGACTTACTATCCCCCCGAGATCGGTGCGTGCGCAGCAGTTGTCGTGAATGTCGAGAGTGCTCGAGCGTCCTGATCGAGAGGGTCTGCGCGCAGCAACTCCATCACCGCCCGCCACGACGTTTCCGCACCGCTTCCTGCCTGACGGAACACGTCGTCGAGAAGGCGCATCTGCGCAGCGGTCAGCTCGGCTTCGAGGGTGCGTCCGTCGTCGGTGATCGTGAGCCGACGGACACGCCGGTCGTTCACATCGGGTGCGATTGCGATCAGCCCCTGCCCTTCGAGGTCCTTGATGGGCCGGTGCAGTGCCTGCTTGGTGATACCGAGGATGTCGAGGAGTTCGCCTATCGACAGCCCGTCGTCGCGGCGGACGAAGTGCAGGATGCGGTGGTGCGTCCGGCCGAGTCCGCGTTCAGCGAGTAGTCGATCGGGTAGCGCGGTGAAGGCTCGGTAACCGAAGAAGAAATCTTCGATCGCCTCTCTCAACTCCGCCTCACGATTTGGGTCAAACACGTTGACCTTATTCTCACTCATGCCCTAGAGTACGTCAACAACATTGACCTATTTGATGGGAATCGCCCATGCTCTCCCAACGCATCGCTTCGCTTCGCCCATCACCGATCCGCGAAATTCTCTCCGTCATCGACCGGCCGGGCATGGTGTCGTTCGCGGGCGGGCTCCCCGCATCGGAAACCCTTCCGCACCTGGCCCACTCCGACGACCCCGCCCTACTCCAGTACGGACCGAGCGAAGGCGACCCGGAACTGCGGGCCGCCGTGTCCGAGCAACTACGCGCGCTCGGCCTCGACGCACCCACCGAGCGCGTGATGATCCTGTCCGGCAGTCAGCAGGGCATCGACCTCGTCTCGAAGCTGTTCATCGACCCAGGCACGCCCGTGGCGGTCGAATCCCCCACCTACCTCGCGGCACTGCAGGTCTTCCGCCTCTACGGCGCCGACTTCACGAACCTCGGCTGGGACCGCGCACCGACCGCGCCCCTCGCCTACGTCGTGCCTACCTTCGCGAACCCCACCGGAAGGTGCGCGACACGCGACGAGCGTGACAGCCTCGCCCGCGCCTGCCTGGACAGCGGCACAACGCTGTTCGAGGACGACCCGTACCGCGAGCTCACGTACGAACCGTGCGACCGAGTGCCCGTCGCGGCCCGCATGGGCGGCGGATCATGGGTGTATCAGGGTTCGTTCTCCAAGACATTCGCACCTGGGCTTCGCCTCGGTTTCCTCGCAGCGTCCGAGGACCTGTTCCCGCACCTGGTGATGCTCAAGCAGGCCGTCGACCTGCACAGCTCCACCTTGTCTCAGCGACTCGTGCTGGGCGCCGTCACCGACCCGAGCTGGTCGAACCGCCTCGAGGATCTCGCGTCGTTCTACCGAAAGCGCCGCGATGGTTTCGACGAGGCACTGCACCGTCACCTCGGTGGGCTCGCCGAGTGGCAGGCCCCAGCAGGCGGGCTGTTCTTCTGGCTCCGCCTCACTCGGCCGCTCGACACGCGAACTCTGCTCCACACGGCGATCGATCGCGGTGTCGCGTTCATGCCGGGCGAGGAGTTCTTCCCCGATCGTCCGCAGCTCGGCACCATGCGGCTGAACTTCAGCCACGCCGACGCGGACGCCACCGAACGCGGGCTCCGGAGACTCGCGCAGCTACTGAGGGACCATCGTGCATAATGCGTTGAACCGTTCAGGGGGAACGGTCGAACATCCGGGGGGGATCATGACGGATATCAGCACGCACGGCACCGAGAAGTACGAGGGCCTGAGCAACACGTGGCGGTACCGGTTCGAGTTCTTCGACAGGAACGGCACACCGGGCGCAATCAAGACTTCACCGGCCTACACCGCCGCATTCCGGCAGTTGTCGTTCGGCAAGCGGATGAAGCTGAACTTCAACTGGCTCGGAGCGGTCTTCGGTGTCTTCTACCTGCTGTATCTGCGCTTGTGGCGGAAAGCCCTGGTGTTGGTGGGACTCGGCATCGCCATCGGGTTCGTCAGCCTGATCCTGGACCTGCCGCCCAGCATCGACCGAATCGTGACCTTCGGATTCGCCTTCTTCATCGCGAGCCGCGTCAACATCTACAACTACGAGCGCCGCGTGCTGGGACGTCACACCTGGGGGCTGTGAACAGACGCCGACCACCACACCGCAATAGGCATGTTTTCGACGCGGGTAGGCTCGGGACCCGTGTCTGATGCCCTCACCGTCGATGACGAGCCGATCGAATCGTCCTCCCGCACATTCAAGCGTGCATTCGAGGACCTCCGCGATGGGTTCGCGCATCGTGAGCTGTGGTTCCACCTCGGATGGCAGGACATCAAACAGCGGTACCGGCGCTCGGTGCTCGGCCCGTTCTGGATCACCATCGCAACGGGCGTCTCCGCGATCGCGATGGGCGTGCTGTACGGCACACTGTTCAACCTCGATGTACCCACGTTCCTGCCGTATGTGGCCCTCGGCTTCATCATCTGGAACCTGATCAGCGGTTCGATCCTCGAGGGCGCCGACGTGTTCATGTCCAATGAGGGCCTGATCAAACAGTTGCCGACGCCACTGAGCGTGCATGTGTATCGCCTGGTGTGGCGACAGATGATCTTGTTCGCGCACAACATCGTGATCTACGTGGGCATTCTCATCGTGTTTCCGCAGCCGCTGCATTGGACCGCCCTCGCGGCGATTCCCGCGCTGGCATTGATCGCCATCAACGCGGTGTGGGTCTCACTGGTGTTCGGCATTCTCTCGACCCGCTACCGCGATATCGCGCCGCTGCTCGGCAGCATCGTCCAGCTGCTTTTCTTCATGACACCGATCATCTGGACGGAGCAGACCCTCGTCGGCACAGGCAACGAAGGCCGGGCGAAGATCGCCGAGATCAATCCCCTCTACCACTTCCTCGACATCGTCCGCACCCCGCTGCTCGGCGGCGACCAGCAGCTCTACCACTGGGTCATCGTCCTCGTGATCACCGTGCTCGGCTGGGGACTGGCCCTGCTCGCGATGCGCAACTACCGCGCTCGCGTCGCCTACTGGGTCTGACCGAGCTGCAGCCTGATCAGCTGCAACCGGTGGACCGCGGCGTGGTCGGTGATCTCGAATCCCGCCGCGGCCAGTTCGTGGAAGGTCTCCGTGTCGGTGAATCGATACGGCTCGAATCGCCACCACACATTGTTGGGATGCCACAGCTTCCAGGGGGTATCGCGCTCACGATCCGCGATCACCCACAGCACCGTGCACCGGGCGGCCGCACGAACGGCCGATTCGGATGGCGCCGCATCACTCGACCACAGTTGAGTTCGCTCGGCCGCGCTGCGCCCGAGCCCGACATCATCGAGACCCACCACCGAATCCGGCCGCGCATCCATGACCGCTCGCGGGGAGGTCGGTGCCCACGAGATGGTCGGCTCGAATGCGACGCAGTCGCCTGCTTCCGACACCTCGATGAGCCGGTCGGCGACCGCGCTGTAATCCATCCCGCCTGCCTTCCCGAACGGCTGACGCTGCGCGATGTAGGCCGGGGACACTGCCACAGCCAGCGCGACGAACACGACGAGCATCGTCCACCACCGAGTCGCGACCCGAGCCAGCGCCCAGCCCACCAGCAGCACCATCGCAGGCACCGTGAACGACAGGTACCGGTCGAGATACAGATTGCGCGAGACCAGCGAACTCACGAGCAGCACCGTCATCGGCACGGCGAATCCAGGGAGCGCCACCGCCAGCAGCATCCGCTCCCCCGGTGTCACGCCGATCCGCATCGCAACGACCGCACCCGCGACGACGGTCACCGCGCACAGTCCCGCCGCCCAGGGAGCTTGCGGGAACCACTGGTCGACCAGGATCGTGCGCACCACAGTGGCGTCGAGCGGCGGGATCCACGACACCTGCTGTATCTGGGTCGACGCCAGCATCATGAACGGCGCCGACAGCGACGCTCCGGCCACCGCTGCGACGGCGAACCTCACACGATCACGCGAGAGCAACAGGACTGTCACCGCGTGCGCGAGGACCACTGTCGCGGAGTAGACGAACAGCACCGTCGAAACCGCAGCCAGCAGAGCGTACGCCACCCACCAACGTGCGTGGCCCGCGGTCAGGGCCTTCACCAGCAGCAGGGTCAACAGCGCTGCCCCTGCGATCGCGAAAGCATAGGAGCGCGCTTCGGTCGCTGCCCACGTCACCCGCGGTGTGATCGCGAACAACACACCCGACGCGACAGCGACTCGTGCCCCGCCGAGCTTGTGTCCGGTCGCGGTGATTGCGGCCGCGCCGACCCCGAGCGCCACCGCACCTGGGATCCGGGCGGTGAACTCACTGATTCCCACCAGCGAGAACCACCAGTGCAGAAGCAGGTTGTGCAGCCCGTGCACAGCATCGCGCTGGGCGTGCAGTTCGAGGAGCGCCCCGAGGGGACGATTCGCCGCCGAGACAGTGGCGGCCTCGTCCCACCAGAACGACGGAACCCACGAAAAAGCCGCACCTACGAACACGGCCGCTCCCCCGACGATCAAGGGAAGCGGCCATGCCCTCACGTGCTACTACTCGCCGATGCCGTAGAGGCGCGCCCAATTCTCACGGCTGGTCAGCTTGGGCATGGCGTCGTGCCACGTCTTCTTCATCTGCGGCGCTTCCTTGCGGAGCTGCCAGCACACCTTCGCGGCATGCTTCGCGAGTGCGACGGCGATGTCCTTGTCGCGGCGGCGCACCCGCACCGCATTCTGCGACGCGTCGGTGACCACGGCGGTGTCGAACAACGACACGTGCCACCAGTTCGCGAAGTGCGCAGGCACTGTGACCTGACGGCGGTCGACCTTACCCCGGAACTGCTGCACCGCACGCTTCACGAGGACGAGCCCCTCACGCTTCTTGTCGGGCTCGAAGTCCCACACCTTCATCTGGGTATGTGGATCCGACTCCTTGCCCACCTGCGACGCGGGCAGCGGCTTCGTCTCGGGATAGCGGTCGCGAAGTTCGCGCAGCTCCTTCAGCACAGACTGCCCTCCGTCGTAGAGGAAGTCGGGCCCCGCGAGGAAGTCCTCGGCGGCTTTGATGAAGGTCGCGGCCAAGCCGTACTGCATCGACACGATCAGCTCGCTGATCTTGCGGAACAGATACTTCGAGATGTCGTTGCCGTCGAACCGGCCGTACAGCGCCGATACGACGAGACCGTTGCGGATGCTGAAGTACCGCGCCCAGTCGTCGTAGTCCTTGAGGTGGAAATCGGCGTGCCACACACCCGCGTTGGGCAGCGTGACGGTGGGATGCCCGGCGAAGCGGGCTCGGATCCCGTACTCGATGTCGTCCCACTGGAAGAACAGCGGAATCGGCAGGCCACACTCGGCGATGATCTCGGCGGGCAGCAGGCACGTCCACCAGCCGTTCCAGCCTGCGTCGAAGCGGGGATCCTGCTTCTTCTTGATGAGATCGATGCCCATCTTCGCACCGGGGGTGAGCTCACCCGCAGTGATCTCGTCGAGCACCTCACGCTCGGCACTGACATGCAGGATCTGCGGGTTGCTCAGCGACAGCATCTGGGCGCCGACGATCGTGGGCTGCACCGTCATGTTCGCGAACGCGTTGAGTCGCAGCACGGATTCCGGCTCGCACAGGATGTCGTCGTCCATGACGATCACGTTGGCGTGCGCCGAGTTCGGCGAGCCGGTGATCTCGTACATGCCGCGGGAGAATCCGCCCGCGCCACCGAGGTTCGGCTGCGTGAGGTAGATCAGCTTCTTGCCGAGCTTCTCTTCGACCTCCGCGAACGAGGGACGCGAACGCACCTGGTCGGTGCCCTGGTCGACGATGCACACCGCGTCGATGTCGGCCATCGCATCGTCGTCGGAGGCGAGGGTGCCGACCGTGACGGTGCAGTCGTCGGCGCGGTTGAACGTACAGATGACGACGGCGGCCGGTCGCAGGTGCTCGGGAGCGGCGACGGTCCAGCGCGCGTCGGAAATGAGCAGCGAGCCGTTGCTGGACTCCACGGAGAACCACATCGCGCCGCCGTCGACGAATCGCTCGATGGGAAGCTCGAGATCGAGGTCGCCCGAACCCGAGACCTTCGAGGTGGTGACGATGCGCTCACGGCCACGGGCGTCGGACGCCCACACGGTGAACGCCGCGCTACCCGACGAGGCGTAGGTGAGCTGCAGGTTCACCGTCTTCACGTCGGTCCAGCGCTGCCAGAAGGTCGCGGCGAACCGGCCGAAGTAGGTGTTGGTGTGGGCGGTCGCGCCCTCAGCGAGCTGGAGCCCGTGCCGGTCGGCGGCCGCGTCGCCCTTGGTGACCACGTACATCTTCTCGGGTACGCGCGGCGAGAGCGACCCGAACAGTCCGCGTTGAACGATCAGCCGATCACGACGTGCGGGCTCGATGAGGGCCTCCTCCAGCGCGTCGACGTTGCTGCCGTCAGTTGTCGTGTCGCCGGCAGGTGCCTGCTCCATCGAGTAACTCCCCGATCTCCTCGATCCTGTTGGTCCGGATGCGACATTATCAGCGGGAACGCCGCCGTTCGCCGATCACGTGAGAGTTGCGACCGATTGGTGAGGATCGCGGGAAATGCACTTTTTGCGTCCTGACGGGCACCGCCCTCACTCTTCGAGTGGGCGTTCCGTTCGGCGGTAGGCGGCCTCGGTCGCGTTCTTGTGCGGACGCCACCACGCCTCGTTCGCGCGGTACCACTCGATGGTCGCGTGCAGGCCGGATCGGAAATCCCTGTACACAGGCGCCCACCCGAGTTCGGTCTTCAGCCGGGTCGCGTCGATCGCGTAACGCAGGTCGTGGCCGGGGCGGTCGGGAACGAAATCGAACCCGGCCGGGTCATTCCCGCACAGTTCGAGGACGGTCTCGACGACGGTACGATTGTCCGTTTCACCGTCTGCGCCTATGAGATAGGTCTCACCGATGACGCCCTTGTCGATGATCGTCCACACCGCACGGTTGTGGTCGTCGACGTGGATCCAGTCGCGCACATTCGTGCCGGTGCCGTACAGCTTGGGCCGCACCCCGGTGAGCACGTTGGTGATCTGACGGGGAATGAACTTCTCCACATGCTGGTACGGCCCGTAGTTGTTCGAGCAGTTCGACAGGGTCGCGCGAATACCGAACGAACGCACCCACGCGCGGACGAGCAGGTCGGAGCCGGCTTTCGTCGACGAGTAGGGACTCGACGGGTTGTAGGGCGTGTCCTCGGTGAACTTCGCCGGATCATCGAGCGCGAGATCGCCGTACACCTCATCGGTGGAGATGTGGTGATAGCGCACGTCGTGCTTGCGGACGGCCTCGAGCAGGGCGAACGTGCCCACCAGGTTGGTCTGCACAAACGGTGACGGGTCGTGCAGGGAGTTGTCGTTGTGGGATTCGGCGGCGAAGTGCACCACAAGGTCGGTGTCGGCGACGAGCCGGTCGACCAGACCGGTGTCGGCGACGTCGCCGTGGACGAAGGTGATCGCGTCTTCCACGGGTTCGAGGGAGTCGAGGTTTCCCGCGTAGGTGAGCTTGTCGAGGACGGTGATCTCGACGTCGGGGCGTTCGGCCACGGTCTGGTGGACGAAGTTCGCGCCGATGAATCCGGCGCCGCCGGTGACGAGCAGCTTCATTACGCCAACCCTACCCATGGGACACTGACCGGCATGCGCGGAATCATCCTTGCCGGCGGGACCGGTTCGCGACTGCACCCCATCACGCTGGGTATCAGCAAGCAGCTCACTCCCGTCTACGACAAGCCGATGATCTACTACCCGCTCTCGACCTTGATGCTCGCGGGAATCCGCGACATCCTTCTGATCACCACTCCGCATGACGCCGGCCAATTCCGGCATCTGCTCGGAGACGGGTCGCAGTTCGGCATCGACATCACGTATGCGGTCCAGGACGAGCCCGACGGACTGGCACAAGCGTTCGTTCTGGGTGCCGATCACATCGGCGCGGAGACCGTGTCTCTGGTATTGGGCGACAACATCTTCTACGGGCCGCGGCTCGGCACACAGCTCAAACGGTTCGACGATCTCGACGGCGGCGCCGTCTTCGCGTACCGGGTCTCGGACCCGTCGGCCTACGGGGTGATCGAGTTCGATTCCGATGGTCGCGCATTGTCGCTGGAGGAGAAACCGGCCGACCCCAAATCGCACTACGCGGTACCGGGACTGTATTTCTACGACAACGACGTCGTCGAGATCGCGCGGTCGCTGAAACCTTCCGCGCGAGGCGAATACGAAATCACCGACATCAACCGCGCATATCTCGAGACCGGCAGACTTCAGGTCGAGGTGCTGCCCCGCGGCACCGCGTGGCTCGATACCGGCACCTTCGATTCGCTGCTCGACGCGTCGAACTTCGTGCGCACCATCGAACAGCGTCAGGGCTTGAAGATCGGAGTGCCCGAGGAGGTTGCGTGGCGACGCGGATTCATCACCGACGACGAATTGGCAGCCTTGGCACACCCTCTGGTGAAATCGGGCTACGGCACCTACCTGCTGGACCTGGTCGCACGAGGAAAGGACTCCTGAGGAAATGCAGTACCGAGAACTGAAGATCGCGGGCGCATGGGAGATCACCCCGAAGCAGTTCGGCGACGACCGCGGGGTGTTCCTCGAATGGTTCAAGCAGTCCAGCTTCATCGAAGCGACCGGTCGGGAACTCGATCTCGCGCAGGCCAATTGCTCGGTGTCGGCCGCGGGTGTGCTGCGCGGAATCCACTACGCGGATGTGCCGCCGGGACAAGCGAAATACGTGACGTGTGCGTCGGGGTCGGTGCTCGACGTCGTCGTCGACCTGCGGGTGGGATCGCCGACGTTCGGGCAGTGGGATTCGGTGTTGCTCGACACCGTCGATCGTCGTGCGATCTTCCTGTCCGAGGGGCTGGGGCACGGGTTCCTGGCGTTGGAGGACAACTCGACGGTGATGTACCTATGCTCGACGGGCTACGACCCCGAACGCGAGCACGAGGTTCATCCGCTGGATCCGGAGATCGGGATCGAGTGGCCGACGGTCGGGCGCGGCGGAAGCCGGCTCGTGTACGAGCTGTCGGCCAAGGACCGGGCAGCACCCTCACTCACCGAAGCGCGCGGGGCAGGTCGCCTGCCCCACGCCTAATCGACTTTGGTGGATTCTTGTCCGTATTCCGGGCAATATCTCACCAACGTTGCGTACGAGCGGAACCGCTTCGAGCGATTCTGCGTCGAACGAAATATGAGCCGTAAAGCGATCCACGCGATCATGTCTCGCCAAGACGGGATCATCACACGCGCGCAAGCCCTCGAATGCGGTATGAGCTCGTCGACTGTGACCCGGCAGGTCCGGTCCGGTGAGTGGTCCACCCTCGCACCCGGCATATACCTGCGCGCCGACCGCGAACACACCGAAAGCGTGAGCCTTCGCGCGGCGGTGTACTGCGCTGGGCGGGATGCCGTTGCTTGGGGACCGAGTGCCGCGTGGTGGCACGGACTCCTCGATCGTCCACCCGGCCACCACTACGTCACGGTGACTCATCGTCGAGCGCTTCCACGAAGACATGAAGTTCGCCTTCGGCGCCGTGACCTGCACTGGAAAGACACAGTTGTAGTCCGCAGCCTGCCCGTCACTGCCCTACCGCTGACCGTTCTCGAGGCTGCAGTGGAGTTACCGAACGGATCCGTGCTCATGGACCGTGCGCTGCAGCGCCACACGTCGCTCGAGGTCCTCCAGCGGGTGCATCGCAGAAACTCGGGGCGGCACGGGGCACGTGCTGCAGCACGGCTACTGTGCTCCGCCGGCGATGGCGGACATTCGGAAGCCGAACGGATCCTGCATCGTCTTCTGCGTACTGCCGGCCTGATCGGGTGGCGTGCCCACGCGAGGAGTTGCGGTTACGAAATCGACGTGGTGTTCGACGCCGAGCGCGTCGCCATCGAGATCGACGGCTGGGCCTGGCACCGCGACGCGCAGCGGCACCGGCGCGACGCGGAACGACAGAACGTCCTGGTCGACGCCGGCTGGCACGTCCTGCGATTCACGTGGCACACGCTGACCCAGGATCCCGAAGGTGTACTTCGCCAGATTCGGACGGCGATGTCACGACACCGGTGAATCCTTGGTGAGAAATGGTTCGCTGAGCGGACAAGAAGCCACCAAATCTTCAGCGGATCCGGAAGATGACGAGCCTCTGCACGACGAAGTTGATGACCGTCGCCACACCTTGGGCGACCACGAAGGCGAACGGGGTGACCCACCAATCGTCACCGAGCGACTCGTTGAGCACCCGGTTGATCCCGACCTGGGCGGCGAACGTCACCGCATACAAGATCACAACAGCGGCGAACCGCAACCGGCTCGGCGGCGCCTGGAAGGTCCAGCGCCGGTTGATGAGGTACGCGGTGGTGGTACCCGCGATGAAGGACAGCGCCTTCGCAATATCACGGGTGACGCCGAGCGCCATGAGCAGCACATACAGGCCGTAGTCGACGATGGCCGACAGCCCTCCGGTAACCACGAACCGCACCAGCTGCGTCTTCAGGTCGAGCGCTTCGTCTGCGGTCGAGTCGGTCAGCGGCAGCTCGGGAGCGAGCGGAACATGGTGTTCCGGCAGCGGCTGGACGTGGTCGTGGGGTTCGGGCACGGAGTCGAGGGTAGCGTCCGCCGCGCCACAATCCGCACCGCCACTACATGGAGATTCTCACCGAAACGCAACCAGTGACCTACGGCATCTTGCCGGGTAGTGAGCTGACGCGGGTAGCCTCTACCTCGATGTCTACGACAGCTGAAGAGCAGGCGAGCGAGCCTCTCCCCACCCAGACACGCACCCTGACCGGATGGGGGCGCACCGCGCCGACCACCGCCGAGGTGCTCTCCACACCCGACGTCGAGCTGATCGCCAAGGCCGTGGCGCAGGTCGCGGAGCAGAACGAGTCGAAGCCGACGCACCTGCGCCGCGGTGTCATCGCGCGCGGTCTCGGTCGCTCCTACGGCGATCCCGCGCAGAACGCGGGTGGGCTCGTCATCGACATGACGGCCCTGAACAAGATCCACAGTGTCGACCGCGAGTCCTGCAAGGTCGTGGTGGACGGCGGTGTGACGCTCGACCAGCTGATGCGTGCGGCGCTGCCGTTCGGCCTGTGGGTGCCGGTCCTGCCCGGCACCCGCCAGGTGACGATCGGCGGTGCCATCGGCTCCGACATCCACGGCAAGAACCACCACAGCGCGGGCAGCTTCGGCAACCACGTGCGCTCGATCGACCTGCTCACCGCAGACGGTCAGGTCCGCACCTGCGGCCCGACGGGACGCAACTCCAAGCTGTTCTGGGCCACGGTCGGCGGTATGGGTCTGACGGGCATCATCCTGCGCGCGACCATCGAGATGACACCCACCGAGACGGCGTACTTCATCGCCGACAGCATGCGCACCGAATCCCTCGACGAGACGATCGCCGTGCACAGCGACGGCTCCGAGGACAAGTACGACTACTCGAGCACCTGGTTCGACGCGATCTCGGCGCCCCCGAAGCTGGGCCGCGGAGCTGTGTCACGGGGCTCACTAGCAACACTCGATCAGCTGCCGAAGAAACTGCAGAAGAATCCGCTGGCCTTCGACGCGCCGACGCTGATCACCCTTCCCGACGTGTTCCCGAACGGCCTGGCGAACAAGTTCGACTTCTCGATCGTCGGCGAGCTGTACTACCGCAAGACGAAGAACGCAACGGGCCAGATCCAGAACCTGACCGCGTTCTATCACCCGCTCGATCTGTTCGGCGAGTGGAACCGCGCTTACGGATCCAAGGGTTTCCTCCAGTACCAGTTCGTGGTCCCCACCGAAGCCGTCGAAGAGTTCAAGAAGATCATCATCGACATCCAGAAGTCGGGGCACTACTCGTTCCTCAACGTCTTCAAGCTGTTCGGTGAGGGCAACAAGGCGCCGCTGAGTTTCCCCATGAAGGGCTGGAACATCTGCGTCGACTTCCCGATCAAGGCGGGCCTGAACGAGTTCGTGCGCGAACTCGACAAGCGCGTCCTCGAGTTCGGTGGTCGCCTCTACACGGCAAAGGATTCGCGGACCGACGCGGAAACCTTCCACTCGATGTACCCGAGGATCGACGAGTGGCTCAAGGTGCGCCGCACGGTCGACCCCACCAACGTCTTCGCCTCCGATATGTCCAGAAGGTTGGAACTGCACTGATGATCAATGCCGTCGGCAATCCCCAGACCCTGCTGCTTCTCGGTGGCACCTCCGAGATCGGCCTGGCCATCGTCGAGGAGTACCTGCGTAAGGCACCCGCCCGCGTCATCCTCGCGACACTGCCGGGCGACCCGCTGCGCGACGCATCCGTCGCCCAGATGAATGCTGCGGGTGCGACGAAGGTCGACGTCATCGACTTCGACGCGCTCAACACCGAATCCCACCCGAAAGTCATCGACGAGGCATGGGCAGGTGGCGACGTCGACATCGCCGTCGTCGCCTTCGGTCTCGACGGTGACTCCGAGGAACTGTGGCAGAACCAGGCCAAGGCCGTCCGCGTCGCGAATGTGAACTACACGGCGTCGGTGTCCGTCGGTGTACTCATCGGCGAGAAGATGAAGGCGCAGGGCTTCGGCCGGATCATCGCGATGTCGTCGGTGGCCGGTGAGCGCGTCAAGCGTGCCAACTTCATGTACGGCTCGTCGAAGGCGGGCCTCGACGGCTTCTACCTGGGTCTCGGCGAGGCGCTGCGCCCGTTCGGTCCCCGCGTCACCGTGGTGCGCCCCGGCCAGGTTCGCACCAAGTTCAGCGCGCATGTCGACGAAGCGCCGCTGACCGTGAACAAGGAAGATGTAGCTGCGCTCGCGGTATCCGCATCCGACAAGGGCAAGGAAATCGTGTGGGCGCCGGGTCCCTTCCGGTTCGTGATGATCGTGCTGCGGCACATTCCGCGCGCCGTCTTCCGCAAGCTACCGATCTGACCGGCCCCGGCTTCACCGCCTGAGCCCACAGCTTCACTAGGCTCGGGTCCCGTGACAGTCGCCGAGAGTCCCACCGTCATCCCCGTCGCTCCGTTTCGGAAGATCGCGACGACCGCCGGTCGCATGGTTGCGGCCGTGGTCGTCGCGATCTTCGTTTCTGCAGTGGGACTGTTCGCGTTCGCACGAGTGCAATGGCCGGCGTTCAACTCGTCGAACGTCACACAGGCCGTCACGACTGTCATGCAGTTCGTCGCTCTGGCTGCGCTCGGGTGCTCGATCTACCTGCTGCGTCGCCGCAAGTGGGTGACGGGTGCGCGCGTGCTGTCGTGGGCGGCGCTGTCCGGCCTCGTCACCGCGACCCTCGGGATGCCCCTGGCAGCGACGAAGCTGTATCTGCACGGAATCTCCGTCGATCAGGAGTTCCGCACGCAGTTCCTCACGCGACTGACCGACAGCGCAGCCCTGCGCGACATGAACTACGCCGACATGCCGCCGTTCTATCCGGCCGGGTGGTTCTGGGTCGGCGGCCGTGTCGCGAACCTGCTGGGGATGGATGGATGGGAGGCATTCAAGCCCTATGCCATCGCCTCATTGGCGGTCGCGGCGGTCGTGGCGCTGGCGCTGTGGTCGGAACTCGTCCGGTCGGATCTCGCGGTGCTCGTGGCGACCGCATCGACGGTGATCGTGCTGGCGTACGGGTCGCCGGAGCCGTACGGCGCGGTGATCGCGCTGCTGATCGCACCGGCTCTGGTGCTGGCCTGGGGCGCCCTCAACCCCGTGCGCGCTTCTGGTAGCGATGACTACCAGAAACGCGCACGGCAGGGGTGGGGCGCGGTGGTGGGTACCGGCCTGTTCCTCGGGGTCGCGGCGACGTTCTACACGCTGTACCTGGGTCTGGCCGCGTTCGCGGTGACGGTGATGGCGGTGGTCGCGGCAGTACTCGCCAAGCGGGCCGACGGTTCGTGGCGCAGCACGATGCCGGTGCTCGTGCGATTCGTCTCCATCGCGGTGATCGCGGGGCTCGTCGCGCTGATCGTGTGGGCGCCGTTCCTGCTCGACGTGCTCGGGGGCGGTTCGACCGCCGGCTCGGGTTCCGCGACCCACTACCTACCCGACACGGGCGCGAGCCTGCCCCTGCCGATGTTCCACATGTCGCTGATCGGGTTGTTGTGCCTGCTCGGCAGTGTGTGGCTGATCGGGCGGGCGACGTCATCGCGGCGTGCTCAGGCGCTCGGGCTCGGCGTCATCTCTGTGTACCTGTGGTTCCTGGGGTCGATGGCGTTCACTGCGCTGGGCAATACGCTGCTCGCGTTCCGGCTCGAAGTGATCCTGCTGGTGCTGCTCGGTACGGCGGGTGCATTCGCGTTCGTCGAATTCTCGCGATGGATCAGCCTCGCCTCGAGCGACAACCCGAATGTGCGGCGTGTGCTCGTCGCGGTGGGCGCACTCGGTGCGCTGGCGTTCACCCAGAACATTCCGCAAGTTCTCGGGAACGAGATCACCGTCGCCTACACCGACACCGACGGCAACGGTGAACGCGCCGACCAGCGGCCACCGGGCGCCGCATCGTATTACTCGGAGATCGACGAGACACTGCGTTCGCAGCTCGGTGGTGAGCGCGACGACCACGTGATCCTCACCGCCGACACCGCGTTCCTCGCGTACTACCCGTACTTCGGTTTCCAAGCGCTGACGTCGCACTACGCGAATCCCCTCGCAGACTTCGCGGGTCGTGCAGCGGCGATCGAAGAATGGTCGGAACTCGGATCGTCCGAAGAACTTCTCTCCGCGTGGGATTCGCTGCAGTGGCGTGCCCCCGACGCCATCGTCTTCCGACAGGGCACCGAGGGTTACACACTTCGGTTGGCCGAGGACGTCTATCCGAACGACCCGAATGTCCGCCGATACACGGTCACCTTCCCCGAGACCTTGTTCGACGATCCACGTTTCACAATCACCGAGGTGGGGCCGTTCGCTGTGGTTACCCGCGCCGAAGGGGCATGATGCTTCGAACTCCGTTGTCGCGCAGCCACAATCCGCCCCACACGAAGATTCCGGTGTAGATCGGGAACAGTGTGGTGCTGACGATCGGCTGCTCGGTGAGCAGGTTGGTCGCGACCGCTCCGCCGAGGTATCCGGTGAGCAGTACCGCACCGAGGATCGCTGTCGTCGGCACGACGTAGAGCACGAGGCAGATCAGCAGCACGATCCCGAACACCCTGTTCAGGCTCGGATCGAAGCCGAGGTCGGCCATGGCCTCCTGCACCTGCGAGGTGTTCATGAGATGAATGACGGAGTCGAAGAGCAGAAACAGGACGACGAGGCCGCTGACGATCAGGCCGGCGATGTGCGCGCCCCGGCCAGGTGATTCGGCGCGGGTGTGAGAATCGCGGTCGGTGGCGGAATGGGTGGTCATGATGATCTCCTGGATTCGATGCGCTGATGTCACCGATACCGACCCGGCTCCGCACGGAAACTCATCGCCGCTGCGGTAAGGTCGCAACCGGTCGTACGGGGGTGCGACAGGATCTGGGGGGATTCGATGAGCGACATCCTGTACGTGCCGACTCGACGACGCGACAAGTCGGGACAGGTTCGGCTGGAGATGCGCACTCTTCCGGACGGTCAGCTGGCTCTACCTGCCTACACGTCACTGCAGGAATTGGTGCGCTGCTGCGGACCGCGGCAGCCGTGGATGGGTGTCGACAGCGCCGGACTGCAGGAAATCCACCGCACCACCGGATACGACGTGGTCTTGCTCGACGCCGCACAGCCACCACCTGCGGCCGAGGACGAATACCGTCGGTCTGGAGGCTGGCTGCAGGACCCGCTCGGACGGACGCGAACCCGGTGAGCATCGAAATCGGAGATCTCAACGCCGTCGCGCGCCGTCTGGCAACCGGAGCGATCGGGATCAACGACCTCGGATCCGACGCAGCCGAAATACCCGACGCCGGTCCGTCCACCGTGCTGCTCGTAGACACTCTCGGATCGATCGCATCCGCGTTGGACGTGGCAGTCCGGTCGCTGGCCAACGCAGCCGACGTCACCCAGGACAGTCTGCGCGCCTACCAGGAAACCGATGATCACAACGCGCAGGGGATCGCGAAGGCCGGTGAACAATGAGCCTCGACACCCATGTCTTCGGCGACCCCGCCTCGTGCTACGCGTGCGCGGATTCGCTCGCCACTCTCGCAACCGGTGTAACGGATCAGCTGAAGTCGGCACGCGACGGCCGCGCAGAGTCCGAGTACGAGTTCAGGAGCACGGCAGGCGACGAGTTCCGGTCGACGCTCGACGGCATCATCGCCGGAACCACCGAGGCCGCAGACCAGATCGACGTGGTTGCCGCCGCCCTGCGTGTATTCGCCGATGAGCTCGTCACCGCCCGAGCGCGAATGTCGCAAGCCGAGGCGACAGCTTCGGAAGCCGGCATTCCCGTGGAGTTCGGCACCGGGATCGGCGAGCCGATCGAGATCGATCCGAACTCGTACGATGTTGCACCCCAGGTTCTTCGAGCAAAGCAGGTTGCGGCTTACGAGAATGCGGCGGGGCTCGTCGCGGAGGGTCGCGGGATCGAGGTCGCAGCGCACAGCAGGTTCGCGGAGGCACTGCGCGGGCCGACGACGATCCTGAAGGACGCAGAGGCCCAGTGGGGCTGGATGGCGGCGTTCGCAGCCACCGGATATGTGGCGACGGCTTTTTCCGAACTGGCGAAATGGCGTCCGATCGCCGACAGCCGAAGCGCGAACCTGGCCCGATTACACGAACTCGCCGCGGAAGCGGCCCGGCTGGGGGATCCATACCCAGAAGCCACCGCAGCGAGAGCTGTTCGAGCCTTCCAAGGTGGAGCCGACGACGCAGCGCGATTCGCTGCGGAGAACTCCCGGCTGCTCGCAGGGCTCGGTGAAACCAAGTTCGTAGAACTGCTCGGGAAGAACGTCGGCGACTTCATGCCTGACGGATCGACACTGAAATCGCTCGGATCCAAGGTTCCTGTTGTTGGTTTGAGCTTGACCGCATTGCAAACCTACTCCAACGTCAGTGATGCTGACAATGGTGGCGACGCAGTCAAAGCGGTCGCCAAGGACGTCGGCGGGTTCGTCGCGGGCACCATCGCCACCGAATTGATCCTCGCCAGTGCTGCCGGCGGCCCTGTCACACTGCTCGCTGTCGGCGCCGGAGTCGGGGTCGCATTCGGCGTCGGTGAAGCGATCGAACACTGGGACGACATCTCCGGCGCCGCGGGGTCAGCGGCACGCTGGGTCGGAAACCTTTTCTAAGGACTGGAATGGACGCAACGGACCTGCCCCGGATCTCCGACCCGGTTACCGGAGAACCCCGACCTCCCCGCGCGCCGCGGATTCATCGGGGCACGCAGAACACCCCCTCCGACCGAGAGCCACGGAATCCCCCTGAACCACCACGCCATCTGGGCCCCACCCTCGAATGGATCCAGCCCACCGCCCGCGATCCGTACATCGCCGCGCTCATGATGATAGGGATCGCAGTCGCGTATCTCACCCTCACCAACGGAGGATTCCGGTGGATCACTTGGTGGGGCATCTGGCTGATCATGGCCGCAAGTGCATGGGTGATGTTCGGCGCCACAAGAAACCACTGGACCGCCGCCGGTGCCACCTGGGTGCAGTGGCGCACCAGCTGGGTCGACACCTATCACCTCACCCGCATCCGATTCTCCGCCGACGGAACCAACCGCGTCCTACGACTGAAAGACGTACACGGCAACGAAATCCACTCGTTCAAGATCAGCCAGATCCAGGGCAACCCCGACCTCTGGGACCTCGTCTACAACGGCATCCTCCACTCCGTCGCCTCCGGCAACTGCGACATCGACGCCAAAACCCGCCGCATCCTGCAAATCCCCTACGAACTCGGACCACGCCCGGTCAACGACAAACGCAGCAAGGGACGACGCCGCGGATGGTGAACCCCCAGATTGACGCGAGTGCCGCTGTCGCCAGCGCACCCGATGCCAGTGCTCTTTTCTGAGGATGACAATGTCGGAAACAGCCCTGCCTCCCATCCCCGACCCCATAATTGGAGAACCCCGCCCTCCGCGCGCACCACGCATCCACCGGGGCACAGAACAAACACCCGTGGGCCGTCCCCCTCGAAACTGCCCCACTCCACCACCGGACCCCTTCGGACCGATGCTCGAATGGAACCAACCCACGTTTCGCGAGCAGTGTTTCGCTGCAGCGATAATGGCAAGCCTTTCCATCGCCCTTATGTCGGTACAGGCCGGATTCGAATGGGTCCGCTGGTGGTGGTTTTGGGCGATCATGCTCGCCGGCGCCTGGATCATGTTCCGCGCCACAAGAAACCACTGGACCGCCGCCGGTGCCACCTGGGTGCAATGGCGCAGCAGCTGGGTCGACACCTACCAACTCACCCGCATCCGATTCTCCGCCGACGGAACAAACCGCGTCCTACGGCTGAAAGACGCACACGGCAACGAAATCCACTCCTTCAAGATCCACGATCTCCAGGGCAACCCCGACCTCTGGGACCTCGTCTACAACGGCATCCTTCACTCCGTCGCATCCGGCAACTGCGACATCGACGCCAAAACCCGCCGCATCCTGCAAATCCCCTACGAACTCGGACCACGCCCGGTCAACGACAAACGCACCCGAGGGAAACGTCGCGGATGACCAGTCCCGACCTACCACCGATGCCCGACCCGATCACCGGCGAACCTCGGCCACCCCGCGCACCACGCATCCAACGCAGTACCGAATTCACCCCACGAGACCGCCCGCCGCGAAACCCACCTCCTCCTCCCGAATGCGGCCCCAGAATCGAGTGGATCCAACCCACAGCACGTTCGCAGTTCGTCGATGCCGCATTGACCGCGGGAATACTCGCAGCCTTTGGAACGGCGAAGGAAGGCGGTTTCGATTGGATCAGCGAATGGTGGGCATGGGGACTGCTAATACTCTTCCCATGGATGATGTTTCGTGCGACCAAGAACCACTGGACCGCCGCCGGTGCCACCTGGGTGCAATGGCGCACCAGCTGGGTCGACACCTATCACCTCACCCGCATCCGATTCTCCGCCGACGGAACAAACCGCGTCCTACGGCTGAAAGACGCACATGGCAACGAAATCCACTCGTTCAAGATCAGCCAGATCCAGGGCAACCCCGACCTCTGGGACCTCGTCTACAACGGCATCCTCCACTCCATCGCATCCGGAAACTGCGACATCGACGCCAAAACCCGCCGCATCCTGCAAATCCCCTACGAACTCGGACCACGCCCGGTCAACGACAAACGCTCACGCGGAAGACACCGCGAGTGAACCGTCTCGTACCTGACACCGACCTGATTGTCGTCGCATGAGCGCCGCTGCCGCCGCCAGTGTGCCGACAACTCTGATGTCCACTCGTGCGACGCGCACGAACATTGTGGTCGACGATGCGGCGCTGTCTCCTACGGCAACCGCGACGCGAGCAGCTCCGCCAGATGAGTGCCGCGACGATTGGTGAGGTCGCCGATCTGAGTGCGGCACGAGTAACCGTCGGCGAGCACAACCGTGTCGGCGGCGGCGGATTCGACAGCGGGAACCAGCTGGTTGTTCGCGACCGCGACCGACACGTCGTAGTGACCGCGTTCGACCCCGAAATTTCCGGCGAGACCGCAACAGCCGCCGAGCCGGGTGATTTCCGCGCCGGCACGTTTGAGCAGCGCTGCATCGGCATCCCACCCCATCACCGCGTGATGGTGGCAGTGGGGCTGTGCGACGACGGTCGTGCCTGCCAGCGACGGTGGTTCCCAGTCGCCGAGCAACTCGGCAAGCGTGCGAGTCGATTCCGCCACCACGCGGGCCGGCTCGGAGCCGAGCAGTTCGAGGGTGTCGGACCTCAGCACCGCGGTGCACGACGGTTCGATACCGACGATCGGTGTCCCCGCACGGAATAGTTCGGTAACTGTGCGGCCCAGTATCTTTCGGGCATCGTCGAGCTGGCCGGTGGTGATCCACGTGAGAGCGCAACACTGTTGCTTCTCGGTGATCCGGACACGGTACCCGGCCGCCTCGAGGACCTCGACCGCCGCCATCCCGACTTCGGGAGTGAAGTAATCGGTGAACGTGTCGACGAACAGCAGGACAGGCTCGCCCGTGCGTGACCGCTGTCCCGCGGTCTCGGCGAACCAGCGCCGGAAATTGCGGGGTGCGAAGGCGGGTACGTTCCTTCGCCTGTCCATGCCGCCGAGCATCAATCCCGCCGACCCCACACCCGGAACCTTGGCGATCGAGTTGACCACCTTGGGAATTCGCGTGGCGAGTGCTGCCCACTGCGGTAACCGACCGAGGGTGTAGTGACTGATCGGACGTCGGCGACCGCGGTACGTCTGGTGCAGTACCTCCGACTTCCACGTGGCCATGTCGACACCGGTGGGGCAATCCGACGCGCATCCTTTGCACGACAGGCACAGGTCGAGGGTTTCGTGCACCTCCGGCGAGGCCCACCCTCCGGAGACCAACGAGCCGTTGAGCATTTCCTGCAGAGCCCTGGCCCGGCCGCGCGTCGAATCCTTCTCCTCGCGGGTGGCGAGATACGACGGGCACATCACCCCACCGACAGCCGTCGTATCGGCGCGACACTTCCCGACGCCGGTGCACCGGTGCACGGCCTGGGTGAAGTTGCCGTCGTCGTCCCGATACCGGAACGCGAGGCCGGTGCGGACGGCGGGCGCCGCAGGCACGCGTAGGTCGGCGTCGACGGGACGCGGGTCGACGAGGACACCTGGGTTGAGCAGGTTCTCGGGGTCGAAGACGGCTTTGACGGCGCCGAAGAGGCGCAGCGCAGCGCCTGAGTACATCAACGGGAGCAGTTCGCTGCGGGCCCGTCCGTCGCCGTGCTCGCCGGACATCGAACCTCCGTACGAGGCCACCAAACGACCTGCAGCAAAGAGGAATTCGCGGAACAGTCCGGGCATCTCGAGTGGGATGTCGAGCCGGATGTGGATGCAGCCGTCGGCGAAATGTCCGTACGGGTAGCCGGTGATGCCGTAACTGTCGGTGAGCTGCTCGAAATCGCGCAGGTAGTCTCCGATGCGGTCCGGGGGCACCGCGGCGTCTTCCCATCCGGCGTGCGCGGGCAATCCGCGCGGGCTGCGGGCGGACAACCCGGAGCCATCCTCCCGGATGCGCCACAGTGCCGCGGCGCGTGCCGGATCATCGATGTGCAGGGCGTCGATTGCACCGGAGAACTCGACCATCGATACGGCACGGTCGTGGACCTCGCCGAAGTCGTCACCGACGAGTTCGACGAACAGCCACGCCGCACCACGCGGAAGCGGTGGGACCGAGCCGGGCCCACGCCGGGTACGGACGATGTCGACGATGCGCGAATCGAGGCCTTCACACGCCGTGGGACGGAACCGGAGCAAAGTGTGGGCGGCGTTGCCTGCGGCGACGATGTCGGGGTAGCCGAGGGCAACCATGGTGCGCACCGGCGAATCGGCAACCAACTGCACTGTTGCCTCGGTGAGCACACCGAGGGTGCCTTCACTTCCGACGAACAGTTTGCGCACGTCGAAGCGATTTTCCGGAAGAAGGTGTTCGAGTCCGTAGCCGGACACCTGCCTGCCGAACCGGCCGAATTCGGTGCGGATCGTCGCGAGGTTCGCGTCGACGAGATCACGCAGCGGATCGAGCATCGGCGCACTGCCGGGAAGTGAGAGCGGATGTCCGGTTCCGGTGAGGACCTCGATGCCGACGACGTTGTCGGACGTGCGGCCGTAGCCGAGGGCACGAGCGCCGCACGCGTTGTTACCGATCATCCCGCCGATCGTGCAGCGGTTGTGGGTCGACGGGTCGGGGCCGAACCGAAGTCCGTGCGGCGCTGCGGCCCGCTGCACGGTGGCTTGCACTGCTCCTGGTTGCACGCGCGCGGTGCGGTGCTGGGGGTCGATCTCGAGCACACGCCCCATGTGGCGGGAGAAGTCGAGCACCACCCCGGTTCCGACAGCGTTGCCCGCGAGCGAGGTGCCCGCGCCGCGGGAGGTGAGCGGCACTCCTTCACGGCGGCATACGTCGAGGGCAGCCGCTACATCGTCGACGCTGCGAGGGCAGACGACGACCTGTGGCGGCACCCGATAGAGCGAGGCATCGGACGAGTACATCGCGCGAGTGGTGCTGTCGTCTCGAACATCGGAGATCCCCGCTTGGCGGAGGCGAGTGCCGATCGCCGACGAGATCTCCATGCTGACCGATGCTAACTGTGTTGTGTCGCTCGCCGGATCAGGTCGAGCAGAACAATTCTCCATTCGCTTAGCATCGATCCCTGTGTCAGACGATTCCCCGGCTTCGAGCGTCCGTACCGCGCGCCTCATCGCAGTCCTCACCGGCCTGCTCGGAGTCGTCCTGGCAGCGGCCATCCCGTTTCTCCCTGTGAAGCAGGAAGCCGCGACCATTCAATGGCCGCAGAACGACGGCCTCGCCAGTGTCGAAGCGCCGCTCGTGACGTACACACCGCTCACGTTGCGGGTGAGCGTTCCGTGCGCGGCTGCCGCAGCGCTCGGGGACGACGGCGGCACGCTTGTGTCGACGGTGCCTCCGGGCGCACCGGACGCCACGGGCAACGCGCTCGTGATTCGTGCAGTACCCGGCGAGGACGGCGCGCCGGCCACCGTCGAGGCGGTGCTGCGGAACTCGGTGCTCGTTTCCGCGCCGCTCGACGCGCCGTGCACCGCGGTCACCGTAGCGTCCGATTCGAACCGGACCGCGGCGCAGATCGTGGGTGCGGACCCGGCCGTCGACGTCACCGTCGAAGGCGATGTTCGCCCCCAGATGGTGGGGGTCTTCTCCGACCTCGACGAGTCCGCCGTCCCGTTGACCACCGACGCCGACGCCGACCGACTGTTCGTGCAGGCGGAACTGGATTCCCGATTCACGTCCACGCCCACGGTGATCAAACTCGTCGCGATGATCCTGTGTGCTCTGTCCACACTGTCGTCGTTGGTCGCTCTGCACCGCATCGACGGGGTCGATCGCCGCAGGGCACGCAGGTTCCTGCCATCGCACTGGTGGCGGTTCACACCGGCCGACGCCGTGGTGATCGGAGTCCTCCTCCTGTGGCACGTCATCGGGGCGAACACCTCCGACGACGGCTACATCCTCAACATGGCCCGCGTGTCCGGCGAGGCCGGGTACATGGCGAACTACTTCCGCTGGTTCGGGGTGCCGGAGGCCCCGTTCGGCTGGTTCTACGATGTGCTGGTCCTGATGTCGCAGGTGTCGACCGCCAGCATGTGGATGCGGCTGCCCACGCTCATCGCGGCGATCGTGTGCTGGATGATCATCAGTCGCGAGGTGATTCCGCGTCTCGGCGTGGCCGTGCGACACAGCACTGTCGCGTTGTGGACCGCCGGCCTGGTGTTCCTCGCGTTCTGGCTGCCGTACAACAATGGCCTGCGCCCCGAACCGATCATCGCCGTCGGCGCCCTGCTCACGTGGTGCTCGATCGAGCGCGCCATTGCGACCGGCCGCATGCTGCCCGCCGCGGTCGGCGTGCTCATCGCCGCTTTCTCGCTCGCAGCCGGCCCCACCGGGCTGATCTGTGTGGCCGCGCTCATCGCGGGCATCCGTCCGCTCACGAAGCTCATCGTCGCGCGGCGGTCGCTGGTCGGGGTGCTTCCGCAACTCGCCCCGATCCTCGCGTCGGGCACCGTCGTGATGATCGCCGTGTTCGCCGATCAAACTCTGGCCTCGGTGCTCGAGGCCACCCGGGTGCGGTCCGCGGTGGGACCGAACGTGCCGTGGTTCGACGAACGACTGCGCTGGGACGCGCTGCTCACCGTGGCACCCGACGGTTCGCTCGCTCGCCGCTTCGGCGTGTTCATCATGCTGCTGTGCCTTGTCGTGTGCGTGATGCTCATCCTCAGGAAGGGTCGCATCCCAGGTACCGCGATCGGCCCGTCGAGGCGCATCCTCGGGATCGTTTTCGCATCGTTGCTGTTGATGATGCTCACGCCCACGAAGTGGACCCACCACTTCGGTGTCTATGCGGGTCTGGCAGCGGCCGTCGCAGCTCTCGCCGCGATCGGAGTGGGTGCAGCGGGGATACGGTCGGCCCGCAACCGTGCACTGTTCAGCGCGGGTGTGCTGTTCGTGCTCACGATGTCGTTCACGGGGTCCAACGGCTGGTGGTACGTCTCGAGCTACGGCGTCCCGTGGTGGGACAAGCCGCCGTCCATCTCGGGATACGGGTTCTCGACAGTGCTGCTCGCCCTGACGGTGCTCGCGCTGATCGTGGCGGCATGGTTCCATCTGCGCGAACCGTTCGCGAAGCCGAAACCGGCACGGAACGGTCGAGCTCGCGCACTTGCGTCGGCACCGCTGACCGCCGTCGCAGCGGGCGTCGTGCTCTTCGAAGTGCTCTCCCTCGTCAAGGGCGCCGTATCGCAGTACCCGGCCTACTCGATCGCGCGCTCGAACGCCGCCGCCTTCTCGGGCGGGTGCGGTCTCGCCGATCACGTCCTCGTCGAAGCCGACCCGAACTCCACCATGCTCGCCCCGCTGAACGGCCTCGCCGCAGACGCTCTCGGCGCCGGCCGCGCCGACGGGTTCACTCCCAACGGCGTCGCACTGGATCTGACCGCGGACGCCGAGATCACCACCACCGGTGGCGCGAACTCCCTCGAGGCCGACGAAGGCGGCACCACCACCTCGACGACGGCGGGCACCGGCGGTGGGCGCCGCAGTGACGCCGGGATCAACGAGAGCACTGTGCAGCTACCGTTCGGGCTCGACCCCGCACGCACCCCGGTGCTCGGCAGCTACCGGAGCGGCACACAGCACGCGGCCGAGCTCGAATCCGGGTGGTACGCGCTGCCCGAACGCACCGCTGATACACCGCTGCTCGTCGTCACCGCGGCGGGTCGTGTGCAGTACGTCGACCCGGATGGTGTCATCACCCCCGGTCAGGACGTACTCTTCGAGTTCGGTGTCTCCTCGGGTGAGAACGTCGACGCGATCGGGCGGGTCGCACCGATCGACGTGGGGCCGGCGCCGTCGTGGCGCAATCTGCGGGTGCCGAGCGACGCGATCCCCGCGGACGCCGACGCCGTGCGGCTCGTCATCGACGACGGCGACCTGTCGCCGGACCAGTGGGTCGCGGTGACACCACCTCGGATGCCGCAGCTCGACACGTTGCAGACGGTCATCGGTTCCGAGGCTCCCGGCCTCCTCGACTGGTCGGTCGGGCTCGCCTTCCCGTGCCAGCGCCCGTTCGGCCACCGCTACGGTGTCGCCGAGGTTCCCGAGTACCGCATCCTTCCGGACCGCGTGGGCGCCGATGCGACCAACGGATGGCAGGACTCCATCGGCGGCGGGCCCCTCGGATGGATCCCGCTGCTGCTCACCGCCGAGACCGTGCCCACCTATCTGAATCACGACTGGGATCGCGACTGGGGGTCGCTGGAGCGGTACCGACGGATCGACCCGGACGCAGGCACAGCGACCATCACGGTCGATGAGATCACCCGCTCCGGTCTGTGGAATCCGGGAGCGATCCGTGACGGAGTGCCCGATCTGCTCGAATGAGGGCGCGTGACCGCGCTGGTCACTGCCCGATACCATCGACTCCCGTGCCCGACGCCACGACGAACGACTCCTCCCCAGCGGTGACCGCCACACGACCGGTCGGTGAGGACCTGCGTTCGCAGTACCGCACCGCGCGGCTCATCGCAGTCGTCGCCGGAATCATCGGGATGGTGCTCGCCCTCGCGACACCGTTCCTGCCCGTCAAGGTCACCGAGGCGACGGTGTCGTGGCCGCAGAACGGCTCGATGACGGACGTCGAGGCCCCGCTCATGTCGCAGGTGCCCCTGCAGCTGACGGCGACCGTGCCATGCGTCGCGCTCGCACAACTCCCCGAGAGTGGCGGCATGGTTCTCGCAACCGCGCCTTCTCGCGGGCAGGACGCCGCACTCAACGCGATGTTCGTCCGGGTCGGGCCGGAGAACGTCGACGTTCTCGATCGCAATGTCGTGGTCGCGACTGCGCCGCGCGCCGAGGTCGCCTCCCCCGCCTGCACCGAGATCAGAATCTTCTCCGATATCGAGCGCACCACCGCCGAGTTCGTCGGCCTCACCGACGACAACGGCAATCCCCGCGCGGGTGAACTGACCGGCGACCTGCGGCCCCTCGTCGTCGGCGTGTTCAGCGACCTGTCCACCGATGTTCCCGGTCTCGACGTGCAGATCGACGTGGACTCGCGGTTCTCGTCCACGCCCACGCTCGCGAAGTCCCTCGCGATGATTCTCGCGGTGCTGGCGACGGCGCTGGCCCTGGCGGCGCTGGCGAAACTCGACGGCACCGACGGCCGCGGGCACCGACGCTTCCTCCCGTCGCATTGGTGGAAGTTCCGCGGCGTCGACTTCGTGGTGGTCGGCACACTGATCGGCTGGCATTTCTTCGGTGCGAACACCTCCGACGACGGCTATCTGCTCACCATGGCGCGGGTGTCCGATCACGCCGGATACATGGCGAACTACTTCCGGTGGTTCGGTGTCCCCGAAGCCCCGTTCGGCTGGTACTACGACGTGCTGGCCCTGTTTGCGAAGATCTCGACGGCAAGCCCGTGGATGCGTCTTCCCGCGTTGCTCGCCGGGATTCTGTGCTGGATGGTGATCAGCCGCGAGGTAGTGCCGCGCCTCGGTCGTGCGGTCCGGCACAATCAGGTCGCCCTGTGGACAGGCGGCCTCGTGTTCCTCGCGTTCTGGCTGCCGTACAACAACGGTCTGCGGCCCGAGCCGATCGTCGCCGTCGGTGCTCTGCTCACGTGGTGCTCCATCGAACGCGCAATCGCCACCGGACGGTTGCTTCCCGCTGCCACGGCCGTTGTCATAGGCGCGTTCACGCTCGCTGCTGCTCCGACTGGCCTGATGTGTATCGCTGCGTTGATCGCCGGTATCCGGCCCATGACGCGCATCATCGTCCGCAAACATCGCGAGGTCGGCACGTTGCCGCTTCTCGCTCCGATCGGCGCCGCCGGACTGCTCGTGCTCGTCGTCGTCTTCTCCGACCAGACGCTCTCCGCGGTCCTCGAAGCGACCCGGGTGCGCACCATCATCGGCCCCAACGAGGAGTGGTGGAACGACTTCCTCCGCTACTACTACCTGATGGTGCAGACCGTCGACGGTTCGCTGCCCCGCCGCTTCGCGTTCCTGGTCATGGTCCTGTGCCTGTTCACGACGCTGCTCGTGCTCCTGCGTCGTCGTCGCATCCCTGGGATCGCAGTGAGCCCGTCGTGGCGCCTGATCGGCATCGTGTTCGGAACGATCTTCTTCATGATGTTCAACCCCACGAAGTGGACCCACCACTTCGGGGCGTATGCGGGCATCGCAGGCTCCCTGGCTGCGCTGACCGCAGTGATCGTGTCGGCGCAAGCGCTGCGGTCACGCCGCAACCGCACGATCTTCCTGGCAGGGCTGCTGTTCGTCCTCGCCATCTCGTTCGCGGGCATCAACGGCTGGTGGTACGTGTCGAGCTACGGCGTGCCGTGGTTCGACAAGACCGTGTCGCTGTCGGGGTACCAGTCGAGCAGCTTGTTCCTGGTTCTGTTCGGTCTCGCCCTCGTCCTCGTCGCCTGGCAGTACCTGCGCGAAGGCTATGCACCGCCACCGGAGAAACCCACGTCGAAGAAGGGGCAGCGGATCCGTACGTTCGCGGCCGCGCCGCTGACCGTCGTCGCGGCGGCGATGGTGTTGTTCGAAGTCCTCTCGCTGCTCAAGGGCGCCGTGTCGCAGTATCCCGCGTACTCACTGGCCCGTTCGAACGTCGACGCACTGACCGGTTCGACGTGTGGCCTCGCCAACGACGTCCTCGTCGAGAGCGACCCGAACGCCGGGCGGCTCGAACCGATCCTCGATCCTGCGAATCCGCCCAGCGGCGGTGATGCTCTCGCAGGAGCCGGTCCCGTCGGGTTCTCCCCCAACGGCGTCCCGAGCGATCTGACAGCCGACTACGTCGAGGTCAAGCCCGGGCAAGGCAATACCGATACCCAGAGCATCGGACCGACCTTCGAAACCGGGGCAGGCGGCGGCACCACTGGCGGTTCAGGTGCAGAGACGATCAACGGCAGCACCGTGAAGTTGCCGTTCGGTCTCGACCCCGCGGTCACTCCGGTCCTCGGCAGCTACCAGGACGGCGTCCAGGAACCCGCGATGCTCACGTCGAGCTGGTACCAGCTACCCGAACGCAGCGAGGACACTCCGCTGATCGTCATTTCCGCGGCCGGTCGTATCTGGTCGTACGACGACACGGGCGCGTTGACCTACGGACAGTCGTTGCTGCTCGAGTACGGCACCCACAACCCCGACGGAACATTCGAGGTCAAGGGCAGCTACTTGCCCCGCGATATCGGACCCGCGCCGTCGTGGCGGAATCTGCGGATCCCGATTGCGGACCTGCCCGAGGACGCCGATGTCGTCCGCGTCGTCGCGAACGACCCCAATCTGACCGGCGACCAATGGCTCGCGTTCACGCCGCCGCGTGTTCCGCAGCTCGACACGCTCCAGTCGGTGATCGGTTCCGAACAGCCGGTACTGCTGGACTGGGCGGTCGGGCTGCAGTTCCCGTGCCAGCGTCCGTTCGACCACGCTTACGGGGTCGCGGAGATGCCGAACTATCGCATCCTCCCGGATCGTCCGCTGGCGGTGTCGTCCACCGATACCTGGCAGGCTGCCGAATTCGGTGGGCCACTCGGCTTCACCGAGGTGCTCGCGCGGGCCGAACAGATCCCGACGTATCTCGATGGCGACTGGGCCCGTGACTGGGGTTCACTCGAACGCTACGTGCGGTTCTATCCCAACGCCGAGCCCGCCGATGTGGCGACCGATGAGGTTACCCGGTCGGGCCTGTGGAACCCGGGGACGCTGAGGGTCTACGAGCGGTAGGGCAGCACCCGCCCCCGATTGACCGAACGTCACCTTCATACACTCCAAGTGACCGAAGGTGACGTTCGGCCAAACCCCCGCTGGCACACCGGGTTATCCACAGCACGGCATTTCATCCACAGGTCGGTCCACCTACGCGCGCAACGAACCTGTTCTGTCCCTTGTGGTCGGCATCATGTTCGCCATGAAACGGGGAGCCTGGGGCGACGACCCCTCAGCACTGCACGCACTGAGCGTCAACGGGATCATCCGGACCGCGACGCTACTCGACTTCGGTGTCACCTCTGGGGCAATCTCTGGACGCTGCCGCAATGGCGGTCCGTGGCAACGGATCCTGCCAGGCGTCATCGGGTTACACAACGGTCGGCTCAGCACGACCGACCGGCACACGGCAGCGCAACTCTATGGAGGCGCTGATGCAGTGCTCTCGGGGCATGCCGGATTGGCGCTTCACGGCTACCAGCATTCCGCCACAATGAGTGATGTTCTTATCCTCATCCCCCATGAACAACACCGACGGAAATTCTCGTTCGTCGATGTCGAGCGGTCCTCTCGTCTCCCAGATCCCGTGGGCAAGGGAAAACTGCGCGTCGCGCCTGTAGCTCGCTGCCTGCTCGACGCCGCTCGCCGTATGTCGAGAACGGACCGATGCCGGGCTCTGCTGACGTCGGCTCTGCAACGCGGCGACGTCACCGTCGACGAACTGACGCAGGAACTGGCCGAGGGGAGCCGCCGAGGGACTGCCGTGCCGCGATCGGTCCTACGCGAACTCTCCGACGACGCGCATTCTGTCGCTGAAGTGTGGGCACAGAAACTGTACGCGACCAGCGGCTTACCAGCGATGATGCACAACGTGGATGTCGTCACCGAGGACGGCACCTGGATCGCTCGCCCCGACGGCTGGATGGACGACGTCGCCGTGGCGTGGGAGATCGATTCACTCGCGCACCATTTCAGTCCGGCCGACCACGAGAAGACGATGCAGCGCCGAGCCCGTATGCAGCGGCACGGGATCATCGTGGTCGAGCACCTGCCCGCTCAGATCCGAAACTCACCCGCGATGGTTCTCTCCGATCTTCGGGCAGCCGTCGAACACGCTTCCCGGCGCCCTCGACCCCCAGTCCGATTGGCCGAACGTCACCTTCATACATCCCAAGTGACCAAAGGTGACGTTCGGCCATAAAGCGGTGGGTGCACAGAATTCGGTTCCGATTCCCTAGAATGACGAAGGTGACCACCGAAGACATCACCGGCACCAGCTCCATGTCGGCCCGCGCCACCGAAGCGGTACAGCGGAGCCTCACTCCGCGGCAGGAAGCCGCGAGTCGCGACGTCGATCGTTTGATCAAGGCCGGACGGGATCTGCTGACCGCCGGATCACCCGCGCGTGTCGCCGATATCGTGGCCGCTGCCGGACTGTCCAACGATGCGTTCTACCGCTATTTCCGCAGTAAGGGCGACTTCGTCGACGCAGTGGTCGAGGAGGGCGGACACCGCCTCGTCGATCATCTGCGCAGGAAGATCGATGCAGCCGAGACGCCGGAAGCGGCGTTGCGCGCCGGCGCGACCGTGATCTTGAGGCAGGGCATCGACCCCGAGATCGCTGCCGCGACGCGCAACGTCGTGGGCGGGGGCGCCGGCGGACGATCGCATGCCCCGAAGGTGCGGGAGGAGCTCGAGCTCACCCTCGCTCGCGTCCTTGTCGGTCCGATCACCGATCTCGGCTCCACCGACCCGGAGCGGGATTCGACAACGACCGCGATTCTGTTGCTGGCGCAGATGGAACATCTGCTGTGGAAGGACACGACGGACTTCGATCCGGCCACAGAGGTCGAGCACATCCTCACCTACATCATCAGCGCCCTCCACACCGGCTGATCCCCTACGTTTCGCGGGCGGCCCGCTGCTTCCACCCCTCCTCGACAGATGCCCGGCACCTGTCGGGTTCGTCTCCTGCCTGGACGAACAGTGCGGTGAGCATGACAACGCAGTGGTCGACGGTGGTGTGTGGTAGCGGTCCGTTCGCCACGAGCGACACGAGTCCGTGGTCGATCGCCCAACTCTGGATCGCCAGTTCGAGCGGGTCGACGTCGGCGCGGAAGCGGCCCTCGTCCCGCGCTCGTCGCGCAGCCTGGACGAGATATTCCAGGGTGGCGTCTGCCGCCTCGAGATCTTCCAGTTCGACGCTCGCGTCGAACATGACGCGGTACAGGTCGGGGTGATCGAGGGCGTTGTCGACGTAGGACGCGGACAACGCCGCCAGATCTCGCACCGCATCACTCGATGTCTCCACCGTGCGGAACCCGGACTCGAGGCGCGTGAACCCTTCCTGCCGAAGGGCTTTCCACAATCCTTCCATGCCACCGAAGTAGGTGTAGACGGCCATCGTCGACACCCCCGTGCCTGCCACCAGCGAGCGCAGTGTGATGGGTTCGCGGGCTCGCAGCATCTGCGCTGCGCGCTCGACGAGGAGGGTGCGCACCGCTGGATCCTTCGCTCTCACCATGACGACACTTTACATAGCATCGCACTGTTATAGTTTGAAGGTCCGCTTCCGGACTTCGACCACCCCAGGAGACCTCCATGGCCGTCACGCTCGTCAACCCTGCAGAACTTCCGCAGACCGACCTGTACAAACAGGTATCGGTCGCCACCGGATCGAAAATGGTGTTCATCGCCGGACAGGTCGCGCGCGACGCCGACGGCAACAGAATCGGCGAGGGCGACCTCGCCACACAGACCGAGCAGTGCTATCTCAACATCGCCACCGCCCTGACCGAGGTCGGTGCGAGCTGGGGCGACATCGCGAAACTGACCGCCTACATCGTCGACTGGACTCCCGAGAAGATGGCCCAGCTCGTAGAAGGCGGCGGCCGAGCAGCCGCCAAATTGGGAATCGAGGGACCACTGGCACCGCTGACCGGCATCGGTGTCTCGGCACTCGCCGAACCCGACCTCCTGGTGGAGATCGAAGCCACCGCAGTCCTCGACTGACACGCGCAGACTGACACGCGAAAGTCCCACCGGCACAGCCATGTCGACGGCCGGTGGGACTTCTCGGTCAAAACCTCAGAGCGGAAGCAGGTGATGCTTGCGCGGGTTCTTGAACACCTTCTTGTCGCGGAGAAGTGTCAACGCCTTCCGGATCTCGAGACGCGTGGTCTTCGGCTCGATCACCGCATCGATGTAGCCGCGCTCGGCCGCGATGTACGGGGTCGCGACATGCTCGTTGTAGAAGTTGATGAGCTGCTGACGCACCACCGGAGCGTTCTCGCCTGCCTCGGCGATCTGCTTGCGGCCGATCACCGCGACCGCAGACTCCGCGCCCATCACCGCGATACGCGCGGTGGGCCATGCGAAGTTGATGTCGGCACCGAGCTGCTTCGAGCCCATCACCGCGTAGCCACCACCGTACGACTTGCGCACCACGACGGTCACCTTCGGCACCGACGCCTCCACGTACGCGAACAGGAACCGTCCGCCACGCTTGATGACGCCGATCTTCTCCTGGTCGACACCCGGCAGGAAGCCCGGCGTGTCGACGACGAACACCAGCGGGATGTCGTATGCATCGCACACACGCACGAAATGCGCGGCCTTGTCGGCGGCCGCAGCATCGAGCGCACCCGACAGGTACAGCGGCTGGTTCGCGACCACACCGACGGGGCGCCCATCGACACGCGCGTAGCCGGTGATGATGTTCGGGGCAGTCTGCGAGCGGACCTCGAAGAAGTCGCCGTCGTCGAAGATCTTGAGCAGGATGTCGTGCATGTCGTAGCCGGAGTTGTCGGCGTCGGGCATGAACGAATCGAGCTCGATGTCGTCGGTCGTGATCTCAGGTTCGAGACCCGGGTTGATCACAGGAGGCTTCTCCTGCGCATTCGACGGCATGTAGCTCAGATACTGGCGCACCCAATCGAACGCGGCCTTCTCGTCGGGCGCGACATGGTGCACATTGCCGTACTCGGCCTGCTTACGGGCGCTGCCGAGCTCCTCGAGGCTGACATCCTCACCGGTGACCGCCTTGATGACGTCGGGGCCGGTGACGAACATGTACGCCTCTTCGGTCGCCACGACGACGTCGGTGTTGATCGGCGCATACACGGCACCACCGGCGCACTTGCCGACGATGACCGAGATCTGCGGCACCAGTCCGGACAGCGGTTCGGTGCGCTTACCGATCTCGCCGTACCAAGCGAGCGAGGTCACGGCGTCCTGGACGCGGGCTCCGCCGGAGTCGTTGATACCGACGACGGGGCAGCCGATCTTCAATGCGTGTTCGAGAACAGCAGACACCTTGCGGCCGAACATCTCACCGACGCTGCCGCCGAGGACGGTCTGGTCGTGTGAGAAGACAGCGACGGGGCGGCCGTCGACCAGTCCGTGTCCGACGACGACCGCGTCGCCGTAGAACGCGTTCGGATTGCCGGGCGTCTTCATCAGCGCGCCGATCTCGACGAAGGTGCCCTTGTCGAGGAGCATGTCGATGCGCTCCCGAGCGCTGGGGATGCCCTTCTTCGCGCGCTTGGCGATTGCGGCTTCCCCTGCGGGTTCGTTCGCGATCTCCAGTTTTGCGCGCAGCTCGGCCAGTTTTTCTGCCGTAGTGGTCACTACTTTGCTCAGCTCCTCGAGGCCTCGATGTCGGCCAGCTTGCGGGTCAGGTCGGCCCCCACCTTCGCGATGTACGGCTCGTCGACGATCTGCAGGTGATCTCCCCCCACCGGGACGATCTCCAGATTCGCGACCACATCTCCCCACCCACCGTCGGGTTGCCGGGTACCGAACGCCGGCTCGAGGTCGATTGCGTCATCGTGATACTTGTCGGCCATGTACAGCACGACGTCGCCGTCATAGCGTTCGAGCTTCGCCGTCTGTATGGCACGGTTGTCGAGCCACGACGTGCGCTGATGCTCGATGATGCCGCCGGGGATCTCGACACCGCTCATCTCGAGCAGGCCCATGAGAATCTTGATCTGCTCCTCGTCGCTGCCCGCGTCGGCAAGCAGGTCGTACGGAAGCGGCGCCTCGACACCGTAGGTCTTCTTCGCAAAGGCCGAGTAGCGCTGCCAGCGTTTCCGGATCTCCTCCGGAGTGTCCTCGATCTGCTCACCGGCCATGACCGTGTCGAGGAGACCGATGATCCGCACGTCCTTGCCTTCGGCGCGCAGCAACCGGCCGACGGCATAAGCCAGCACGCCGCCTAGCGACCAGCCGTACAGCACGTACGGGCCGTCGCCCTGGATCTCCTTGATCAGCGGCAGGTACACCTTGGCGCGCTCGTCGATCGGCCCCTCGGTGCGTTCGAACCCGTACATCGGGGTATCCGCGGGCAGGCGCCGCAGCAGCGGCTCGTACGCGACGGTCGAGCCCCCCGCAGGATGGAACACGAACACCGGCACCGCCGACGACCCCTCGGGCCGCGGCCGCAGCGCGCGCACGAGTCCGTCGATCTTGTCGGAGGATTCGAGATACTGCCGGACCGTTTCCGAGAGTTGCTCGATCGTCGACGCCTTGCGAACATCGTCGACAGTGATCTCTCCGCCGGACCGCTCGGTGAGCCGCGTGGCGAGACGCTCGGCCGCAGACTCGTCGAGCGTCGGCAACGTATTGAAGATGCCCTTGGCGGACTTCCCGGTGACCACGGCCCACGATGCGAAGGTCAGGCGTTCCGCGGCGTCGCGGGGAGGAACGTCCGGCCCGGACGCTTCGGGGGCAGACTCTCCCTCGGCGACAGGCGCTTCCTGAGCGTCGGCCTCCGACAGGATCTGCTCGGCTTCGCCCAGGATGGTGGTGTCCTCGACCGGCTTCAGAGCCGGCTTCAGCGACGACTCGGTCTCGGCGCGCTCGGCTGCCTTCTCCGCGGCCTGCTCCTCGGCGAGCTGCGCGACCTCGTCGCGGTTGTCCACCGCATAGCGAAGGTACTTCGCAACATCGCGCAGGCATGCGTCCTTGACCGCAGTCAGCTGCAGCTGCGGGATGTCGAATTCGTACTCGACGCGGTTCTTGATGCGTACCGCCATCAGCGAGTCGAGGCCCAGCTCCATGAGCGGGATCTCGGCGGGCAGATCCTCCGGTGCGTAGCCCATGGATTCGGCGACGATCAGCGTCAAGCGATCTTCCAGGGTCTGCGATCCTTCGGGATCCCACTTGTCACCGAAGGTCTCGACGACCTCCGGCAGTTCCTCGACGTCGTCGGACAACCGAGCCGGGGCGGCGATCACCGGGGTGGGAAGAGCCTCACCCGACGTGACGACGCCCTCGTGCACGAGGGTGAAACCGCTCGCCGTGCGGGCGTGGACCTGCACCGACGCACCACCCGGGTGCGGGGTGAGGGTCGTGGTCACGGTGGCTGCATCAGGCAGCTCTGCATGCCGTATGGATGCGGTCAGGGTGACATCGGCGAGCACCTGCGACGCCGCGGTGGTGACGAGTTCCGCGGGATCGGTGACCGCCGTCGCCTGCACCTCCCACACGTGCCTGCCGTCGGGCAGCGCGACATGTGCGCCGGGGACACGACCGTGGCCGGCGCCGCCGCCGATGCGGGCGTCGACCCAGTACGGCTTACGCAGGAACGCGGTACGCGGAATGTCGGCGTAGTCGCCCTCTGGCAGCAGACTGCGCAGATCCACCGGATGCCCGTGGACATAGAGTTGCGCGAGCGCGGTGAGCACGCCGAGCGACTCGTCTTCCTTACGCTTGAGCGTCTGGATGAACACGCCGTCCTGCACACCGGCATCGAACGCGGTGGCGGCGACCGACATCAGCGTCGCGGGATTCGCGTTGAGCTCGACGAACGTCGTGTAGCCGTCGGTGAGCGCCTTCCGGATCGCCTGGGTGAAGTACACGCTGTGGCGCATGCCCTTCGTCCAGTACTCGACCGGGTGGATGCCCGCGTGACCGGCGCGGTACAGCGTTTCCTGATCGACGGACGAATACACATCGACCTTCAGGCGCTGCGGCTCCATACCCGCGAGTTCGGCAGCGAGCTCACCCAGGATCGGGTCGACCTGCGACGTGTGGCTCGCGCCCTTCGTCTGGAGGACCCGGGCGAACTTCTCCTCCGACTCGGCGCGCGCGACGATGGCGTTGACCTGCTCCTGCGGTCCGCCGATCACAGTGTGGGTGGGCGCCGCATAGACGCACACCTCGAGCTGCGGGAAGTCGGGCAGAACCGAGGTGATCTCGTCGGAGCTGTACTCGACGAGCGCCATCAGGCGAATGTCGTCGCCCTCGAGCTGGCCCTCGGCCTCACCCATCAGGCGCGACCGGGCGCAGATCACGCGCACGGCTTCCTCGAGCGACAGACCACCCGAGATGTATGCACCGGCGGCCTCACCCATCGAGTGGCCGACGATCGCTGCAGGATCGGCGCCGTGGTGACGCAGCACCGCGGCGAGACCGACCTGGATGGTGAAGATACCGACCTGCGCGGTCTCGACGTCGTAGTCCTGCGCGTCGTCGAGGAACTTCTCCTTCATGGAGTAGCCCGACTCGTCGAAGATCAACTCGTCGACCTCGTCGACTGCAGCGGCGAACACGGGGTTCTCGAGATACAGCTGCTTGGCCATTTTGCGGTGCTGCGCACCGAAGCCGGACAATACCCACACCGGGCCGTTCGCGGCCGGGCTGTCGGCGGCGAAGACGTTCGGCGCGGGCTTTCCTGCAGCGACGGCACGCAGCCCGGCGATCGCCTCGGCGCGGTCGGCGGCGATGACGACGGCACGGGACCGGCCGTGGTTGCGACGCGACAGCGTGCGGGCCACATCGGCCAACGCAGTGGTGCTACCCGATTCGGTTTCGAGCCAGTCGGCGAGATCCGCCGCGGCGCGGCGACGACGCGACGGCATCGGTGCGGACACCGCAAGCACGACGGGCAATTCGCGTGCGGGCTCCGGCACCACGGCATGCTGCGCAGCCTCGGCGCTGTCGGGCAGAACCTCGACCTCGGCCTCGGAGTCGATCTGGCCTTCCGGCCCGGTGTACTCGCGCACCACGACGTGCGCGTTGGTGCCACCGAACCCGAATCCGGAGATGCCCGCGACAGCGCGGCCCGAATAACGGGGCCACTGCGCACCCTCCGGGATCACACGGAGACGGGCCTTGTCGAATGCGATGTACGGGTTGGGCTCGGTGTAATTGAGAGAAGCCGGGAGTGCGTTCTCGCGCATCGCTAGAACGACTTTGATCAGGCCCGCGGCGCCTGCGGCAGCCTCGAGGTGCCCGAAGTTGGTCTTCGCAGAACCGAGCAGGGCCGGCTTGTCGGCGTCGCGGCCGCGGCCGACGACACGGCCGAGGGCGTCCGCCTCGATCGGATCACCGAGCACCGTGCCGGTGCCGTGCGCCTCGATGTAGTCGACACCCGACGGCAGGATCTGCGCGTCGCGGTAGGCGCGACGCAGCACGTCCGCCTGGGCATCCGGGTTGGGCGCGACCAGACCGTTGGAGCGTCCGTCCTGGTTGACGGCCGATCCGGCAACCACGGCGAGGATGTTGTCGCCGTCGCGTTCGGCGTCCTCGAGCCGTTTGAGTACGACGAGGCCACCACCTTCCGAGCGGACGATGCCGTTTGCGTCCGCCGAGAACGCCTTGATCTTGCCGTCGGCGGTGAGCATGCCCGTTTCGTGGAAACCGAGTGTGCCGGCGGGGGCGAGCAACATGTTGATGCCACCGGCGATCGCCACGTTTGCTTCACCGCCGCGCAGTGCACGCACCGCCTGGTGGACCGCGACGAGCGACGACGAGCATGCGGTGTCGATGCTGATCGACGGGCCGCGGAAGTCGAAGAAGTACGAGACACGGTTGGAGACGATCGATGTGGACGTGCCGGTGATCGCGTACGGGTCGGCCGCCGACGAATCCGACGCCGCGATGAGCATGTAGTCGTTCGCGGACGAGCCGATGAACACACCGACCGAGCCGCCTTTGAGGTCGCTCGCGGGGATGTGGGCGTGCTCGAGGGCCTCCCAGGTCAACTCGAGCGCGAGACGCTGCTGCGGGTCGACCATCTTGACCTCGCGCGGCGACATGGCGAAGAACTCGGCGTCGAAGCCCTTGACGTCGTCGAGGTAGCCGCCGCGCGTGTTCGCATTCGCGATCGCCTCGGAGACGAGCGGGTCGCCGTGGAACTCGGACCAGCGGCCTTCGGGCAGGTCGGTGATGCCGTCGCGCCCCGACGCCAGCAGGTCCCACATCTGGGCGGGGGTGTCGATGTGTCCGGGAAGACGCGTCGACATGCCGACGATCGCGATGTCCTTCGAGCCGAGAGCGCCACCGGCGACATAGAACGTGTCGTCGGCGCCCTCCGGCACCTCCGGTTCGCCCTCGATGATGCGAGTCGCCAGCGACGCGATCGTGGGGTGCTGGTACGCGACAGTCGCGGTCAGCGTGACACCGAGGAGATCCTCGATGTCACCGCTGAGCGCCACAGCGTCGCGCGACGCCAACCCGAACTCCTCCATCGGACGATCGTCCGAGATCTGGGAGACCGGCTGGCCGGTTGCGTCGGCAATCCAGTTCCGCAGCCATTCGCGCAGCTGCGCAACGGTCATTTCAGTGTCAGCCATCAACCCACCACGCTACCTGGACAGAGGACAATTTCTTACACGCTGTCGGGGAACGCCTGCTGCTGGTATCCACCACGCAGCGTTCCCTCGATGTAGGCAGCCTTGCATGCCCGCCGCGCAATCTTCCCACTCGATGTGCGAGGGATGGATCCGGCCGGTACGAGAAGCACATCGCGCGCGGTCACGCCGTGTCGCGCGGAGATCGCGGCACGTACGGCGTCGGCGATCGGCTGCGGGTCTGCCTTGCCTGCGCCCGGGGCGCGCTCGGCCACGATGACGAGTTGCTCGGACGAGTCGTCGGTGTCGAACTGCAGGCCGGAGGCCGAGTTGTCGAACACGACCTTGGGCAGTTGGTTCGCAGGCACCGCGAACGCGGCGACGAAGCCCGGGCGCAGCGCGGAGCTCGCTTCCTGAGCGGAGAACTCGAGATCCTGCGGGTAGTGATTGCGCCCGTCGACGATCACGAGGTCCTTGACGCGACCGGTGATGTACAGCTCACCGTCGACGTAGACGCCGTAGTCACCCGTGCGCAGCCAGTTGGCGTCCTCGGGCGTGCCTTCCGCCTGACTCTTCTCTGGAACCCGCTTCGTGATCTTGTTGTGGAAGGTGTCGGCGGTCTCGTCCTTCCGACCCCAGTAACCGATTCCGATGTTGTCGCCGTGCAGCCAGATCTCTCCGACGTGACCTTCCGGAGCCTCTGCGCCGGTCTCGGCGTCGACGATCGCGGCCCACTGACTGCGGGCGACATAACCGCACGAGACCTGCGGGATCGCGCCGGGCGCATCGCGGTCGACGAGTACGACCCGGCCGGCGTTGAGCTCGTTGCGGTCCACGTAGAGGACCTTGGCTTCCTCGGAGTTCTTCGTCGAGGACACGAACAGCGTGGCCTCGGCCATGCCGTACGACGGCTTGATCGCGGTCTTCGGCAGTCCGTAAGGCGCAAACGCCTCGTTGAACTTGCGCATGGACGACGTCGTCACCGGCTCACTGCCGTTGATCAGACCGATCACGTTGCTCAGGTCGAGGACCTCGCCGTTCTTCGGGACGCCGCGCGCTGCCGCGTGCTCGAACGCGAAATTCGGTGCGGCCGCGAACGTCCCTGCCCCGTCGGAGACCGCGGCGAGTTCACGGATCCAGCGGCCTGGCCGCTGAACGAAGGCGCGGGGACTCATGATCGTGATGTATTTGCCACCGATCGCCGGGAGGATGACGGTGAGCAGGCCCATGTCATGGAACAGCGGCAGCCAGGTGACACCTCGAGAGTTCTCGTTGAGCTCCATCGAGTCGGCCATCTGGATCACGTTGGTGAGCACAGACCGGTGGGTGATCTCCACGCCGGCGGGCACCCGCGTCGATCCGGACGTGTACTGGAGGTATGCGATGTCATCGCTGGTCGCCTCAGGACGCTTCCATGAGTCGGCGACGGTGTCGGGGATCGCGTCGACGGCAATCACGCGGGGGCGCTGTGCAGCGGGGAGGGGGCGGAAGAACTGGCGCACACCCGCAGCGGACGAGGTGGCAGTGAGGATGGCGCTGGGCGTGCAGTCGCCGAGGACAGCGTGCAGGCGGTCGGTGTGCCCCGGCTCGTCCGGATCGAAGAGCGGCACGGCGATGACACCCGCATAGATCGCTGCGAAGAAGGACACCACGTAATCGAGGCCCTGGGGCGCCAGGATCGCGACGCGGTCGCCGGGACTGGTGACCTGCTGAAGCCGAGCAGCGATCGCACGGAGCCGCACACCGAACTGCGCCCAGGTGAGCTCGTCCACATCGCCATCACGGTTGCTCGAGTAATCGATGTACCGGTAGGCCAACTCGTCACCGTTGGAGGCAGTGTGCTGCTCGAGGTGATCGAGCAGCGTGCTGCCGTCCGGCAGTTTGATCTGCCCGTACTCATCGATGAACTCTTCGAACCCGACGCTCAATTCCTTCTCCCTGTCGAAGCGATCCCACAACCACTCGACATGGTTGCGCCCCATTTACGTTGTCCGCGCTACCGGATCGTCGTGCCTGCACAGCACTCGCAGCCTCCGGCAGTCAACCTGCCAGTACTGTCCATCGATCCGAGATCACGAATATGTTACAGATCGGCTCAGCTCGCTCCCCGCGAGCAGCGGATCGTGTGGCGCGAACCCTTCCGTCCGAGATGGGAAGCACCAAAGATACGACACCCGGTCTGCCATTCGCGAAATGCGGTCTCGCTCGGCGGTCTGTTCGGACACTCCGGTTGCGAGATATGCGGATTCGCCGCCGATGACACCGCATCGGCAGCGCATGCCGTCGCCGCATCGGCAGTGCACACAACTCGGCCTTCCCTTCGGGAGCGTGGGCAGGTTGTCGGTGCACCTCCCGCTCGACACGACTTTTCGTGACGAGGATCATTCCGCTCCGCCCACCGTTTCCCAAGCTCTCAGCCGGTGACGGCACAACATCCATCCCCTCCGGTCCCTGACGTATTGCCCGCGGCCTCCCCCGGCCTCACGAGCGCCGGTCGTGCCTGGGCACGCCGCGGCCATCGGTCGATTGTACCGGGTGCGTGACCGGGAACACTACCCGCTGGTAACCGAGGGGTCACTCTTCCCGCGGATGTGGTGCGGATTCGATCTTCTCGGCGGCCCATCCGGTGATCCACTGAGTCGCAGTCGTGCCCGATTCGTCCACAACGAACGTGTTGTACATTGCGTGGATCGGGTTGTTGACGTACTCGAGCACGCGAGGCGCAGCGGTCACCCAGTTGGTCGGGTTGAGCGCATCCGGCGGGGCATCGCAGATGCTGTCGGAGGGTGCACAGATCTGGAAGGTGCGATCGTCGAGTGCACCGAATCCGCCGGGGCGCTCACCGGTCATGGTGATGCCGGGAAGCCTCAGACCGGCAAGCGAGAGTTCGGCGCCGACTCCCGCGACCGGCGGGCCGATATCGATGCCGGACACCCCGTCACGACGGCCGTCCGCGATCAACGCGACACCGAGAACACGGTCAGCGGGGACCGGTCCGTTGCCCGCTCCGATCTGGGCCGCGACGTCCCCGGTGATGACCGCGCCCTGGGAGAACCCGGTCAAGACGTAGGTGGTGAGCGGACACTCCGCAGACCGGCCCGCAAGGAACTCGTTCATCGCGGCAGTACCGGCACTGCGGCTGTTGTTGTACGACTGCTGGCCGTCGGGCGGGAGCGCAACCGGATTCGAGAACTGAGCGACGTACGGGACCGTGTAGACGTCGGCGCGCTGGGGGTCGAACTGCTCCTGCAGCGGTCGCGTCACGTTCAACATCAGCGACGCAGGGTTGGCCGTCGGGTTGTACGGGTCGTCACCGACCGCGGACTCCCACGTACCGGGCACCGCAACCACCTGGACGTCGGGACAGGACGCAGGCTGCGACTGCGGTTCTTCCGGTCCGGGAGGTGTGATGGGCCCGGGAACATCCAGGCGGCCCGCCAGCATGTACCAGAGAGCCAGCACCAGGACCAGAACCAGCAGCGCCCCGAGTACGACGATCTTGCGCCCGCGACGCCGCTTCGTTCTGGCCATCAAGTGCTTCTCCCTCTATCTGCAGTGCCTGTCAGCTGCAGTACGTGTCGTGGGCGACCGAAATGTACGTGTCGGCGGTCGCGGATGCGTCCTCCTCGGTGATCTCCTCACCGGCAGCGACTGATCCGCTACCGACGAGCGCTGTCACCATCGTCTTGATCTCGTCGGGATTACCGCCCTGGGCCTCGGCCCCGCAGACGTAGTCCGCGATTGCGATCGCGCTCGCCTCGTCGGAGGGCTCGACACCCTCCTCGCGCAGCGCGGCGAGGAACGCTTCGCCGCTCTCGCTCGGGGCAGGCTGGGACCCTGCCGGCGGCGCGGTCGCTGCTTCGCCCGGGCTCGTCGGAGCAGCGGCGGTGCCTTCGGTGTCGGTGTCCTCGGTGTCGGGGGCGTCCGGGGTGGAGGTTCCGTCCGCCGATTCCGAGGCGGTCGCCTCGGCAGAGGTCGTCGCGGAAGAGGTCGTGGTTGTGGTCGACGGAGTATTCGTGGCCGTCGAATCGTCGCTACCGCACGCGGCCAGCACAGCCGCGGAAGTCAGGGCTGCGGCGATCGCTCCGAGGACGCGGGTCGAGCGCGAGCGGGTCCGTGCAGGCATCTGGGGTGTCCTCACATCCGGAATTCGAGTGATCTGAACTGGGCTCGGTCCAGGCTACAGAGCGCGCACGATGCCGGCCGGAGCGCCTGCTCCGACCGGCACCGTGCGTCCTACGACGTCACTTGATTTACGGAATCACGGATGAACCGTCGGTACGTCACCGACGACGGAGACCGAGCCGTGCTGGAACTTCTGCTCGATTCCACCTTCGATCGGCGTCTCGTCACCGATCGGATAGCCGAGCCGACCGTTCTCGGCACCCTCGGCCGCCCAGGCCTCGAGCACGCGGCCACGCACCGGCCATGCGCCGGTCGGATGGGTCCAATAGATGTTGCCGTGCTCGAACTCGGAGAACCGCCCGTCATCCTTGATCACGTGCTCGCTCGACTTCGGATAGCCGAGCGCCCCGGTCTCGTAGCCGAGTTCGCCGTATTTGCCCAGAATCTTCCCCAACACAGCGTTGGCGCCGGTCGCTTCGGTCCAGTACATCGCGCCGATCTCGAATCCCTGAACACTGCCACGCTGGTCCGGGGTACCGACCTCGTCGAGCACCGGATAGCCGAGAGGACCGGCTTCCCAGCCCTGCTTCTTCCATTCCTCGAAGATCGCGCCCTGCACCGTGCGGGCTCCGTGCTCGGGAGTCCAGTAGATGGCTCCGTTCTGGAAGTGATTGAAGCGACCCCTGCCATCGGCCGTGCCGCGTTCTTCCGTCACCGGGTATCCGAGCCGCCCGGCAGGACCGCCCACGCTCTGGTACTTGCCGCCGATAGCGCCCGCGACAGGAACCGCGGTGCCGCCGGACGAGAACACCCGGCCGTGCCGGAAGTCCTGCACGGAGCCACCCGCAACCGGATACTCGCGCGTCAGGCAGTCGCCGAGCCATGGATTCGCGGCCGCGACATCGCCGAATGCGCCGAGCGGGGCGCACTCGGGTTTCTGGGTCTCGACACCGAGCGTGTTGGCGAGCTGCGGCCACAACTGGTGCAGTTCGAACTCCCAGTACGGCCATGAGTGCGTGCCCGACGGCCGGTACACGATCTGCGCGGGGATGCCGAGTTTGTTGAGCTTCGTCGCGAACGCCTGAGAGGTCAGGCGAGACAGGATCTCGAGTCCCATGCCCGCGTAGTTTGTGCTCACACCGGGAACCGCGGTCGGTTGATCGTACGGACCCGTGCTGCCGCTGCCACTCGAGACATACATGCTCACACCGCGGAGTTTCTCGGCGAGCAGATACGGGTCGTGTGACTCCCATACTTCGCTGCCGGGTTCGCCCCACATCGCGTCTACGTCGAATCCGCCCGCGTCCTGCATGGCGTAACGAATCGCCTCTGGCATTCCGAGTGTCGTGGTGGTGAGAATCCCCGACAGCGACCCCGCGAATTGGAAGAAGCCCTCGTTGCGGGCAGCAAGGAACATCGCGGCGGTGCCACCCATGGACAGACCGACCACACCGCGCTTATCGGTGGTCCGCCAGTCCTTTTCGAGGATGGGCGGCAGTTCCTCGGTCAGGAAGGTCTCCCACTTGTAGGTCTGACCGTTGTTCTGATCGAGCCAGTCGGCGTAGAAACTCGACTGGCCACCTACCGGAAGCACCACGTTGACGTTCTTGTCTGCGAAGAACTGCTCGGCGTCCGTCTCGAGCGTCCAGCCGTTCTCGTCGTCGCGCGCGCGGAGACCGTCGAGCATGAACACCGACGGGAACCTGGCCTCGGGCGTGAGGTTCCAATCTCGCGCGAGCAGAAGCTGCACTTGGATGGGCGTGCCCATCGAGGGCGAATCGATCCAGAGTGCGACCCGTCGGTCCGTGAGCCAGTCGACCTTGCGTACCGTCGCGCCGGACGAGTCCTGTGTCGCTGCCGGGCCGGACTCGGCGACCGACGGTTGCGCCGTCGCCACCGCAACTGTCGTCAGTCCTGCCCCGACCGGCGCCACGAGCGCCGCAGCGACAAGTCCGAGCAGACGTCGCTTCGCCGTCGCACCGGCCGTCCCCTCGTTCGGCCTCCCCCGATGGCCACCATGCACAGTTCGCATCGACTTCGCTCACTTCCTGCATTGCGGTATTGCAGATCGTCCGCTGAGCGGACTCGGTATCGCGGGAGCCGGCCCTCGATCGGATCGGCCACGCCCGAGTCCTGTTTCTACACGTCGAGGACGGTGATGTGAGGGAGCCGCGCTGTGACAGGTGGGGAAATTGTTATCGAATGCACGAAACCGCCCGACCGCTCCTGAGGAGCAATCGGGCGGCGACGTCGAAGCAGTGTGCTTGGCCTGGCAGTCAGATCAGTGCGCGTTGAGTGCGTCCAGGATCTGCGGGCGTGCCTTCCACAGCTCGTCCTCCCAGTACTTCCACGCGTGGGTTCCGCGTGCCGGGAAGTCGAACGTGGCCGGGATGCCCAGGGTCGCGAGCTTGACCTGGAATGCGCGGGTCTGGACGAGGGACAGCGCCTCGAGGCCCATGGCGTTGGCCGTGTTGTAGAAGCCGACCAGGCCCTTCGGGTTGTCGTGCTCACCGGGCAGGCCGCTGGCCGCCGAGATGTACATGGACAGGCCCTCGAGCTTGGGCGCGAACACGAACGGGTCGTTGCGCAGCCATGCCGGGTTCCACGGCGGGCCCCACATCGAGTCGACGTTGAAGCGGCCGGCGTCGAGCATCGCGATGCGGATGGCCTCACGCATGCCGGGGGCCGACAGGTTCAGGTAGCCCGACAGCGACGACGCGAACTGGAACTGGTCGCGGTGGTACGCGGCCAGGGTCAGGGCAGCGGAACCGCCCATCGACAGACCCAGGATGCCGTTGTTGCTACGCGAGACACCGCGGGTTTCGAGGTATGCGGGAAGCTGCTCGGTGAGGAACGTCTCCCACTTGTAGGTGATGTCCTGGCCGTTGAAGTTACTCGGCGAGTACCAGTCGGTGTAGAAACTCGCCTGGCCGCCGACCGGCATGATGAGGCTGACGTTGTCCTGCGAGAACTGCTGCAGAGCGTTGGTCTCGAAGGTCCACGCGTTCGCGTCGTCGCGGGCCCGCAGCCCGTCGAGCATGTAGAGGGCCGCGTCGCCACCGCGTGCGGCCCACTGGATCTGAACCTTGATCGGACCCATGTCCGAATCGACGAAGACCTCTTCGAAACCTCCGGCGGGCGCGCGATGCGAAACCGGCGCGGCCTGGGCCGGTGCGGCAACCGCCGCGGTCGTTCCGGCAACACCTGCAGCAACAGGAAGCACGAGCGCTGCGGCGGCGGTGCCGAGCAGGCGCCTGCGAAGGCCCTGCGACAACCTAGGGACAAAACGCATGAACAATGCTCACTTTCTCGATCTGCGGCGTCCGCGTCTGCGTCCCCCGACGGATTTCGGCGGCGGCGACCGGGTGAAGGTCGCCTTCAAGTCACACTGCGGTCAAGACTGTAAAGGACAGCGTGATCTCTGACAAACCCCGATTCCCAAGGTCTTGAGCTTGCCTTGACTACTTCGTCGCTCACCGAGGGCACGAACGTTACATCTCCGTTATCCGGCGTGATCTTAACGAGACCTGCCCGCGGGCCGCGCACCGGGTCGACTGAACGGCCGCGCAATGCAGAATGTCGCATCCGTCCAGGTCAACTGAACGAATGCGACATTCCTCCGAAAGCTGGCGGTATCCTAGCCTCGCGGCACCGGCATTTCCAGACCGCAGCGCTGAATCTCATACTTGGGCACTCGCTCGATGCGATAGCCGGAGTATTCGAACGCATTACGCAGATTCCGCTTGAACAGAGGCCACGTGAGCTCTGCGCTCGACGACGCGAGCAACTCCTGCGTTTCCGGGCACGTCAGCGCCACATGGGCCATGGCAACCCAGTCCTCGTCGAGATAGGCGGGCATCCACGGGTGGACGTCCACCATGCCCGTATCCGCGATCACCCAATCCGGATACAAGATCTTGTCGTGCCCGATCCGTCCGTCCTCGAGTCGCTCGGTGTGGGCCGCGAGCGGATAAGCGAGGCCCATCTGGTCCACGACCCGCACATCCAGGCCGACGTTCATGCTCGTCATACCGAGGTTCAGGAAGTACACCGTGTGCCCGGCACCACCCGGCGGGATCGGCAGGGGTGGCGGAACAACGTCCCACACGTCGTACGAGGCCGTCGACAGCAGCAACCCGCCGTCCGGGGTGTTCTCGATCGCCTCGACCATTGCGCGCATGCGGGGATAGTCGAGGTAATCGCTCGCGAGGATCGGATGCGAATGCCCGGTGTTGAGCACGTAGAACGCGCGCTCATCGACGATGCCGGAGCGGCCCACGACCGCGCCCTCGGGCATACCCGTGGTGTTGGAGGCGAAGAATGCCCAGATCACCGTCCCGATCCACAGAATCGCCATACCGCACGCCATACGGGTGTTTTTGTTGTTGCCGATCGCCGACCGATCGGGGACTCGCAGGGGTACGACGGCAACGGGAAGCAGCAGACAGAACAGCGGCGGAAGCAGCACGCGACCGTGCATGAAGTCGCCACCCACCCGCATCGAGTAGAGCATCAGCAGCAGGCCGGCCCCGAGCGCGAAGAACACGACCGTCGTCGGGGTCCGCAGCGCCCGCTGACCACGCACTACCCACGCCCGAAGGTCCCTCCCCGCGTCCGTCGGCACAGCACTGCCACCGGCCGGGGCCCGCGTGGTCCACAACACCACCGCGGCGACGACCGCCAGGAACAGCACCGGCAACCACAGCAGGTACGGACTGACGAGATTGCCGAGGTACTCGAACCCCTGCGACCACTTGGCTCCGCCCGCGTCCTTGGACACGGCCGTGTTCGGGTACGGCAGACCGTAATAACCCATCCGCCAGACCTGATACGTCAGAGGCACCAGTCCCGCGACCGCAACCATCGCGACCCGCACCCGCCATGTCAGCCCCTGGGCGAGGAACAACATGGCCAGTGCCCCGGCAGCGAGAATGGCAAGTTCCGGGCGCACGAGCGGACCGAGACCCGCGATGAAGGCGGTGACGAGGATCTGGGTGGTCCCCGGCAGGCCCTCGTGCTTCGGGTCGGGCGTCGCCCACCTCACGAGTAGCAGCCACAGCAACGCGATCCAGCAGATCACCAGGCAGGTTTCGAGCCCCGATGTCGCGAAGTCACGCGCGGGCGGCACCGCGATGTAGACGAGTACTCCCGCAGGCAGCAGCAGAACCGTCCCCGTGGCGTTCCGTAGGCGCCACCGGTACATCCGCGCGGCGGCGAACATGGCCAGCACGATCGCACCCGTCGACAACACGAGGGCGATCGTGAGCACCACGTATTCGAGCCGGATTCCGCTCAGCTCTCCTGCCGCGTAGACGAGATACGTCCAGATGGTCGACGTATTGGCTTCGACCCGCTCACCGCTGTTGAACACCGGGCCGTTGCCCGCCATCAGGTTGCGCACGGTGCGCAACACGATCAGGCCGTCGTCGGCGATCCAGCGGCGTTCCCACGCCCCCCAGAACATCAGCAGTGCCGCGATCACGACACCGCAGGCGAAAACCCCCGTCGCGAGGCGACCCGACCGGGCGGGCAGATCGGTGCTCGGTCTGCCCGCCACGCTGTCGTCGACGCCGTCCACGACGTCAGAAGAGGTAGACAGCACCGCCGACCACCACGATCCACACCACCGCAAGGAACTGCAACACGCGGTCGCCCAGTGCAATCTCCTCGGGCTCACCGGCATCTCCACCGTCGACATCCACTGCGTACCGCAGGATCGCGACGACGAACGGGACCATCGAGATCGCGTACCAGTTGGAACCTGCAATCGTGTCCTGCTCGAACGCCCACAGGCCGTAGCAGATCACCACGGCTGTGGCGGCAAGCGTCCACACGAACCGCAGGTACGTCTCGGTGTAGTACTCGAGCGACTTGCGGATCTTCGCACCCGTCCGCGTCGCGAGCCGCAGCTCCGCGTATCGCTTACCCGCGGCCATGAACAGCGATCCGAACGCCATGATCAGCAGGAACCACTGCGACAGCGGGATCTCGGCGGCCACACCGCCGGCGATCGCACGGATCAAGAAGCCCGACGAGACGATGCAGATGTCGAGGACGGCCTGATGCTTGAGACCGAAACAGTACGCGAGCTGGATGCCGATATAGACGGCCATCACCACCGCGAGCTGCCAGTTCGCAAGGAACGACAGTGCGATCGAGGCGACGAGCAGCACGACGGCCAGGATGTACGCGAGCCGCAGCGGCAGCACGCCCGCCGCGATCGGCCGGAACCGCTTGGTCGGGTGCTCCCGGTCGGCTTCGACGTCCAACGCATCGTTGACGAGGTAGATCCCTGACGCCGCCATGCAGAACACCACGAACGCCAGTGCGACCGGCAACAACACGGAAGATTCCGTTACGGAACCCGCCGCCATCGGGGCCGCGAGCACCAGCACGTTCTTGACCCACTGTCGTGGGCGCACCGCCTTGACGATTGCCGCTGGAAGGCTCTTGGGGGCCTCCGAGACGGGTGTCGGTTCCTCGCTCATCGCTCTCCAAACTTCTTCTCTGCCCGCGCCACCACAGCAGCGGACGCCGCCCCGAGCGCAGCACCGGCCAGGACGTCCGTCGGATAGTGCACACCGAGAACGAGACGGGACAACAGCATCGGCGGCACGAGCATCGCCGGAAAGGGTAGCCCGGTGGTGCGCGCCATCAGCACGGCCGCTGCTGTCGTGGACGTCGCGTGCGACGACGGGAAACTCAGTCGACTCGGCGTCGACACGTTGACCTGCACGGACGGATGGTCCGGACGTTTACGGCGAACGACACGCTTGATGACGATCGACGCAGCGTGCGCTCCGACCGCCCCGACCGCGACTCCTGCCCACTGGGCGCGACGCTTCGGATCCACCAATGCTCCCGCCGCGCCGATCGCGATCCAGCCGAGCGCATGCTCACCGAAGTGCGACATGCCGCGGGCGATCGAGGTTGCTCCGGGCACAGTGCCGACGGTGTCCTGGACCGTCTGCAACATCCGCACTTCGAGCGGCGCGCGGTCGCGGTCGATCGTCACTGTGGCGGTGCCGTCACCGGACGGGACAGTGACGTCATCCCTCGATACCGAAGACATGTTCCCACTCCTTCTTGCTGGTCAGGGCGGGAACCGCATCCCGGTAGCGTTGCTTGAGCTCCGGGAAACGTCGTGCGAGTTCGCGCCGCAACCGCAGCGCTTCGGTCAGCAGCGCCTGTGCCTGCGCGCGGTCGCGCTTACGGTAGACGACGCCTCGCCCGTCCGCGGTGGTCACCGTCACGCCGTCGACCTGCGACAGCAGGAACCACCGTGCGTCGATCGTGGGCACGTTGAGCTGTGGTCGGGTGTGATGCTCGGGGTTCTCGGAGCGCACGCTGTGCAGCACGCCCTTCGCGAGTCGTGAGACCTTCGCGAGTTTGCCCTCGGGCAGCCCGACGGCACCGACTTCCGCGCCCGACGGCAGCGGCAGTTCGGTCGACGAAGGCAGCACGCGAGCGTCGGAGAAGTTCTTCCGCAGCGCATGCACGTCGCCGAGTGCCTTGGGAAGGAGCTCGAAGAGGTTCTCGGGGCCGGCCAGGAAGTCCTCGATGGCCTTGTTCTGGATCGCGACGGTCGAGTACTCGAGGCACACCAGGTGCTTGATGGTGGCCTTGATCGTGTCGAGGACCATGCCCTTGCCGTCGCCCGGCATGTGCAGGGCTGCGACGACGAGGCGGTTGCGCAGGTGGAAGTACGCCTGCCAGTCGATGGCGTCGTCCTTGTCGCTCCACGCCATGTGCCAGATCGCGGCACCGGGCATCGTCACAGTGGAGTACCCGGCGGCACGGGCACGCAGCCCGTACTCGGCGTCGTCCCACTTGATGAACAGCGGCAGTGGCTGCCCGATCTCCTCCGCGACGACGCGCGGGATCATGCACATCCACCAGCCGTTGAAATCGACGTCGATGCGTCGATGCAGCAGCTTCGAGTTCTCGCGATCGCGCAGCGGATTCGTGGAGAAGTCGTGGTCGTATTCGACGTTCGGCGCGGCCGACCACATGAAGACCGACCGGTCGACGACCTCGCCCATCGTGTGCAGGTGGCTGCGTTCCTGCAGGTTGAGCATCTGCCCTCCGACGAGTGTCGGGGACTTGGCGAACCGCGAGAACGCGAGTGCACGCAGGATCGAGTCGGGTTCGATCTCGATGTCGTCGTCCATGAACAGGATGTACGGGGCATCGGTGGTCTTCAGCGCCTCGTACATGATGCGGCTGTAGCCACCGGATCCACCGAGGTTGGCCTGGTCGTGGATGACCAGCCGGTCGCCGAACGGCGCTGCTGCCTCGGCGAAACCGTCCTGGTCACGGACCTTTTTGGTGCCCTGATCCGGGATGATCATTGCGTCGATGACATCCATCACCAGCGGATCGGACGCCAGCGCACGCAGCGCCGCGACACAATCGGCCGGGCGGTTGAACGTGGGAATACCCACCGCGACGGAGGCCTTACCGGGGGCCTCGACCGGCGCGAACCAGCCTGCCGAGTGGACGGTGACGTCCGTGTCGGTGGTGACGTCGAACCAGATCCAACCGCCGTCCTCGAACGGGCCGAGGTCGGTTTCGAGTTCGAGGACGACGCCGGTTCCCTCGAACTCACGGCCCTGCACGTGGATACGGCTCGAATCCGCCTTGCTGCGGTAGATGTCGATTCGACCGTGACCGGTGAGCTCGAGTCGAAGCACCACGGAGTTCAGCGTGCTCCAGCGACGCCAGTAGCTCGCGGGGAACGCATTGAAATAGGTGCACAGCGACACCTCGGACTCGGCGCCGATGTTCAACTCGGTGCGGCTCGACGCATGAGCGCGACGCGCATTGGTGGACGATTCCTCGATGTAGAGGGTCCGGACGTCGAGTGGTTCGCCAGGTCGCGGCAGGATGATCCGCTGAAGCAGCGCCTTACCGAGCGGTGCTCCCTGCTGCGTGTCGGATCCGATCTCTACGGCTGCGGACTGGCTCATGAGGCATTCCCCGCGATCGGCGCGCCCGACTCGAAGTACGGCGCCACCGTGTTGTCGAACATGGTCAGCGCGCTCGCGATGGCCATATGCATGTCGAGGTACTGGTAGGTGCCGAGGCGGCCGCCGAACAACACCTTGTTCTCCACGGCTTCCTTCTTGGCGAGCTCACGGTAGGCGGCGACCTTCGCGCGGTCGTCGGATGTGTTGATCGGGTAGTACGGCTCGTCCTCGTCTTCCGCGAAACGCGAGAACTCACGCATGATGACGGTCTTGTCCGTCGGGTACGTGTCGCGTTCGGGGTGGAAGTGTCGGAACTCGTGGATACGCGTGAAGGGCACGTCGGCGTCGTTGTAGTTCATCACCGGGGTGCCCTGGAAATCACCGGTGGGCACGACCTCCGTCTCGAAGTCCAGGGTGCGCCAGCCGAGCTTGCCTTCCGAATAGTCGAAGTAGCGGTCGAGCGGGCCGGTGTAGACGACGGGGGCGTCGGGGCTCGCGCCGCGGATGTCGTCACGCACCTCGAACCAGTCGGTGTTCAGCCGGATCTCGATCTTCGGATCCTTCGCCATGTTCTCGAGCCACGCGGTGTAGCCATCGACCGGCAGGCCTTCGTAGGTGTCGTTGAAGTAGCGGTTGTCGAACGTGTACCGCACGGGCAGGCGGGTGATGTTGCCTGCGGGCAGTTCCTTGGGATCGGTCTGCCACTGCTTGGCGGTGTAGTCGCGGATGAATGCCTCGTAGAGGGGACGCCCGATCAAGGAGATCGCCTTCTCCTCGAGGTTCTGGGCGTCCGCAGTCGAGATCTCGGCGGACTGTTCCTTGATCAGGGCCCGCGCTTCGTCAGGGCTGTAGTAGCGCCCGAAGAACTGGGAGATCAGGCCGAGGCCCATGGGGAACTGGTAGGCCTGACCGCCGTGCTTCGCGAACACGCGGTGCTGATACCCGGTGAAATCCGTGAACTGAGTCACGTAGTCCCACACACGCTGATTCGACGTGTGGAACAGGTGGGCTCCGTACTTGTGGACCTCGATCCCGGTCTCGGGTTCGGGTTCGGAGTACGCGTTGCCACCGAGATGGTGCCGGCGTTCGACCACGAGGACCCGCTTCCCGAGCTGCGTGGCCGCGCGCTCGGCAATCGTCAGTCCGAAGAATCCGGAGCCGACGACGATCAGGTCGTACTCACCGGGAGAGGGCTGGGGCGCTGATGCAGCAGTCACGGAGAACCAGGGTAACGACCTTGTCACGCTCATGCCCTTTCGGTCCGTCGGCGGGACCGAAAGACCAGGGCGATCAGAGGTGATACTGCAGTGCGGCGCGCACGAACTCGGCGCCTGCGGTTCCGCCGTAATTCGCGGCGAATCGCTCGTCTTCGACGTACATGTCGGCGAGGCCGAGGACATAGCCGCGCAGACTGCACCGGTCTGCACCGTGAGCAGGCGTACCGGGCACGGAGGTCAGCCATTCGACGTGACGGCGTGCAAGGTCCTGAGCCCGTTCTCCGTGCGGATCGAGACCTTCCTGCGCGGCAGCAACCCAGTCTGCGTTCAGCCGGTCGACGCGCGACTTCCAGTCGCTGCGTTCGCGCTCACTCATCCCGTGCCACCATCGGTCGCCGGTGGCGTACGCCTGCGCACCCCAGCGTTCGGTCACCTCGTCGCGGTACTGCGTGTGATCGAACCCGTCGAATACTTCGGTCGCCATGAGCTCTTCTCCATTCTCTGTTTTCTCGAGGGTCGCGCGAACCGCCCGGATTCGGCGTTCGAGTTGGGTTCGCTCGTGTTGGAGCAGCTCCAGATGCGTACGCAGTGCACCTGCCGTATCCCGACGGTCGTCGAGGGCGTCGCGGATCGCGGGTAGTCCGAGACCGAGGTCGCGCAGCAGCAGGATTCGCTGCAGCCGAACCAAGGCATCCGAGTCGTAGAAGCGCATCCCGTTCCGTCCTGTACGGCTCGGTGGGAGCAGCCCGACGTCGTCGTAGTGCCGCAGGGTGCGGCTGGTGACGCCGGCCTCCCGGGAAAGCTCCTGGATCGACCATTCGCGCCGCATGTTCGCCCCTTCGGTTCTGCTCGATACCCAGCGTGCATCTTGACGCTGCGTCAATGTCAAGCAGCCGATATTTCCGGGACGAGCAGCCGACCTTCCGGCGCTGCGTTTCGACGGCCTACGTTATTCGGCGCTTCCGGTGCTCGGGAACCAGTCACGCAAGAAGCTCGACTCGATGACCTGGGCACCGAGATCGGGGGTCCAGACGATCGCGCCACCGGTGAAGATCCGGAACTTGCCGCGTTCGTCCGGAAGCATCAGTTCAGGTCCGACCGGCGAGCCGAGAAGGCCATCGACCCCGCCGAGTTCGAGGTACTTCGCCTGGATCTCCGAGCTGTCACCGGTCTCGAACCGTAGTGCTCCGACCTCGGTGTCGATCTCCGGTGCCGGTGTGGGCGGCGGCAGCGCTGCTTCGGCGCCTTCCTGCACGCTGAACCAGTCGGACCGCAGACCGAGCTTGGCACGCGCCTCGGCACCCGTGGTTTCGATGGTCCGGTCGGAGCCGATCACGCGCACCTGGGTAGCGCGACCTCCCGCGTCACCGAGGTTGTTGCGGGCGATGACCTCGATGTTCTGGAGTTCCCCGACGCCGAATGCCGTGCCGATCTCGCCTGCGGTTATCGTCTTGGCCCATTGCCGGTTGGGTGCGACCCTGTCGCCGAGGTCCTCGACCGGAGGGAACGTTCCGCCCGCGCTGTACCCGCCGGTCGATGCGGAGAATTCGCTGCGGACCACCGCGCCGTCCTTCATCAGTACTTGACCGCGAGTGGTGCGAATGGCGTCATCGGTCCGGGGATCCTCCGTGCCGGACCCTCCGTACACCTGGCAGCTCGTCGTATCGCAGGTCTGCCACTTCTCATTGCGCTTCTCTGCGAGTGCGTACGAGCGAGCGGCGATGGCCTGCGCGCGCAGCGCTTCGGCCCCGCCCGTGTCGGCCCAGCCGGGCAGCGCCTCGGCGGGAACGACGCTGCGGAGGTAGTCCTCGACGTTCAGGCGATTGACGGTGCGTGCGGCGTCTCCTTCGAGCACCACCCCGATCGCGCCGCGGTAGGTGGTGTCGCCCGAGCAGAGTTTGAGGTGTTCCTCCCTGGGACGGTCCTCGCCGAGATCCACCGGGTCGACCCATGGCATATCTGTGGCACCCTGCCACAGCACGTCGCCGCTGCAACCGGCAGTGACCACGACGTTCGCGCCGCCGTCGGCATTCGGTGTGAGATGGGCGGCCTCCCCTGGGCCGACCTGCCTGCCCGCGACGGTGAGACCTGCGTCGGAGTAGACGTCGAGGCTGTGGTCGTCGAGACCCATGAGGCGCACGGCGATCATGGAGTCCGGGACGGTGCCCAAGGTGGTGCCACCGTAGTAATGGCCGACGATGCGCTCGGCCGTCCAGCCGTCCTGCGCGTAGCCGTAGGCACCCCACTGGCCCATGCCGCGACCGTGGCCGTGGCCCTGACCGCTGAAAGTGAAGGGTGTGTCGGCGGAGACGGCCTGCCGGACCTCGGGACCGTCCGAGCCGCCACTGACGAGAACGCCGACGGCCGCTCCTGCAAGTAGTGCAGGCGCGATGCCGAGCACAGCGGCACGTGTCGCGGTCGGGCGCCATCCGTTGCGCAGCGGTCGGCCGAGGACGACACGCCGGACGACACGCCGTCTACGAATTTTTCCTCTGCGACGAATCGACTGTCGTGCCATGCGCTGCGCTCCCTTGTTCTCGCATTTCCGCTGATCACGCGGACGGTCGTCCATGTGATCGCCCGCTCTCACGGATCGGACATCTCGAGACCGATGCTCAAGCTCAGGTTGAGGGTTATGGTTTCCTGTGTCTAGTGTGACAAGAGTGGCGAGGTATCGCAACAAATGTCACAACAGCAACAATGGCATCACAAGTTGCCTTCATCAGCGGCCTCTTCCAGCACGAAGCGGGCTCGAGGATGTTGGATTCCGACGAGTGATATCGACCGTCCGAACCGCGCACAGCAACAGGGAGTAGCAAACAGTGCCGCATCGCCGCCCGAAGCCGTCGATCGTCCTGGGTGCCGTCGCCGCCCTGGCCGTCGCAACACCTTTCGCGGTGTCCGGCTTCACCAACGACCAGACCGAAATCCGTCAGACCAGTGATTCCGTCGAAGCGGTTGCGCCCACGATCGCCGAGGTCGTACTCGCATCGGTCCCCGATCTCGTGATTCCGCTCGAAGAGCTGACCGGGCTCAACCTGCCCGACATGAGCCTGAAAGAGATCGTCCAAGGTCTCCCCGAGATCACGACTGCGCCCGATCCGGCAGGCGGGCCGGTCGGTCGGGTGGGAGCGGTCGTCAAAGAGCTCACCCAGGAGACCCCGTTCAGCCTCGTCGCCCTCACCGCAAGCGACATCGCCGACACGGACGCGATGATCCGCGCGCAGAACGAGGACGGCACGTGGGGTCCGTGGGCTGCGACCGAGCCCCTCGAGTCCTCTCGCAACGACACCGCAGACGACGCGCGTAGGGGCACCGAGCCGATCTTCGTCGGTGCGACCAATGCCGTTCAGGTCCTGCTGACGCCGCGACCGGGTCCGGAGCCGAACCTCGCCGGTGCCGAAGCGCCGCCGGAGGAAGGGCCTGCGCCGGCAGCCCCCGCGGCGCCCGCTCCCCCTGAAGCTCCCGCACCGGCAGAGGCACCGGCACCGGCGGAAGCACCGGTTCCCGGCGCGGCACCCGCAGAGGGCACGCCCGAGCTCGGTTACGTTCCGGCCTCGTCCTCTCGCCCGCTGCACAGCCAGGACCCGGCCCAGGCCCTCGCCGACAGCGTCAGCGCTGTGCTCATCGATCCGGGTACCAGCCCCGCCGACGCCACCCTCGAGGACATCGCGGGCCCGGTGGGTGACTCCGGCCTCAAGGTCATCTCCCGCGCTCAGTGGGGCGCCGACGAATCGATCCGGTGCGAAGAACCCACCTACGACGACTCGCTGGGCGGCGCCACCGTGCACCACACCGCGGGAAGCAACGACTATTCCAAGGCAGAATCTGCCGAGATCGTCCGCGCGATCTACGCGTACCACTCGCAGACGCTCGGCTGGTGCGACGTGGGATACAACGTGCTCGTCGACAAGTACGGCCAGGTCTTCGAAGGTCGTGCAGGAGGGCTCGACCGCAACGTGCAGGGCGCCCACGCGGGCGGCTTCAACGAGAACACGATGGGCATCGCCATGATGGGCGACTTCTCGTCGGCGACACCGCCCGAGGCGACCCTCAACGCCGTGGGCAAGTTCCTCGGCTGGCGGCTCGCGAAGGCCGGGCTCGATCCCAAGGGTCGCACCACGATGTACTCCGAGGGCACCTCGTTCACCCCGTACCCGCGTGGCGCGGCCGTCGACCTGCCGATCATCTTCGCGCACCGCGACGTCGGCAGCACCAGTTGCCCCGGCGACGGCGGATACGCCCAGATGGACAAGATCCGCAACATCGCCGCTGGCGCCGCGAAGGGCACGAGCCCCAGTACCGATCTCGCGACGGACAACCCGCCCGCCGCGCGCGGTGCAGTGCCCGATACAGATGCCGGGACACCGGCAACCGGATCGGCCGAGAACGTCCAGAACCTCGTGCAGGAACTGATCCGTCTCGCCGACAATCACCCGCTGGCCCAGAAGTGGATCGCCGAAGGCGGCGAGACCGGACGTCTGGGCACGGCCATGACATCGATCCTCCCCGCGAAGGGCGGATTCGAGAGCGCCCAGTTCGTCAACGGCGCCATCTACTCCTCACCCAACGGCGGAGTGTGGACGGTGCTCGGCGAGATCTACAAGGCGTGGCAGAAGTCCGGGCTCGACGCTGGTGAGCTGGGGTTGCCCACCAGCGACGAGTACCGGGTGCCGGACGGTTGGCGGTCGGACTTCGAGTTCGGTTCGCTGATCTTCAACGAGGTCACCGGCGTCGTCACGAAGGTGCTCCGCGCCTACAACGACGCCTACGAGGAGTCGATGCAGGAACCCGCGGCCGCGCCGGTCGCACCGGAACCTGCGCCGGCACCGGAAGCCGCGCCGGCACCCGAACCGGTGCCTGCAGGCTGACCTTCGATCACCGGCGGATACGAGTCACTGCCACCAGCGTTCGAGGATGCGGGCAACCCCGTCCTCGACGTTGGTGGCAGTGACTTCGTCTGCGACCGATTTGGCCTCGGGGTGCGCGTTCTCCATCGCAACACCGTGGCGTGCGATCGACAGCATCGGAATGTCGTTGGGCATGTCACCGAATGCGACGAGATCATCGAACGGCACCCCCAGGTGGCGCGCGGCCTCCTGCAACCCCGACGCCTTCGTCACCCCCGCAGCGGAGATCTCGAGGAGACCGTTGTCCGTCGAGAACGTCAGGTCGACGAGTCCGTGCAGTTTCGGCAGGAGCGCTTCGGCCATCGCGGCGCTGCTGGCACCGGGCAGCCGGATCAGCAGTTTGATGGCGGGCGCCGCGATCACGTCGTACTCGGCGAGTTCGGTGATGTCCGGATTCAGCCACGCATGCTCGTAACCCGGCGAGCTCACGAACTGGGGTGTCGCAGCGTCGTGCGCGCTGGCCCCCACCCTTTCCGCCGCCAGACCGCTCCCCGGAAAAACCGTCTCCGCGACCTCGGCGAGCCAACCCAGTTCGTCTGTGGTGAGCACCGCGGCACTGAGCACCTGGTCGGTCGCACTGTCGTAGAGGACAGCGCCGTTGGCGCACACCGCGAGCGGTGCGTACCGAAGCTGGTCGACGACCGGCGCGATCCATCGCGGTGGTCGACCGGTCGCAAGAACGAACGGTGTTCCGGAATCGACCACGGCGTGGACTGCCGCACGGGTGCGGTCGGAAATCCGCTCCGTGTCGTCGATCAGGGTTCCGTCGACATCGGACGCGACAAGACTCGGACGCTGAGTGCTCACTCCGTCATTGTGCCGAAGGCGGGTTTCCGGTCGCGCCCGGCTCTCTCCCACTGCCGTCGCGGCCCTCGCGCCGTGCGCGCTCTGCTTCCTTGCGGGCACGACGTTCCGCCGCGACACGCGCGTCGTCGGCGTTCGCTTCCTCCGGTGTCGGAGCCGATCCACCGAGCCGCGCAGGTACCCAGTAGGCACCCGGCTCGTGGCGATAGTCCTGCTGCGCTTGCTTCAACATCCGGTCCATGGTGGCGCGCAGCTTCGCAGTCATCTCGGCGGCAGGCTCGAACGGTTCGATCGGATCCCCGACGATGATGGTGATGGGGGTGTTCGTCCGGCCGAGTCGCTTGGGGTGGCCCTTGGTCCACACCCGCTGCGACCCCCACAGCACCATCGGTATGACGGGCACACCGGCTTCGAGTGCCATCCTTGCTGCGCCGGACCTGAACTCCTTGAGCTCGAAGCTGCGGCTGATGGTCTCCTCGGGGAACACACCGACGAGATCGCCCCTGCGAAGTGCCTCGACCGCAAGCCGATATGAATCGCCCGCATCGCCGCGGTCGACGGGGATGTGCTTCATGGCGCGCATCATCGGCCCGGAGATTTTGTTGTCGAAGACTTCCTTCTTCGCCATGAACCGGATGTACCGCTTGGTTTCGCGCGCGGGAATGCCCGCGTAGGTGAAGTCCATGTAGCCCGTGTGATTCATCGCGATGACCGCACCCCCGGTCGCCGGGATGTGCTCTGCCCCGGAGATCGTGAATTTCAGGCCTTGCGCCGCGAACAGTGTGCGTGCCACGCCGATGATGGTCCGGTAGAAGGGTTCCACGTCGGTTAGCGTAGCCGGGTCCACCGCATCGGACCGACCGCGATCGACATCAGGGGCGAGAGTATTGACCAGCACCACCAGAAAATCCCATCTGTTCGTCGTCGCAGGCGCGGCTGTCGCACTGGCCCTGACCGCGACGGGATGCGCCGGCGACGGGCAGTCCGGCATCCCCACCGAGACCCCCCAACCACCCGAAGTGTCCTCGTCGGGCACCGGGAACGACGCAGATGACGGGACGGCCGCCGCGGCTGCACCGACAGAGGCCGCCCCGTCTGCGGTCACGGTCGGCGACGTACCCGGCAACGCCGCAGCCGGCGCGGCACTGCAGGCGTGGACGAATGATCTGCTGGCGGGCAACGACGTGACCGGTAAGTGCTGGACGATCGCGACCGAACGGGCCGAGGAGATGTACGCCGACGTCGACGCGATCAGCGCCGCGGTGCAACAGCCCGGACTCGACGGCCAGTTCACGGTGACGTGGTCCGCGGACGGCACCGACGTATCGGTGCTGCGCAGTGAGATCTCTTCCGGCTACGCCTGCCCCTACGTCCACCCGACCGGCGACGCCGACATCTACACCGAGGACGACGCCGTCTACGCGGTGGAGCGGTTCCTCGGACGCACCACGGGCGATCCGGTGGCCCCGGAAGACACCGAGGACGACTACCCGCTGATCTGCCCCGGAATGGGAATCTGGGATCCGTGGGGCACCGGAAACCCGGGCGTGCCACCGTTGTCGACCGATCCGGACACCCTCGACGGCGTGACGACCTTCGACGCGGATTCGGCGACCTTCGCTCCTATCGACGACGTGTACGGGACGGTGTCCATCCCGGTCGTCGAGGACGGAACCGCTCGTGACCTGGTTGTCTACGTCACAATCGCCTCGAACGGATACTGCCTGGGCGCAGTGGACTGATCGGCTCCGCCTACCCTGGAGACCACGTCGGCCAGCTTCGTCAGGAGGCAACGCAGTGCAGATCACCAGCGTCGGACACGCAGGGTTCCATATCCGGACAGAGGCCGGGTCCATCCTGTGCGACCCCTGGATCAACCCCGCGTACTTCGCGTCATGGGTGCCGTTTCCCGACAACACCGGGCTCGATTGGGAAGAGCTCGGCAACGTCGACTACCTGTACGTGTCGCACCTGCACAAGGATCACTTCGATCCGGGCACGCTGAGCAAGTACGTCGACAAGGATGCGACGGTGCTGCTGCCGGACTACCCGGTGCCGGATCTGCGGCGTGAACTCGAGGCACTGGGCTTCACCAAATTCTTCGAGACCACCGACTCCGTGAAGCATCGGATCTCCGCTGCCGGTATCGATGTCGCTCCGCAGGCCCCCGTCGGGCCGGGCGAGCTCGACATCATGATCATCGCGTTGCGTGCACCCGCCGACGGGCCGATCGGTGACTCGGGTCTGGTCGTCTCCGACGGCTCGACCACCGTGTTCAACATGAACGACGCGCGGCCGATCGACATGGATCCGATGCACGAGGCGTTCGGCCACATCGACATCCATCTGCTGCAGTATTCGGGTGCCATCTGGTACCCGATGGTCTACGACATCCCGAAGAAGACCAAGGCCAATTTCGGCAAGCAGAAGCGTCAACGTGGCATGGACCGTTGCCGCAGCTACATCGAGCAGGTCGGAGCCACCTGGATCGTGCCGTCCGCAGGGCCGCCGGTGTTCCTCGACGACGATCTGCGCGACCTCAACGACGACCACGGCGACGAGGGGAACATCTTCCCCGACCAGCACGTGTTCCTCGAACAACTGCGCATCCACGGGCGCGACGGCGGCCTGCTCATGATCCCGGGATCGACGGTGGATCTGGTCGGCAAGGATCAGATGACCCTCACGCATCCGATCCCGGACGAGCAGGTCGATGCGATCTTCACCAACAAGGCCGCCTACATCGAGGACATGGCGAAGCGGTTCGCGCCGATCATCGCGGCGGAGAAGGCGACGTGGGCTCCCGCCGAGGGTGAGCCGTTGCTGCCTGCGTTGAAGGCGAAGTTCGAGCCGATCATGGCGCAGTCCGATCTGATCTGCGACGGTATCGGTTACCCCGTCGGTCTGGTCATGGGTTCGGGCGACGACGCCGAGACCGTCGTACTGGATTTCCCGAAGCGGGCCGTGCGCGAGCCCATCGAGGGAGAAGGCAAGTACCGCTACGGGTTCCGCATCGCACCGGAGCTGGTGCGGACGGTCCTGCGCGACGACGAACCCGATTGGGTCAACACGATCTTCCTGTCCACCCGCTTCACGGCGTGGCGCATCGGCGGGTACAACGAGTTCCTGTACACGTTCTTCAAGTGCCTCACCGATGAGCGGATCGCCTACGCGGACGGCTGGTTCGCCGAGGCGCACGACGACACGGCGTCGATCGAGCTGGGCGGCTACGAGATTCAGCGTCGCTGCCCGCATCTGAAGGCAGATCTGTCGAAGTTCGGTGTGGTCGACGGCACCACCCTCACCTGCAATCTCCACGGCTGGCAGTGGGATCTCGACTCGGGTCGCTGCAAGACGTCCAAGGGTCACGAGCTGCGCAGCAGCAAACTCTGATGCCGGTTTCCGCGCCCTCGCCGAGGAAGCGACGACCGGCCCCCGATCGTTCCGTCCCCACTCCGAGTGCCGTCCGCGATGCGCTGCAGGGTGACCGAACCGTGGTCTTCACCTCCGACGGCACCGACTGGATTGCGACGTTCGCAGTGGGTGACGCCGCATTGCCACCCTCGACGACCGCGGTGTTCCTCGACGTAAACTGCGTCACCGACCGGAGCCGGATCGATGCCGGAAGCATGCTCCGAGACACGGACTCGGGGTTGTGGATCCTGTCCGTTCGGGTTCCGGCCGGGTGGCGCGGCGCGTACACATTCATTCCGTCGAACGCCCCACTGACGGTTCCGGACGGCGACGCGAATCAGCGTCAGTGGTGGATCGACTTCCGCCGGGGCGCCATCGGATCGTTCGAAGGAGCTGCCCCCGACGCCGAGCCACAGCGACTCCGGACGGGCGCACTCCCGGAAGGCATCCTCACGACCGAAACGGTGGAGCTCGACGGCACTCCGCGTCGCGTCGGCACCTACGTGCCGCCCGTACCGGGTCACGGCACCGTCGTGTTGTTCGACGGCGACGAGGTCCGCCGTCACCGGGTGCTCGCCGCGTTCGACGATCCCGAGCACGCCCCTGCACGGGTGCTCGTCGTCGACCACGTGAGCGCCGACGGTCAGGAACGTAATGTGCGGGCGTCGGACCTGACCGCCAACCCGCGCTTCCGCGACGACCTCCTCGCATACGCGGGCGAGCCCGTGACGGTGGGCGGCTGCTCGTACGGCGGACTCGCGTCGATGTTCTTCGCGTTGACCCGGCCCGATGCCGTGCGCGGCGCAGCCTGCCTGTCACCGTCGATGTGGTGGCACGACGAGCAGGGGCACGATGTTCCGACGCTCGCGAAGGCCGACATTGGCGGCGACGTGCCCATCCTCAGCGAGGTGGGTTCACTCGAGTGGATGATGCTCGACGAGGTCGCCGGCGCCGCCGATCGACTGGCCGCGGCCGGGCACCCGATTCGTTCGGGGACCTTCGCGGGTGGTCACGACTGGGTTCAGTGGCGCGAGCGGCTGCCCGTCCTGATCACAGAATTGCGGGTCACACAGTCGGGGCGCTCGGAATCGGTGTGACCGCGGGGCGCGGTGCGAACGCCGGCACGAGCAACAGCACCGCGCCGCCTGCGATCAGCGCGAACGGCCACCACTGACGGTCCCCGGCTTCCACGGTGGGTGCGGCGGCCTGCGCGTCACCGGACTGCGGCAGTGCCTCCGTCGCGTCCCGGACATTGCCCGAGATGCTCTGCACGACGTTGCTCACCGGTCCGACACCCGCCACGAGCTGGCCGGTGCCGTCGGTCAGTTGCCTGCCACCGTCGTCCAGCAGGATCAGGCCGTCGCGCAGCTGCCGCGATCCGTCTGCGGCCTGCGTCATACCGGCGACGAACTGTGCGTTCGGGTCGGTCAGTTCGTAGGCGAGTTGCTGCGCGCCGCTGCGCAGCTGCCCCAGCTGGTCCATCGTCTCGGGTCCCAGACCCTGGGTGTTCAACATACCGACCAGCCCTCTGATCTCCGCCGACGCCGAGCTCGACACGGGGTCACCGGACAGATCGAGTGTGTCGGCGACGCTCGTCAGCTGCGTGGTGACACTGCCCTGCATCTCACCGAATCCGGTGAGCCGGGTGACCACCTCGTCGACCCCTCCGCTGATCTGGGAGGCGCCGTCGCCGAGCAGACCGACGCCGCCCTCCAGCTGGTCGAGTCCGCCCGCGAGCTGCTCTCCTCCCGCCCTGGCCTGGCCGAGTCCGTCGGCGAGTTGCTGTGCGCCATCGTCGAGTTGGCGGCTGCCGTCGGTGAGCTGGCCGACGCCACCGTCGAGGATCGACAGCGGGAGACTCGCCTGTTGCAACGTACTGCGGGCGTCGTCGACTCCGGTGCCGCCCGTCTCCTGTTCGGCGACGGTGACGGTGGCCTCCGGCGAATCGAGGTAGGCGAAGGTCGAGCCGGCGCCGACAAGGGCCAGCCCGGAAACTGCGGTGATCATGGTGAGCAGACGTGCACGCATGTGCGTCGAGGCTAGAGCCTCCGGTTAAGAAGCTGCTGAGGAGCCCCGGTCGGGCAGCCATCGGACGGCAGTGATACCTACCACGAGTAGCGGCAATACCGTCGACACCACAAGCGCAGACAGCGGAATCCATGCCGAGCCCACCGCGAACCACGCGAACACACCGACCGACATCACCTCGCTCGTCAGCCCCACGACCGAGGTGACGGTCGCGCGAGTGCGCCCCGACATCGTGTCCTGCAACCTGGCCTCGGCAACGATGGCGGTGTTGTGGATTGCGCCGTACCCGAGCCCGATCGCGATGAAGCCGCCGACACCACCGGCGAGCGCACCGGCGGCGAGGAGAACTGCCCCCGCGATCACCACCCCGCCCATCACCCGGCCGCTCATCGAAGCGGTCCGGCCCGCGGTCGCGGCACCGACCACCTGGCCGATCACCGTGAGCGCCACCAGAACCGGCACCTGCTCGGTGGGCGCGCCGCCTTCCCGAGCGAGCAGGCCGAAGTATTCGTCGAACGCAAGACCGGCGAGCAGAGCGGCGGCGAGCAGCACCGCGCGGCGCACCACCTTGTCGGTGCGGACCTCGGACGTGCCCTCGCGCAGCGCCGACACATAACGGCTGAGCACCGGGCCGCCGCCGGCATCGTCGGTGTCCCTCACCCGAGGTGTGGACGGCAATGTCAGGACCAGCAGCCCGTTCGCGACGGTGAGCGCCACGGACAACCATCCGACGAGTGCGTAGCCGCCCAGTCCGAACAGGGGTGCCGCCGACAGGATCGCGACGAACGCGCACACCATCTCGCCTGCATTCGCGTAACCCGAGACCGTTGCGTATCGGTGTTCCGCGCCGAGCGCCGCGAGTTCGTCGTAGAGGAGCGCCTCGAATGTGCCCGATTTCAGGGATTCACTGATCCCCCACAGCACGAAACCCAGCGCGAAACCCCAGACGGTGGGCCAGATCATCCAGATCGTGAAGGTCGCGGTGAACAGAACGCCGCTGCCGAACAGCAGACCCCGGCGCGACACCGTATCCGCCCACGCGCCCGACGGAACCTCCGACACGAACGCGACGAGGGACCACAACACGAACAGCAACGAGATGCTGCCAGTACTCAGCCCGTGGTCTTCGAAAAGTAACGCGTACAGACCGTAGAGCGGCACGAGCTCGCGGGTGGCCGAGTAGGCGACCGCCCGGGCGGACAGGGAAGTCGAACGGTCGAATCAACATCGTCGGCGCATGGCTCCAGCATGACACCCGATCTCGCGCGTGTCACGAGCGACGTGACTGTCCGATACCGTCGTCAGTTGTGAGCGAGGACAACGAACAGAACCGGCAACGCACCTACACCTGGGACGATCCGGCGCCTACATCGGCCGCCAACCGCGACATGCAGGGACTCGACTTCCTGCGCGGTCTCATCGACGGCAGCATTCCCCATCACCCGACATCCCGGACGCTCGGCTTCACCGTCACCGACGCGCGGGAGGGGTTCGTCGAGATCACCCTCGAGGTGCAGGAGTTCCATGCGAACGCGGTGGGCAGCGTGCACGGCGGAGTCCTCGCAACCCTGTTCGACACGGCGATGGGTTTCGCGGTGTCGAGCACGCTCGATGCGGGCGTCGGATACACGACCCTCGATCTGCAGGTGCGCTACCTGCGAGGAGTGCAGCCCGGCCATGTCCTCCGTGTGCACGGATTCTGCGAACACGCGGGGCGCCGCACCGCGACTGCGCGCGGCGAAGCGCGCGACGATCAGGGGCGGCTGGTCGCGACCGGCTCCACGTCGTGCCTGATCCTGAGCTGACCCGCTATCCGACGGGCTCCAGGACCTCTCGTCCGACGAACGGAACCAATGCCGGTGGAACCTTGACGGTGCCGTCGGCCTGCTGATGGTTCTCGAGGAGCGCGACGAGCCAGCGTGTCGTGGCCAGCGTTCCGTTGAGCGTCGCGGCGGTCTGCGGCTTGCCGTTCTCGTCGCGATAGCGGACACCGAGTCGACGGGCCTGGAATGTGGTGCAGTTCGACGTCGACGTCAGTTCGCGGTACCGCTCCTGAGTGGGAACCCATGCCTCGCAGTCGAACTTACGGGCTGCCGAGGATCCGAGGTCGCCGCCTGCGACGTCGATGACCCGGTACGGCACGTCGATCGCGGCGAGCATCTCGCGTTCCCACGTCAGCAACCGCTGGTGCTCTTCCGTCGCGTCCTCGGGCTTGCAGTAGACGAACATCTCGACCTTGTCGAACTGGTGCACGCGGATGATCCCGCGGGTGTCCTTGCCGTAGCTGCCTGCCTCGCGGCGGAAGCACGACGACCACCCGGCGTACCGCTTCGGGCCTGCGGACAGGTCCAGGATCTCGCCCGAGTGGTACCCCGCAAGCGGCACCTCGGAGGTACCGACCAGATACAGGTCGTCGTCCTCGAGGTGGTACACCTCGTCGGCGTGCTGCCCGAGGAAGCCGGTGCCCCGCATGATCTCGGGGCGCACCAGCACCGGCGGGATCATCATGGTGAAACCGTTGGCCGTGGCCTTCTGCGCAGCGAGCTGGAGCAGACCGAGCTGCAGGAGCGCACCGTAGCCGGTGAGGAAGTAGAAGCGCGCACCGGAGACCTTGGCGCCGCGTTCCATGTCGATCAGGCCCAGCGACTCACCGAGCGTGAGGTGATCCTTCGGCTCGAAGTCGAACGTCGGCAGGTCACCGACCGTCTCCAGGGTGACGAAATCGTCCTCACCGCCGGCCGGAGCACCCTCCTGGACGACGTTGGAGATCGCCATGTGCGCCCGCTCGAGCGCTTCCTGCGCGGCGTTCTGCTCGGCTTCGAGCGTCTTCACCTGGGCCGCGAGTTCCTTCGCGCCGTCGAGCAGTGCGGGCCGTTCCTCCGGGGATGCCTTGCCGACCTTCTTTCCGAGCGCCTTCTGCTCGGCACGGGCGTTGTCACCCGCCAGCACAGCGGCGCGACGGGAGGCATCCGCATCGAGCAGCGCATCGACGAGGCCGGGATCCTCGCCTCGGGTGCGCTGCGAGGCGCGAACGGTGTCGGGATTCTCGCGGAGGAACTTGAGGTCGATCACGAAGGTGAAGCCTACCTCTGCCAGAGCTGCAGGTAGTCTTCGCGCCCGAACATCTTCGCCGCATCCACCGCGGTGGGCTGCCCGCCCATCGGATCGGCGCCCGCCTCTGTGAGGATCCGCACGACCTCCTCCTCGCCCTTGAACACCGCGCCCGCGAGCGGAGTCTGACCGCGGTCGTTCGCCCGGTTCACATCCGCGCCGTGGTCGACGAGAACGCGCACCGCAGCGGCGTTCCCGCGGTAGGAGGCGAGCATCACGAGGGTGTCACCGGCCCCGTTCGTCAGGTTCGCGGGGACACCCGCCTCGATATACGTCGCCAAGGTCTCGCTGTCGCCTGCGCGCGCAGCATCGAAGCAACGCTGCGCGATCTCCTGGATGCGGGGATCGATCTGGTCGTCGGCCATGAACCGACGTTACCTGTACGGACCGGGCCAGGGCATGATGGGAGGTGATGGCCGAAGACAAGAAGAAGAAGCCGGTACGGCGTCCGCCGTCAGCAAAGCTGACGCGACGCGCGTTGGTGTTCGTAGCTGCGGGCGCGGTCCTCGCCGCGATCGCGACGTTCGTCGTCGCGGGTTTCCAAGGCGCCGATACCGTCGACGGAAACAACAGCGGTGCGTCCCCGTCGACCGGCGCCGTCGCCGGTGACGCGTTCGGCACCGCCACCAGCGGAGACTGCCTGACCTGGACGGCGCTCGATGCGAGCGACCTCACGAAGGTGGATTGCGAGCAGACCCACCTGTTCGAGGTGGTCGAGGACATCGACCTGAGCGTGTTCCCCGGGGCGGAATGGGGACCGGGTTCACGTTTCCCATCGGTCATGCGGTTCACCGAGCTCCGCGACGAGCAGTGCGCACCTGCGGCGATGGACTACCTGGGCGGACGCTTCGATCCGCACGGCAAGTTCAGCATCGGGCTGATCAATCCCGGCGAAGCGGGGTGGGCTGCCGGCGAACGGACGCTGCGCTGCGGGCTGCAGTTCTCGTCGACCACCGGCAACCTGCTGCCCATCGAGGGCAGGGTCGCCGACCAGGACCAGTCCCGCGCGTGGGACGTCGGCCTGTGCATCGGCATCAACAACGGGGTCCCGGCCGATCCCGTCGATTGCGCGAAGCCGCACGCCTTCGAAGTAGTTGCGACGGTGAACCTGGCCGAGAATTTTCCGGGCGGACTGCCGAGCGTCGAAGACCAGGATGCCTACCTCGAGCAGACCTGCACGGAGCGAGTGAACGAGTACCTGGGCGACCCGGAGGCGCTGCGGAACAAGACGCTGACGCTGTTCTGGGACAACTTGAACTTCGACAGCTGGCTGGCGGGCAGCCGCAAGGTCAACTGCTCTGTCGGTAAGCAGGTCGAGGGCGGGGGATTCGCTTCCATCACGGGCAGCGCGAAGGGCGACATCCTGATCGACGGGCAGCCGCCGATTCCGCCGCCTGCGCAGCCCGAGGGCAGGTCGCTTCCCACGCCGCTACCCGGTGCGGCTCCCCTGCCGGGGGCCTGACCCGATGGTGAAGATGAGCGATGAGCGCTTCGACGGACTTGTCTCCGACGCTCTCGACGAGATTCCCGCGGAACTCACACGGGCAATCGACAACGTGGTGGTGCTCGTCGAGCCGCGACACGAGGACGAGCCGGACCTGCTCGGTCTCTACCAGGGGATCGCGCTGACCGAACGCGACAGCCACTACGCCGGGTCGCTACCCGACACGATCACGATCTACCGCGACGCGATCCTCGACATCTGCGACACCGACGACGATGTGGTGCACGAAGTCGCGGTGACGGTCGTGCACGAGATCGCGCATTATTTCGGAATCGAAGAGGAGCGCCTCCACCAGCTGGGCTGGGGGTAGGCGCTCGAACTCTTGCTCGGTCGGACTCCTGCTCGGTGGGGCGGGGTCAGACGCGGGCGGGCGTATTCCGCTCGACCTCGGCGTTCTTCTTGTCCGAGGCAAGCAGGAAGTGGGGGCCGATGGTCGACGCCACGAGCAGGATCAGGCAGCAGGCGACCACGACGGCAACACACGCGACCACGATGATCATGCCGATCAGTTCAAACATGCCCGATTACCTCCACGCTCGATCTCACAGCGAAGTGCGGTCGGTCCGGCACTTCCGACCTTCACCATAACTGTCCGCCCCGGCTTGACCGAACCCGGCGGACGAAAAGCCGGGCGGGACGCGCTCGTGTGCGCGTCCCGCCCGGCTTTCTGGCGACGGTCAGAGTTCGTCGAAATGGGTGAGCTTCGGCGCCCCTGCGAGCAGCGGCCCGAGATCGGTGATCGCGCCTTCGCCCGCACGGAACTTGCGGTACGCGGTGTCGTGCTCCCGCGACTGCCACTTCTCGACGACGACCCAGCGAGCCTCGTTCTTCTGGTCCACCAGGATCTCGATACCGACGCAACCGTCGAAGGCCCGGGTCTCGTCGAGGACTCGCGTCATGACCTTCTTCGCATCGTCCAGCGCGTCGGCCTTGAACTCGAGCTCCAGCAGTGCGGTGAGCGCCATGTTCTCCCTTTCGTAGAATACGATTTTCCTGCTCTACATTTCCCGATCGCTCCTGGCCGCGCAATAGGCCGGACCCGAACGAAGCAGAACCTCAGAACATGCTGTATCCGCCGTCGATGAGGGTCGTGCTTCCGGTCTGGAATCGCGACGCATCGCTCGCCAGGTAGACGGCAATGCCTTCGAAGTCCTCGGGCGTACCCCATCGGCCGAGCGGAACCCGTGAGATCACGTTGCTGTTGAAGACTTCGGATTCCTGCAACTGCCCGGTGAGATCGGTGGCGATCCAGCCCGGCAGGACACTGTTCACCCGGATGCCGAACCGCGCGAACTCGACAGCGCATCCATTGGCCATCGCGAGCACCGCGGCCTTTGTCGCACCGTACGCCTGGTTGCGACCGGCCCCCTGGAGTGCACCGAGACTCGACGTCACGATCATCGACCCGCCGGTGCCCTGCGCGACGAGGACCTTCGACGCCTCACGCATCGTGAAGTACGCACCATCGAGGTTGGTCGCCACCACTTTCCGATACTGCTCCGTCGACGATTCGGGGAACTTCTGCAGCGGCCCCGTGATACCGGCATTGACGACGACGATGTCGAGCCCACCGAGAGCAGCGGCGGTGTCGGCGACACCGTCGATCACCGCCTGCTCGTCTGCTACGTCGACCGACCGGGTGACGACCTTCGTGCCGAAATCCCCGAGATCGGTCGCCGCAGCAGCGAGCTTGTCTGCGCTACGGCCCCAGAGGGCGACATCGGCGCCGGCGCGCGCGAGTCCGCGCGCCATACCGAGCCCGAGGCCGGCCGATCCACCGGTTACCAGTGCGCGTCTACCCGTCAGATCGAACATGCCGCTCCCCATGCGCAACTCGCTTACTTGAACTCGGCGGCGATATCGCGGCCGATGATTTCCTTCATGACCTCCGTGGTGCCGCCGTAGATGGTCTGGATGCGTGCATCCCGATACGCGCGACCGATCGCGTACTCCATCATGAAGCCGTAGCCACCGTGCAGCTGCACGCCCCGGTCGACGACACGCTTCTGCAGCTCACTGGCCCACCACTTCGCCTTCGACGCATCGACCGCTGTCAGTTCCCCTGCGTTGAGCGCGAGAATGCAGCGGTCGATGTGAGATTCGGTCACCTCGATCTCTGTGAGCATCTCGGCGAGCACGAAGCGGGTGTTCTGCAGATCGCCGATCGGCTTGCCGAACGCCTTGCGCTCGAACACGTACTGCTTGCTCCACTCGTAGGCCGCACGCGCCGACGTGATGGCGCTGACGGCGATACCGATCCGCTCGAGCGGCAGATTCTCCATGAGGTGGACGAAGCCGCGCCCTTCGGTGCCGAGCAGATTCTCGGCGGGCACGCGCGCATCCTCGAACACCAACTCGGCGGTGTCCTGCGCGGCAAGACCGACCTTGTCGAGCTTGCGTCCGCGACTGAAGCCGGGAGCGTCGCGCTCGACGACGATGAGCGAGAATCCCTTCGACCCGGCACTCGGGTCGGTGCGGCACACCACGATGACCAGGTCGGCGTGGATCCCGTTGGTGATGAAGGTCTTCTGGCCATTGATGACCCACTCGTCGCCGTCGCGAACAGCGGTGGTCTTGACGCCCTGCAGGTCGGAGCCCGCGCCCGGTTCGGTCATTGCGATGGCGCCGATGATCTCGCCGGAGGCCATGCGGGGCAGCCAGCGGGCCTTCTGCTCCTCGGTGCCCAGGTGCAGCAGGTACGGAATGGCGATGTCGTCCTGCAGGGCGAGGGTCGCGCCGAACGATGTGGTGTTCGTGCGGGCCGTCTCCTCCTGGACGATCTGACGGAACCGGTAGTCGGTGACACCGGACCCGCCGAATTCCTCGGGTACCCCGAGGCCGAGGATCCCTGCCTTGCCTGCGGCCAGGTACACGGACCGCTCGATGAGCCGTTCCTCTTCCCAGCGCTCGTAGTTCGGTTCGACCTCGCGAGCGTAGAACTCACGCACCGTTTCCCGGTACGCCTCGTGATCACCTTCGAAATGGGTACGCTTCATGAATTCTCCTGGCAATAAGCGTGTATCAGGCGTTTACGCGGTCGATCAGGCCCGCGAGACGCTCGGAGATCAGGGCTTCTGCGTCGGCGACGATGCGTTCGACGAGTTCACCTGCGGTGGGAATGTCGTGGATGATGCCCTGGACGGTGCCGACGGTCCAGATACCGGCCTCCGGGTCACCGTTCTCGTACACGAGACGCCCACGCGCACCGGCGACCAGTTCACGGACGTCTTCGAACTGCCCTCCGCGATCGAGGATCTCGACGACCTCGCGGCTGACGGTGTTGCTCGCCACGCGGGCGGTGTTGCGCAGCGGCCGGAAGATCAGCTCGGTGTCGGTTTCCTTGGCCTCGACGATCGCTTCCTTGATCTTCTGGTGGATCGGCGATTCGACCGTGCACATGAAACGGGTGCCCATGTTGATGCCGTCGGCACCGAGCGCGAGTGCGGCGACGAGACCGCGACCGTCACCGAAGCCTCCCGAGGCGATCATGGGGATGGTGATCTGCTCCGCTGCCGCGGCGATGAGGACGAGTCCGGGGATGTCGTCCTCGCCCGGGTGGCCCGCGCATTCGAAGCCGTCGATGCTGATGCCGTCGACACCGACGTCCTGCGCCTTGACGGCGTGGCGGACGCTGGTGCACTTGTGCAGCACCTTGATCCCGGCGGCGTGGAAATCGGGGAGGTGCGGCGCGGGGTTGGATCCCGCGGTCTCGACGATCTTGATACCGGAGTCGATGATGACCTGGCGGTATTCGTCGTAGGGCGGCGGCGTGATGGAGGGCAGGATCGTCAGGTTGACACCGAAGGGCTGGTCGGTGAGCTCGCGAGTGCGGGCGATCTCCTTCTCGAGATCCTCGGGGGTGGGCTGGGTGAGCGCCGTGATCATGCCGAGTGCACCGGCGTTGGCGACGGCGGCGACCAGTTCGGCGCGGCCGACCCACTGCATTCCGCCCTGCACGATGGGGTGACGAACTCCGAAGGTTTCGGTGAAGGCTGTGGACAGCACGAAAGATCTCCTCGCAGTGAGACGTTCAGATAGTGGTGTGGTAGCCCACGATGCGTAGTGCGATCACGATGTAGCGGTCCGCGACCTGCGCCGGGGTGAGTGGGCCGTCGATCTGGTACCAGCGGGCGATGGACTGGAGCATGCCGAGCATGGCCCGCACGGTCTCCTCCGCATCGTCGACGTCGAATACTCTCGCCTCGGTACCGTCACGGACGAGGTCGAGCATGATGAGTTCGAGTCGTTTGCGCGTAGCGGCATAGGTGCGGCGGTTCTCGAAGGAGACGTGCCGCAGCTCGGAATCGAGACCGGAACGCTTCGCCCGGTAAGTCATGTTCAGAACGATCGCCTCGACGGCATTGGCGAACCGGGCGGCCGGGTCCGCGCCGCCGTCCGCGACCGCGGCCAGGACACGGTCGATGAGGTCGAGGACGGCAGCGTCGAGCAGGGTGACGAGAACGGCTTCCTTGTTCTCGTGGTGGTAGTACAACGCGGGCACCGTCACACCGACCCGGCGGGCCAGGTCGCGCACGGTTGTCCCGTGGAAGCCGTTCTCGCTGAAAGCTTCCAGCGCGTGTTCGAGGATGGGGTCGTACCGCAACGGCTCGAAGACCCGCCAATCGGTGAACCCGGTCTCGGGCTGCGCGGTCATCGACCCCCTCCTCTCACTCGTGTGTGCTGCGTGCCTAGCGCGGTGCCATGCGGATAGCGCCGTCGAGGCGGATGACCTCGCCGTTGAGCATCGGGTTCGAGACGATGTGTGCGGCCAGAGCGCCGTACTCGGCGGGGTCACCCAGACGCGCGGGGTGAGGAACCTGCTGGCCGAGCGAAGCCTGGGCCTCTTCCGGGAGCGAGCCGAGCAACGGGGTCTTGAACAGGCCCGGAGCGATGGTCACGACGCGGATGAGCAGCGACGCGAGGTCGCGTGCGATCGGCAGGGTCATACCGACGACGCCGCCCTTGGATGCGGAGTAGGCGGCCTGCCCGATCTGGCCGTCGAAGGCTGCGACCGAAGCGGTGTTGATGATGACGCCGCGCTCGCCGTCGACCGGTTCGGTCTTCGAGATGCGCTCGGCGGCCAATCGGATCACGTTGAACGTGCCGATCAGGTTCACATCGATGACCTTCTTGAAGCCGTCGAGCGGAAACGCGCCCTTCTTGCTGACGGTCTTGACCGCGTTGCCGATGCCTGCGCAGTTCACCGCGACACGCAGCGGTCCGAGCGACTCGGCGAGATCGAGAGCCGCGACGACTGCTGCCTCGTCGGTGACGTCGGCCGGCGCGAAGCGCGCACGGTCGCCGAGTTCCTTGGCGACGGCCTCACCGTTGGAAGAGGGGAGGTCGATGATGACGACGGTGGCTCCGTCGTCGATCAGCGCCTTGGTGGTGGCAAGACCGAGGCCCGAAGCGCCTCCGGTGACGACGGCAACGCTGTCGTTGACGATCATTGAGAATCCTTTCGAGAGTTGTTGCAGTTCAGATACGTTCGATGATGGTGGCGTTGGCCATGCCCGCGCCCTCACACATCGTCTGGAGTCCGTAACGACCACCCGTGGCTTCGAGGTGGTTGACGAGGGTGCTCAGCAGGCGGGTGCCCGACGAGCCGAGCGCATGGCCGAGCGAGATCGCGCCGCCCCACGGGTTGAGTTTGGCCGGGTCGGCGCCGAACTCGTGCGCCCACGCAAGCGGCACGGGCGCGAAGGCCTCGTTGACCTCGTAGGCGTCGATGTCGTCGATGTTCAGGCCGGACTTGGCGAGGACCTTCTTCGTGGCCGGAATCGGCGCGGTGAGCATGAAGACCGGGTCGTCACCGGCGACGGAGAACGAGTGGAAACGGGCACGTGGGGTGAGGCCCAGCTTGTTCGCGAGTTCCTCGCTCATGATCAGCGCGGCCGAGGCGCCGTCGGTGAGCGGCGACGAGTTTCCGGGGGTGATGATCCACTGCGCTTCGGGGAAGCGTGCGGCGTACTCCTCGGTGTAGAACGACGGCTTCAGACCGGCCAGTCCTTCCGCGGTCGTTGCGGCGCGCACGGTCTCGTCGACCGTGTGCTGCACCTGCTCGCCCGCCGCATTGGTGACCTCGATCGGGACGATCTCCTTGTCGAAGTGCCCGGCGGCAATGGCGGCAGCGGCACGCTGGTGCGACTGCGCGGAGAACGCGTCGAGCGCGTCGCGGTCGAACTTCCACTTCGCCGAGATCAGCTCGGCGGAGATGCCCTGGTTGACCAGGCCGTCCGGGTAACGCGTGCGGATGCTCGGACCGTGGGTGTCCTTGCCCATCGACGAGGTGCCCATCGGGACGCGGCTCATGGATTCGACGCCGCACGCGATGACCATGTCGTACGCACCGGCGATGACGCCCTGCGCCGCGAAGTGGGCTGCCTGCTGGCTCGAACCGCACTGACGGTCGATCGTGGTGGCAGGCACGGATTCGGGGAAGCCTGCCGCGAGAAGGGCGGTGCGAGAGATGTTGAGCGATTGCTCCGAGGCCTGGTTGACACACCCGCCGATGACATCGTCGACCTGAGCGGGATCGATGCCGTTGCGCTCGACGAGCGAGCGCAGCACGTGCGCGAGCAGTTCGACGGGATGTGTACCCGAAAGTGCGCCTCCGGGCTTGCCTTTGCCGACCGCGGTGCGGACAACATCGACGATGACTGCGTTGGTCATGGTGACTCCTGAATCTTCGCGGGGTTTGGTGCGACCCGGTGTCGCAGGAGCGGTCGCCGCGACACCGGGCCGGGCTCTCCGGTCAGCGGCCCTTCCACACGGGCTGGCGCTTCTGCGCGAACGCGGTGGGGCCTTCGATGGCGTCCTCGCTGCTGAAGACAATCTTCAGTGCTTCGACGTTGGCGTTCCACGCCGCGTCCTCCCAGTCGGGAAGGTTCGCGGTGCGGTAGATCATGGACTTCGATTCGCGCACCGACAACGGCGCGTTGGCGGCGATGGTTTCGGCGATCCCGAGGGCGACGTCGAGGGCAGTACCTGCCGGAGCGACCCGGTTGACGAGGCCGTACTCCTTGCCTTGTGCGGCCGAGATGGGCTCTCCGGTGAGGGCGAGCTCGAGAGCGAGCTTACGAGGGATCTGCTGCTGCAGCCGGATCACGCCGCCCGCTGCGGCGAACAGGCCGCGCTTGACCTCGGGCAGTCCGAGCTTGGCTTCTTCGTCGACCACCGCGAGGTCGCTGGCGAGAACGAGTTCGGTTCCGCCGCCGAGCGCGAATCCGTTGACAGCCGCGATCGTGGGCTTGCTGATCCAGTGCTGCGCGTATCCGGCGAAGCCCCACTCCGGGTGTCCGGCAGCCGAGGTGTCCTCGCCCGATGCGATGGCCTTCAGGTCGGCACCCGCGCAGAAGGCTCGGCCGGAGCCGGTGATCACGATGACGCGGACGTCGGCGTCGCTCTCGGCCTGCTCGAGGTATGTGCCGACGGCGGTCGACAGCGCGCCGTTGACGGCGTTGAGTGCCTTCGGCCGGTTCAGGGTGATGATTGCGACCCCACCGCGCACTTCGTACAGCGCTGCAGCGTCCGTCGTGGTCGTGTCGTCGGCCATGCGTGCCCCTTCGGATCCCAGAATCTGTTACTTATCGATCGCTAAAGGAGTACCACGGAACGAGCGCTCGGGCAATGGGCCGGCTTTATCTAGCGCCCGATCAGTTTCGTCTGGTAATGATTGGCCGTGAGCGCGAACATCGACTCGGCGACCACGGCGGGAGACCCATGCATGCTGCACATCTGACCGAGAACACCGGACCCGACGGTGTGCACACCGTCGACATACCGGAACCCACACCCGGCCCCGACGACGTCGTCGTCGACCTGCACGCGGCCGGTGTCTCGTTCCCCGATCTCCTCCAGACCAGCGCGGGCTACCAGGTGGTACGCCCACTCCCCTGCGTCCTCGGATCCGAAGGCGCCGGAGTCGTCCGCTCCGCGCCCGAAGGCAGCGGGTTCAGCGCCGGCCAGCGCGTAGCGGTCCTCGTGAACACCGGGTCGTGGCAGCAGACGGTTGCCGTCCACCCCCGCTCCGTGTTCCCCCTTCCCGACGACGTGTCGCTCACGGCGGCGGCCGGAATGCCCCTGAACTACCTGACGGCCCACTTCGCTCTCGAAGAACGCGCACGGTACCGCTCCGGCGAGACCGTGCTCGTCCACGGCGCCGCAGGTGGCCTCGGTGTCGCCGCCCTCCAGGTCGCCGCGGCACTCGGCCTAGAAACCATCGCGGTGGTCAGCACCGACGAGAAGGCGGCGGTAGCAAGGGCGAACCGGGCGACCCACACCATCGCCGTCGACGGATTCAAGGACAAGGCACTCGAACTCACCGACGGCCGCGGTGTCGACATCGTGCTCGACCCCGTGGGCGGCGACCGGTTCACCGACAGCCTTCGCAGCCTCGCTCCGGGCGGACGCGCCGTGGTCCTCGGCTTCACCGCCGGCAAGATTCCCACGGTGAAGGTCAATCGCCTTCTCTTGAAGAACATCTCGGTGGTCGGCGCCGGATGGGGTGAACACATCCGCCAGCTGCCCGACTACCCTGCACAGCAGTGGAAGACGCTCGGCCCCCTGCTGAGCTCCGGAGAGTTGCAGGTTCCCGAGCCCACCGTCTATCCCCTGACCCAGGCAGCGGGCGCACTGCACTCACTCGCGAACCGTTCGGCGACAGGAAAAGTCGCACTCTCACTCCACCCCTGATATCGATATCCGAAGGATTTCCCCATGACCGACAACCCGTCCACCGATCTGCCCGAGGTCGCCGTCGATGTCACCGACGGCATCCTGCGCGTGACGCTCAACCGCCCCGAGCGCATGAACGCCGTGAAGGCCGAGACCCTCAACACGATCGGCGACGCCTTCGAGAAGTACGCGACCGACGACTCGGTTCGCGCAGCTGTCCTCACCGGTACCGGCCGGGCTTTCTGCTCGGGCGCCGACATCGCCGGCCGCGACCTCTCGGCACCGCCGACCACCGACACCATCGACGCCGCCAACCGGGTGGCGGGCCTGCTCCGAGCGTTCCCCCGCCCCGTCATCGGTGCCGTCAACGGGGCAGCAGCGGGTGTCGGTGTGTCGCTGGCACTTTCGTGCGACCTCACCGTCGCGAAGGAGTCGACGTACTTCCTGCTGGCGTTCACCAAAATCGGCCTGATGCCCGACGGCGGCGCCACCGCACTGGTTGCCGCGTCGGTCGGACGCGCCCGCGCGTTGAAGATGGCGATGCTCGCCGAACGGCTCCCGGCTCCCGAGGCTGTCGCCGCAGGGTTGATCGCGGACACCTACGCCGATGACGAATTCCACAGCAAGGTCGAGGAACTCGCAAGGCGGCTCGCGGACGGACCCACGGACGCCCTGGCATCCACCAAACACGCGATCAATGACGCGACCCTCACCGAACTCGAGAACGCCTTCGGCCGCGAGTTCGAGGGCCAGATGACGTTACTGGCCGGGCCGGGGTTCGCCGAGGGGGTCACCGCATTCCAGGAGAAGCGGCCGGCGAACTTCCGCGATCTCTGATCGGACGAACGGATCGTCGGGGCCTCGTCAGGCGCGCGGGGCCCCGACCATCTTCAGAGCGATCTTCACATATTTCTTCGCGACCTCCGGCGGGCTCAGCGTGCCCTCGGCGTGGTACCAGCGGGGAATCGACTGACACATTCCCAGCAGAGCGCGGGTGGTCTCGGCGGCATCCTCGACGTCGAACGATCCCGACTCGGTTCCCTCTTCGACGATCCGCCGCACGATCTCCTCGATGCCCTTGCGGACCGCGCGGTAACGCTGGCGGTTGTCGGGGCTCAGGTAGCGGGCCTCACCTTCGATCGCCGCGAGCCGTGCGCGCATCGTCATGCGCAGCACGATGGCTTCGATGACGTTCGACAGACGCTGAACCGGGTCGGTGCCGCCCTCGGCGTCGGCCGCGTGCGAGCGTGAGAGCACGTCGCTCGTGGACAGCTCGAGCAGCGCGATGAGCAGGCCCTCTTTGTTCTCGTGGTGGTAGTACAACGCGGGCACCGTGACGCCGACGCGTCGCGCGATCTCACGCACCGACGTGCCGTGGAAGCCGGTTTCGTAGAACGCATCGAGGCTCGCCGACAGGATCGGGGTGAGCTCCATCGGCTCGAGGGTGCGCCAGTCGGGCGCGACCGTCTCTTCCGCGGTAACTGTGTCGTCGGTCGAACTCCCCATGAAACGCATCCAACCTATCGATCGCTATATACCCGGACGGCTCGAGGATACCTGTGCCGACATGCGAACATGCACAGCCGTCAGTGGCCTCACGCGGCATCCCCGCGTCACACACGTGACTCCACCGGATGCCAGGTGTCTTCGAGCGCACGCGGCTTGCAGGCCTGGTAGCCCCCGGTCACCAGCACCACGACGGCCACGCCGAGCAGGGCGAAGGACGCACCCCATCCCGATGTGGCGTCGTGGAGCACCCCGAACAGGAACGGGCCGAGGCACGCGACGGCATAGCCCACGCCCTGTGTGAATCCCGACAGGACGGAAGATCCGATGTGGCTGCGGGTCCGCAGGTTGATCAAGGTCAACGCCATGGGGAAGGTGCTGGGCCCCAGGCCGAGCAACACGATCCACAGAATCGGCACGCTCATCGGGGCCAGCCACAGCCCGAGAAACGCAATGAAGAAGCACGACGCGGACGCAAGCACCACGGGGAACGGGTTCCGCATCCGCGCGCACAGCGACGGGGCGCCGAAAGCGGACACCAAGCCCATGAACGAGAAAAGACCCACCATCGCGCCGCCGAACGCGGGAGTGGCGCCCGCGTCGGTGAGGATGTCCGGGATCCACGTGAACATCGAGTAGGTGACCAGCGAGGTCATGCCGAACATCCCGGCCATGCCCCATCCCACCGGCGAACGCCAGACCTTGCCCTGTACCTGCGGTGCAGCTCCGTGGTGTTCCTCCGCAGCGGCCCCGCGCCGGCGAGCCAGAATTGCGATCCACGGCAGCGCCGCGGCGAAACCGGCGACCGCCCAGATTCCGATCGACACGCGCCACCCGAATGCATCTGCAAGCGGCACCGCAACGAAAGCCGGTGCAATGGTGCCGATCTGGACTCCGACGATGTACACCGAACTCACGAATGCCAGACGGTGGGAGAAGTACCGCTTCACGAGCGGCGGGATGACGACGTTGCCGATGCCCATCCCACCGAGGGCCAGGGCCGAGAGAGCGAGCAGCGACCAGGTGTCGTCCACGAACGCCCGGGTCGCCATTCCGATACCGGCCATGAGCATCGCGATCAGCGCTGTCTGTTCGAGACCCCACCGTCGGGCCAGGAAGGGAGTACAGATCCCGAAGAACGCGAACATGGCGGTCGGCACCATGCCGAATACACCCACGACGGTCGACGAAAAGCCGATCTCCTCCCGAATCTGCGATGCGAGCGGACTGAAGGAGGTGACGGCGAGTCGGAGCACGAGTGCGGACATCGCGATCGCACAAAAGACAAGGAGGCGGCCGCGTAGAACATTCACGCCAGAAATCATAGGATGACCGGATGACTTTAGGGCAACCCGTTCGGCGCACGAGCCTGATCTCGCAGGTCACCGAGCAACTCCGCGCGGAGATCTGCGCCGGACGCTGGGCCGTCGGAGATCGCATTCCCACCGAGCCGGAACTGTCGGCACTCACCGGAACCAGTCGCAACACGGTCCGCGAAGCCGTGCAGGCCCTCGTGCACACAGGCCTCCTCGAACGCCGTCAAGGTTCGGGAACTTATGTCGTCGCGACCTCCGACATCGGCGGCACCCTCGGCAAGTACTTCGCGACCGCACACGAGCGTGACGTGCAGGAACTGCGACAGACACTCGACGTCACCGCGGCTGTCCTCGCAGCGCGCCGACGTACCTCCGACGATGTCGCGCGCCTCGAGAAGCTCCTGGACGAACGCAACAACCGCTTCGCCGAATCCGATACCGATGCAGCGGTCGAAGCAGACATCGCACTCCACCGGGCCATCGTCGAAGCCAGTCACAACGCCGTGTACCTCGAGTTCTACGATTCACTGCTGCCGTCGATCCGGCAGACCGTCGACCGACACATCCACACGACCGGACGAGGATTCCACTACGAGCACACCGCCCTGGTGACCGCTGTGATCGGGGGCGACGAGGCCGCCGCAACGGCAGCTGCGCGAGCGCTCTTCGCCGAAGTGATGGAATGAGGGTGGACCGGCGCGGCATACGGCTGGTTCGCGCTACTTCACAGCGAGATCCTCTGCCGCGTGAGAATTCCGAGATAAAGTTCGACCACTGTCCGCAGGATTACTTGAGCGCACTTCCCGCATCGACCGACAAGGTGAGTCCTGTGACGTAACGCGATTCGTCGGATGCCAAGAACAGCACGGCATTGCTGATGTCCTCGGGTTCCACCCAGCCGATCGGAAGCACGTGCATCAGCTGGGCCACCACCTTCATGTCCTCCGGGCCCGGGTTCTCGAGATCGGGACGGAACATCTTCATCGCACCCTCGTTCATGAACATCGGTGTGTTCACGTTCGTGGGATGAACGGTGTTGACCCGGATGAAGTGCTGTCCCAGCTCGACCGCGAACGAGCGCATCAAGCCGACGACGCCGTGCTTCGCAGCAATATACGGCCCCATATTGGGGTGGGCCTTCAATCCCCCGACCGAACTCGTCAGGATGATCGAGCCACCTCTGCCTCCTTCTATCATGTGCGGCACACCGGCTTTCACCGACTTCCACACTCCCGACAGATTGATGTCCTGCATTTCCTGCCAGTCGAACTCGTCGGTCTCGTGCAGCGGTGCACCACCGGTCCCGATTCCGGCGTTGGCAACGACGATGTCGAGTCGGCCCAGTTGCTCGACGCCGGTGTCCACCGCGGTCTTCACCGCGTCGAAGTCGCGGACGTCGGTTTCGACCGTCACGATGCGACGGTTGAAACCCTTGACCAGCTCGACTGTTTCGGCCATATCTTCCGGCGATGCCGGGGCGATCTGCGCATCCTCTCTGACCGGACCGCAGATGTCGAGTGCGATGATGTCTGCGCCTTCCTGCGCGAGCCTCACCGCGTGACTACGCCCCTGACCGCGCGCTGCACCCGTGATGAGTGCGACCTTGCCTTCAACCCTGCCTGCCATGATTCACCTCTCGCGTCGTGCATCGAACGACCGCTCGATGCAGTATTTTTCGAACTTTCCCTGTCCGTTCGGGCTATTTCAGGGCCTTCTCGAATTCGATGTGCAGGTCGACGAGACCCCGCAGGAGGAAAGTGGGCTCGTAGACGAATGTCCGTTCGTCCGTCGATCCATGTCGCCCCTCGCTGATCCTGACGTCGCTCATCCTGTCGAGAAGCCGGTCCAGAGTGACCCGGCCCTCCATTCGGGCGAGCGGTGCACCCGCGCACGTGTGCAGTCCACGCCCGAACGCGATGTGCTCATGTGAGTTTTTACGATCGAGTCGAAATTCATTGGGGTTTTCGAACTTTCGCGGATCACGGTTGGCACCTGCCAGACTCAGCATGACGATCGTCCCCGCCGGGACGTCGACGTCACCGATCGTCGTGGTCTTACGCACGAGACGGAAGTCGATCTTGGTCGGGCTGTCGAATCGGAGCGACTCCTCCATGAACGGCTTGATCAGACTGCGATCCTCGCGAAGCATCTGCTGGTACTCCGGCCGTTCGCACAGCACCCGCAGCGCCGAGCTGAGGAGCTTCGTCACCGTTTCCTGGCCGGCAGCGAACAGGAAGGTGGCGGGTCGTACCACCTCGATGAGCTCCGGTGTTGATCCGTCCGGATACGTTGCCGTAGCAAGACCGCTGAGAATGTCGCCGCGGGGCTCACGACGCCGGTCGGCAAGATAGCCGGTGAATCTCTCGTCGAGATACTCCAGCGGGTTGATACCCACCGGCTCGTGATCGAGCGATCCGACGCGGGTTCCGGGACGTTCTCCGGCGCCCAGCGCGCGACGGAAGTCTTCGCGGTCACCTTCAGGGACACCGAGCAGGTCCGTGATCGCCAGCGTTGCAAACGGTTTGGCGTACTCGCCGAGGAACTCGCAGCTCCCGTTGTCGATGAACTCGTCGAACTGCTGATCCGCCAGCGTCCAAAGATACTCCTCGTTCTCGACGAGGCGTTTCGGTGTGAGGAGTCGGCCCAGCAGGGATCGCGCCCGTGTGTGATCGGGTGGGTCCATCACCACCATGTGTTCAGAGATCGGAAACAGGTGACGATGCGCCTCGATCTGGTCGGTGATGTCGTCGCCTTCGGGTTCGAACGGCAACGGAGGGAACGGTCCACCGATCGCATTGACTGCAGAGAGAGCGTCGGAGTTCTTGAATCCTTCGACCACCTCCTGATAGCCGGTGACAACCACTACCCCGTAGTTCGGTTCGCGAAATACAGGATTCATGCTTCGGAGATGGTCGAAGTATTCGAACGGATTCTGCGCGAGTTCTCCATCGGAGAAGTAGTCGGCAGAGGCGAGATCGGTCATCGGATCACTGGCCTTTCGGTGAACGAGGTGACGCGGCGGGCACGTCCTCGGAGATGCTGATGGCCTGGCGCGGGCATGCACTGACTGCCGAACGCGCTTTGGCCCACAGCGCTGCCGGTGGATGTTCGTCGCAGGTTGCGATGTCGTCGTCCGCGAGATCGAAGATCTCGGGTGCTATCTCGACACACAACGCATGCGCCTCGCACATCTCACGATCGATGTGGAGGTACTCGGGCGTTCCCGTCATAGGGCGCTCCCCATGGTGAGTGCGGATCCGGGTGGCGTGACAGACGCGTGCACGTCGCGCCGGAGGTAGGCTGAGTAACAACGTTACTGACGAGACGATAACCCCGTTATCCCCATAGGGCAAGGAAATTCACAAACATGGAGAACGCAGAGATCACTGGCGAACCGGACCGGACCGGAGAACGGCTGCTCGCGACGGTCGTCGAGCTTCTCGAGAACGACGGCTACGACGCGGTGCAACTGCGCGAGGTGGCACGGCGGGCACGGATCTCGTTGACCACCATCTACAAGCGGTATGCCACGCGCGAAGAACTGATCCTTGCCGCGATCGAACACTGGATGAAGTCGAACTACACCGAGCTGGCCACACAGAGCCGCGACCCCGGCGAACCACTACACCCGGCGATGATGCGAGTGATCCGCGCAATCTTCGAGCCGTGGGAACAGCATCCCGAGATGCTCTTCGCATATTTTCGCGTCCGGGCCGCGCCGGGCGGCGAGAGCCTCGCTGTGCGCGGCTTCGACCCCGTCGTACCCATCGGCATGGCAGTGCTGTCGGATGTGGATCCCGAGTTCGTCGCGGAGCTCGAATCGATCCTCTCCAGCGTCGTCTACGGCCTCGTGGGGCGTTGCAACGCGGGCTACGTCGACATCACCGAGATCGTGCCCACGATCGATCGCACGGTCTTCTGGCTCACGACCGGCTATCAGGCCTCACTCCGAGACGAATGAGCATGCCCCCGTCAGCCCATAGGGTCGTCGGCTCCGGCGCGGGCAGTGTCGTGGAACGGCGCGTGGACCGATGCCCACCGCACGCACTCCCATCCACCACCGGGTACCGGCTCCAGTTCGACGGTGTCGGTGTTGGCCAGGTGGTTTCCGCTTGCGAAACCGCCGGGCACCTTCCCGAGGTACGACGCGACGAGGCGGATGGCAGCGCCGTGGCTGACCACGACGATGTCGCCCGATCCTGCCTCCAGGTAGTCTGCGCGCAGCTCGTCGAGCACCGGCACGAATCGGTCGAGGACGTCGAATGCACTCTCGCCGCCGGGGACCCGGGCACGTAGGTCGCCGTCGTGCCACGACTGGTAGACCTTCACGAACATCGCATGCGACTCTTCGTCGTCGCGGTCCTCGAGTTCGCCGACCTGCACCTCGTGCAGCCCGTCACGCGCAGACGCTCGAAGCCCCACCGGATCCTGCGCATGCAGGGCTGTCTGCTTTGCGCGAATGGCCTGGGACGACACGAGCAGCGTCGGCGCGCGTTCGACGAGGTTCTTGCCGAGCGTCTTCGCCTGCGTGATTCCGAGCTCGGTCAACTCCGCCCCGGGGAGTTTCGTGTCGAGGCGCTTCTCGACGTTCGCCACCGTCTGGCCGTGCCGGGCCAGGATCAATTTCCCGTTCAACTGATTTCCTCTCCGCGTCGCAATCGTTCCAGCCACTGTGCGTCCTCCTCGTCCGACACCGGTGCGACACCCGGCTCGGACACCGCCGCCCATGAACCGAGGAACCGCACCTGGGCGAAACGGTGGAGCGCCTTGAGCGCTTCTGCGACGAGTGCGTCGTCGATGTGTCCCACACAGTCCAAGTGGAAGAAGTAGGTGCCGTATTCCTTTCGCGTCGGCCGCGACTCGATACGGGTCAGGTCGATGCCGCGCGTCGCGAATTCCGTCATCGCACGGACCAGTGACCCCGGCTCGTGGGGAAGTTGCAGGATCACCGACGTGCGGTCGCGGCCGGTGCGCTTCGGCACCGGTGCCGGACGGGTGACGAGGACGAAACGTGTTCGGGCTCCTGCGAAGTCCGCGACGCCATCCGCGAAGACCTCGAGACCCAGCCGCTGACCGGCGAGCGCCGTCGATACTCCCGCGTCGACCTTGCCCGCCGCCACATCCTCGGCCGCGCCCGCGTTGGAGGATGCGGCCACGACCGTGGCGTTCGGCAACGTGTCGCTGACCCACTGCCGAACCTGGGCCGCCGCCACCGGGTAGGCGCCGATGGTCTCGATCGTGTCGAGGGTCGTCCCCGAGCGCACCACGACAGTGAAGGCGATGTCGAGCTCGGTTTCCGCCACGATCTGCAAGCGGGGCCCGATCGAGAGCGCATCCATCGTCGGCGGTACCGACCCCTCGACGGAACTCTCGATGGGAACCACTGCAGCATCGACCTCGCCGTCGCGCAGCAACTGCAGTGCGGCCGGAGGGCTGGCCGCGGGTACACGCTCGACGGGCTCGTCGAAGACGCCGAAGTCCTCGAAACGGGCGAGGGCCATTTCGGTGAAGGTTCCGGTCGGTCCGAAATACGCGATACGGGGCACGGCTTACAGATTACGCACCGCCGCTTGCCGGGATGCGTCATCGAAATGAACCCTGTCAGCGTGGGGAGAGACCCGCCGTCCGTAGTCCACCCAGCACCGCGTCGAGGTCGTCGACTTCCACAGCGAGCAGGATCTCCCGCAATGCTTCGGCGGCCTCGGGGATCAAGCGACCGAGGCGGTCGGCGTCGGGCGCGGTCAGGGCACCGCGGATGTCGAATCCACTGAGCGCTGCCGCCGTACCGGAAAGCAGTGCAAGCACGTCGGATGCTGATTCCGCACGGGCGACGAATCCGGTGTCGGCATGTGCGAGCACGGCGAGGAAATCGGCAACGGCGCCCGGTGCACGGCCGGTCGGCAACCCGGGGATGTGCCCGGCCTCGGTGAGTGCGCGAGCCGTGTCGGCCAGGCTCGAGTCGGCAAGGGCCGGGTCGTCTACCTGCACGTAGACCGCCAGCGGCGCGGGAGCGGTGAATGCGAGCACGTCGTCGAGGTCGTCGAGGGTGCAGTCGAGCTGGTAGCGAACGGGTCGCCGGCCTGCAGGTGACGGGGCTTCACCCGAGGCATCCAATTCGACGATCACACCGCGATCGGGCAACTCCGCGACTTCACTCGCGGGAACGATCGGTGCCGCCAGTTCCGGCCCCGAGACAGCGAGGGCAGCCTCCAGCGTCTCGTAGCGACGCGAGAGCAGCGCGTCGAGCAGACCACGGGGTTCTTCGCGCGACGGCGGCATTCCGAGGGGCAGTGGGATCGACACGTTGTTCAGGCTAACGCGGTAACCCTTGCGACCACCGTCACAATGACTTAGGTTTGCCTCACCTACTTAAGAAGGAGGGCCCGCATGCAGACCAAAACGACCGACATTCCGGCGCCGACCACCGCGGAACGCGTGCGCACCGCTCTCATCCGCGCAGACACCACCTACCTTGCGATCGACGGTTGCGACCCGATCCCGACGACCGTCCACTTCCTACAGGACGACGGAAACATCGCGATCGTCGTACCGGCCGAGACCACCGCGGTCGCACTCGCCTGGCAGTCCGGAGCCGCAGGCCTACCCGCGATGCTCGAGCTCACCGACCACTCGCCCCTCAATCTGCGCAACCCCGTCCGGTCGCTGATCTGGCTCAGCGGGAACCTGTTCCCCGTCGACGAGCCGCGACAGATCGCGGCCGACGTCGCGGAGATCCTTCCGCACCCCGAACTCCTCGACGTCGGCCACAACTCCGAACTACTGGTGCTCCGACTCACATCCGTGGTTGCCGCAGACACCACCGGAGCCGAATCCGTCGACCTTCCCGACGTGTTCGACGCCGCCCCCGACCCCTTCGCCACCTACGAGACGGCGTGGCTCGAACACCTCGAACAGGATCACGCGGACATCCTCGCCCGGATCGCCAGGAGAATCCCGCCGTCGGCGCGCACCGGCCGAATCCGGCCCCTCGGCCTCGACCGCTACGGCCTGCGCCTGCGCATCGAATCGGGCAACGGTGACCACGACGTTCGCATCCCCTTCCCGGAACCCGTCGACGAGCCGAGCGGACTGAGCAAGGCACTGCGCATGCTCGTCGGATGCCCGTTCATGAACGGAATGCGCGCTACTCACTGAGCGCAGAATCGGCCCCGCAGCACGTTCGGGCACAATCGCTCCCGTGACGACGATCCGCGCCTGGCTCAATCCACCCCGGCAGAATCCCGGCACACCGCTCGATGCTGCCGAACGTCGGGCCTTGTGGATCGAAATCGCGATCGTCCTGCTCGTCACCTTCGGGCTCAGCGGCCTGTCGTCGATCCTGTCGCTACTGGAAGCCGCCCTTGCACCGGAGCCGCTATCCGATCAGACAGTCGCGCTGAATGCCCCGCGGTCGTCACAGCAGTTCATCGACCTCGCCAGACAACTCCTCGGCATCGTCCGCCTGCTCGCATGGGCCGCACTCGGCCTCTATCTCCTGTGGCGCAGCGGCCACGGCCCGAAGATCATCGGCTTCGCGCGTCCACTACTGCGCCGCGACTGGCTTCCAGGCGCCGGGCTCGCCGCACTCATCGGGCTGCCCGGCCTCGCGCTGTACCTCGGGGCACGTGCCGCCGGACTCAACCTCAACGTGGCGCCGAGCATCCTCGCCGACTACTGGTGGCGCCTGCCCACAGAAGTGTTGTGGGCCATCGCCAACTCGGGCGCCGAAGAAATACTGGTCGTCGCGTATCTGATCACGCGTCTACGGCAGCTCGGATGGTCGGAGAACGGCTCGCTACTGGCCTCGGCCCTGCTCCGCGGCAGCTACCACCTCTACCAGGGACTCGGTGGCGGCTTCGGCAACGTCATCATGGGCCTGGTGTTCGGCCGGTACTGGCAACGCACCTCGAAACTGTGGCCCCTCGTGATCGCCCACGCGCTGATCGACTGCGTCGCGTTCATCGGGTACCAAGCACTGCGGGAGCACGTCTCATGGTTGTCTTGAACATGCGACCGACTGCCGTGAACGTACAGTTGTCCGGGTGAACGGCGACCACCCCGACCCTCGGAACCGGCCGCGCCCACCCCAGGGGCCGCCGCCGCGTCGGCAACCACCGATGCGCCGCCCCGCCCCGCCGCACGCCACGCCTCCTCCTCCGGAAGGCAATCAGGTGATCCGGCGTAACCCGCCCGCGCCGCCGCGGGCCTGGTCGCAGGCACCCGGGTCCGAGCGCCGCGCCGCGCCGCCACCCCCGCGAAGGCAGCCACCTCCACGGCAACAACCGCCGCCCCGACGGCAGCCTCCGCCGCCGCAGCAGCATCGGCCGCAACAACAACATCAGCGGCGGCAGCAACCCGAACCGTTCGTCGACAAGCGACGTGCAGCGACAGCACCGCCCCCACCGCCTCCTGCGCCTCCGCGCCGGCGGCGCCCGCCGGTCGCCGAGCCCGAACCGCGACGCAGACGACCAGGTGGTGTCCGGCGGACCCTGCGCCGCGTAGGCGCGCTGCTCGCCGTCCTGCTCATCGCGGCGGTCGCGGGTGTCGTCTACTTCGACGGCAAACTCGACCGCATCGATGCGCTCGCCGACTACGAGGGCCGTATCGGCGATACCCCCGGAACCAATTTCCTGTTGGTGGGCTCCGACAGCCGCATCGGGCTCACCCCCGAGCAGGAACAGGAACTCGCGACCGGCGGCGATGTCGGCCCCGATCGCACCGACACGATCATGCTCGTCCACGTCCCCAGCGGAGGTGGCGCCACCACGATGGTGAGCCTCCCCCGCGACTCGTACGTGTCCGTCCCCGGATTCGGACAGGACAAACTGAACGCCTCGTTCGCGCTCGGTGGGCCGCAGTTGCTCGTCCAGACGGTCGAGGGAGCAACCGGAATCCACATCGACCACTACACCGAGATCGGATTCAGTGGGTTCGCGTCGATCGTCGATGCGGTCGGCGGCGTCGACATCTGTGTCCCGTATCCGATCGACGATCCGCTGGCGGGTCTGCAACTCGAAGCGGGCTGTCAGGAACTGAACGGCGCGCAGTCGCTCGGTTTCGTGCGCACCCGCGCCACACCGCTCGCCGATCTCGATCGGATGAACAACCAGCGGCTGTTCATGTCGGCCTTGCTGAGCAAGGCGACCGGCCCCTCCACCTTTCTCAACCCGTTCCGATTGTGGCCGCTGGTCTCGGGTGCGGCAGCGTCGGTGCGCGTCGACGACGGCGACCACCTGTGGGATCTCGGCCGGCTCGCGTGGGCGATGCGCGGCGAGACGGTCACTGCGACAGTGCCCGTCGGTGGCTTCGAGGATGTCTACGGGGTCGGCAACGTCCTGCTGTGGGATCGGGAGCGCGCCATCGAGTTCTTCGGCGCGCTCGAGCAGGACGAGCAGATCCCCGCGGATCTGCTCGCACCCGCGCCCTGACCGCCGTTCATCCCGAGATGATCTTGGGTTAGCCAATCCTGAAAGGGCCCAGGTTAGCCAATACTCGGAGAAATCAGTCTAGCCAATGCTTGGATGAAAATATCCCTGACCTGCATTAACGTCGCAGTCATGACAACAATGGGCGAATCTCGTACGACCAAATTCCAGTCGCTTCTGCACGACCAGATTCGCAACGAGTTCAACGCATCGCATCAGTACATCGCGATCGCGATCTTCTACGACAACGCGGATCTCCCGCAGCTCGCGAAGCACTTCTACGCGCAGGCGGTCGAAGAACGCAACCACGCCATGATGATCGTCCAGTACTTCCTCGATCGCGACATCGCCGTCGACCTCACCGGCGTCGATGCCTGCCAATCGATGTTCGAGAGTGCCCGTGAGCCCATCGCGCTGGCGCTCGAGCAGGAGAAGGCCGTCACCGAACAGATCGTCGAACTCGCTCGCACCGCCCGCGACGAGGGCGACTACCTCGGCGAGCAGTTCATGCAGTGGTTCCTGCAAGAGCAGGTCGAGGAGGTCGCAACCGTCACCACGCTGCTGACCGTCGCCGATCGTGCAGGCGAGAATCTGTTCAACCTCGAGGACTTCGTCGCTCGCGAGCTCAACTCGAAGACCGCAGGGCGGAACGGTAACGCTCCGCTCGCCGCAGGCGGCAGCATCTAGCCAGCCCCGCTGCCGACAAACCGAATGTCACCTTCGTTCAGTCCGACTGTATGAAGGTGACATTCGGCCATTCTGGGTCAGCGCAGCGTGACCTGGCGGCTTCGCAGGCCGTCGCGTGAGCCCCGCTCGGCGACGGTCAGCGGCGACTCGTCGCCCAGCGCCGCAGCGAGGCGCGTATCGAGCTCGAGCGTCGCCGCGACCCATTCGTCGGGATGCTTCTCACGATCGAGATCGAACACGGGCACCAGCAGGCCGTGCGTGCGGAACGAACCCGCGAACCGCGAACCCTCACCGAGATGCAGACCACCGGCAGCATGCACACGCGACAGAGCCGTCATCAGCGTGTCTTCGTCCTCGGGCCGAATCCAGCGCAGGTGTGCCTTCTCTCCGGTATCCACCCACCACGCAGCGACGAGACCCTCACCGTCGAGACGTGCCGACGGCATCACAGCAGCGTTCGCCTGCTGCAGCGTCTGCGCGACATCGGGAGCGGCCTCGACACCTTCAGGGATCCACCACTGGAAATCCTGGTGCACAGTGATCGACGGAAGCTCGTCGGCGGCGAGCAGATCCTGCAGGCGCGCCGAGTCCGCTGTCGGCTCTGCCACCTTCAATGACGTCCCGGGCTCAGCGGTGAGGGCCCACTCCAGTGCCGCACCGAGTTCACCGGCCGGATCGGGGCCGAACGTCGCCAACTGCAGTCCGACGTACCCGACGACCTCGTCGCCCTCTTCACGCGCAAGTGCCGCGACACCGCCGGGGAGGATGGTTGCACCGATCACTCGGCGGCCGCCACCCGCGACCGGAAGGTCGACGAGTGCAGACGGCACGAACTCCCGCAACGCCACGAGGTCGAGTTCGAGCGCGAGGCCCTCGAACGGTCGGGACGACGCGCCGGACGCTGCTTCCCGTTCGAGCCTGCGCTGCTCGAGCTTGGCGGCGCGATTGCTGCCGGGCTTGGGTCCGCTGTTTCTCTTGCTCTTCTTCGCCACGGCGCAAAACTACACGCCGGGCACCGCGTCGAGTTGAGCCTTGGTGCGTCCGGGGTGATTGGTGGCCACCCAGCCGACCCCGAGGGTGCGGCACAACTCCACGTCTTCGGGTTCGTCGACCGTCCAGCAGTAGGTGGCCCGACCTGCGAGAGCAGCCCTGTCGACGAGGTCGCGGTGTTCACGCAATGTCGCAACGGACGGACCGATCGCGGTGGCACCGACCGTTGTGGCGGCACTGCCGCCGAGGTAACGGGACGTCTCTCCGAGCAGGACTGTGGGCAGCAACGGCGCCTGTCTACGGATCCGCCAGACAGCGCTCGCGGCGAACGACATCACCACAACCCGGGAGAAATCCGCTGACGGTGGTGTCGCCAGCCCGAACCGCGACAGTTCGGCGAGCAGCTTCGCCTCCACGAGCGCGCCGTACCGCACGGGATGCTTGGTCTCGACGAACAACTTCACCGGCACGCTCGTGAAGTCCATCATCAGTTCGATGAGTTGAGCCAACGTGAGCAGGCCCGCGGGTTCCCCCGACCGGCCGTAGTCGAATTCGGACAACTCCGCGAGCGTCATTTCGCTCACGACACCGGTGCCCGTGGAGGTCCGGTCGATCGTGCGGTCGTGGACGCACACGAGATGTCCGTCTCGGGTCAGCCGCACATCGCATTCGAGCCCGTCGGCGCCTTCTTCGAGCGCGAGTTCGTAGGCAGCCAAGGTGTGTTCTGCTTTGGCTGCGGACGAACCCCGGTGGGCAACGACACGCGGCACCGCGAACTCGGTCACGGCGTCACCGCCGGAATCCGGGGCTCGTCGTCCCGAACGGCCGAGGCCGGCACGATCTCGGCGATCGGCGCGTATACCGGCCCGGTCGCCGTGGTGAACCTGCGCTGTTGCAGTGGCCTGCCCTGCAGGTCGGCTCCGTCACACAAGCGGAGCACGTACAGCGTCGCCAATGCGACCACCGCGGCGAGGCCGGCGACGACGGCGGTCAACAGGACCGCGTCGGCCCTGGCCTGCAGCGAGTCGCGCTGACGCCAGAACAGCACGAATACGAACAGCACCGCGTTCGACACGATCAGCACCCACCAGATCCGGACGGCACGCAGGAGCCGCGGCCTATCGTAGGCGATCTCGGTGAGGAAGACGCCGGGGAGCGCGAGGTTGACGCCGGGCACCACAACACCGAACAACAACGAACCCGGCGACCGGGGATCCGAGGTGTCGTGCTCTGCGAACACTCGGCGGCGAACCTCGATCAGGCGTAGACCCGACGCGACCGCGGCAGCGAGTGCGACGAGTGGACCGACGATCTGGGTCGCCCACACGGCCGAGTCCGACAACGCCAGGACGATGGGCTCGATCAGCCGCGTGCGATTTACCAGCAGCAACACGTATCGCGCCAGCTCGGCAACCGCCGCAAGCCCGAATACCACTGCCGTGCCCACCAGCAGGGTGGGTGCCAGGCCGGCGAGCGTCTCGGCTCGGGTCGGCTCCTCAGCGTGCGGTCGTGGCCGGTCGAGTAGTCCCCACCGCGGAATCTCGTCGTAAGCGGGTGTCGCCGTGGGCTGTGCGGCGCGGGGGGCAGTCCGTTCGGCGGAGCTGCTCTGCGGCGACCGGACGACCCACCGGAAGTTTCGTCGGTTCGGAGGAACCGCAACGTGGGTATCGACGGGTGAGAGCAGCAGACCGCGACACGAGGGACACCACTGGCGCGCCTGGTAGGACACGGGCCAGCGGCTCTCGCAGCGAACACAGATCTGATAGGCGGCCATCAATAGATCTTCGCCGGGTCGTCGCCGTCACCTGTCAGAGGCCGGTTCGACTTCTGCCACGCGACCATTCCACCTGCCACCTGGAAGGCGTCGTATCCGATCCGGTTGAGATATTCGACGGCGCCGAGCGAGCGGCCCCCTTGGCGACACACCACGTAGACCTCGGCGTCGATATCGATCTCCTCGAGGCGGGCGGGAACATCGGCCAGCGCTATGTGCAGTGCGCCGGGCGCATGCCCGAGCGCCCACTCGTCGTCCTCTCGTACGTCGAGGAGCACCGAGTCGGGGCCCGGTTCGGGAACCTCGTCCACCGACACGGTGGGCACATCGGAAGAACTCACGATTCCAATAGTGGCACGCGCCGATATGCGATGCAGCCGCGCGGCATACCGTAATGAGTTTCCACAATGCCCACGCGCAGGAGTTATCCACAGTTTCCACAGGTTCATCCCCAGGGTTACCCAACCGTCGAATTCATCGCTCGAGACCGCTCACAATTCCCGGTACGTGGACTCCTGGAACAATCGAGTAATGGAATTACGGATTTTCACGGAACCACAGCAGGGAGCAACCTACGAGGATCTGCTCGCAGTCGCTCAGACTGCCGAGCGGCTCGGCTACGGCGCATTCTTCCGATCCGACCACTACCTGGCGATGAACACCGAGGGCCTTCCCGGCCCCACCGACGCCTGGATCACGCTTGCCGGACTCGCCCGCGACACGTCGACGATCCGGCTCGGCACCCTCGTGACCTCGGCGACCTTCCGCCACCCCGGCCCACTGGCAGTCTCGGTCGCTCAGGTCGACGCGATGAGTTCCGGCCGCGTCGAGTTCGGGCTCGGCGCCGGCTGGTTCGAGGAGGAGCATTCCGCGTACGGCATTCCCTTCCCGCCGATCAAAGAGCGATTCGACCGTCTGGAGGACGCCCTCGCCATCACCACCGGCCTGTGGGAGACCCCGGTCGGCGAGAAATTCTCGTACGACGGCGCGCACACCCGGATCGTGGATTCACCGGCCCTCCCGAAGCCGCATCAGCAAAAGATCCCCGTGGTGATCGGTGGCGCGGGGAAGAAGCGGACGCCGGCGTTGGCCGCGCGCTATGCGAGCGAATTCAATGTTCCGTTCAATTCGGTGGAAGGCTCGGCGACCCTTTTCGAGCGCGTGCGCCAGGCGTGCCGCGACGCGGGACGCGATCCCGCCGAGCTGACACTGTCGAACGCGCTCGTGTTGTGCTGCGGGAGGGACGAAGCAGAAATCGCCCGCCGTGCCGCGCGCATCGGCCGCGAGGTCGACGAGCTTCGTGAGAACGGGCTGGCGGGGACCCCGGAGGAAATAGTGGAGAAGATCCGCACTTACGCAGATATCGGGACACAGCGGATCTACCTGCAAGTGCTCGATCTGGCCGACCTCGACCACCTCGAACTCGTCGCGCAGGAGGTCATGCCTGCGGTAGCAGCGCTCTAGATCAGTGGCTGCTGGTGGAGCCGAGGAACGCTTCGATTTCCCGGCTCCACTCGCGGCTGCGGGCACGCTCGATGCCCCAATGCGCGAGTGCGAACAGACCGCATGCGGTCACCAGCGCGACCATGTACACCGCGACACCGGCAAGTACCGAGGAGAACTCGGCGGCGGACACGCTCATCGGTTGCAGCGTCACCGCTCCTGCGCGATCCACCCACACCTGCACTTCGTCGCCTGCACCCTCGGAACCGGTGATCTGTACGTCGCCGTGGTGCGAGACGCCGCGGAACTCCCAGGTGGCGGGGGCGGTCGAGGGTGCGACGTAGGAGAACTCTCCCCAGCCCGCGTTGGCTATCACGGGGTCGGCGTCGAGCGTGGCGGTGACCATGGTGCGTTCGGCGAGTTGCTGCTGAGCCGTCGCGACCTGAGTGTTCTGGACGTTCGCGATGACGATCCCGGCGACGGGGACCATGATGAGCATCGCGGCGACAAGCAATGAGAAGACACGGGCTTCGAAGCGGTCGGTGCGGCGGACGAGGGGACTACGCCCACGCAGACTCCGGCGGGTGCGCCGTAGATATCCCCCTGTGGACGTCATTCGGTACCCCGATCCTTCCCCCGGTCGACACTCTTACACTCCAGAGTGCTCGCCGACCGGGCGAAATTCAAGGTATCCCAATCCATCTCACATTGTGCGGTTGCGCACAGCGCTACTATGCCCCGAGACCGACCGGGCAGCTCACACCCGTCGCGTGAACCGGGCAGTACCCGTTGGGGTTCTTCGCGAGGTACTGCTGGTGGTAATCCTCGGCGTAGTAGAACTGGGTGAGCGGAGCGATTTCCGTGGTGATCTTGCCGAATCCCGCTTCCGCGAGGCGCGTCGCGAACGACTCTGCGGTCGCCTCGGCGACCTCGATCTGCGATTCGTCGAACGTGTAGACGGCCGATCGGTACTGGGTTCCGTGGTCGTTGCCCTGTCGCATGCCCTGGGTGGGATCGTGGTTCTCCCAGAACTGCTTCAGAATCCCCTCGAAGTCGATCACCTCGGGATCGAAGACGACCAGCACGACCTCGGTGTGCCCGGTGCGACCGGAACACACTTCCTCGTACGTGGGGTTGGGGGTGTAGCCGCCTGCGTATCCCACAGCGGTCGAATACACGCCGTCGAGCTGCCAGAATTCCTTCTCGGCTCCCCAGAAGCACCCCATACCCACCACGGCGGTGGCGAGGCCTTCGGGGAAGGGCGGCACGATGCGGTGACCGTTGACGTGATGCGTCTCGGGAACCGGCATCGGCTCCGACCGTCCGGGCAGCGATGCTTCGGCTGCGACCATCTGGGACTTCGAGCCTGCATGGGCGAGGATGTCGTCGAACCAGGACATGACCCGATGCTACGCGTGTGTCCGCGCTGCGACCTTTTCCGCGGCAGCGGGCCGCTTCGAGTGAAGCCACCTGCTGCCGATCCACCGCGCCGCAGGCACTTCGACGCCGCGATATACCAGCTCGGAAACCAGCGCGACACCGATGATCAGGCAGATCACGGCACCTGTCATACCGACGAATCCGACGGTGTTCTCGTAGATCCGGTACATGACGAGCGTGTGCACGAGGTAGATCGCGTAGCTGCGGGTCGAGACCCAGTGCACGACGCGCAGACGACCGAGCCTGCCGTCGTACCGGGACAGCAGGACCACGACCGCGAATACCACGCAGATGGTCCACAGATAGTGGCTGCCTGCCCAGTACACCTGCATGTCGGTGGCGAGAACGATCACCTGAACCTGGGCGATCAGAGCCACGAGCAAGCCGCGGACGGAGATCAGCCGCGCCCACGCAAGATAGGCGATCTGACCCAGGAACACAGTGGGCAGCGTCGCGGCGATCTTCGAGAGGAACGGCACCGTGTACGGCTCCGGGACGTACAGGTTGTAGATGATCACGAGCATGCACAGCGCTGCCCCGAGCAGCGGCATGACGATGGGCTTGGTCCGCAGCAGCGATCGCCCGCTCACGCAGAACAGGTAGAACATGATCTGCACCGCGAGCGTCCACGCGACTCCGAGCACCGCCACCTGCGGTTTCAGGAAGAACGCACCGAGGAAGAAGCTGAGGGCGGCCTCGCCGCCGGTGACGGTGGTGTGGCCGCTGAACATGCCGTTGATGCCGAAACGGACCAGCAGTATCGCCGCAAGGATGCACACCCAGAAGGCGGGGACGAGCCGCGCCGCCCGTGCGATGAGGAACTGACCTGGCGGCTGACGGATCGCAGACCGCGTGATGAGTAGCCCCGTGAGCATCATGAACGCCGAGACACCGACGAACGACAGGTGCATGTTGAGACCGACGCCCTGAGTCAACACGATGTGGGTGACGTCGATGAACCACCAGCCGGTGCCCAGATCGTCGATCAGGTAGAAGCAGATGTGCGAGTACACGACCGCGATCGCGGCGAGGAATCTCAGCAGGTCGAGCCCGGGCAGCTGGACACGTGGTGCCTCGGCTCCGCGTGCCGGAACGTCGAAGAGCGGCCGTGACACCCCACAATGTTAAGGTCCCGTTCACCAGCGCTCCCAATCGCACACGCGATCCGGAGAGTCGGTGCAGGTAGGGGCGATTCCGTTCCGTTTTCTGCGCATACCGTTCCCCGCACGTCCCCGGTAGGGCACGACGTCCCGCGTGAGGCCGAATGTTGCGCAGCGTGTAGTTATGGGTTTGGGTGGATACCCATATAGGCACGGAAAAAATCGAACGGGCTCACAGGCCCGCAAAGAAGGGACCCTTCGTGGCTGAGTACACGCTTCCGGAACTGCCCTACGACTACGCAGCGCTCGAGCCGCACATCTCGGCGAAGATCATGGAGCTGCACCACGACAAGCACCACGCGGCCTACGTCGCCGGCGCCAACACTGCACTCGAGAAGCTGGCCGAGGCCCGTGAGAACGGCACCATGGCCGCTCAGGCGACCAAGCTCGAGAAGGACCTCGCATTCCACCTCGGTGGCCACACCAACCACTCGGTGTTCTGGCAGAACCTCTCCCCCGAGGGCGGCGACAAGCCGACGGGTGAACTCGCAGCAGCTATCGACGACGCATTCGGATCGTTCGACAAGTTCCGCGATCACTTCTCGGCGAACGCGAACTCCATTCAGGGCTCCGGCTGGTCGATCCTCGCGTGGGATTCGATCGGGCAGCGTCTGATCATCGTCCAGCTCTACGACCAGCAGGGCAACATCTCGATCGGCCTGACCCCGCTGCTCATGCTCGACATGTGGGAGCACGCGTTCTACCTGCAGTACCAGAACGTGAAGGCCGACTACGTCAAGGCGTTCTGGAACATCGTCAACTGGGCCGACGTGCAGGCTCGCTTCGAGCGCGCGCGCACCCAGACCGCCGGCCTGATCGTCTAGTCACCGGCACCATGGAAGAAGAGGGTCACCCCGCGGGGTGGCCCTCTTCAGCGTTTCGGGACATTCAGCGTTTCGGGACACCATCGCCTCCGGCCGACAGTTATCGTGTGCGGCCATGACGACTCCCTCGCTCGACACGGTGTGCTCCGGCCTGGCATTTCCCGAATGCCCACGTTGGCACGACGACCGCCTCTGGTTCTCCGATGTGTACGCGAACGACGTACATCGCCTGGATCCGTCCACTGGATCGTCCGAGATCGTCGCCCATATCGACGGGCACCCAGCGGGGCTCGGGTTCCTTCCCGACGGGCGCCTGCTCGTCGCCGTCGGCCACACCCGCACGGTGATGCGGCGCGAGTCCGACGGCACGCTCGCCCCGCATGCGGATCTGTCGGGGTTCGCGACCTGGCATCTGAACGACATGTATGTCGACGGTGCCGGTCGCGCATATGTGGGTAACTACGGCGACGGCAGCGCCCCACCCGACCCGGTCCGGCCCGCGGTGCTCACGCTCGTCGAACCGGATGGAACGGTCCGGGCTGTCGCCGACGACCTGCTGTTCGCCAACGGGATGGTCGCGACGGCCGACGGTCGCACGCTCGTCGTCGCCGAGACCCGCGCGATCCCGGGCCGGCTCACCGCATTCACGGTGGGCGACGACGGTTCCCTCACCGACCGTCGCACGCTGATCGAGTTCGATCGGTCGGTGTTCCCGGACGGGCTCGCCATCGACCGGGACGACGCCGTGTGGGTCGCATCGCCGTTCGGCAACGAGGTGATCCGGGTGTCGCAGTCCGGGGCGATCACCGATCGGGTGCCCGTCGCGAATCCCTATGCGGTGGCACTCGGCGGTCATGACGGCCGCGACCTGTTCGTCTGCACCGCCGAGAATTGGCAGCCCGAGGTCGCGGCGCGAGAACGCACCGGGGCGATCGTGCGGCTGCGTGTCGACGTGCCGGGCCGGCCACACGCTTGACACCGGGTACCGAATACACCTGGCACTCGACGCCTCTTGTGTGCCAACGAGAAAAACGGGCATTCTTCCCTCATCGCCCGAGAGGGATCGGAGGGACGCCATGAGGGATCGGATCGGGATTGCCGCGTTTCATTCCGGTGGGTCGCTGCGGGGATTCGTAGTGACGGGACGGTGGCCTTCGACCACCCGCGAATGGGCACAGCTGCTCGCGCTGACCGTGCGTGTGGCCTCGCTGCCGGGACTGCTGCCGACCTCGACGGTGTTCGGGGTCCGTGAGGAACTTCCGGACGATCCGGAGCCGGGCACCGTCGGGCTGGTCCTTGCCGCCGGACCGGTCCTCGGGGAGACCGCCGTAGAGCCGGGATGCTTCGCGCAGCATCAGCCCCCTGCACTGATCATGCTGCACCCTCCGTCGGAGACCACGCCGTCGTTGCCCGAGAATGCGGGCGCAGCCTCGGGGTGTGTGCTCCTGCCCGGGTTGCCGTATCTCGGGCTCGACCATCGCGCCGCATGGGTGGAGGCCGAAGCGGACGGAACCGTGACGTCGCTGGTCAGTAAGGTGAACGTGGATCCCGACAGGGATCCCGACACCGCAGTTCTGGCCATGCTGCTCACGGCATGACGCTATGCCGCAAACGAGAGTTCGGTTCTACTAAACTTAGCATTACCTTTACACCCGCAGCTTCCGCGGGCTAGTGTCGTGGAAGCGAAGGGGAGTAGCCCCCAATCGCCCTGTCGACACACTGGCCGCCATCGGCCCGGCACGGCGAACCGGACGACCTCCGGTGGGCGAGACCTTCGGTCGTCGACGCACCACGCGTCCGGCGTCCGGAGGAAGCCCGATTCCTCCACAGACGAAGGAGGAAAAGCCGCTCATGTGGTCCGCAGTCGTTCTGAGTTTCGCAATCATCTTCATCGCCGAACTCGGCGACAAATCCCAGTTGATGGCCATGACATTCGCGTTGCGCTATCGCTGGTGGGTGGTGTTGTCGGGGATCCTGTTCGCCACCACCGCCGTCCACCTCGTCTCGGTGGCGGTGGGCCATTATCTCGGTGTCGCGATCCCGACCGTGGCCATCTCACTCGTCGGTGGCGTCGCCTTCCTGTTGTTCGGCGCGTGGACGCTGCGTGGCGATTCCCTCGACGACGATGAGCAGTCGAAGGCCGGCCGTGTCACCCGGTCGGCGTTCCTGGCTGTCACCTCGGCGTTCTTTCTCGCCGAACTCGGCGACAAGACGATGCTCGCGACCATCACGCTCGCGACCGACAACAACTGGATCGGCGTCTGGGTGGGGTCGACGGTGGGCATGGTCGCTGCCGACGCGCTCGCGATCGTCGCGGGTGTCCTCCTCGGACGACATTTGCCGGACAATGCGATCCGCTTCGGGGCCGCGGCACTGTTCTTCGCCTTCGGCGCGTGGATGCTCGGGTCCGGTATCGCTCCCGACGCACCTGCGGTCGGCCCCGTTGCCGGTGGCGTCACCCTCGTGGTCACCGCACTGGTCATGTTCCTGTTCACCCGTCGGACCAAGCGGACCGACCCCACCAAGGCTGCTCCCGCCACGCACGTGTGACCTTCGACGCCGACCGGCGGCGCCGCGGCACTCACAGGTATATGCTTGCCGATAGGCAAATACTTGGAGGTGCGCACACCGGTGAGCAGAGAATCGTTCGATCCCGATGAGGTCAACCGCCTTCGCATCGCACTCGGCCGCATCGCACGCCGTGTCTCACGACCGGCAGGCGACGGCAGCCTGACCCCGTCCCAGGCATCCCTCCTCGGCACCGTCGCGCGACGGAAAACCGTCGGTGTACGCGAACTGGCCGACCTCGAAGGCCTCAATCCCACGATGTGCTCGCGCATGCTCGGCAAACTCGAAGACGCCGGACTCGTGTCGCGTTCGTCGGACACCGACGACAAACGCGTCGTCCTCGCCTACATCACCACCGACGGCGCTGCGCTCGCCGAAGAACTGCGGATCAGACGCACCGCGCTGTTCACCGAACACCTCACCGAACTGAACGAACATCACGTCGACGCACTGCACGACGCACTCCCCGCCCTCGAAGCACTCGCCGAGAGCATGGGGTGCGGCAGAAACGAGGCGCGCAATTGACAGTCCTCGCCGACCTCCGTGGAACCACCTTCGCCGCCATGCGCGGTCCCAACTTCCGCCGCTACATCACCGGCCAGGCGATTTCCCTCGTCGGGACGTGGATGCAGACCGTCGCACAATCGTGGCTCGTCCTGCAATTGACCGGATCGGCCACCGCGATCGGCATCGTGCTGGCTCTGCAGACCGTCCCGATGCTGCTGCTCGGTCCGTACGGTGGCGTCGTCGCCGACCGCTCCGACAAACGCAAGCTCATGATCGGGCTGCAGTCCACGATGGGGCTGCTCGCACTGATCCTCGGCCTGCTCGTCATCACCGACACCGTCCAGCTGTGGCACGTGTACGTCCTCGCCCTCGGGCTCGGTCTCAACCAATGTTTCGAGAATCCGGCGCGGCAGTCGTTCATGCTCGAGATGGTCGGACCCGAGGATCTGCGCAACGCAGTGAGCCTGCAGTCCACCCTGGCCGCGTGTTCGCGCATGATCGGCCCCGCGGTTGCCGGCCTCGTCATCGCCGCGGGCGGCATCGGGATCTGCTTCCTGCTCAACGCAGCGAGCTTCGTCGCGGTGGTGACCTCGCTGCTCACCCTCGACGTGTCGAAACTGCGCCCCTCTCCCCCGACCGCGCGCGCCCGCGGTCAGCTGCGCGAAGGACTCGCGTATGTGCGACGGACGCCCGATCTGGCCGTACCGTTGGCGATGATGGCGCTCGTCGGCTGTCTCGCATACGAATTCCAGGTTGTGCTTCCGGTCTTGGCAGACCACACCTTCGAGGCAGGGGCCGGCGCGTACGGCTTCCTCACCGCCGCGATGGGTGCCGGATCCGTGGTGGGCGGCCTCGTCGTCGCCACGTGGGGTCGCACGGGCATCAGGCCGCTCGTGCTCGCCGCCCTCGCATTCGGCGTGGCCATGGCCGTCGCGGCCGCAGCACCGTCCCTACCGGTCCTGATCGGGCTCATGGTGATCGTCGGCGCATTGAGTGTCACGTTCACGACGAGCGCGAACAGCACACTGCAACTCGCCGCGTCGCCGCAGATGCGGGGCCGGGTGATGGCGCTGTGGGCAGTCGCATTCCTCGGATCCACAGCGATCGGCGGCCCGATCGCCGGATGGGTCGTCGAACATTGGGGTGGCCGTGCCGGATTGCTTCTCGGTGCCGGTGCGTGTGTGGTGGCCGCGCTGACCGGCACTGCCGTACTGCGGCGACCGGCGCAGTAGAGCAGCGACGCAGCAGATTCGGGGACGTTGTCGCGCTAAGGTTCGACGCGAAACGCGTGTCCCCCGGAACAGGAGCAAGACTGTGGAAATACAAGGTTCTGCCGCGCTCGTCACCGGTGCTGCATCGGGTCTCGGTGCCGCTACCGCTCGCCGCCTCGCCGAGGCCGGGGCGACGGTGTTCGGACTCGATCTCGAACAGTCCATCGAACGGGTCGGCGACAACGCGCCCGCGGGCGTCACCCTCATTCCCACCGACGTCACCAGCGGCGACGAGGTGCACGCCGCGATTGCGCGCATCACCGAATCCGGAGTGCCGCTGCGCATCGTCGTCAACTGCGCCGGTGTCGGCTGGGCGGGGCGAATCCTGTCCAAGAACGGCCCGCACGACCTCGAGCTGTTCCGCACGGTCATCACGGTGAACCTGCTCGGCACCTTCAACGTCATGCGCCTCGCTGCCGACGCGATCTCCAAGACCGACACAGTCGACGATTCCGGCCAACGCGGCGTCATCATCAACACCGCGTCCGTTGCCGCGTTCGAAGGCCAGATCGGCCAGATCGCGTACTCGGCGTCGAAGGGTGGCGTGCACGGCATGACGGTGCCCGCGGCACGCGATCTCGCGCAGTTCGGTATCCGCGTCAACACCATCGCCCCCGGCATCGTCGACACCCCGATGCTCGCCGGTGTCACCGAGGACTACCGCAAGGGTCTCGAAGCGGGTGTGCCGTTCCCGTCGCGGCTCGCGCAGCCCGCCGAATACGCGCAGCTTGCGCAGATGATCGTCGAGCACGACTACCTCAATGGCGAGACCATCCGCATGGACGGAGCGCTGCGTATGGCGCCGCGATAGGCGGCTACGCCGCTCGTGCGCGGTTGGATCAGAGGTCGTCGATATGCGGAATATCCAGCACTGCACGATCACTCATCCACTCGCGCAGAACTTTGGTGGCGATCACGTCGTCCTCGTTGTACTCGAGCAGGCGAGTGCGTTGAGACAGCACCGGCTCACCGCCGTCGTAGCCGACGGCCTCCCGATACCAGGCCATCGACGCCTCGCCGCCCGCTTCGTCGTCGCGCCAGTGGTGGCCTGCGATCGGAGCGATCTTCTTGAGGCCCTTACCGTTCGGGCATACGAACTGATCTGTCACGGCCTGATAGACGTCCACCCACTGCGGCGACGAGATGAATTCCTTGATCTCCGCTTCAGACGGCACACCCGGGTACCCGTGAAAGCGGCGGGCCGACGACAACAACCACTTGTCCTCCGCTGACCGCGAATAGCAGTAGGCTGCAAAACTCTTCCCACGACGCTCCGCCGCGCGACGCTCGGCCGACAACCACATCCAGAACTCACCGAACGACCGGGCCTCGTCGGTGGTGGGCACCGGCTGCCAGGTCGAGAACGGTCTGTACGCCGACTGCACGTCGGTGTTGAGCAGCGTCCCCCACAGGTATGCGCCGTGTTCGTGGTAGCTCTCCATGTCGATATCGATTTCGACATCCGCGCGCGCGACATGCACCTGCCGGTAGCGGCGCACCAAGGGCGCCTCCGCAAGCCATGCCTTCGCGATCACGACCGCGTCCTCGAACGGTCCTTGCGGCCATACCTCGGGTTGTTCGCCGGTCCAGCCGGCCAGCCCCTCGATCGTGGTGACGCCGAGTTCGCGCAGCACGTCGGCGCGCTGCCCCGGCGCGACCAGCGACACGTCGCGCCGTTCGGCCAGCTCGGAACGGCACCTGTCCCACCACGGGCAGGTGCGGCACTCCCCTATCTGCGACGGCGCCGTCGGCACCATGCCGCGCGCGATGTCGAGGCGATCGGCGAGCCGCGCGTCGTAGTCGTCGAGGACGGCGCTCAGGTCATGGACGAGTATGCAGTCGGCGTTGTATCCGATCGCTCCGGCCACCTGCGCGGGACTGGCCAGCCCGTGGCGTTCGAGCATCCGGTACAGATGCGCGACACGCATCTGATCACCCGAATGCGCCCGCACCTTGCGGCTCTCGTCGACCGCCGGCGCCCAGCCGAACAGATCGGTGGTGACGGCACCCCGTCCCGGGTCGGTGACCTTGTGGTTGACGACGATCACGGGAATGTAGCCGCCGCGTTCCGCGTCGCGGAGCAGGATCTCGGATCGTCCTCGCCGGCCCGTGTCGGGCTCGATGGGCAGGACCGCGCCCCAGATGCGGTCGGCACCGGATCGGCACGCCTCGAGGGTCCGGTCGGCGCGCTGCGCCATGGTCCCCTCCGCGACGATGTGCACCCAGCCGTCGGGGTCGGCGTCGAACATCCGCTGCCGGATCGCCTCACGGTGCGCTGCGGCGGCTTCCTGACGTTGGACAGCGCCCGGGTTCCTGGGAGCCGCAGAGAGCTCCTCGGGGAACGTGGCGTCGAGAAACACCCGGTGGCGGCACCGCGTCAGCGCGCTCGCCTCGATCGAGACGGGCCTGCGTCGCTGCTCCCCGGTCTTGTCCACAACAGTCCAGGGTATTCGCTGGACGTGCGGCGCCTCGAAGCAGCACCGTCACGTTAGGCTGACGACGAGCGCGGGCGCGCTGCGGTCGTACCGAATGGAGGGTGCTGTTCGATGGGGTTGTTCACACGGCGGAAGCGGCGTGCCACCCGCAAGGCGGAGGCCACTGCTCTCAAGCACAAGGCGAAGCTCGAGGCAAAGCTCGGCGCGAAGAACCAGTACAAGAGTGATCGGCGTACAGCGAAGTCCCAGGAAAAGCTCGCCAAAAAACTCGCGAAGTCGCAGGCCAAGCTCGACAAGGAGCTCGTGAAGTCGCAGGCCAAGGTAGAAAAAGAGCAGATCGCCACCCTCAAGGCTCAGAAGAAAGCTGCCGAGAATCAGGGCCTGACCGCGGCGAAGATCCGTCGCTACCTCGGAGTCGCCCGCCTGCTCGTGCCCGTGCTCGCGCCCCTCGTCTACCAGGCCGCGACTGCTGTCCGCGGGCAACTCGACGTTCGCCGCGCCCACAAACTCGGTGTCGGTGTCGAACAGCTCGGCGAGTTCACCGGTCACGGCGCGCGGCTCAGCGCCCGCATCGCGGCGGCGGAGCAGTCGGTCACGAAAACCGAGGAGCTGCATTCCAAGGACGCCGAGACGAAGAAGTTCGCGGAGGCCATCCGTGGCCGCCTCACCGACCTGACCGCTGCAGTGTCTGCCGCAGAGCAGATGCCTGCCGCGCGTCGTAAGGCCGCGCACACCGCTATCGGCAACGAGCTCGACGGAATCGAGGCGGACCTGCTGGCCCGTCTCGGCGTGCGCTGACACCCGAGTGACGACGAACCCGGCCCTGCTCGGCGGCACCGCGGGGGTTTCCACCGCGGCGCTCGCCGTCGCAGCGCACGGTGCGGCCGGAGGTTCGATACCGACGAACCCCGCCGTCGCGTTGCTGACGGCGGTTGCCGTCGGGGTCGGCATCGTGGGGGCCGGGCGACCGAGGACGTCACCGGCCGCGCTGCTTGCCGCCGGCCAGCTCGGAACCCACCTCGTCCTGTCGTCGCTGTCGGATGGGCACCTGCATCTCTCTCCGGCGATGCTGGCCGCGCACGCGGTCGCGGTCGTCGGGTGCGCACTGCTGATCGGCATCGCCGACCGCCTCTACGCTGCGTGTACCTCGGTTGTTCGGCGCGTGCGGGCGTGGCGTCCCGCGATCACCGCAGCCACGGTTCTCGTACCGCGCATCGACACCCACAACTACATCGCCAGGTCTTTCCCTTCCTGCATCTCTCGACGAGGTCCACCGGGCGCGCGGTTCGCCGTGTCCTGATCCTCTTTCGAGAAAGCAACCACATCTTCATGAAGAACACCCTCATCCGGGCCGTCGTCGGCTCCGGTGCCACCGCGGCGCTGCTGCTGGCCGGTTCCGGCATCGCTGCCGCCCACGTCACCGTCGTCGCTCCGGGCGCCGAGCAAGGCGGCTACTCCGTCCTGACATTCCGCGTCCCCACCGAGTCCGAGACGGCAGGCACCACCGCTCTTACCGTCGAACTGCCCGGTCTGCGGTCCGCTCGCACCGAGCCGCTGCCCGGATGGACGGCAACAGTCGAGAAGAACCCGGAGACGCAGCTCGCAACGTCGGTCACCTGGACTGCCGACCCCGGCGTCGAAGTCGGGCCGGGCCAGTTCCAGCAGTTCGTCCTCTCCGTCGGGCCGCTCCCCGAGGAAGACGAAGTAGCGTTCGCGGCAACCCAGACCTACAGCGACGGGGAAGTCGTCGCGTGGGATCAGATCGCAACCGGCGACGAGGAACCGGAGAAGCCCGCGCCCTCCCTCACACTTGCAGCGAGCAGCGGTGACGGGCACGCAAGCGGTGCTGCCCACAGCACCGACACCACCGCGACCACCGAGTCGGGCAGCAGCACCGACAACACCGCGCGGTGGCTCGGCGGCATCGGTCTGGTGCTCGGCGCGCTCGGCGCCGCACTGGGCCTGGGCGCTGTGATCCGGGGACGGCGAGCATGACGGACACCGGAATCAGGAAGCGTCTCGTCACTGTTCTCGTCGCGCTCGTCGGCGCGTTGACGCTCGCGGCAGGCCCCGCCGCGGCGCACTCGGTGGTCCTCGGCAGCTCTCCCGAGCAGGGTGAGCAGATCGCGACAGCGCCCGAGCAGGTCAGCGTGACGTTCAACGAAGCGTTGCAGGAGCAGTTCGCAGCGCTCACCGTGGTCGGGCCCGACGGCCTGTTGTGGTCCAAGGGCGACCCGATCGTCGACGGGCCCACGGTCAGCGTCGAGATCGACGGCCTCGGCCCGGTCGGCGAATACACGATCGCCTACCGCGTGACGTCGGCCGACGGGCATCCCGTCAGCGGCACACGCACCTTCACACTTACCCAGGAAGGCACCGGCACCCCAGGTGAGGCCGCGGCCGGCGATGCCGCGCCTGCATCCGACGCCGACACCGACAGCGACGGAGGTCCCGCCGTGTGGTGGTTCGTCGTCGCAGGTGTGGTCGTGGTCGTCGCTGCGTTGTGGTTCGTGTTGCGCAAGCCGAAGGCCTGACACTCGTGCCGATCGTTCGCCGGCGGTGGCTCCTCGGGGCCGCCGCCGGCGCCGTCGCTGGGGTCGCGCTCGGCATGCTGCTGGCCGCGCCGGAGCTGTCGGCATGGGTACGGGCGCTGTCGCTCGGGGTGGGCTCGACGGTGCTCGGCGTCGCCACGCTCGCGGCGATGATGCGCGGTCGAAGGCGCCCCGATGTGTCCGGCGACGACGTGTGGCGCGCGCTCACCGTGCTCGGCGGGGTGTGGTTGCTGCTCGAAACCGTTCAGCTCGTCCTCGAGGCCGCCGCGACCGTCGATGTGCCAGTGGTCCGGCTCAGCTCCGGACTCTTCGTCGAATATCTGGGCACCGCAGGGTCGGGCCGGGTCGCGGGAGCCGCGTGGGTCTGCGTCGCCGCGCTCACCGTCGCCGCTGCCCTCGCCTTCCGGCTCGAAGCGTCGTGGTCGAGCGCGCCGGTGCTCGTCGCCGCGGCTCTCGCTCTCGTCGCGCGACCGGTCACGGGGCACATGTCGCAGCAGCCGTTCGGGTCGTTGCTCGACGCTGCGCACGTCCTCGCGGCCGCGGTCTGGCTGGGGGTGCTCACCGCGCTCGCCCTGCTGGTCCGGGGCCGCGGGGCCTGGTCCCGGCTGCTGCCGCGCTATTCGAAGCTCGCGACGATATGCGTCGTCGTGCTCGGCGTGACCGGCGTGATCGACGCGGCGGTTCGCCTCGAATCGGTCGCTGCGCTCGTCGACACCGGCTACGGGCGCGTCCTGCTCGCCAAGGTGGCGGTGCTCGTGGCGTTGCTCGCGCTGGCGTGGATCTGGCGGCGCACATGGGTGCCCGCGGCCGAAGTGCACCGAGCCGCCGCCGATACCTCCCTGCGCAACGCCGTCATCGAAGTCTGTGCGATGTCGGTGGCGTTCGGGCTCGCGGCCGCGCTCGCCACCACCGCATGATCGCCGCTCACAGGAACCCGGCGGCACGCTGAAGATCACGCACGAGTGATTCGAAGACGTCGTCGCGGTCCACGTGGGCGCGCAACGCCGCCGACGGATGGATCGTGGCCACCACCGTCGGGTCGATCGTGCCCCGCACCTGCCCGTCGAGCTGCAGCACTTCACCCCGATGCGCGGTGAGCTTGAAATCCTTGTCGATCAACGCGCGGGCAGCCGTCACACCGAGGCACACCACGACATCGGGGCGCACCACGTCGAGTTCCGCGGCGAGCCATGGCCGGCACGCGATGATCTGCCCGCCCGACGGCTTCTTGTGGATGCGCCGCTTCCCGCCCGCAGCCCGGTCGAATCGGAAGTGTTTGACCGCATTGGTGACATAGACGGTGTCGCGCTCGACACCGGCCGCTGCGAGCGCCTTGTCCAGCAATCGGCCTGCGGGGCCGACGAACGGCTCCCCCTCGAGGTCTTCTTCGTTGCCGGGTTGTTCGCCGACGAGCATCAGACGTGCGTCTTCCGGGCCGGCACCGAAGACCGTCTGCTCGGCGGCCTTGAACAGGTCGCACCCGCGACACCCCCGGGCCGCTGTCTCGAGCGAGAGAAGGTCGAGGGTGTCGGGGAGATATTCCTGAGCCCCGGGATACGTGACCATGGCGGTGGAGTACCCCTATCGCAGCCGAGAAATCCAGGTTCGGGTGTGGGCGGGGTCGATGACGTCGTCGAGTTCGAAGATCGTCGCCGCCTGCAATGCCTTACCCCGCTGATACGCCGCCGCGACCAGTTGCCCGAACAGTTCCTCGCGAGCCTCCGCGGTGGGCGCGGCATCGAGTTCCTTACGGAAGCCGAGCCGCACCGCGCCCTCGAGTCCCATCCCGCCGATTTCACCGGTCGGCCACGCGATCGTGAACTGCGGTGAGTGGAACGATCCACCGGCCATCGCCATGGCACCGAGCCCGTATCCCTTGCGGAGGATGATCGTGCCGAACGGCACCGTCAAGCGCGCACCCGCGATGAAGAACCGGCCGAATCGCCGTACCGTCGCCTGTTTCTCCGATTCCGGACCGACCATGAAACCCGGTGTGTCGCAAAGACTCACCACGGGGAGCCGATGCTCTTCGCACAGTTCGAGGAAGTCAGCGGCCTTGTCGGCGGCTTCGGCGTCGATCGCGCCCCCGAGATGGTGGCTGCTGTTCGCGAGCACACCGTAGGCTCTGCCCTCGACCCGCACGAGAGCGGTGACGATACCGACTCCGTAGTCCGCGCGCAGTTCGAGCACCGAATCGACGTCGGCGACCGCAGTGAGAGCGGCACGAACGTCGTAGGCGCGGAGGCGATTCTCGGGAACCACGTGTCGCGCGAGACGCGGATCGGGCGCCTCGAATCCGGTTGCCTCGACGGTGAAATACGACAGGTACTGCCGGGCCAGCGCGACGGCATGCTCCTCGTCGCGCGCGGCGAGGTGGACGACGCCGTTGCGGCGTTGCACGTCGATCGGACCGATCTCTTCGGGCCGGTGCTCTCCGAGTCCGCCGCCCTCGATCATGGCGGGCCCACCCATCCCGATGTTCGCGTCGGGCGTCGCGATGAGTACATCGCACACCCCGGCGAGTGCGGCGTTACCCGCGAAGCACCGGCCCGACACCACGGCAACAGTCTGCACCCGACCGCGCAGCGCCGCCATCGATCGGAAGGTCGACAGTTCCAGGCCCGCGCCGTGCGCCACATCGACGTCTCCCGGCCGTCCGCCGCCGCCCTCGGCGAACAGCACCACCGGAACCTCGCGGCGCGCAGCGAGTTCGAGGAGCCGATCGGTCTTGCTGTGGTTGTACCTGCCCTGGGTTCCGGCGAGCACGGTGTAGTCGTACGACATGACGACGACGTCGGCTCCGTCGATGCGTGCCGTGCCTCCTACGAGTCCGTCGGCGGGGGTGTTCGCGATGAGGTCTTCTTCGCTGCGCCGTGCGCGTTGCGCGGCGAGGACGAGACCGCCGTACTCGACGAAGCTGTCGGCGTCGACGAGATCGGTGATGTTCTCGCGCGCGGTGCGCCTGCCGCGGTGGTGTCTGCGGGTGACCGCATCGGGACGGGCGGCGTCGAGCGTGGCAGCGTGTCGCGCACGGATCTCGTCGAGGTCGGCGCGCTCGTCATCGAGGTCGAATGTAGCTGCGGCGGTGTCCGACCCGGCTTCGTCGTCGAGGTGGACCACGGCGAGCACCGTTTCGGGTTGCACGGTCTGCCCGGGCTGCACGAGCATCCGGACGACGGTGGCGGTGCCCGGCGCGGTGATCGCATGCTGCATCTTCATCGCGTCGAGGATCACGATGGGTTTGCCCGACTGCACGGTGTCGCCCTCGGCAGCGGATTCGACGACGGTGGCCACCATTTCGGCGCACACCGCATGCTCACCGGCGCTCAGTTCGGGTACCTGCTCCGGGGTTGCCGTGTCCACGTGCGGGGCAACGAACTCTGCGAGACGCTCACCGAGCCACGTCGTTGTGACCTGACCGGATAGAAATTCCCTGTCGGTCAGTACCTTCCGGAGCACATCCCGGTTCGTGGCGACACCGTCGACGATGAACTCACCGAGCGCGGCATCGAGTTTGCGGAACGCGGCGGCAGGATCGGAGACCCGCACGTGCGCGATGGTCTTCGCGAGCAGCGAGTCGTAGCGGGCACCCACTTCGAGCCCCGGGCGGGCGTGGGTGTCGACGCGAATCCCGGGTCCGGAAGGTGGAGTGAATGCGGTGAGGATTCCGGTCGCGGCGACGGTCTGCCCGTCCGGACGCAACGTCTCGGTGTTGATGCGTGCCTGCACAGCCACTCCCCTGGCACGGGTAGGTGCTCCGGTGACACCGTGTGAGTCCGCGGTGATGCCGTCGGGCAGGTCCAGTTCGTCGAACACGGCTCCGCGCGCGACCGCGATCTGCACGGTCACGAGATCGATGCCGGTGACCTCTTCGGTGACGGTGTGCTCGACCTGGATCCTCGGGTTCACCTCGAGGAACACCATCGTCGGCCCTGCCACCAGAAACTCGACGGTCGCCAGCCCGCGCAGATGCGTGCCGACGCCGAGCCGGACGGCCGCGATGTGCAGGTCGCGTCGCAGCGCCGCGCTCAGCGCGGGGGCGGGAGCGATCTCGACGAGTTTCTGGTGGCGGCGCTGCACGCTGCAGTCACGGTCGCCGAGTACACGCGCGACGGTCCCACCGACGCCGTCGGGTGCGCCGACGATCTGCACTTCGATGTGGCGGGCCGCCGCGATGAGCGCTTCCGCGTAGAGGCGGTCGTCGCCGAAGGCGGCCAGCGCTTCGGCTGCGGCCGACCGGTGGGCGTCGATGAGGTCGTCGGCGTCGCGCACGATCCGCATTCCTCGGCCGCCGCCTCCTGCGCGAGCTTTTACGACGATGCCGTCGGGGTGCTGCGCAAGGAATGTGCGCAGTTCCTCCGGGTCACCCGAACCCGACGCGGGCACCACGGGAATGCCCAGGCCTGCCGCAGCGTCGCGGGCGGTCTGCTTGTCGCCGAAGGTACGCAGCGCGTCCGCGTCGGGTCCGACGAACGTCACGCCCGCGTCGGCGCAGCGGTCCGCGAACGCGGCGTTCTCACTGAGGAAACCGTAGCCGGGATGGACGAGGGTGCAGTGCGTGTCGCAGGCGATGCGGAGGATCGCGTCCTGGTCGAGATAGGCGGCGGGCCCGGAGCCCGCGAGCGGAACGGCCCTGGTGGCGGCACCGACATGCGGGCTCGCGGAGTCGTCCTCCGCATAGACGGCGACGGTATCGAGGCCGAGTTCAGTGGCCGTTCGGATGATTCGCAGGGCGATCTCACCGCGGTTGGCTACGAGCAGCATGCCTATGCACCCCCAGGTCGAAGTTGACGTCGAACTCAATTCATACCGCAGCTCACTCCTGGGGTCTCGGACGCACCCGCAGACGTCCGAGGCCGATCGCGAGAACCACCGCGGTGATCGATCCCGCCGCCATGATCGCCGCGAGCACCACCACCTGGAAACGACCGGCTTCGAGGGGCGACAGCCCGCCGAAGATCGCGCCGACGAAGGCCCCCGGCAGCGTCACCAATCCGGTGGTCTTCGTCTGGTCGAGGGACGGGATCAGCGCTGCCCGTACCGCGAGCCGGGCATGGCCGAGCGTTGCCTGCCGCATGGTCGCGCCGAGCGCGAGCCACCCTTCGACCTCGGTCCACCGGTCGTCGACGATCTCGGTGAATCTCCGGCCGGCAAGTCCGGCGACCGTCATCCCGCCGCCGATCACGATTCCGCCGAGCGCGAGGGCGTAGCGGGGTGTCAGCTCGATTGCACCGCTGACGAACACGATGGCAAGAGCGGTACCGATTCCGAGAAGCATGGACACACCGACCAGCACTGTCGTTCCGATTCCTCGCCCGACCCGCCGCGACGCGGTCCACAGCGCAACGCCGAACATGATCACGAGCACCAGCGCGACCCACCGGGCGTCGGCGATGACTCCCGTGAGCACGAGAGCAACGAATGCGAGTTGCACTGTGCCGCGCGCGATTGCGTACACCGGTGCAAACCGGTGCGGAACGCCGAATGCCCACAGGACGGCGGTGGCCACGGCTGCGAGCACCGCGACTCCCACCAGTGTCCGGATGAGTTCGAGCGCGTCATCGATCATCGCCGAGCAGCGTATCCCGCAGATCGCCTCCACAAGTCCACGCAGGATACGGCCGCGTCGTGTTCATGCGCGATACGGTCGATGTATGTCTGCCCGCAAGATCGCCGCGCCCCGGCCCACCCTCGAATCCGACAACTACCTGTACGAACCCTGCGAGCGCAGGATCCGGGGGAAGTGGTTCGGGCGGACGGTTGTGGACAGCACCCGCGCGGTGCTGGTGTGGGCGCCGGGCAAACCCGTGCCGTTCTATGCGTTCCCGCGCGACGACGTGCGTTTCGATCTGCTGTCGGCGTCACTATCACCGAGCCGCAGCCGTCCCGACGTGTGGCAGTGGTACGACATCGTGGTCGACGGTCAGCGCGCGTATTCGCCGGTGTTCCAGCTGGACATCGACGGCCTCGACGACCGGTTGGCGTTCGCTTGGTTCCGGCAGGGCGAGCCCGAGCCGGGCGACACGGTCTACGTCGATGAGGACGAGCACTGGTTCGAGGAGGAGGCCGAGGTGTTCACCCATCCACGCGACCCCCATCATCGTGTCGACGCGCTTCCCAGTTCCCGGCACGTCCGTGTCACGGTGGACGGCACGGTCGTCGCCGAGACGCGCAACCCGGTGCTGGTCTTCGAGACAGGCCTGCCGACGCGCTACTACATTCCCCCTGCCGATGTGGATTTCTCCCGGCTCGAGGAATCGGTGCTGCGGACGGGATGCCCGTACAAGGGCACGGCTCGGTACTGGTCGTTCACGGAGCAGCCGTTCTCGGGGCAGCAGCCCGCCGAGAACGTCGCGTGGTCGTACGAGGAACCTCTCGCCGGGATGGAACCGATCGCAGGGCACGTGTGTTTCTACGACGACGCGGTGGACGTGTCCGTATCGGTATGAGAAGTCCGCTTCACAGATAATATTTTAGCGCTAAGATAGTTGGTGAACCGCGACCCGACCTCAGGAGCGATCACCGATGTCACTCACCTCCGTCAGCTCTCACCATCCGTACAGCCCCGCCTACGTCGCCGGTGGGCTCGTCTTCGTCTCCGGCGCGCTGTCCATCGATCCCGAGGGCACCGCCGTCGAGGGCCGCACCGAAGCACTCGATGCCGCCATCGACCGGATGACCGATCGGCTCGCCGTCGTCGGAGGAAAGCTCTCCGACGTCGTCAAACTCACCTACTTCGTCACCGACCTGTCGCTGAGAGAGGAAGCCAACCGCCAGTTCGAGCGGCTCTTCGCCGAACCGCGCCCGGCCCGGACCTTCGTCGAGGTGAGTGCGCTTCCATACGGCGCGACGGTCGAGATCGACGCAGTCGCCACTGCCACAGCACCACGCTGATCCCTGACATCCCCACGCGCCCCGCGCAGGCCGTATCGTGAACAATGCTTTGGCGCTCAACAATCGAGCGGCAAGCCGAGGACACGAGGAGGCACGCGTGGGGCGCGACAACGTACCCGACCATGACGCCGTCGACGACATCGTGAGTCAGTGGGCTCGCGAATGGCCCGGCCTTGACGTCACGCCCCTCGAGGTACTCGGACGCCTCCACCGCACCTACCTGCGCTATCAGGGCACCATCGCGCGGATCTTCGACGAGTACGGCATCAACATGGCCTCGTTCGATGTCCTCGCTGCACTGCGCCGCGCCGGCGAGCCCTATCGCATGACCTCCGGACAACTCGCCGAAAGCTCGCTGGTGACCACCGGTGGCGTCACCCTCCGCATCGACCGTCTCGAGAAGGCGGGATTGGTGAGACGTGAACGCGACGCCGACGACCGGCGCATCGTGCATGCCGAGCTCACCGAGGCAGGAAAGAAGCTCATCGACGAGGTCGCGGTCGCTCATTTCGAGAACGAAACCCGCATGCTCGCCGAGCTGTCGAAGGACGACCAGAGCGAGCTGGTGCAGTTGCTGCGGAAACTCGAGTATTCACTCGCCCGGCACCAGGGCGCCTGAGGCGTTCAGCAGATTTACCGCAGAAAAAGTCAGAAACACCCTTCCGGAAAGGATGTTTCTGTCTTTTCGTGCAGCGGTTCCCGCAGACGCTGTCGTGCCGGTAGAGGCTCTCGGCCTCCCTGCGAGATCCGAGAATCCGATTTGCATCCACCGGTAGTTGCCATAATGTAAATATTCATGACTGCAACCGATCAGGTATCGCATCGCGAGCGCAAGCGCGCCCGCACGTGGACGGCAATCCACCTCGCCGCCGCGAACGCAGCCGCGACGCACGACCACCTGTCGGACGTCACCATCGAAGCGATCGCCGACGCCGCCTACGTCTCACCACGCACCTTCTTCAACTACTTCAAGTCGAAGGAAGACGCCGTGCTGGGCCTGCGCGCCGCAGTCATCAGCGACACGGTCCTCGACGAATTCTTCATCGAGCCGGGTGACGACCTCGTCGAAAAAGTCGCGTTCCTACTCTTGACGGTCTTCCGCACCACCAACCACAAACAGATCACGCAGACCGAATACGCCGATCTGATGGAGCGCCATCCCGAACTCTCGCGCCGCCGCTTTCGATACATCGACGACGTGCAGGCGCTCGTCACCGAGTTCGTCACCGAACGACTCGTCGCCTCCAGCGGCTGGACTGCGAACCATCCCGACGAATCTCCCGAAGAAGCAGCGCAAATGGTCGTCACCGTCGCGGGAGCCGTGATGCGGGCGGCAATGCGCCCGATCCTCACCCGCGCGGACCTCGAGGAAACCGATGCAGATGCAGTTCTGCGTCGGAAATGCACCCAATTCAGAAACGTCACGCGATCGTGACCACCGAAACCTCGAAGACCGAACAGGAATCGTCGGCGCCTCCCGTCCGGATCGCATTCATCTTCGCCGGGCTGCTGCTGGCGATGCTCTCGGCATCGCTGAGCCAGACCGTCCTCAACCCCGCGCTGCCCACCATCGTGGGCGAACTGCACGGCGCCGACCTGATGCTGTGGGTGATCACCGCCTACATTCTCGCGTCGACGATCATGATGCCGATCTACGGCAAGCTCGGAGACCTCCTCGGACGCAAACCGATTCTCATGGTCGCCATCTCCGTCTTCGTGATCGGATCGGTGGTCAGCGCGACCGCGACGAACATCGTCTGGCTCATCGCCGGCAGAGCCATCCAGGGCCTCGGCGGCGGTGGGTTGATGATCCTGTCGCAGGCGACGATCGCCGATGTCATCCCCGCCCGTGAACGCGGCAAGTACATGGGCATCATGAGTAGCGTCTTCGCATTGTCATCCGTGAGTGGCCCACTGCTGGGCGGATTCTTCACCGAAGGCCCCGGATGGCGCTGGGTGTTCTGGATCAACATCCCCATCGGGCTACTCGCGCTGCTGGCCGCAGCCTTCTTCCTTCGCCTCCCAGAGCGTCGGCGGTCGCGGCCCCGGATCGATGTCGCCGGGATGGCCGTGCTGTCCATCGCGACAACACTTCTCGTGCTGGTCGCCACGCTGGGCGGCGCGCAATTCCCGTGGGCATCACCCACCATTGTCACGATGATCGCCGCGACCCTCGTGGCAGTAGTGCTGTTCCTGTTCATCGAATCCCGGACTGCGGAACCCGTTATCCCGCTGCATCTGTTCCGCGACCGGAACTTCAACCTGTGCACCCTCGCCGGGCTCCTCATCAGCGTCTCGCTGTTCGGTGTCGCGTCATACATGCCCACCTATCTACAGATGGTGGCGGGCATGGGAGCGACCGCAGCGGGGCTGATGATGCTCCCGATGATGGGCACGCTGTTCGTCACTTCCACGCTCCTCGGCCGCCACGTGACCCGCACGGGCCGCTACAAGAACTGGCCGATCGTCGGAGCGATTCTCGTTGCAGCCGCCATGGTCCTACTGTCGGCACTCACCGTCGACAGCCCCCTGTGGCTTCTCGGATGTTTCGTGGCACTCCTCGGCCTCGGCCTCGGCACCTCCATGCAGCTGCTGGTCCTCGTCGTGCAGAACTCATTCCCCATCGACGAGGTCGGTACAGCCACGGCGAGCAACAACTACTTCCGCCAGATCGGCGCGACACTCGGCGTCGGTGTCGTCGGCAGCGTATTCACCACCCGGGTCGCCACGCTGATCACCGAACGAGTCCCCGACGCGGCCGACAACGGGATCCACGCGGATTCGCTCACACCATCCATTGTTCGTGCCCTGCCCGACTCGCTGAACCTGGCGGTCATCGAGTCGTACAACGAGGCGCTCACCCCGATCTACCTCGCGATCGCGCCGCTCGCGCTCATCGCGGCAGCGTGCCTGTTCTTCGTGATCGAGAAACCGCTCGCGACGACCATCGAACGGAAGACACCTGTCGCGGACCAGTGAGCACTACCGCCCCGGCAACCACTTCATCGCAGCGACGAACGGCGCCAGCACCTTCGCCCACACCTTCTTCGGCAACCCCCGCGGACCGTCCAGGTTGAGCACGCGCGTCGTCGCGATCGTCTGCGCCTCGGTGTACTTGAGCAGGCCGTCCGGTCCGTGTCGCCGCCCCACTCCGGAAATACCCATGCCACCCATCGGGGCGTCGGTGCTCCCCCACGCGGGTGCATATCCTTCGTCGACGTTGACGGTGCCCGCGTGGATGCGCGCGGCGATCGCCTCGCCCTCCGCCTTGGTGCGTGCCCACACCGACGCATTGAGGCCGTATTCGGTGTCGTTGGCGCGTCGGATCGCTTCTTCCACGTTGTCCACCGGGTACACGGATACGAGCGGACCGAACGTCTCCTCGGCGTAGCACTCTGCGTCTTCGGGGACGTCGGTCAGGACGGTGGGCTCGTAGAACAGCGGCCCCAGGTCCGGGCGCGCCTTCCCGCCGGCGACGACGGTCGCGCCCTTCGCGACGGCGTCGTCCACGTGCCCCGACACGGTCTTGACCTGGTCCTCGTTGATGAGCGATCCCATCTCGGTGCCGAAGTCGTAGCTCGCACCGAGCGCGACCTTACGCACCCGATCACCGAACATGCGCAGGAACTCGGGCGCGATCGACTTCTCGACGTAGATCCGCTCGATCGAGATGCACAGCTGACCGGAGTTCGAGAAGCACGCGCGCATCGCGGCCTCGGTGACTTCGCGCAGGTTTGCACCTTCGGTGACGATCATCGGGTTCTTGCCGCCGAGTTCGGCGGAGAAACCGATGAGACGTCGTCCCGCCTGCTCGGCGAGGAGACGACCAGTCTGCGAGGAACCCGTGAACATCAGATAGTCGGTGTTCTCGACGAGTGCGGTACCCACCACCGAACCGGGCCCGGGCACGACGGCGAACAGGTCGCGCGGCAGCCCCGCCTCGTAGAGCAGGTCGGCAACCGCAAGTGCACAGTACGGGGTCTGACTGTCCGGCTTGAGCACCACCGCGTTACCCGCGAGCAGCGCGGGGATCGCGTCGGAGACGGCGAGCGTCATCGGGTAGTTCCACGGCGCGATCACCCCGACGACGCCCTTGGGGTGGTGCCGCACCGTGGTCTTCGTCAGGACGGGGAGCATTCCCGTGGCGCTGCGTGGGCGCAGTAGTTTCGCGGCGGTGCGTGCGTAGTAGCGCGCGGTCATTGCGATGTCGAGCACTTCTTCCTGCGCCGATGCCCGCGATTTACCTGTTTCGGCCTGCGCCATGTCCATGAGCGACTCGCGCTTGGAGATCAGCAGGTCGCGATAGCGGTGGAAGATCTCGGCGCGCTCCGCAGCCGGCGTCTTCGCCCACGCGACCTGCGCCTTCCGCGCGCGGTCTATCGCGACTTTCGCGTCGTCGGCGGTGCCGACGGGCACGGTCGCGATCTCACGGCCGGTGAAGGCCTCGACGACGGGTCGCGTGGGTCGCGAGGAGCTGTCCTCGATCGCGATGAGGTCGGCGAGCCTCGTGAAGGTCGCAGCGTTTGGAGCAGGCATGTCGCACCCCTACCAGTCAGTAGAAATCGGAGTTACACCAAACTACCGCAGCGTTACCGAGATGCCTTCTTGTGTCGTCGTCATGTCTTCGAATTCCCCTGTCAGGCGATCAGGTCGAGGCCGGCACGCACGACACTGTCCGTGTCGATCCCGTGATACTTGTACACATCCTCGAGCGAACCGACCTGCCCGAAACTGCTCACACCCAACGCGGCACCACGAACACTGTTGATACCCGCCAGGAACGCCAAGGTGTGCGGATGCCCGTCGAGAACGGTCACCATCGGCGCCGCCCGATCAGCGGAGAACACCTGATCGAGGATCCACGACGGACCATCGGCGAGTCCGCGACGGGCCTGCACCGCCTCGAACAACTGTCCGGGACTGGTCACACACACCACCTCGGCTGCGATACCCTGATCGACCAACCTATCTGCCGCAGCGAGGGTTTCGGTAATCACCGCACCCATACCGACCAGCGTCACCGCCGGATCCTCAGCGCGCCGAAGGGTATAGGCACCGGCGACCACCTGCCGACGACGACGTTCCCGGGCAGCGGGATCCGTCGGCACATTCGCCAGAGTCTGATCCACCGGGCGGGTCGACAGCCGCAGATACGACGACGAACCGTCGGGCCGGCCGAGCCGGGAGATGCTGTCGAGCAGCGTCCACTCGACATCGATCGCGAACGCCGGTTCGTAACTGATGCACCCGGGCTGCTCCAACCCGATCGATGGGGTCTTGATCGACTGGTGCGCACCACCTTCCGCGGCAAGGCTGACACCGGACGGGGTACCGACCAGAATCGACTGGCCGCCCGCATAGATCCCGTACGACCACGGCTCGAGCGCACGTTCGACGAACGGGTCGTACATCACCCCGATCGGGAACAACGGCTGGCCCCATCGGCTCCAGGTGGCACCGAGCTCACCCATCAACCCGACCAGGTTGGTTTCGGCGATGCCGAGCTCCATGTGCTGCCCGGTGGGCTTTTCCCGCCAGTGCATGATCGTCTCGGCGTCGTCGTCGAACCAGTTGCGGCGTTCGTTCGGCGACCACACGCCGACCTTGTTCAACCAGCCCGCCAGGTTGGTGGTGGACGAGACGTCGGGGCTGACGGTAACGACGCGTTTGGCCGCAGCCGGTGCTTCACGGCTCAGATCCAGCAGGGCCCGTCCCAGCGCGGCCTGGGTGGTGGATGTCCCGGACGGGGTGCGTCCGATGTCGGACGGGACTGCCGGTGGAGTGCCGAGTTCGACCTTGTCCCGGGTCAGACGGTCGGCGGTGGCCCGGCAGAGACGTTCGGCTGCGCTGTCGGTGGCGAACCGGGCCCACGGGTCGGAGGTGTCCATGCCGAGCCCTGCCGCGAGTTGGGCGTACTGCTCGACGGTCAGCAGCGACGAGTGGTTCTGCGGGTGGCCTTCGGTAGGCAAGCCGCGGCCCTTGACGGTGTAGGCGATGATCACCGTGGGGCGGGTGTCGTCGATCTGCGCATACGCCGCGCGCAGCGCGTCGAGATCGTGTCCGCCGAGGTTGCGGATCGCTTTCAGCAGGGTGACGTCGTCCAGTTCGGCGATCAGCGACGCAACCGCCGCGGCATCGGGGCCGTCGCCGGGCAGTCGTGTGCGCACCTCGTCGGCGTTGCAGCGCAGCATCCGCTGGTACTCGGGATTCGGCATGTCCAGGATCCGGCTGCGCAGCGCTGCACCGCCGGGACGGGTGAACAGTGATTCCAGCAGAGTCCCGAACTTCACGGTGATCACCTGCCAGCCGGCGGCCGCAAACATGGCTTCGAGCCGCCCTGCAGCGATGTTCGGCACCACCCTGTCCAGGGACTGCCGGTTCAGATCGACGATCCACACGATTTCGCCGAGTTCAGCGACCGAATGGTCCAGGACCGCTTCCCACACTGCGCCTTCGTCGAGTTCGGCGTCACCGACGAGGGAGTACTGCCTGCCGGTCCCGGCGCCACCGATCGCGGTGTCGACGTAGCGGCGGGCAATGGCGCCCCAGATCGGTGCGGTCGCGCCGATGCCGACCGACCCGGTCGAATAGTCCACCGGGTCAGGGTCTTTCGACCGGGACGGGTAGGACTGCAATCCACCGAACTCGCGGAGGGTCGTCAGATACTTCTCGTCCAACTCGCCGAGCAGGTAGTTGATGCCGTGCAGGACCGGAGAGGCGTGCGGTTTGACCGACACCCGATCTCCCGGCCGCAACTGCTCGAACCACAGCGACGTCATGATCGACACCATCGACGCGCACGACGCCTGATGACCACCGACCTTGAGCCCGGTGAGATTCGGCCGAATACGGTTGGCGTGGTGGATCATCGAGGTCGAGAGCCACAACACCCGCTGTTCGATCTCGGCCAGTGGGTCCGAGCTGTCACCGGACACCTGTGCGTGCAGATCAGCGGGCGAGGTACTCATGGGTCACTTCCTGATGTAGCCGAGTGGACTGGTCCTTGGAAGGGCAGCAGAATCTATGTGCAGATCTCTCACCAGGGTCGAGCACAGGCATACACTTCCGCAAGAGCAACCGCAGAATTTCAGCATTCTGCACACCACCGCGACTTCGCCCACATCGGAGGTAAACAGAATGCCCACCAAATCCACTGTAGATTCGATCGACGCCAAGATTCTCGCCGCACTGGGTGAGGAGCCCCGTGCCACCGTGATCGCCCTCGCCGATAGAACCGGTCTGTCCCGCAACACAGTGCAGGCCCGGCTCGGCAAGCTCGAAACGCAGGGTGTACTGCATTCATTCGAACGCCGAATCGATCCCGGCGCCCTCGGATACCCGCTGACGGCCTTCATCCTCACCAGCGTCACGCAGCGCAAACTGTCGCAGATCGCACAGGCGCTCGACGGAGTGCCGGAGATCATCGAGGTCCACGGACTCAGCGGCGTCACCGACCTCCTCATCCACGTCGTCGCCCACGACACCGACGACCTCTACCGCATCGCCGGCCGCATCCTCGACATCGACGGCGTCGAGCAAACCACCACCTCGCTCGTCATGCGAAAGCTGATCGATTTCCGTTTGACACCGCTGCTGACCCCACTCATCGACCGACCATGAATGCACCGCTGAATGGAGCACTCCGGTGGGTAACCGGCGGCTACTCCCCCGAGTAGAAAGCGATGGTGCGGTCGGCCCGTGCGCGTGCCGCCTCCGGGTCGGTTCCCGCGGCGACGTCGGCTTCGTACCAGCCGTTTCCCGATTCCCGGACATAGCAGAGTCCTTCGGGTGAGAGCGACCATTTCTCGAACTCGGAAGGATCAACCGCATCGCCCGTATCGATGTGCAAGCCGAGACCGAGAAGTGCCTGGTCCCATCCGATGCCGACGGCGCCCGGACCGTACGTCTCCCAGTGGTCACCTTCGGGATGCGCGATGTGCGCGAGTTCGAAGCGGGCATGGCCGCCGGGTTCGGGGATCACCGCCACTTCGATCCAGCTCATGCCGCCACCGAACTCCCAGGTCGCGGAGAACGACTTCGGCGGGTTACAGGTGAGGATCTCGCCTCCGGCGTTGCCTTCGAGCTGGTATCGGCCGCCGACACGCAGTTCCCCGCTGACCGGCAGGAACCAGCGCGGGATCCGCTCGGGGTTGGTGCAGGCATCCCAGAGGTCGTCGACAGGAGTGCCCGTGACTGAATTCTTCCCCCACTTGCACGAGGTTCCGTTGCCTCACGACCCACGGGAACCCGCACAGACGGGGGAAAGTTGTCTCCCTATGTTGCCCGGAAAAGCGTGCCCGGAGAAGCGCTGCTCAGGACCGGGCGGACTCCTAGACTGGGGCAATGACCACAATGCGCGCGTCCGAGGAAAAAGTCGATCACGCCAAGATCGAGAAGCGGGCGCCGTCCGTTGCTCGGCTGTTCATCGACCGCGTCGCCGCAACCCCGAACGAAGAAGCCTTCCGCTACCCCGACGGCAAGGGCGGGTGGACGAGCTCCACGTGGGAAGAGACCGGCGACAAGGCCCGCCTCCTCGCAGCCGGGCTGCTGTCGCTGGGCCTCGGCCTCGAAGACCGCGTCGCGCTGGCGTCGTCGACCCGCTACGAATGGGTGCTGTCCGATCTCGCGGTGATGTGCGCAGGCGGCGCGACCACGACGGTGTATCCCACCACCCACGCACCGGATGTCGCGTTCATCGTCGCGAACTCGGGAAGCCACATCGTCATCGCGGAAGACCACACGCAGGTCGACAAACTCCTTCAGCATCGCAGTGAACTTCCGGATGTCGCCAAGGTCGTCGTGATCGACGGATCGGGCGACGGCGACTGGGTGATCGGATTCGACGAGCTCGCAGAGCTCGGCCGGGCTCGTCTCGCCGAGGATTCGGGTGTGGTGATCGACCGGATTCACAGCATCGAGCCCCACCACCTTGCGACCGTCATCTACACCTCCGGCACCACCGGCAAGCCGAAGGGCGTGCGCCTGCCGCATTCGGCGTGGACGTATGAGGCCGCCGCGGTCGACTCCGTCGGTCTTCTCGGGTCCGGCGATCTGCAGTACCTCTGGCTTCCGCTGTCGCACGTGTTCGGCAAGGTGCTGCTGACGCTGCCGCTGCAGATGGGCTTCCCCACCGCAGTAGACGGGCGGGTCGACAAGATCGTCGAGAATCTCGCCGCCGTGCGCCCCACGTTCATGGGCGCGGCTCCTCGCATCTTCGAGAAAGCCCACGCGCGCGTCGAAGGGATGATGAACGAAGAGGGCGGCATCAAGAAGGTGCTCTTCGACTGGGCCATGGGCGTGGGCACCACCGTGTCGAAGGCGCGCCAGGGCGGTCGTTCACCGGGCCTGCTCGACTCGGCCCAGCACAAGGTTGCCGACAAGCTGGTGCTCTCGACCATCCGGGAACGATTCGGCGGTCGTCTCCGCTTCTTCATCTCCGGCTCGGCGGCACTGAATCCCGACGTCGCCCAGTGGTTCGACGCCGTCGGAATTCCTGTACTCGAGGGCTACGGACTGACGGAGACCTCGGCGGCGTCCTGCGTCAACCGCCCCCAGGCCAACCGGCTCGGCACGGTGGGCTGGCCTCTCCCCGGCACCGAGGTGAAGATCGCCGAAGACGGTGAAGTGCTCATCAAGGGCCCCGGCGTGATGACCGGCTACCACGATCGTCCCGACGCGACCGCGGAAGCGCTCGAGTCCGACGGGTGGTTTCACACGGGCGACATCGGCAGCCTCGACGACGACGGCTACCTGAAGATCACCGATCGCAAGAAGGACATGTTCAAGACGTCGCAGGGCAAGTACGTCGCGCCGTCGGCGATTGCAGCGACCTTCAAGGGCATCTCGCCCTACGCAGCGGAGATCATCGTCCACGGTGAGGGCAAGCCGTACTGCGTCGCGCTGGTGGCGCTCGACGCCGAGGCCGTCACGGAATGGGCGAGCAAGAACGGCCTCGACGGCCGTTCGTTCTCCGAGATCACGCAACACGACAAGACGCGCGAACTGATCTCGAAGGACATCGACACGCTCAATCTGCAGCTCAATCGATGGGAGCAGATCAAGAAGTTCACCATCATCGAGCGCGAGCTCAGCGTCGAAGAGGGCGATCTCACGCCCAGTATGAAGCTGCGCAGGAAAGTGGTGGTCGATACATTCTCGGACAGCCTGACGCGCCTCTACGAGTGACGCTCTATCCTGGGCAATATGAGTAGCGCGCGACCTAATTTGCCTCAGCGGATCGGTTACATGTTCGGTCGCACGCTGCCCACCGAGATGCGCGAGTGGGTGCGTGACGACATCGTCGGGCCGGGGGCAGCCAGGCGGTACCTGCTGCGGTGGAACCTTCCCCTCATCCCGTTCCTGCTGCTGTTCCTGCTCATCCCCGGCCCGGTCTGGATGCCGCTGTCGATGATGCTGCTCCTGCTGCTGCCGTGGATCTACTTCTCCGTCGCACTCATGCCGATCTGGCAGCGTCATCGCCTCCAGCAGCACGGCTTCGACCCCGCGCTGCTCGGCGCGAAGGCCCGCGCCCGCGCGGACCGCGAACGCGCCGACTACGAGCGCCGGTTCGGCCGCTGAACACGACGCGCACAACGGCAACTCCGCGTCTGGCCGCACTCGTCGGCCCCGCCTTCGTCGCGGCCGTCGCCTACGTCGATCCCGGTAACGTCGCCGCCAACCTCACCGCGGGGGCCCGCTACGGCTACCTGCTGCTGTGGGTACTCGTCGTCGCGAACGCGATGGCGATCCTCGTCCAGTATCTGTCTGCCAAACTCGGTGTCGTCACCGGCCGCTCCCTCCCGGAACTACTCGGCGACCGGCTCCGCACCCCGTCGCGTCGCGCATTCTGGATCCAGGCCGAGGTCATGGCAATCGCCACCGACGTCGCCGAAGTCATCGGCGGGGCGATCGCCCTGCACCTGCTGTTCGGGCTCCCGCTGTTCGTCGGCGGCCTGATCACCGGCGCCGTGTCGATGGTCATCCTGTCGGTGCACAACCGTCGAGGTCAGCGAACATTCGAGTACGTCGTGGTGAGCATGCTGGCCATCATCACCATCGGGTTCCTGTGCGGTCTGCTGTTCACCGACGTCTCCCCCATCGATGCCGCCGCCGGGCTCGTGCCCCGATTCGCAGGCACCGACACCGTCCTGCTCGCCGCGTCGATGCTGGGCGCGACCGTGATGCCGCATGCGATCTATCTGCATTCGGCGCTGTCACGCGGACGGCACGGCAAAGTCGAACCAGGACCGAAACTCGACCGCGTCATACGCGCGACCCGATGGGATGTGGCCGGGGGCCTGTTCGTCGCTGGCACCGTCAACATCGGCATGCTGCTCCTCGCAGCGTCCGCCCTGCGCGACACGCCCGGCACCGACACCATCGAGGGCGCACACGCTGCAATCACCGATGCCCTCGGCCCCGCAGTCGCGACGGCGTTCGCGGTGGGGTTGCTCGCGTCGGGACTGGCGTCGACCGCCGTGGGCTCGGCCGCAGGCGCTGAGATCATGGCGGGTCTGCTCCACATCCGGATCCGCCCGTTCATCCGGCGCGTGGTCGTGATGATTCCCGCCCTGATCCTGCTCGCCGTCGGCGTGGATCCGACCTTCGCGCTCGTACTCAGTCAGGTGGTGCTGAGTATGTGCATCCCGTTCGCGGTGATTCCCCTCGTGCGGCTGACCTCCGACGCAACAGTGATGGGCGGGATGCGCAACGCCCCGGCGGTGACCGCAGCCGCGTGGCTCACCGCGGGCCTCATCGTTGCGCTGAACGTCGCACTGGTGTGGCTGACCGCGACCGGCAGCTGATCACGACAGCACTTCGACGAGAGTGGTTTCCGAGTCGCCGGTCATGTAGCGCTCGACGCTGTCCAGGTGACGACGCCAGAATGCCTCCGCCGCACCGGGTTCCCCAGCGCGCAACAATTCGACGAGCTTGTGGTTGGCGCGCAACGCGACGGCCGTCCCCGGACTGTCCCGCTCCGTCCGCGTCGACAGGAACAGCGCGTTGTGCGCGTCCATGATGTCGAGCAGCATGCTCGCGAGCGTCGACATCGTCTGATTGCCGCCGAGTTCCATGATCGTGCGGTTCACATCGCTCGCATATTTGACGAACGCGTGCGGGTCGTCGACCAGGGTGTCGCCGCGCTCGACGACCTCTGCGAGTGCGTCGATGCGGTCGCCCGGGTCTGCGGCGATCAACCCGACAGCCGCGACCTCGAGTTCGGTGCGTGCGCGGTAGACGTCGGCGAGGGGAACACCGCGGTACTGCAGGATCAAGCCCGTGTACCGGGCCGCCGTCGATCCATCGGGCGCCTGGACGCGCGCGCCGCCGCGCGCACCGCGGAGCACGGTGATGATGCCTTCGGATTCGAGGATTCGGAACGCTTCGCGCAGCGTGGGCCGGGACACCCCGAATCGCTCCATCAGAGCGGCCTCGTTGGGCAGCGGTTCACCTGCCTCCAGCTCACCGGTGATGATCTGACGACGCAGACTCGCGGCGATCAACTCACCGGCTTTCGGCACGCGAACAACGGCCGATCGGGCGTCGAGAGGCATGTCACCGTCCTGTATCCGTCATGGTCGAAACCGGCCAGTAAGAATACAAGAATCTACCCATTTGCGGCGAAGTGAGCCCGTGGCCGTCGTCACCATCATCGAGGGGCGCCTGCACAGGGATTATCCTCCCCCCATGAGCGAAGCCATCGAATTCACCGCGACCGCCGACCTCGCCGACGAGATCGGCCCCGACATCCGCAGCTGCGACACCCAGTTCATCCAGTTCGGAGGCCGCGCCGAGTTCGCCGGACCGATCACGACGATCCGCTGCTTCCAGGACAATCTGCTGGTCAAGCAGACGCTGTCCGAGCCGGGCAACGGCGGTGTCCTGGTGGTGGACGGCGACGCGAGCATCCATACCGCCCTCGTGGGCGACATCATCGCCGGACGCGGAGTCGACAACGGCTGGTCCGGCGTGATCATCAACGGTGCCGTCCGCGACTCCGCAATCCTGCGCACCCTCGACATCGGTGTCAAAGCGCTGGGCACCAACCCGCGCAAAAGCACCCAGACCGGGTCGGGCGAGAAGAACGTGCCCGTCGAGATCGGCGGGGTGACGTTCAACCCGGGCGAGATCGTCTACAGCGATCATGACGGCGTGGTCGTCCGCGCGGCAGACTGACCGGTCACGTGTCGCGGGCCACCCGCGCGCTCACTCCACCGATCTCGACGACGTCGCCGGTGTGCAACTGCCTGCCCCTGCGCACCTCGATCTCACCGTTGACCGAGACGAGACCGTCGGCGATCACCTCTTTGGCCTCGGCACCGGAGTCGATCAGGCTCGCCAGTTTCAGGAACTGACCGAGCCTGATCGAGTCGTCACGGATGGGAACTTCGAACGCATCGGCCATGTTCGCCATTGTCACCCATCCCCCTCCACGCACACTGGACGGGTGAGTACCACCGAAGTCGTCTGGTTCCGCCGCGATCTGCGGCTGAGCGATATGCCCACCCTGTCGAGTGCCGCCGATGCCGGCCGAGTGATCGCGCTGTTCGTGCTCGACGACAGGTTCGCGGCAACCGGACCCCGCCACACATTTCTGCTGCGATGTCTGCGCGCTCTCGACGACGACCTCGGCGGGCGGCTGCTGGTCGTCCGCGGCGACCCCGCCACCGTGGTACCGAAGATCGCCCGCGAGTTCGATGCGGGTGCTGTGCACATCAGTGCCGATCACGCGCCGTACGGATCGCGCCGCGACCGAGCGGTCGAGACCGCGCTCGGTGATGTGCCGCTGGTCCGGACCGGCTCGCCGTACGCGGTCTCACCCGGCCGCGTCGTCAAGAACGACGGCACACCGTACCGAGTGTTCACCCCGTTCCGGCGCGCGTGGCTCGACCACGGGTGGCGCTCGCCCGCGACTACCGACGTCTCCACCGTGTCGTGGCTGGACCCGGACGGAATCGACCTGCGCGTCGACATCCCGGACGACGACACCGACATCACGCTGCCCCCGGCCGGTGAACAGGCTGCGCTGCGTCGGTGGCGGGAGTTCCGCGACGACGAGCTCGAAAGATACGACACCGACCGCGACCGGCCCGATCTCGACGGCACGAGCCGGTTGTCCGCCGCCCTCAAATTCGGGTGCCTGCACCCGCGCACCCTGCTCCATGATCTGCGCGGCCGTTCGGACCCCGGCGCCGTGGCCTTCCGCAGCGAACTGTGCTGGCGCGACTTCTACGCCGACGTCCTCCACCACCGCCCCGACACCGCATACCGTAACTACAACCCCCGGTTCGAGAGCATCCGCTACGACACCGGGCCGGACGCCGAGCGTGCCTTCGCCGCGTGGCAGCAGGGCCGCACCGGATTCCCGATCGTCGACGCGGGCATGCGGCAACTACTCGCGGAAGGCTGGATGCACAATCGGCTCCGGATGATCGTCGCGTCATTCCTCACCAAGGATCTGCATTTGCCGTGGTGGTGGGGCGCGAAGCACTTCATGTCGCACCTCGTGGACGGAGATCTCGCATCCAACCAGCACGGATGGCAGTGGACGGCCGGTTGCGGCACCGATGCCGCACCCTATTTCCGCGTCTTCAACCCGACCTCACAGGGCGAGAAGTTCGATCCGAAGGGTGACTACGTGCGCCGCTGGGTACCCGAGTTGGGCGGCATCGCGGGTAAGAGTGTCCATCGGCTGCCGGACGGCCCACCGCCCGGATATCCCGAGCCGATGGTCGATCATGCCCACGAGCGACAGGTGGCGTTGGCACGATACGGAGAGATCTCCGCCCGAGGCTGATCCATCCGCCGAGCGACCGGCTCCGAATGGAACACAGGCGGAACGATCCACGGAGGCACGATGGGAATCGAGTACAGCAGCATCGTCGATGCGTCCCGCGACGACGTGTTCGACTGGCACACGCGGCGCGGCGCGATCCATCGCCTGCTACCGCCGTGGCAGCCGATGAGCGTCGTATCCGAGGCCGAATCCCTCGCGGACGGACGCGCCGTCCTCGGACTGCCCGGGGGCTTGCGGTGGGTCGCGGACCATCAGCGCGACGCCTACGATCCACCGGCTCGCTTCGTCGATGCACTCGGCCGCGACGGGGTGATGTCGCTACCGTCAGGGCTTGTCCGCTCGTGGCGTCACGAACACCGGTTCGAGAAGGTCGACGACAACCGCACCCGTGTGACCGATCGCGTCGACACTCCGATCCCCGAGCGCTTGCTGCTCCAGACGTTCCGGTATCGGCACCGCCAGCTCGCCGACGACCTCGCGAGGCACCGCTGGGCACGCGAGCAGGGAGTGCGGCCCGCGACCGTCGCGGTGTCCGGCACGACCGGGCTCGTCGGCACGGCACTGACCGCGTTCCTGAGCACGGGCGGATACCGAGTGATCCGCCTCGTGCGTCGTCCGGCACAGGGCGACGACGAGCGCCGCTGGGATCCCGAGTCACCCGCCCCCGACCTGTTCGAGGGGGTCGACGCAGTAGTCCATCTGGCCGGCGCGTCGATCGCCGGCCGGTTCACCGATTCGCACAAGGCCGCCATACGCGAGAGCCGCATCGGGCCGACGCGACGGCTCGCCGAACGCGCCGCCGGGACCGCGAACGGACCCGCAACGTTCGTGTGTGCGTCGGCGATCGGACTGTACGGCTACAACCGAGGCGACGAACCACTCGACGAGCACTCCACGGGTGGAGGAGGTTTCCTCACCGATGTGGTGACCGATTGGGAGGCCGCCACCGCACCCGCGGCCGACGCGGGGCTGCGCGTGGTCAATGTGCGTACCGGGGTGGTGCAGACCCCGCGCGGCGGCACGCTGCAGCTGATGCGGCCCCTGTTCGCCGCAGGTCTCGGTGGGCGCCTCGGCAGCGGAAGGCAGTGGTTGTCATGGATCGATCTCGACGACCTGCTCGACGTCTACCATCGCGCGCTCTACGACCCGGCGTTGTCGGGCCCTGTCAATGCTGTTGCGCCGGAACCGGTCCGAAACGAGGAATACACGCGAGTTCTGGCGGATGTATTGCACCGTCCGGCGTTGGTGCCCGTCCCGGGCTTCGGTCCGAAGTTGCTGCTCGGTGAGCAAGGTGCCCGCGAGTTGGCGACCGCCGACCAGTACGTCGTACCCCGGCGCCTGCTCGACGCCGGGCACACATTCCGCCGAGCCTCCCTCGAGGACTGCCTGCGCCACCAGCTCGGCCACCTGCTGGCGGCGTCATGACCGAAACAGGTCGCGCCGAGTCGCCCGGGCAGTCGCTGCGCATCCTCGTGACGGGGGCTACCGGGTACATCGGCGGCCGGCTCGCACCTCGCCTGGTCGCAGCGGGACACCGGGTGCGGGTTCTCGCGCGCAATCCAGACAAACTCCGCGACGTGCCGTGGGCCGGCGATGTGGAGGTGGTGCGCGGCGACCTCGGCGATCCCGAATCGCTCGAGCGGGCATGCCGGGACATCGACGTCGTCTACTATCTGGTGCATTCGATGGGTGGTCGCGGCGAATTCCTCGACGCAGAACGACGCGCTGCCGAACACGTCGCCGCAGCCGCACGCAGCGCAGATGTGGGGAGAATCGTCTATCTCGGTGGCCTGCACCCGAAGTCCGCGGAGTTGTCGACGCACCTGAAGTCGCGAGCACAGGTGGGCCGGATCCTGCTCGAATCCGGGGTACCCACGTTGGTGCTTCAGGCGGGCGTGGTGATCGGTTCGGGTTCGGCGTCATTCGAGATGATCCGGCATCTGAGCAATCGCCTGCCCGTCATGACGACACCCCGATGGGTGAACAACCGGATCCAGCCGATCGCGATCCGGGACGTGCTCCACTATCTGGTTGCCGCAGCGACCGCCCCGCTGCCGAGCAGCCGCGCCTATGACATCGGCGGGCCCGATGTGCTGCGGTACGGCGAGATGATGCAGGTCTACGCAGACGTCGCGGGATTGCACCGTCGCAGGATCCTGGTGCTTCCGGTTCTCACACCGAAACTGGCCGGCCTGTGGATCGGCCTGGTCACTCCGATCCCGCCGTCCCTGGGCCGCACCCTGATCGAATCGCTGGGAAACGATGCGGTGATGGACGATCACGCCGTCGACGAAGTGATCGCGCCGCCGCGCGGCGGGCTCACCGGGTACCGCGACGCCGTCGCATTGGCATTGGGACGTATCGAACGCGGCGAAGTGGAAACCACCTGGGCGAACGCGTCGCCTGTCGGCGCGCCCGCCGACCCGCTACCGTCGGATCCGGAGTGGGCCGGGGAGGTCGTCTACACGGATGAGCGCAGCCTCGACTGCGACACCGACGTGAACGCGGTGTGGGATGTCGTCGAAGGAATCGGCGGCGAGAACGGCTGGTATTCATTCCCGTTGGCGTGGACGATTCGCGGCTGGCTCGACCGCTTCGCGGGCGGAGTGGGACTGAACCGCGGACGGCGGAATCCCCGCACCCTGCACACCGGTGATGCACTCGATTTCTGGCGGGTCGAGCGCATCGACCGCCCGAAGTTGTTGCGGCTGCGAGCGGAAATGCTTGCGCCGGGCGGCGCATGGCTCGAATGGCGGGTCGAACCCCTCGGCACCGACCGCACCCGCCTGTACCAGCGCGCCGTCTTCTTTCCCAAAGGCCTTGCCGGCCGCATGTACTGGTACTCACTTCTTCCGTTCCACGGAATCATCTTCGCCGGCATGCTCGAGAACATTGCCGGAACAGCGCGGAAAGACCGGTGACACGGAAAGGCCGGTGACGCTGTGCGCCACCGGTCTTTCCGCATCGCTCACACAGTACAGAGCGGCTTGATCTCCTGAAGCCCTTCCGTCGTGGGAGAGGTGAGCATCAGGCACGAGTTGTAGCCTTCGCTCTCCACGACTGCACGGATCTCCTGCCAGCCCGCCGCGTCCACCACCGGGGACCGTGACAACACGAAACCGGAAAGCCTGCTCGGGTCACCGACCAGCGCCCACGAATAGTCGTCCGCGAGATGCGCGACGATGTAGTTGCTCGGCCCGTCCAATGAATCCTGTGTCGGCACACCGGGGAACGACACATGAAGCGACGCAGTGTCGTTGACCCGCGCGTTGCCCACGATTCCTCGGCGTTCACCCGTGATCGTGGTGCACGAATTCTCCACGCGGATGTTCTGTTCGTCGATCAGTGAGTAGTTGGCGGTGGTGTCACGCACACAATCGAGGTTGAACGGCGCTGGATTGGCCGCCAATTGGTACCAGCCGCCCAGGTAGCGGCTCACATCGAGTTGCGGAACGGGGTTCAGCGGAGCCGCCTGCGCGGGTGCTGCAACGAATGTCGAGCCCGCTGCGGCGAGGAGCGACGCAGCGAGACCGATGATTGTTTTCCTCATGGGGTCTCCCTTCTGCTTGCCGAGGCAGTACTACTGCGGCATCAGGACGCCGTCGATCAGGTAGACCGTCGCGTTCGCTGTTTCGATGCCACCGCAGATCACGTTGGCGTCGTTGACCGTCCACTCGTCACCGGAGCCTGCGACCTCGACGGCGCCGCCCTGAACGGTGGTCTGCTCGCCGGCGATATCGGCGGGCGCGATCTGACCGGGGACCACATGGTAGGTGAGGACATCGGTCAGCAGCGCCGAATCGGTCTTCAACGTTTCGATGGTCGCGGGATCGACCGCCGCGAAGGCGTCGTCCACCGGCGCGAACACGGTGAATTCGCCGCCGTTGAGAGTGTCGACGAGGTTCACATCCGGGTTGAGCTGCCCGGAGACCGCCGCGGTGAGCGTGGTGAGCATCGGGTTGTTCGATGCCGCAGTGGTCACATTCTCCTGCGCCATGCCTTCGACCGAACCGGGACCCGTCGGCACCTGTTCTGCATAGGCGGCGCATCCGGGCCCGACGAGGCCTGCCGGCATCGCCGCGGCCGACTCGGTCGTCTCCATCGGTGCGGTGGTTTCGGTCATGGTGCTGGTGGTCGTATCCATCGTGGTGTCGGAGCTGTCGTCCGACGTGCAGGCGGAAATGCTCAGTACCGCCGCAGCGCCGATACCGATAAGCGCCAAGCTCTTACGTGTCCGATTCGCCATCGTCTCATTCCCTTCGGTACGCGCGGTCCTCGAACCGCGTCGATGAGGTGTGTCGGAGAGTCATTCGCCGCTGCGGGGCAGGGGGATGGGTGCGATCGGAAGAAAAATTTTCCGGCGCCGGTGACCCATCCGGAATCGCGCCCGCACCGAAGCCCGAGCATGGATTCCACTTCACCTCGGGGACGCGCGCACGTCCTCGTACTGCCCGGTGGCAAACCTTCGAGCCATGCGGGGACACGACCGTGGCATCTGACGAGCGTGCGAATGGCCCTGCTGACCGAGGCGTTACGTTCGAGGCTGACGGGTCACGGCATCACGGTGGGCCAGGTGCAGTACGGAGTGCGCGGCTGGAACGGCGACCGGATGAGCCCGGTGCACGACGCATTGCGTGCACTCGACGCGACACTCGATCGGCGGCCCGACACCCGGATCGGCCTCGTGGGGCATTCGATGGGCGGGCGGGTCGCAGCACATCTCGCCGCACAGAACGGCGTCGAAGCGGTGGTTGCGCTGGCCCCCTGGTGGCCCGACAAAGACGCCGCACTCATCCCTGCGGGACGTCGGCTCCTGGTGGCGCACGGAACCGGAGACCGCTGGACGGATCCCGCTTCGGCCGAATCCCAGACCGCGGCGGCCCTGCTGCGCGGAGTCGACGCAACATGGTGTCCGCTGCCCGGCGCGGGACATTTCATGCTGACCCGGCCCGGCTGGTGGCACTCCGTCACCGCCGACTTCCTCATCGATGCCTTGACACCCGAGACGAGCTCTACCGGAGGAAACCATGACGCGTGAACCGTCCCGTTCCATCGCCGTGGTGGGCAGCGGTGTCGCCGGGCTCAGCGCCGCCCACGTATTGTCCCGGCGCGACCGTGTGACCCTGTTCGAGGCGGACTCACGCCTCGGTGGCCATGCCCACACCCATCACCTCACGCTCGAGGACGGGCAGGAAGTCTCGGTCGACACGGGCTTCATCGTGCACAACGACCGAACCTATCCCACACTGTTACGTCTGTTCGACGAGCTCGGTGTCGCCACTCAGGAGAGTGACATGTCGATGTCGATCCGCTCCGACGCCACCGGTCTCGAATATGCGGGGGCGAAGGGTCTTCCGGGGCTCTTTCCCACGTGGCGGTCGTGCACGAAGCCGAGTTACCTCCGGATGCTGGGTGAGATACTGCGTTTCCACCGTGCCGCGCTGGCCTTGCTCGAAACCGGCGACGACGGGAAGGACGAGCCGCTCGACGCTTTTCTTGCACGGAACCGCTTCTCCCCGTTCTTCATCGATCATTTCATGACGCCTCTCGTCGCAGCGGTGTGGTCGTGCGACCCGGCGCTGGCCACCCGCTATCCCGCTCGCTACCTCTTCCGGTTCCTCGACCACCACGGCATGCTCACCGTCTTCGGTTCCCCCACCTGGCGGACCGTGACCGGCGGCTCGAGCACCTACGTCGACGCACTCGCGCGCCGGCTCGACGAGGTGCTCACCGACACCCCGGTGCGCAGCGTGGAGCGGACGGATGACGGGGTGTGCGTGGTCGTCGGCGACGGAGATGTTCGGTGGTTCGACGCGGCCGTAATCGCCGTGCATCCGTCTGCGGCCCTCGCCATGCTCGCCCGCCCGACTCCGCAGGAGAGCCGGATACTCAGCGCGTTACCGTATTCGACGAATCATGCACAGTTGCACACCGACACGTCGCTGCTGCCCCGTAGCGAGCGCGCCCGCGCGTCGTGGAACTATCTGGCGCCTGCCGACACCGGGCCCGAGGGCGTGATCGTCACCTACGACATGACCAGATTGATGCGGCTCGCCACGGTCACGGATCGGCGATTCCTCGTCACCCTGGGCGGCGCGCATCTTGTCGACCCGCGCAAGGTGATCGCGGAGATGACGTACGAACACCCGCTGTACACGCCCGAATCGACGGCAGCACAGGCATGTCTGCCCGAGATCAGCGACAGCAGAATCGCATTCGCCGGCGCGTACCACGGATGGGGATTCCACGAAGACGGCGCCCGGTCCGGCGTGGAGGCCGCTCGGCAGCTCGGCGTCGAGTGGGGTGCGTCTTCCTTCAGCGGGGCGGAGGTGTCGCCATGACGACAGCGTGGCTCTACCGCACCAGAATCGGACACGTTCGGCGCGCACCGATTCGGAACGGCTTCGAATACCGTAGTTACAGTTGGTTCGTCGACCTCGACGACCTACCGGTACTGCCGTGGTGGTTGCGCCCGTTCGCCCGGTTCGACCCCGCCGATCACTTCGACGGCACCGCTCAGCAAGGAACGCTGCGAAACCGGCTCGACGACTATCTCCTCAGCGAAGGCATCGACCTGCACGGCGGACGCGTCACCGCATTACTCAACGCGCGGGTACTCGGGCACGTCTTCGATCCGTTGACACTGTTCTGGTGCCACGACCCCGGCGGCGCGCTCGTGTGCGTCGTGGCCGAGGTGCACAACACCTACGGGGGTAGGCACTGTTATCTGCTGAGGCCGGATGCCTCGGGGCACGCGGAAGTCGGCAAAGCGTTCTACGTCTCTCCGTTCAATGAGGTCGACGGCCGGTACTTTCTGCGGGTCGCGGAGCCCGGACCGTTTCTCGACGTCGAGGTGTCGCTACACCGCGATGGGCAGCCGCCCTTCACGGCCACGATGCGCGGATCCGGCCGGCCCGCGACCCCCGGGGTGATCGCCCTGGCTCAGCTCACCCATCCGCTTGCACCCCAGATGGTTTCGGCTCGTATCCGAAGGCAGGGCGTCGGGCTGTGGCTGCGGGGACTTCCCCTCGTCCCGCGTCCGGCTGCGCCCTCGGCCCCCAGACATCTACAGGAGATCTCCCGATGAGCACACCCGAACTCGAACTGCCGGCCCCGCGTGTGAGTGTCGACGCGACCAGATGGCCCGAGTTGGCATCCGTCCCCGGAGGACTCCGCACCCGCGTCGCCGCGGTGGTCGCCGACCGATTGTTCCGCAATGCAGCCGCCCACCTCGACGTACGGGTGGAGTACCCCGACGGGACCGTACTCGGAGGCGGCGGTAGGGCGGGCAAGACCGGTGACACCCGTGGCACGGATTCCCGGATTCTTCCCCGGATGATCATCCGTCGTCCGGAGGCGTTCGCCCGGAGGCTCGGCCACGGCGGGCTCATCGGTTTCGGTGAGGCATACATGGCGGGTGATTGGACCGCATCGGACCCGGTCGCGGTGCTCACCCCGTTCGCCGCCGAGATCGGGTCGCTGATCCCGTTGCCGCTCCGGCGTTTGCGCCGGCTCGTCGTCGCGGCGCAACCCACTGGGGAACGGAACACCGAGGAGAACACCCGCTCCAACATCTCCCGCCACTACGACCTGTCGAACGCCTTGTTCGAAACGTTCCTGGACGGGTCCATGACCTATTCGAGCGCGCTGTTCGACGAGCTCCCCGCACGGTGGGATGCGCTCGAGACGTCCCAGCACCGCAAGATCGACCGGCTGCTCGATGCCGCGGACGTGCGAGCTGGAACGCGGCTCCTCGAAATCGGCACCGGCTGGGGTGAACTGAGCGTGCGCGCCGCGAAGCGTGGTGCCACCGTGCGCTCGGTGACGCTGTCGACCGAGCAACAGGCGCTGGCCCGGCGGCGAGTGGCGGAGGCCGGTCTGTCGGACCGCGTACAGATCGACCTCCTCGACTACCGTGCAGTGGACGGCGAATACGACGCGATCGTCTCGGTGGAAATGATCGAGGCGGTGGGATACGACTACTGGCCCACATATTTCCGCAGCCTCGACCGACTCCTACGACCCGGTGGTCTCGTCGCACTACAGGCCATCACGATGCCGCACGACCGGATGGCCGAGACGCGCGACAGCTACACGTGGATCCACAAGTACATCTTCCCGGGTGGGTTGCTGCCGTCGACCGAATCGATCGACGTGATCACGCGCTCGCTGACGTCGCTGCGCACCGTCGATCGTCTGCGATTCGGCGACCACTACGCCGAGACCCTGCGATTGTGGCGGGAACGTTTCACCACGCACACGGACCGTGTCGCGGATCTCGGATTCGATGCCGTGTTCCGGCGAATGTGGGAGTTCTATCTCGCGTATTCGGAGGCCGGGTTCCGCTCGGGCTATCTCGACGTCCAGCAGATCGTGTTCCGGAAGGAGGGCGCGCGATGAACGCCTGGTCGGAGTTCGTGCTCATCACGGTGTCCGCGGTGGTGCTGCTCGCCGCGATCCAGGCGGTCACCTTCGCTATCGGGCACCGCATCGGCCGGTACAACGTGGTGGACGTGTCGTGGGGGCTCGGTTTCGTGGCGGTGGCTGCCGCCGCGGCACTGCTCGGCAGCGGCGACGCCTCGCGACGGCTACTCCTGCTGGCGCTTGTGACGGTGTGGGGGCTGCGGCTGACATGGCACATGTACCGCAAGTCCCTGGGCAAAGGTGAAGACCCCCGTTACACGGACATGCTCGAACGCGCGGGTGACCACTCGATCGCCACGATCATCCGCAAGGTCTTCGTGACCCAGGGCGCGGCGCAATGGTTCGTGTCGTTGCCGATCCAGGTCTCGGCGGTACTCGGACCCACCCGCGGCTTCGGCACGGTGGTGCTCTGGGCCGGTGTCGCCGCGTGGATTGCCGGCGTGCTGTTCGAAGCGATTGGAGACCTCCAGCTCCGCCGGTTCAAGGCCGACCCCGCGAACCGTGGCCGGATCATGGACCGCGGGTTGTGGGCGTGGACTCGGCATCCCAACTATTTCGGTGACGCCACGGTGTGGTGGGGGTTGTGGCTGATCGCGGCGAGTGTGTGGCCCGGCGCTATCACTGCGGCCTCACCCGCGATCATGACGTACTTCCTCGTCTACGCGACAGGTGCGCGGCTGCTCGAGCAGTCGATGTCGAAGCGGCCCGGCTATCCCGAGTACCAGCAGCGAACGTCGTATTTCCTTCCGCTGCCCCCGCGGTCGCGCGTCAACGGGAGATGATCGGCGTGCTCGATGCGTCGCTGCCACTCGTGACCGGGCCACATCCAGGTGGGTGCAGGTTGAGCGGCCCGATTCGTCCGGCTAGTGTTTCGTCCGATGAGCGGACACGGACCATGACCGACGTCGGTGGCGGAACCGACACACTCGAAGCGTTGCTCGATCGAGTCGCGGCGGAGGATTCGGCTGCCTTCGCGCAGTTCTACGACCTGACGCGAGCTCGGGCGTACGGCATGGTGTTGCGGGTACTGCGCGATCCCGGCTACAGCGAAGAAACACTGCAGGAGGTCTACCTGCAGGTGTGGCGGACCGCGACGGGATTCGACCGCACGCAGGGATCGGCGCTGTCGTGGCTGATCACCCTGGCACACCGCAGGGCGGTAGACCGGGTGCGCTCCGAGCAGTCGGGCGCCGAACGAGAGGCCCGCTACGGCGCGTTGTCCACGACCACAGAGTTCGACACTGTCAGCGACGAAGCACTCCGTCGCGACGACACGCGTCAGGTCCTCGATTGTCTGGGCACGCTGACCGATCTGCAGCGCCAGTCGGTCGAGCTCGCCTACTACGGCGGGCTCACCTATCGCGAAGTGTCGGAACGACTGGCCTCGACGCTGCCGACCATCAAATCGAGAATCAGGGACGGCCTGATCCGCTTGAAGAACTGTCTGGGGGTGACCAGCGATGACGAGTAGCCGTCTCGACTTCGACGACCATCTGCTCGACCTCGCCGCTGTGTACGCCCTGGATGCGGTCTCGGACGACGAACGCCGCGAAATCGAACTGCGAGTGGCCGAGGCCGACTCCGACGTCGCCGCAGCATTCCGGCGCGAGGTCCGCGAGGTTCGCGAGACGATGGCACAGGTTTCGCATGCGACAGTCGCCGAGCCACCGGCCCATGTACGTCACCGCCTGCTCGAAGCCATCGGCACTGCTGAATCCATCGGCACCGCTCCCGGTTCCTCTGCGCCCGATTCCCCCATCGACCTGTCGGCACGCCGGAACCGGCGACGCTATTTCCTGCTGGCGGCAGCGGCCGCGGTGGTGATCGCCATCGCCGGTATCGGCGTGGCAACCCAGCTCGGCCAGGACACTCCCCCCACCTCGGCGCAGGTCCTCGCCGCCGAGGACGTGCGCACCACCTCGGGTTCGATCGAAGGGGGCGGCACGGCAACGGTCGTGTATTCGAAGGACGTCGACGCCGGTGTGCTGGTGATGAACAACGTCGCGCCGCCGACCGACGGCACCGTCTACCAGATGTGGCTGATCGGGCCGGACGGCGCGACTGCCGCAGGCACCATGACACCCGCCGACGTCGCACCGTCGACCACGGCTGTGCTCGAAGGCATCTCGGATGCGACCGCATTGGGATTCAGTGTGGAGCCGGAAGGCGGGTCGGCCCAGCCGACAAGCATTTTCGCTGAGTTGCCGCTCGGTTGATCGCCCGATTGCGGCGGGCAATCGACGCTCATGTGGGCGACAGACCAGCGCTGTGCTGTCCGGACACACGAATCAGTTTCTCGTTGACGAATTCGCCCACGCCCCACTGCGCCAGCTCGCGGCCGTAGCCGGAACGGCCGACACCGCCGAAAGGCAGACCGGCTGCGGTGACGGCGTGCTCGTTGACGAACGTCATGCCATCCTTGAGCCGCGCAGCCACCTCGTGTGCCTTGTCGACGTCCGAGGACCATACAGAGCTGGACAGTCCGTACTCGGATTCCTCGTTGGCAATGCGTACGGCCTCGTCCACCCCGTCCGCCTTGTACACGATCGCGACCGGGCCGAAGATCTCGTTGCACCCCACATCTGCGGACGGGTCCACATCGGTGAGCAGGGTCGGCTCCATGTACGCGCCGTCGCGGTCGATTTTCTTCCCGCCCACCCGGATCGTGGCGGTCCCCTCGCGTGCTGCGGTGTCGAGGCGGTCGACGATCTCGTCGCGGGCACCGATCGAGCTGAGGGGGCCTACGTCGGCATCCGGATCGTCATAGGCACCCACCGTGAGCGCACCGATTGCTTTTTCCAGGTAGGCCACCGTGCGATCGTAGAATTCCGGCTGCACGATGAGCCGCTTCGGCGCATTGCACGCCTGGCCCGAGGCAAACATCCGGATGTCCACGTATCGGTCCAGTACCCACTCCAGGTTGTCGGCATCCAACACGAGGAAGGGGTCGTTCCCGCCCAGCTCGAGTAGCGACTTCTTGTAGTGTTCCCCGGCCGTCTTCGCCACGGCCGAACCGGCGCCTTCGGATCCGGTGAGGGAGACACCCTGGATCCGCTTGTCTGCGATGAACGGTTCCATCTGGGAGCCGGAAGCATAGATGTTCTGGAACACCCCACGCGGCAGCCCGGCCTCGATCAGGAGGTCCTCGCACGCCTGGGAGGAAAGCGGGCAGATCCCCGCGTGCTTGAGCACCAGCGCATTTCCGAGCAGCAGGTTGGGGGCAGCCCACCGCGCGACCTGGTAGTACGGGAAGTTCCACGGCATGATGCCCAGAATCACACCGAGAGGCCGCTTGACCACGTACGAACGGTCCGCGCCCTGCGCCGGGAGTTCCTCGGGCGCGAGCAGTTCGTGGGCGTTGTCCGCGTACCAGCGGTAGATGCCCACCACGATGTCCAGTTCGGCAGCGCCCCACGGTCGGAGTTTGCCCATCTCCCGGCCCATGTAGTCGATCAGCCGATCTTTGTGCTGTTCATAGAGATCGGCGACGGCGCGGAGAACATCCGCGCGCTGGTCGATGGAGGTCTCCTGCCAGCTGCGCTGGGCTTCGGTGGCGCGATCGAGGATCGCATCTCGGTCTGTGTCTTCGATTCGTTCGAATTGCTCTTCGTCGGTACCGGTGTTCGGGTTCTGGAGTGCGAATGTGACCATACTTCGGTCTACCCGCCGCCGATCGCCTTACACACTGGGCGCGATCTGCGAGGGAACGCCGCGACCGTCGGCGACTCCGACGACCACGGTGACATCGAACTCGTCCGACCGGTGAACGACCGTTGTCAGTCCCTCCGCAGCGAGGATCCCGGTTGCTGCCTCGACCTGCCGGAGACCGGCTTCCATCAGCAGGTGTCCACCGGGCGCAAGCCACTCCGACGCGGACACCGCCAGGCGACGATGCACATCGAGTCCGTCGGCACCGCCGTCCAGCGCGACACGCGGCTCGTGCAGTCGTGCCTCGGACGGCATTGTCGCGATCGCCGCCGTCGGTACGTAGGGGGCATTGGCGACGATCACATCGGTGTGGCCTCGCATCGAGTCCGGCAGCGCCGCGAAGAGGTCGCCGCAGTGTGCGTCGCCGCCGCATCGTTCGAGGTTGCGCCGCGCGCAACGGACCGCCGCGGGGTCGACGTCCGCGGCGTGCAGACAGATGGTGGGTTCGACAGCGGCGAGCGCGGCCCCGACCGCACCGCAGCCGCAGCACATGTCGACGACGAATGAACCCGGTGCAACGAGTTCGGAGGCGCAGTGCACGAGAAATTCGGTGCGACGGCGTGGAACGAACACATCTGCGTCGACGCTGATCCGCAGACCGCAGAATTCTGCCCATCCCAGCACGTGCTCGAGAGGACGCCCGTCGATCCGCTGCTGTACGAGGTCTTCCAGATCGGACGGGCTACGCGCCGCATCGCTGAGCAGGCGGGCTTCGTCTTCCGCGAAGACACATCCGGCAGACCTCAGGCGTGCGACCAGTGCTTCTGGGACCGGACCGCTCGGAACACTGCCGATCGGAGATTCGGGCACATGGCACCCTAACCTGCACGCTCGGTGTCGGTGGCCGGGTCTATACAGTTCTGTTGGACTTCGGCGAGCAGAACAGGCAGGTAGCGGTACCCGTGATCACCGGTGACATCAAGAACAAGGTCGACGCAGTCTGGGACGCATTCTGGACAGGCGGTATCTCCAATCCGCTGGAGGTGATGGAACAGATCACCTACCTGCTGTTCATTCGCCGGTTGGACGACGAGCAGACGCTCGCGTTGGAGAAAGCGAACCTGCTCGGCACACCGCTCGAAGGCAACCCGTTCCCCGAGGGCATCGACGACCAGGGCCTGCCCTACAACGACCTGCGCTGGTCGGTGTTCAAGGACCGGCACGCCGACGAGATGTTCGAGATCGTCGCGAACCGGGTGTTCCCGTTCATCAAGAACATGCGCGGCGAGGAGTCCACGTACGCGCATTTCATGAAGGACGCGCGGCTCAGCATCCCGAACGCGGGGATGCTGCAGCGGGTGGTGGACCGGCTGGACAAGGTGCCGATGGAGAACCGCGACACCAAGGGCGACATCTACGAATACCTGCTCGCAAAGATCGCCGCCGCCGGGCAGAACGGCCAGTTCCGCACGCCGCGTCACATCATCGAACTGATGGTGCACATGACAGCCCCGAAGCCGGGCGACACGATCGTGGACCCGGCGTCCGGCACGTGCGGGTTCCTCGTGGGCGCGTCGGAGTACATGCGCGCCAATCATGCGGATGCGATCAACTCCGGCAAGGGGCGCGAGCAGTATCACCACGAGATGTTCCACGGCTTCGACTTCGACAACACGATGCTGCGAATCGGGTCGATGAACATGCTGCTGCACGGCATCGAGCAGCCCGACATCCGCTATCGCGATTCACTTGCCGAGGCGAACACCGGTGATGCGGAAGCATATTCGCTGATTCTCGCCAACCCGCCATTCGCGGGCAGCCTCGACTACGAGAACACCGCGAAGGATCTCCAGCAGATCGCGAAGACGAAGAAGACGGAACTACTGTTCCTGGCGCTGTTCCTGCGCCTGCTCAAGCCGGGTGGCCGCGCGGCGGTGATCGTGCCGGACGGTGTGTTGTTCGGATCGTCGAAGGCACACAAGGAACTTCGCAGGATCCTTGTCGAGGAGCAGAAGCTCGACGCGGTGGTGAAGCTGCCGTCCGGGGTGTTCAAGCCGTATGCGGGTGTGTCGACGGCGATTCTGTTCTTCACCAAGACCAACTCCGGCGGCACCGACAGCGTTTGGTTCTACGACGTGCAGGCCGACGGCATGTCTCTCGACGACAAGCGCAACCCGCTGCTCGACGCCGAGAAGCTCGGTGCGCTGGCAGAGCTGTCGGACGACGAACACGCGAAGAACAACCTCCCGGATGTACTGCGGCGCTGGGCCGATCGTGACGGCGGCGAGTTGGAGCGCGCGCGGACGGAGCAGAGCTTCTGCGTGCCGCGTGAGGATATCGCCGCGCAGGGGTACGACCTGTCTCTGAACAGGTACAAGGAGATCGTGCACGAGGATGTCGAACACCGGGCGCCGACCGAGATCCTCGACGAGCTCGACCAGCTCGAGAAGGAAATCACAGACGGCATGGCGCAGCTGCGGGAGATGCTGGCGGGGGGTGCAGCGTGAGTGCGTGGCCGAAGGTGCGGCTTTCAGAGGTTTGCGAATTCAAGTACGGGAAGAGTCTCCCTAAGAGTTCGCGGGTTGAGGGCGAGTCCAACGTCTTCGGATCGAACGGCGTAGTCGGTACCCACACGACCCCCTTGACTGCTGGCCCCACCATAGTGGTCGGTCGCAAGGGATCACTTGGCGAGGTCAACTACTCTGACCATCCGTGCTGGCCGATCGACACGACCTATTACGTCGACGAGACCTCAACTGAGGCGGATCTCAGGTGGTTGTTTCACCGCCTATCGGACCTCGGATTGCCCAACCTGAATCGAGCCGCAGCGATCCCTGGGCTGAATAGGGAGGATGCCTACCGCAAAGAGTTCTTGTTGCCGCCGATCGAGGAGCAGCGACGGATCGCAGCGATCCTCGACCACGCCGACACCCTCCGCGCCAAGCGCCGCGAAGCCCTCGCCCGCCTCGACGAGCTCGGCGAGGCAATCTATGTCGACATGTTCGAGGCCAGAGCCATTGAGGTGATGCACGTCCGGCTGGATGACGTGGCTGACATCTCGTCGGGGATCACGAAGGGGCGAAAGGTCAATGATTCTCCGCTCCGGGAGGTGCCCTATCTGGCAGTTGCGAATGTTCAGGACAAGCGGCTGGAGTTGAGCGCCGTCAAGACAATCGAAGCGACAGCGGCGGAGATCCAGCGATGGGTCCTCAAACAGAACGACCTCCTTCTGACAGAGGGTGGCGACCCGGATAAGCTTGGCCGAGGCACTCTCTGGGCGAATGAACTACCAGAGGCAATTCATCAGAACCATGTGTTTCGTGTGCGGCCAGACTGCGAGCGCGTGAATCCTGTGTACTTGAATTGGGCTGTCGGAAGCAGCCGAGGGAAGGCCTACTTCCTTCGGTCTGCGAAACAGACGACAGGAATCGCTTCAATCAACATGACGCAGCTGAAGGCCTTTCCGCTCGAAATGCCAGACATGAGAGTGCAGCGGGAGTTCGCACAACGAGTGCAGGCACTCGATTCGACGCGAGCGTCACACCGCACCGCGCTCTCCGAACTCGACGCCCTCTTCGCATCCCTCCAATCCCGCGCCTTCCGAGGCGAGCTGTGACTGCGCCGGTATCGGAGATGCCGGTGTGGTCCGGTTTTCTCACTCCCGTGCTGGAAGTACTGATGGATGAACAGGTCTGGCGAAAGCGGGACCTGCATACAGCGGTGGAGGACCATCTCGGATTGACTGCCGAGCAGCGGGTAGAGATGCTGCCGTCGGGACGGCGGCGCGTCGACAATCGGATCGGATGGGCGCTCAGTGGGCTCTACCGCGCAAAGCTTGTCGACAAGCCGGCCCGCGCAACCTTCGTCATCACCGATGCCGGGCGTGCACTGCTCGCGGCGCATCCAGACGGAATCACCAAGCAGATCCTGAAGGCGCTCCCCGAATACCAGGCCCACACCCCCGCGCGTACCGCCTCCTCGAACGACGTCGCACACGACTCGCACGTGGCGGTCGAAGAGGAGATCGAGCCACTCGAGCAGATCGAAGGCGGCGTCGGTCGCCTGCACGCCGAGGTAGCAGCCGACCTTCTCGACCGGCTCCGCAATCAGGCCCCTGAGTTCCTGGAGCAGTCGGTGCTCGACGTACTCGTCGCTATGGGATACGGCGGTACCGAAGGCCGGGCAGCCCGCATCGGCGGCTCGGGCGATGGCGGTGTCGATGGTGTCATCGATCAGGACCCGCTCGGACTCGAACGCATCTACGTGCAGGCCAAGCGCTACGCCGCCGAAAACACAGTCGGCAGACCCGAGATTCAGGCGTTCGTCGGTGCCCTACACGGCGTCGGTGCCGCCCGCGGCGTCTTCATCACCACCAGCGCATTCACCTCCGGTGCCCGCGAGTACGCGCAGAACATCGCCACCCGGATCATCCTGATCGACGGACAGCGCCTCGCGGACTTGATGATCCGGTACGGCGTTGCAGTGCAGACTCGGCAGATCTTCACTGTCGTCGAGGTCGATGAGGACTACTTCGAATAATGACTCTCCATCCGTCCGCGAGCGACGAGAATTTCTTCGGTCACGTCCGATAGATATGGGCTCGGTGGTCGATGTCGATGACTACAACGACCCGTTCGACGTCATCGATATGCAGCCGGTCGCGGTAGTCGCCGCGCCGGTGACGCAACCTCGCACGGTATGCCTCGGACGCCTGTCTTGTCACCGCGGCGGTAGACCGTATTCGGCGCGCAGATCCTCGAGTGAGGTCGTCTGGCCGAGGGCGTAGTCCTGGTCTGCTTCGGCGACCGCCTCGCGGGTGCCTGAACGTGAAAGCCAGTAAATCGTCTCGTGCAGCGATTCCAGGTCTTCGGCGGACATGAGCACCGCGGCAGGCTTCCCGTACCGAGTGATCGTGATGATATCGTGTGTCGACTCTACGCTTTCGACCAGCGCAGAAAGTTTGTCCTTGGCCTCGCCCAGCGGCACAGTCGTCATAGGTGTCATTGTTGCCTCGATCATGGCCCTTCGATAGTCAGACATCTAGCCGCAAATATCGAGGTCGCCAAAGACAGAGCACGGGACGGCGTAAAGATGCGGGCGCCCTGCGGGCGACGGTGCCTGACCGTACGGAGACCCTACGGGTCCCTGAGCTTGCCTTCGGCCCCTTCCCCACAGCTGCCCGGTCGCCATACCCCGATAGACCATCTCGACCAACGCTTCTGGCCCCACGTCGCAGAAGACGTGCGGCTTACGCTGGACCCGGTCGTTCGTGTCGACCCTCACGATCGGGTGCTCCACCGCCAGCTGTGGAGACGAAGGTACTGGCGCCCAGTCGGTTTCACGCACGGGAATGGCACCCCTGCGCGCAGCGTCGAAGCGCTGACGTCGGACCTCGGGTGATGAGCGACGAATGCCCGACATGCCGCGGCTACCGGAACGGCCCGCGCACACGTCGCAGCACAAACACCTCGAGCCCCTCGACGGGTATGTCGAGAGGCTCGTGAAGTCAGGACGTCAGCGAAGACCCCGGCGGGGTGAGAAAAAGAGGGTCGGTATCGAAGACCGAACCATGAGAAGCGCCCCCTGGGGGCGTGTGGATAGACTCCACCCTACGGTGCATGACAGCGCTCCTGTCGTGTGCCCAGACCCCGGTTGGTGTTCCAGCACCCTCCGGGGTCGACCTGTATTCAGGCCGGTTCAGGGATGGTCCCATGCCTGGCGACGAGCGTCAACACAAAGTTCTCCAGATCGGAAGCACCGCCCGGATTTCCGCTCCTTGTTGCGAAGCTTGCGATCGTTCTCGGTCATGATCGAAGCGATCTCGGCCGCATGTCGTTACGGGCAGAGCGGGGTACGAGGATGGCGCATCCCCAGAGCGACCGCGGCGTCGACGATGCGCGGCCACATCCGGGGATCGGTGAGCGCGAGGTGAAGTCCTTGGCGTGCTGATTCCGAGGGAGCAGATTTCGGTCGGAGGTGTAGGTAAACAATCCGATCCTGTACTCGTTCGCGCGGGCGACTGCGTGCAGGGTGTATTACTTTGTATTACAATGGGGCGTGCGACTGATCTGGCCACCCGAGAGCGTCACCCACATGTGGGACCGGCACGAACTCACCCCCGCAGAGGTCGAGGAGGCATTCCTCGACCCACTCAAGGTGTTCTTCCAGCCGGACCCAGCCTCTGACAGCGGCACGTCGGATCGGTCCATCGGGTTCTCCCCGACGGCCGGACTGATCCTGACCGTGATCACTGTCCGGTTCGAGGGTCGGATCTACGGGGCCACCGCCTGGCAGTCAAGCCCCACCCAGCAGAGGCAGTACGAGGAGAAGAACGCATGACCAGCAACCTCCCACCCGACCTCCTCGCCAAGGCCCATGCCGAGGCCGACGAGATGTATGCCCGCGAGCAAGAAGCCGGATACGTCCCGCCGGAGGCTCCGGACGCGAACCCGACTCCGCGCACCAAGGTCCTGCAAATCCGGCTCGCCCAGGCGGAGTACACGGTGCTCGCCCAGCTCGCCGACGCCCGCGGTCTGGCCCCGTCCACCCTGGCGCGGGGAATTCTCCTCGAACGTATCGAGCCTAAGGCGGACCAGGCCGAGGCAGTTGCGTTCCTTCGTCGCCTCGCCGACACTCTCGAAGTCGACGCAGTGGCCCACGGGCAGTCAGTCTGATCTGGCCTGCAGGCCGATCGGGCAGCGAGCCGATCAGGCAGCGAGATGGGGTCGAGGCCGCGCCCTGACTCGAACTCAGATTCTTGTCGGAGGGTCCCGCTACACTTCGAACATGCTTTCGGATGATGGCGTCGACAGGCTCGGTCAGGTGGGGAACCACCTGGCCGCTCTCGACGCTGCCATCGAGGGTCTACTCACCGATCCGCTGACGGGCCTGTCCGAAGCCGCTGTCGTCGAAGCCCTACAACGGATGGAAACCTCGTTGCGGAAGGCCGCCGGCGTCGGGCACCGACTTGTCGTCGAATCAGTCGAACGGTCCATCCCCGCACACCTCGCCTGCCGCTCCATCAACGACTTCCTCGTCTCCACTCTCCGCATCTCGGGAGCCGACGCCGCGAAACGCGTGAAGGGCGCCAACAAGACCGGCACCTGGCACACCCTCAGCGGCGAACCGATGGATGCCACCCTGCCCGCCACCGCGTCGGCCGGCCGCGAAGGCGCCATCGGTCCCGATCACGTTGCCGCGATCGCCAGAACCATGCGCCAACTCCCGAGCAGCACCAACCGCGACGAAATCGACGCCGCAGAACAGATCCTCGCCGACGCCGCCCGCTCCACCACCCCTGAAGACGTCACCAAGATCGGCATCCACCTGCTCGCCCACCTCAACCCCGACGGCAACGCCCCCGACGAACGCGAACGGAAGCGGCGCCGCGGCCTGCGGCTCGGCAAGCAAGGCACCGACCTGATGACCCCGATATCCGGACTGCTCGACCCGGAGACGCGGGCACTCCTCGAACCGGTGCTCGCCAAACTCGCCCGCCCCGGCATGAACAACCCCGACGACCCCGAATCACCCTCCGGGGATGTCGATTCCCCGAATCTGGACCGCACCGCGATGGCGAAGGCCGCCGCCCGCGACACCCGCACAGCGGTACAACGCAACCACGACGCCCTCACCTTTGCACTGCGGCAGATGCTCTCGTCCGGTGTCCTGGGCAGTCATCGCGGCCTCCCGGTGACAGCGATCCTCACGATGTCGGTGCACCAACTCGAGAAGGCGTCCGGCGCGGCGACCACCGCCACCGGCGGCATCGTTCCCATCAGGGATGCACTGCGCATGGCGCAGAACGCCCACCCGGTGCTCGCCATTTTCGACCACAACGGCCGCCCCCTTCACCTCGGTCGCGCCCGACGCCTTGCCTCAGCGGATCAGCGACTCGCCCTCATCGCAGCGTCTCGCGGGTGCACGCGCCCCGGTTGCGATGCTCCTGCCTCCCTCACGGCCGTGCACCACGTCACCGAGTGGAAGTACGGCGGCGCCACCGACATCACCAACGAGGATCTCGCCTGCGACAGCTGCCATGCCCTCGTTCACGACGGTCCCGGCGGCTGGACGACCCGCGTCGCACCGCCCGATGCCGCGCATCCAGGCCGTGTCGAATGGATCGCGCCGCCTCACATCGACCCCGACCGGCGCCCGCGGGTCAATCACCGGCACCACCTGGATCATTTCGTCGCCGGCGCCCTCACCCGGCACCGATACCGTCGGGAACGGCCGCGCCGGAGAGATGCATCCGGCGCCACCCGGCGCGATGACAACGGGCCGCCACATCCTTGATACCGAGACACGTCTATCGGAAACAGTCGACCAGGTCGAGCACGTCACGTGCGACGTACCCTGTGGTGCCGCGTTCGACGCTCTTGCGGGACAGGACTCCGGCGTCCGCGAGTTCCTCGAGCGCGGCTCGCGCTGCGGGGAACGACACCCCGAGGATGCGTTGCACAGTGCGCGCGGGGTTCCCCTCGAAGGCCTTGTGCCTCGCGATGGCCCGCAAGACGACCAGCCCACTCGAACTCCAACTCGTCGATGTCCTGTGCCAGGCGTTGCGCATGCTCCGACGCGACGACAGCGGCCTCGATGAACGTCGAAAGCCAGTCGTTCACACCAGCGAGGGCGCCGGGGTCGACAGGGCTGCCGACGTACCGGTAGGCGCTCAACCCGTCGACGTAGCGGGCGCTGAGAGTCGACAGCACGAGACTGATCGGGAGCACCGCCTCCGGGGCCAGACCGCGCCGGGCAAGTACGGTGTGGATCAAAGCGCGACCGACCCTACCGTTGCCATCGGTGAACGGATGAATCGTTTCGAACTGGGCGTGCACGATCCCGGCTTGTATCAGCGGTCCGTGCAGGGATCCGTTGAGATAGTCGACGAGGTCGGTCATCAGCGGTCCGACATCCTCAGGCGATGGGGGGACGAAATCCGCTTCGAGCGGATGCCAATTCGAGCCCCCGATCCAGTTCTGGACGTGCCGGATGCCATGATGCCGTTCGTCGCTGCGTGCAGCATGACCACGTCATCCACGGTAACGACGTCGGTGTCGACCAAGCTGCTCGACGCACGCCGGAGAACCGAGGTGTTGTTGGCCACGAGGCGCGCCTGGTCACTGAACCCGCGGATGTCCTCGTCCTGCGCCAATTCGGATGTCGCGCTCTGCGGACGCGGCACGCGCAGCAAGGTGCGAATCCCTTCATTCTGCCCGATACAATCAAAACTTGGTATCTCAACCTTTAATGCGCGACGGCAATATTGAAGGTTGCCGGTATTCGGCCCCGGCCGGTCGTGTCGGACCCCGTCAGTAGTGTTCGTCGGCTCCGGACAACTCGGATGCTTGTGCCAAGATCGAGCACAGAACGACACGTCACTGCGCGGGCGCGCACACGAGCGAAGAGAGGACCACGGTCCATGGTGGGGAACTTCGACTTCCTGCAGGCCGAATGGCCGCAGCTGCACGCCGAGGCCAAGAAGGCCGAACGCGACGCACTCTTCGACCCCCGCACCACCTGCTTCTACGCCCGCCGCGTCGTCGAGCACACCGTCAAATGGATCTACCGCACCCAGAACCTGCCCGAGCCGTACAAGTCCGACCTCGCGGCCCGGCTGCACGACGGCAAGTTCGTCGCCGTCGTCGGGCACTCCCTCGTCGCGAAAATGGATCTCATCCGCCGGCTCGGCAACACCGCCGTCCACGAGACCAGACCCGTCCCGAAGGACGCAGGCACGAAGGCACTCGCGGAACTGTTCCACATCCTGTCCTGGCTGGCCCGCAGCTACGCGACGCAGCCGTCGAGCAAGCCGTCGCCGCAGCAGCAGTTCGACCCGGCGCGGCTGCCCAAGCCCGGCGGCGGGGCAGTCGTCGCGAAGACCGTCGCGCAGCTCGGCAAACTCGAAGCGGAGATGGCCGCCAAGGACGCGAAGCTCGAACAGTCCGAAGCCGAGAAGCAGGACCTCATCGCGCAGGTTCAGGCCCGCGACGAGGCCGCCGAGACGGCAAACCTGGAGAAAGCGAGCCTCGAGCAGCTCATCGCGGAGCTGCGCGCCCAGATCGAGGCGGCCCACCAGGCCAGTGCCGTCGCCCCCGACACCCACGACTACGACGAAGCGCAGACCCGCCGCGACCTCGTCGACCTGATGCTCCGCGAATCCGGATGGCTGCTCGACCAGCCACGGGACCGCGAGTACCCGGTCACCGGAATGCCCGACAGCAAGAGCGGATTCGCCGACTACGTGCTGTGGAGCGCCGACGGGCGCCCGCTTGCCGTGGTGGAGGCGAAACGGACGTCCGTGGATCCGTTCGCCGGGAAGCAGCAGGCGAAGCTGTACGCCGACTGCCTCGAACAGATGACGGGGCACCGCCCGGTCATCTATTACACCAACGGTTTCGAACACCACTTCTGGGACGACCTGCGCTATCCGGTGCGGCAGGTGGCCGGGTTCCACACCCGCGACGAACTCGAACTGCTCGTCGCGCGACGAGCCTCGATCAGGCCGCTGGCCGATATCCCGGTACCGCAGGAGATCGCAGGCCGGCCGTATCAGGAGAAGGCAATCCGCTCGGTCATCGAACGGTTCGAGCACGAGAATCAGCGGGCCGCGTTGCTGGTGATGGCTACCGGATCCGGAAAGACCCGCACCGTCGTCGCACTCGCCGACATGCTGATGCGTGCCAATTGGGTGAAGCGCGTGCTGTTCCTGGCCGACCGCAAGGCCCTCGTCAAACAGGCAGTCGGCGCGTTCAAGACGCATCTACCCGATTCGTCGCCGGTGAACCTGCTGACCGACAAGAACACCGAGGGTCGTGTCTACGTCTCCACCTATCCGACCATGATGGGCCTTATCGACGAAACTGATAGTGGTGCAAAACGATTCGGTCCTGGTTACTTCGACCTCATCGTCATCGACGAGGCGCATCGTTCGGTGTACCAGAAGTACCGGCACATCTTCGGCTATTTCGACTCGCTGCTGCTCGGACTCACCGCCACCCCCAAGGACGAGGTGGACTACAACACCTATCAGTTGTTCCAGCTCGAAACCGGTGTCCCCACCGACAACTACTCGCTCGATCAGGCAATCAACGACAGGTTCCTCGTCCCACCGCGAGCGGTGACGGTGCCACTCACGTTCCCGCTGCAGGGAATCCGCTACGCCGACCTCACCGACGAGGAGAAGAAGCGGTACGAGGGGATCGACTGGGGCGACGACGTCCCCGACGACGAGATCCCCGACGTCGTCCAGGCCGAGGCCGTCAACAAGTGGCTGTTCAACATCGACACCGTCGACAAGGTCCTCGAAACGGTCATGACCCACGGCCACCGCGTCGCGGGTGGCGACAGGCTCGGCAAGACCATCGTCTTCGCGAAGAACGAGCGGCACGCCCAGTTCATCGCGGATCGGTTCGATGCCAACTACCCCGAATTCAAGGGCTCCTTCGCGCGCGTCATCACCCACTCGGTGACCTACGGTCAGGATCTCATCGACAAGTTCTCACAACCCGACCAGGAACCGCACATCGCGATCTCCGTCGACATGCTCGACACCGGCATCGACGTCCCCGAAGTCGTGAACCTGGTGTTCTTCAAACCCGTGCGGTCGAAGTCGAAGTTCTGGCAGATGGTCGGCCGTGGCACCCGTCTGCGACCTGACCTGTACGGCCCCGGCCAGGACAAGACCGATTTCTTCATCTTCGACGTGTGTGGCAACTTCGACTATTTCGATCAGCACCCGGACGCCTCCGAGGGCGCGCTCTCGCCCTCGCTGTCGCAGCGGCTGTTCACCGTACGCACCGAACTCGTGGCGGCACTGGACCGTTCCGGCACGGCAGCCGAGCTGCGCAAAGCAACTGCGGACACACTGCACACCCAGGTTGCCGGTATGCGGCTCGACAACTTCATCGTCCGCACTCGCCGTCGTGAAGTCGAGAAGTACGCCGACCGCGCCGCCTGGGACTCAGTGACAGAGCAGCAGGCCGCCGAGATCGTCGAGAGTCTCGCCGGGCTGCCGACCACCGTGCGCGACAGCGACGAGATGGCCAAGCGGTTCGATCTCGTCGTCCTGCGTGGTCAGCTCGCTGTCATCATCGACGACGGCACCCTTCCGAAACACGAGGGCACCATCCGCGGTGTCGCCGACGGGCTGCTCGAGGAAGGGCTGACGATCCCGAAGGTCAAGGCCAAGGAAGAATTGCTCCGCGAGGTCGCGAGCGACGAATGGTGGCAGGACGTCACCCCGGAAATGCTCGAACACGCAAGGCGGGAACTGCGATCGGTCGTCGGGCTGCTGGAGAAGAAGAAGCGGGCCATCGTCTACACCGACTTCACCGATACCCGCGGCGAGGTCGTCGAAAGGAATATGCCGGAGATGCGGTCCGGTACCGATGTCGAGCGCTACACCGCGAAAGTGCGCGACTATCTGCGTCGCCAGCCCCACAACCTGGCCCTGCAGAAGCTGCGCTCCGGCAAGTCGCTGACCCCGGCCGACTTGGAGTCCCTCGAAGAGCTTCTGGCGCGCAGCGGCGCCGGCGACTCCGAAGACATGGAACGGGCCATCGCAAACGCACAGGGGCTCGGGCGATTCATCCGCTCCCTGGTCGGGCTCGACCAGCAGGCCGTGCAGGAAGCTTTCGCGGAGTTCCTCGGTGAGCGGACCGCCTCGTCCAGCCAGATCGACTTCGTCAACCTTGTGATCAGTCACCTCACCCGGCACGGAGAAATGGATCCGAAGCTGCTGTTCGAAGCGCCGTTCACCGATACCGCGCCGCAGGGGCCGGCCCAACTGTTCGCACCCGAGCAGACGAAACGCCTCGTCGGCGTCATCCGGTCGATCAGTAACTCTGCAGGAGCAGCCACCGCCTGATCAGACGCGCTCACCGGCGAAACCCTCCCACGCTGGTGTGCGCCCATCCGGGTGGCCTGTTACTCCGAATCCTGAGCGACCGACACACTCGAGGCAACATGGTGCCTGCACGTTCCGTGCCGGCCCGACCAGGAGGAGCTCTTGAGCACCACGACGACATCGAAACCCCACCGTTCTCGTCTGCGATGGCTCATACCCGCCGTGCTCCTTCTGGTATGGCTCGGAATCGCTGGCGGCGGCGGGCCGTTCGCAGGCAAACTCAGCGAAGTCGCCTCGACCGACGCGAGTTCCTTCCTGCCCGCCTCGGCGGAATCGACCCGCGCCGACGAGATCTACGCCGAGTTCCGCGACAGCGACGCTATTCCGGCGATTGTCGTCGCCGAGCGCGACGGCGGGATCACCCAGGACGACATCGCCTTCCTCACCACGGAATCGGCGGGACCGCCGCCCATTCCCTCCGAGGACGGGCAGGCAGTGCAGATGATCGTCCCGATCGACAGCAACGTCGAGGTCAAGGACGCCGTCGAAGAGCTGCGTACCGCGCTCGAAGGCGCACCGCAAGGCCTGACCGTCCACGTGACCGGACCCGCGGGTCAGGCGGCCGATCTCTCGGCTGCGTTCGCCGGGATCGACGGACTGCTGCTGCTCGTCGCGGGCGGTGTGGTGCTGCTCATCCTGATCGTCGTCTACCGCAGCCCGATTCTTCCGTTCGTCGTCATCATCTCGGCCGTGTTCGCACTCGCGCTCGCCAGTGCGCTCGTCTACCTGCTCGCCGACGCAGGCACGATCGCGCTCAACGGGCAGAGCCAGGGCATCATGTTCATCCTGGTATTCGGTGCAGCCACCGACTATGCGTTGCTGCTCGTCGCCCGCTTCAGAGAAGAATTGCGCATCCAGGAAGACAAGTACGCTGCCATGCGCACAGCGTGGCGCGCCTCGCTCGAACCCATCGCAGCATCGGCGGGCACCGTCATCCTCGGTGTGCTCTGCTTGCTGCTGTCCGATCTGAACTCCAACCGCGGTCTCGGACCGGTCGCCGCGATCGGTATTGCCGCGTCGTTCGTCGCCTCAATGACCTTCCTGCCCGCCGCCCTCGTCCTACTCGGGCGAGCCGCCTTCTGGCCCACCCGGCCGCGGTACGAACCGAATTTCGACAGCGACAACCTCGAACAGGCGCACCGCTTCTGGAACCGAATCGCCCAGTGGGTGGGATCGAAACCGCGACCCATCTGGATCGTGTGCAGTCTCGTACTCGTCGCCTTCGCGCTGCTGCTGCCGCAATTCAAGGCTGCCGGAGTGGCCTCGTCCGATCTGTTCCTCCTGCAGACCGATTCCAAGTCCGGACAGCAGATCCTCGGTGAGCACTTCGACGCAGGCAGCGGTTCGCCGACCGTGATCATCGCAAACGAACCGTCACGCGACGCCGTGACCGACGCCGCGCGGATCGACGGCGTCACCACCGTCGAACCTGTCGTCGGGCCGGACGGTGTACCGACCGTGGTCGACGGGCAGATCGCCCTGCAGGCCACCCTGACCGACCCGGCCGACTCGCTCGAGGCAGAGGCGACAGTCGAACGCATCCGCGAGGCCGTGCACGCGGTGCCGGGCTCCGACGCCCTCGTCGGCGGGCCCACCGCGGTGGACCTCGACACCAAGGACACCGCTACCCGCGACCGCACACTGATCATCCCGGTCGTCGCACTCGTGGTGCTGCTGGTGCTCATCGTGCTGCTGCGGGCGATCGTCGCACCGATTCTGCTGATGCTCACCGTCATCGTGTCGTTCGCGGCCACGCTCGGTGTGTCGTCGCTGCTGTTCAACCACGTGTTCGGCTTCCCCGGCGCGGATCCGGTGGTGCCGCTCTTCGCATTCGTGTTCCTCGTTGCGCTCGGCGTCGACTACAACATCTTCCTCATGACCCGGGTGCGCGAGGAAACGAAGAAGGTGGGCACGCGCACCGGCACGCTCCGTGCGCTCACGGTCACCGGCGGGGTGATCACGTCGGCGGGAATCGTGCTTGCCGCCACGTTCTCGGCGCTGGCGGTGATTCCGTTGCTGTTCCTTGCGCAACTTGCGTTCATCGTCGCGTTCGGCGTACTACTCGATGCGCTGCTGGTGCGGTCGCTGGTGGTTCCGGCACTGACGATCGATATCGGCCGCAAGATCTGGTGGCCGAGCGCACTGTCGCGTAGCGAGCCCGATTCCGCGGCCGAGACCGACACGAAGGCAGTGTCCTAGCGTGTAGCGTTCGCAACCGAGGCCCGACAACGATACGGTCGGGACATGTCTGCGGATCTCACCGCGAGGCCGGATCCACCGTCCCCGGTGACGGTTCCGTCTCCCACAGCGCCCACACGCTTCCACGCCCGCATGACGGCGGTTCCACACTTCTTCGGAGTGGCGCTCGCCGTGTATGCGGGCGTGGTCGCGTTGTGGTCGCTGTCGCCCACATTGCGCGTCTGGCTTCACACGCCGCGCGAGTACGTCGACGAGTACTACTTCGACGCCCCCGATACGAGTCTGTCGTTCGCGCTCGTCGTCGCGGTGCTCGCCGCCGCGATCGCGGGGCGCAAGCGCATCGCCTGGTGGATTCTCACGATCTACCTCGGCGGTTTCGCGCTCACGAATCTGATGCTCGCGATCGTGGACCGCGATCCGAATCACCTCGCGGCGCTGATCGTGCACCTGCTGCTCGTGGGCGTGCTGCTGCTCTCGTTCGGCGAGTTCAACACGCGCGTGCGGCCGGGGTCGATTCCGTGGTCGCTGGTGGTCCTCGTGGGAGGACTCGTCACCGCGACATTGATCGGCTGGGGGCTCGTCGAACTATTTCCCGGAACTCTGCCTCCCGAGGACCGCTTGTGGTGGGCAGTCAATCGCGTCACCGCCCTGACCTTCATCGACAACGACCAGTTCAGCGGGCGCACGCACTGGCTCGTCAGCACCACCCTCGGGTTCCTCGGCGCACTCGCGTTGCTCGCCGCACTGTTCGTCCTGTTCCGATCCCAACGCTCGTCGAATGCGCTCACCGGGACAGACGAATCCGCAATCCGGCGACTGCTCGATCAGCATGGGGACGACTCGCTCGGCTACTTCGCGACGCGGCGCGACAAGGCGGTGGTGTTCGCACCGAGTGGTAAGGCTGCCGTCACCTATCGCGTCGAGATCGGTGTGTGCCTTGCGTCGGGCGATCCGGTGGGCGACCCCGAGGCGTGGCCGCACGCGATAGCCGAATGGCTGGGTGTTGCCCGCGCGTACGGATGGACACCTGCTGTGATGGGCGCGAGCGAGGACGGCGCCCGGGCGTATCACCGTGCCGGACTGTCGGTCCTGCAACTCGGCGACGAGGCCGTATTGCACACGCAAGGATTCTCCCTCACCGGCCCCGACATGAAACCGGTGCGGCAGGCCGTCAACCGGGCGCGCAAGCACGGTGTGTCCGTACGGATTCGGCGACACTACGATGTCGGCACCGTCGAGATGGCCAACGTGATCCGGCTCGCCGACGCCTGGCGCGACACCGACACCGAACGCGGATTCTCGATGGCACTCGGCCGGCTGGGCGATCCACTCGACGCGAACTGTCTTCTCGTCGAGGCGATCGTCGACGGCACACCGGTCGCGATGCTGTCACTCGCGCCCTGGGGTGAAAACAGCGTGTCGCTCGATCTGATGCGTCGTGACCCGGCGGCACCGAACGGTGTCGTCGAGTTCATGGTCACCGAGCTCGCCACCCACGCATCGCTTTTCGGAATCGACCGGATTTCACTGAACTTCGCGGTCTTCCGCTCCGCGTTCGAAGAGGGCTCTCGCATCGGGGCGGGGCCGATCATGCGGTTGTGGCGATCGATCCTGCTGTTCTTCTCCCGGTGGTGGCAACTCGAAGCTCTCTACCGATCCAATGTCAAGTACCACCCCGAATGGGTGCCGCGTTTCCTCTGTTTTCGCGACAACCGCGAGATTCCGCGTATCGCACTGGCTTCGTCGGTTGCCGAGGGCTTTCTCACGGTGCCCAGTTTCGGTCGCCGGAAACTTTTGAAGCACACCGGTACCCATTCGATGCTGCCGGTCGATCCCGATGCGGTGCCCGACGACGGAAGTGCCTCGGAGGCCGACTCTGCCCCACCGCGATCGGCACACTCCGACGGTAATCGCCGAGGCCCTGAGCAGGACCGCGTACGGATGAATACGTTGGAGAGGATCGTCGAGTACGGCGTCGACCCGTATCCGGTCGCCGACGCACCGACCCATACCGTTGCCGAAGCCCGCGAGACGATCCGCGGGGGGCCGGTCCAGGTAGCCGGCCGGATATTACGGATCCGCGATTTCGGTGGAGTCCTGTTCGCCGTCGTGCGTGACTGGTCCGGTGATGTGCAGATCCTTGTCGATCGCGAACGTGTCGGTGGCCGCCAATTCCTGTTCGACCTCGGCGATCTCGTTGAAGTCTCCGGCGAGATGGGTCGCAGTCGCACCGGGGAGGTCTCCCTGCTGGCCGACTCGTGGCGAATCAACGGTAAGTGTCTGCATCCGCTGCCCGACAAGTGGCGCGGTCTTGTCGATCCGGAGGCGAAAGTTCGCCAGCGGTACGTGGATCTGGCGATCGACCGCAACGCACAGCGGCTACTGGCTGCCCGCAGTGCCGTGGTGCGGTCCCTGCGCGACCAACTTCAGGACGTCGGGTATCTCGAGGTCGAGACACCGATCCTGCAGTCCGTACACGGCGGGGCCAATGCCGCGCCGTTCACCACGCACATCAACGCCTACGACACCGACCTGTATCTGCGGATCGCACCCGAGTTGTATCTCAAACGCCTGTGCGTGGCCGGAATGGAGAAAGTGTTCGAGATCGGACGCGTATTCCGCAACGAAGGTACAGATTTCAAGCATAATCCGGAATTCACGATCCTCGAGGCGTACGAGGCGCACAGCGACTACGAAAAAATGCTCACACTCGCCCGCACCCTGATCCAGCGGGCGGCGGTCGCCGCGCACGGACGCGAGATGATCGTTCGCCGCGACGACCACGGCACGCCGGTGGAGATCGACATTTCGGGTGAGTGGCCGATCAAGACCTTCCACGACGCGTTGTCCGAGGCCCTGGGCACGTTCGTCGACGCCGAAACTCCGGTCGAGGTCCTGCGCCGGATGTGCGACGAGCGCTCGATCGCTTACGACCCGGCCTGGGATGCGGGTGCCACGGCGCAAGAACTCTACGAGCACCTCGTTGAATCCCGCACCGAATTTCCCACGTTCTACACCGACTTCCCCACATCCGTCTCACCGCTGACCAGACCGCACCCCCGCAAACGTGGTGTCGCGGCGAAGTGGGACCTGGTCGCATGGGGTGTCGAACTCGGCACCGCCTACAGCGAACTGACCGATCCGATCGATCAGCGGGCGCGGCTCACCGAGCAGTCGCTTCTCGCCGCGGGCGGCGACGAGGAAGCGATGGAGCTCGACGACGATTTCCTGCACGCACTCGAGTACGCGATGCCGCCGACGGGTGGTCTCGGTATGGGCGTCGACCGGATCGTGATGTTGATCCTCGGTGGGAGTATCCGCGAATCACTCGCATTCCCGTTCGTAAAGCCGCGGCATTCGCAAAGCTGACGTCGAATACACGTTTTCCCTGCACTGGACGGTTGAGACCCTTCACAGCAGGCAGATCACGCTTCGGGATTTTACTCTAACTTTGGGTGGAGATTTGTATAAGACCACCATCGAGGGGTAGAACGTATTCCAGCGCACTTTCTCACGCGCCGAAATAGCCCTGTGTGGAAGGAAAACCGAGCGTGAAACTCCGCCGCAGCAGTATCTTCCAGCTCGGCAACTGGCGGCTGAGATACAAACTCGGTGTCGTCGTCGCCGTGCCCCTCCTCGCAGCGATGCTGCTCGGCGGTCTCCGCATCAGCACTCAGCTCGAGGAGTCGAGCCGGTACGACGCCCTCTCCGACCAGATTGCCGTCGCACCGGCACTGCTCGAATACTCGACTGCACTCGTGAGCATGGTGACCGTGACCAGCCTCGGAATCCCACCGACGCTGGCCAGCTCGGAAGACGTCACCACAACGATGCGACAGGTGGTCGACACGGCAGACGAGAGCGGACTCGGCCCAGCCATCCACAAAGAACTCGACGCACTCCTCACCGACGGTGCAATTCTTCACGACGGCGTGATGAGCTCGGGCATGTCGGCGGACGAACGCGAGCGACGCACCACCGATTTCCTGGTCAGATGCAAGAACATCTTCCGGGACATCTTCGACCTTCTCGAAGACAACGACGCACTCGTCGACGCCTCCAACCTGATCACTGTGTGGGACGCACAGCTCAATCTGCTCAGCGAGATGGAAACGCTCAGCATGCTTGCAACCGATCCCGAAGCGGCACAGGCCGCTGCACTGAAGGCCATCGACAACGAGGAGTCGACTCTACGGCTGCTCCTCGACTCGCGGCTCGATACCGGCCAGATCGAAGAAATGCTCGACGACATCGCAGCACGCCGTGCGCTGATCCAGAACTACACACCCACCCGCCAATTCGGTGAGCAACTACGCGGTTCGATGGTGGCGGCTTCTGCGCCGTACGCCGACAGCATCGTCCATGCCAGCGATCAGATCACGACGACACTCGACCGTCTCACCTCCAACGCCCGATCCGATGCCATCCGCGACTCGATCCTGATCGGCACGATGCTCGTGATCGCCCTCGGTCTCGCCTTGCTCGTCGCGCGATCTCTGGGCCTCCCACTCCGCCGGCTCCGCAAGGAAACCCTGGCCGCTGCCGAAACCGAACTCCCCAACGCAATCGCCGCAGTGAAGGACGGCGCCGACGTCGAGAGCGTCCGCCTCGCACCGATCGGCATCGAGACCACCGAAGAGATCGGCCAGGTGTCGCGAGCAGTGGATTCGATGAAGAACGAAGCTCTCCGGCTCGCAGGCGAGCAGGCACACCTGCGACAGCAGGTGAACGTCATGTTCGAAACCCTCGCACGACGAAACAAGACTCTTGTCGAACAGCAGCTCTCGCTCATCGATTCGCTCGAATACCAGGAGAAGGACCCCGCCCGCCTGCAAAGCCTGTTCTCCCTCGACCATCTTGCAGCGCGCATGCGTCGCACCGGCGAGTCGTTACTCGTGCTCGCGGGCACCCGGCCTCGCACCCGCACATCCCCGGCGCCGCTCACCGATGTGTTGCGGGGCGCGGTTTCCCAGGTCGAGAACTACCAGCGGGTCCACATCGGACGCACCCCGCACGGATACCTCCTCGGAAGCGCCGTCGACGACGTCGTGCACCTGATCGCGGAGCTCGTCGACAACTCGCTGCGGGCATCACCTCCCAACAGCCCGGTCCGCCTCGAGTTCGCCTCTGCAGAGGGCGGCGGACTTCTCCTCGAGATCGCCGATGTGGGAATCGGTATCCCTCCCGCTGCACTCGATCAGATCAACAGCCGTCTCTCCGATGGCGACGAGGCCGACGTCAATGCGCCCCGTCAGATGGGCCTGTTCGTAGTGGGCCGTCTCGCCGCGCGCAACGGCATGAACGTCCGGCTCCGTCCCACGTTCGACTCGGACACCAATGCCGGTGTGACCGCATCGGTCTACTTCCCCTCGTCCTTGCTCGCCGAAATCCAGGCACCGAGTACCACTGCGGTCACCGAACGCCCGCGTCGACTCTCCCGAGAAGACGACGCGGCACCGTACATGCAGGGTGGTCGCTGAAGTACCCTGTGTTTCACGTGAAACGGGAGCGTTCCCGCCAAAAGCCGCGACGTTCGTCCTGTGACCTGCACCTGCACCACAGGCGGCCAACTGTAAGTGGTGCACGGAGGGTGTACAAGATCACATATCTCATGTAGAACGATGCGCTGGGGTGAAGAGCAGAAGTATTTGCTTCGTCGGAATTCTTTCGCGGAGGGAACAACTCGAACCATGAGCCAGCGCAGCATCCGGGGGGCTCAGCCGCGCAACTGGCGGTTGGGATACAAGCTCGGTGTCGTCCTCGCAGTCCCATTGCTCGCCGCCAGCGTACTCGGGGGGTTCCGTGTGTCCTCCCAACTCGAGGATGCTCAACGCGTCGCGGCGCTCGCCGACCAGATCGCGGTGGCCCCCGCGATGCTCGATTTCTCGCGTGCCGTACTCAGTGTGGCGACGACGGCGTCGCTCGGGTTGCCCGCCGAGTACATGTCGACGGACGATATCGAACGGTCGATGGCTTTCGCCGAACGAATTTCGGCAAGAAGCGATCTCGATCCGAATATCGCGCAGGATATCGACTTGGTGCTGGCGGATGGTGAGGCGCTTTACCTCGCCGCGGTCAATGCGCAGATCGCCCCCGACGAACTGCGCCGCACCACCACCGACTTCCTGACGCGCTGCCGGAACATCATCCGCGTCGTGTTCGACCTCCTCGAGGACAACAAGGCGCTGGTGGATGCCACCAACTTGCTCAACGTCTGGGATGCCCAGAGCAACCTGCTCGCGCAGATGGAATCGTTCCGCTTTCTGGGCACCAACCCTGAGGCCGCACAGGTGGTCGCCCAGAGCGCAATGAACAACGAGGAAGCGACGCTCCGTCTGCTTCTCGGTTCCCGCCTCGACACCGGGCAGATCGACGGCATGCTCGCCGACATCGAGGGCCGGCGTGCCCTCGTCCGAACCCTGGAGCCCACTCCCGAATTCGGTGAGCAACTGGGTTACGCGATGATCGCGGCCTCCGAGCCCTACAGCGCCGCCATCGAAAGCGCCACCCGGGAGATCACCGTCACGCTCGATCGGCTCGCATCCGACGCGCGCACCGCCGCGATCCGTGACGCGGTCGTAGTGGGCGCAATCCTCGTGCTTGCCCTCGTCATCGCCCTACTCGTTGCCCGGTCCCTCTCGGTTCCTATGCGCCGCCTCCGCGACAGCACGCTCGCGGCGGCGAATACCGAACTGCCGGCAGCCATCGCAGCCGTCAAGGACGGGGCCGAAGTCGAGAGCGTCCGCCTTGCCCCGATCGGCATCGACACCGACGAGGAGATCGGTGAACTCGCGAGAGCTGTGGACTCGATGAACACCGAGGCACTCAGACTGGCCGGCGAGCAAGCCCACCTCCGTAAGCAGGTGAACGTCATGTTCGAAACGCTGGCGCGACGCAACAAGACTCTGGTGGAACAGCAGCTCTCGCTCATCGACTCCCTCGAATACCAGGAGAAGGACCCGGCACGGCTCCAGAGTCTGTTCTCGCTCGATCACCTTGCCACGAGAATGCGTCGCACGGGCGAATCTCTGCTCGTGCTGGCGGGCACTCGGCCGATCACCCGCACCTCACCGACACCGCTGTCGGACGTGTTGCATGGCGCAGTGTCCCAGGTGGAGAGCTATCAGCGTGTCCGGATCGGGAGCACTCCGCACGGATATCTGCTCGGATCAGCCGTCGACGACGTCGTGCACCTGATCGCCGAGCTCGTCGACAATGCGCTGCGCGCGTCGCCCCCGAACAGCTCGGTCCGGGTCGAGTTCTCGCCGGCCGTGGGGGGCGGGCTCCTCCTCGATATCGCCGACGTCGGGATCGGTATCCCACGCGATGCGCTCGACAAGATCAATTCCCGTCTCACCGACGGCGACGGGGTCGATGTCAATGCGCCTCGCCAGATGGGCCTGTTCGTGGTGGGGCGGCTGGCCGCGCGTAACGGACTTTCGGTCCGTCTTCGCCCGACCTTCGATTCCCAGACAAATCCAGGGGTGACATCATCCGTCTACTTTCCGGCGACGCTGCTCGCTGAGGTACACGACGCCACTCCCACCGCCCTCATCGAACGGCCAAGAAGGTTGCCCCAGTGGGATGAGGCCCCGCAGGAGCGCATACCGGCCGGTCAATGACGCTCGTAGCCCCCACTGAGCGGGCGAGTTTCACGTGAAACCGGGGTCGAGCATGCCCAGGCCCAGTCGCGTGACATGGTGTTTCCGTGCAACTTCTTCTGATCCGCCATGCCCAACCGGAATACGCCCGCGTGAACCTGGGGCGCGCTGATCCGTCCCTGACCGAACAGGGTCTGGTCCAGGCCGGACGGCTGGTGGAAGCACTCGCGCCCTACCGGATCGCGCGGTTGTTCTCGAGCCCGCAGCTGCGAGCCCTCCAAACAGCCCAGCCGCTCGCCGACCGGCTGACGCTGCCGGTCGAGCAGATCGCGGGCCTCGCGGAGTACGACTACGAGCTCGATCACTACATTCCGTTCGAAACCGCGAAAGAACTCGGATCCGACGCCTATCAGCGCATCCTCGCTGGCCACCTTCCCGATTTCGTCGATGCGGAACTTTTCCGCACTCGGGTGCTCCAGTCGGTCGAGCAGGTCGTTTCCTCGTGTGCGCATGAGGAGACCGCGGTGGTCGTCGCGCACGGCGGTGTGATCAACATCGTGCTGCAAGACCTCCTCGGACTCGAGCTGCCGCTGGCATTCCCGATCGAATACGCATCGGTCACGCGCCTTCTCGTCTCCCGTGCGGGTCGGCGGCGGGTTGCGTCGATCAACGAGACCGGGCATGTGCGCGACACATTGCGCGTGTGAAACCGGTACACCGGCCGAGCGCAGCTCCTACGCTGAGGGACCATGCGCACCTTCAGCCGAACAGTGTCCATAGTTGCTCTGGCCGGCGCTGCGGTGCTCGGCACCGCAGGCACCGCAGCTGCCGACGAGTGGCCGTCCGACAACGGCGCGGTGACCGTCGTCGTACAGCCCGACTTCCTCGTTCCGAGCGACGGCGAATTCTGGAATCCGCTGGTCGCGAAAAACCGTCTCACCTCACCGTTCGGTGAGTCGACGCGAATCGAATGTACGCAATTCCACGGCGTGCTCCTCGAGTGCTGGCAGGCCGACCAGAACGGAAATCCGCACAAGCTCACCGCACTCCCGTTCAACTTCCCCGCGGTCACCGGTTCCGCGGAGCCGGGTGGAGGTCCGTCGCACTTCGTGTATCTCGGCTGATATCGGAAGCCGCGTCGTCCACTGCCACACCGGCTCACCCATCCGCTTCATGTTCGGTACCGAAGTCCTCCCCGACATGACGGAAGGACGGGTGCATGACGACGAACGAGGAGAGCACGCACGCGGGCGACCCGGATACGGGGAACCGCAGACCGCATGCGCGGCCCGTGCTCGCAGCGCGGGCGCTCGCCGGCATACTGGCCGCCGCGGTCACCCTGGGAGTGGGCGAACTCGTAGCGGTGCCGTTCGGATCGTCCGCGTCCCCGTTCTTCGCAGTCGGATCCACGACCGTCGACCGAAGTCCTTCGTGGGCGCGTGAAATCGCGATCACCACCTTCGGCACCAACGACAAGGCGGCGCTGTTCATCGGGATGAGCATCCTGATCGCGGTGTTCGCCGCGCTCGCCGGGGTCGTCGAGCGGCCCGGGCGCCCCTACGGCAGTCTCGTTCTCGTGGGCCTCGGCCTCGTCGGGGTGTATGCAGCCACGACCCGGCCCGGTGCGACCGTCGTCGACGCCGTTCCGACGATCGTGGGTGTTGCCGCAGGCCTCGCAACCTTGACCATTCTCACTCGGTGCGCACTCGGGATCGACCATGCAACACACGCAGACTCAGGGATTCCCCGCCGACGATTTCTCGTGCTGGCAGGCGCCGCTGCTGCCGTCGCAGTGTCCGCCGGTATGGCAGGCCGTCACCTCGCGGGCTCGATCGCCGGTGCAGTCCGCAACCGCATGGCCTTCGTTGCACCACTCGTGAAGACGGCCGATCGTGCGCCGGCGGTCGCACCCGGCTCCGAGATCGCAGTCCCCGGCGCGACACCGTTCATCACCGGCAACAACACCTTCTACCGCATCGATACCGCTCTACAGGTGCCGATGCTCACCACCGACGACTGGGCACTGCGGATACACGGCATGGTCGACCGGGAGATCACCTTGAGCTGGGACGATCTCACGGCTCGCACACCCGTCGAACGGACTATCACTCTGACCTGCGTGTCCAACGAGGTCGGCGGGTCTCTCGCAGGCACCGCCACGTGGATCGGCTACCCGATCAAGGACCTACTCGACGAGGTGGGCATCTCGCCTGACGCCGACATGTTGTTGTCGACCAGTGCCGACGGATTCACCGTGGGCACGCCGACAGCACTCGTGCGTGACGGCCGGGACGCACTGCTCGCGGTGACGATGAACGGTGAGCCGCTACCGTTCGAGCACGGCTACCCGGTCCGGCAGGTGGTCCCCGGACTGTACGGATTCGTCTCGGCCACAAAGTGGGTCGTGGACTGGGAGGTGACACGGTTCGACCGGGCACAGGCGTATTGGACGCGTCGCGGTTGGGCCGAGCAGGCACCGATCAAGACAGCGTCCCGGATCGATGTTCCGGCGCCGTTCGCACGTGTCACCGCAGGTGAGGTCCTGGTCGCGGGTACGGCATGGGCCCAGCACCGCGGTATCGCCCGGGTCGAAGTGCGGGTAGACGGAGGCCCGTGGGACGACGCGACCCTAGCCGAGGAATACTCCGTCGACACCTGGCGTCAATGGCATTGGAGGTGGCAGGCCGTGCCCGGCACGCACACTCTTCAGGTACGGGCGACCGATCGAGGCGGCGAGGTCCAGACCGAACTGCGCGTCGAGCCGATCCCCGATGGCGCCAGCGGATGGCACACCCGCTCGATCACCGTCGTGTGAGCACTGTGGTGTGGGCACGGTGGTGTGGGCACTGTGGTGTGGGCACGGTGAGCCGGACACATGCCGTTTCGTCGTGTTGGATGGAAGACATGCCCTCTCGGTACGCGCAGATCCGACGATGGCGAGCCGGAACCGCTATCCGCGCCCGCCTCCACGACCTGACGGGCACGCTGGTCGTGGTCACCGGCGGTGCGAGCGGAATCGGTCGCGCTTCCGCTCGCGCCTTCTCGGCCGCGGGCGCGATCGTTGTGGTGGCGGACAAAGATCTCGACGGTGCGCTCGAAACAGTGCATCTGATCGACAATCCCGACTCCGCAGGTGGTTCGACCGCCGTCTTCGGCGGCGGCGCACATGCCTACGAGCTCGATGTCGCAGACGAGGCGCAGGTCCGTGAGTTCGCGAAGACTGTCCGGTCACGGCACGGAATTCCGGACGTGCTCGTCAACAACGCGGGTTTCGGAGTCATCGGCGCCTTCGTCGACACCCCGCAGTCGGTCTTCGAAGATGTCATGAACACCAACTTCTGGGGCGCGGTGTACGGGTGCCGCTCGTTCACCACACAGATGGTCGAACGGGGTACCGGGGGACACATCGTGAACGTGTCGTCGGCAGCAGCGTTCATGACGCAGCGGAACCTGACCGCCTACTCGACGAGCAAGGCCGCAGTCTTCATGCTTTCGGAATGCCTACGCGCCGAGCTGATCGAACACGGAATCGGTGTGACCGTGGTGTGCCCGGACCTGGTGAACACGAATCTCACCCGGAACACCGAATACGTTGCTCCCAGCGGGGAGAAACGCGCCGCTCGCCGCGAGCGTGCGCAGTCGATCTACCGCAGACTGCACGTCGAACCCGAACGCGTGGCCGATGCGATCGTCTCCGCGGTGCGCCATAACCGTCCCATCGTCACCGTCGCTCCGGGTGCGAAGGCCAGGAAGTGGCTGAGCCGCTTGGCTCCACGGGTAGTGAGAGTGGGCTCGCGTTTCGACCTCGACTGATTACGCGCCCCGCACGCCTCATACCTTCGACGCAAGCCAGTGGTTGAGCCAGATCGTTGCCGTCGTACCGCGGTCGTCGACCACGTAGTTCGAGTAGTCCTGGTGGATCTGGGACCCGTAGAACTCGCGGATCTGTGTCTCACGTTCGGCGTTCGCTTCGGGGCTGATCTGCAGTTGCAGCATCGGTACCCCGCCCGCGGCCATGATGTCGTTGTAGAGAATGGTGGCCTCGTCGCGGTAGTGCTCGAATTCCTCGGGGCCGGTTCCCGCGGTGATCGCCATGAACCCGGCGAGGCGCGTCACGTAATCCTCGCGAGGGGTCGAGCAGTACAGGTCTCCGACGGCGCAGATAGTGCGGACGTTGGGGCTCACCAGCCCGAATCCACCGACACGGGATCCGCCTGCGCCGTTGCCGGGCACGGGCGCTCCGACGAGCGAATCGGTTTCGGAGCGACGCGGATCGGAGATCAGGCCGACCGCGGTCAGACGGTGCGGCGGGATCACACCGAGTCCGGTGCCGATCTCGGCGGCGAGATCGCCCGCGGCGTCGGCGCCCTGGCTGTACCCGACGAGCGCGAAATCGGTACCGGGGCAGTGCGCTGCGGTACCGGCGATCAGGTTCCTGGCGTTGTCGACTGCCAGATTCCGGGAGATGCCGTACATGTCGCCCTCCCACGGGAAGGCAGTGGCCGGGTACTGCACATAGTCGACCCGGGCTCCGGCGGGAAGCCCGGCCGTGACCTGGGCCAGCATGCCGTTACCACGTTCGGGGTCGGGGGTGCTCGACGTCTCCCACGTCCCGGGGACAGCGATCACGTTCAATGTCGGGCAGCCGCCCGGATCAGCTTGTGCTGCAGGCGCTGCCACGATCGCACCTGCGACTGCGGCTGCTGCCGCGAGCATTGCCGATGCCCTACCGAACCCCATGGAAGATCCCCCGCCCCTGTTTCGTCACATCACGCCGCGCCCAAGTTTCCATCACGAATATGACACATCGGTGAACTCGGCGTGATTCGAGTCGGTATTTTTCGCGGAGCGGAACCTATTCGCGCACGACGGTGACGGCGCCGCCCCCGATGTTGGTGACGAATACGTTGCTGGTGCCGTGGTCGAGAGCAGTGACCGGGTCGGGCCTCTCGACAACCCTCGAGACCGGTCCTCCGGCACGATCAACCACGGTCACCGCGGGTCCGAAGAAGTTGGTGACGTAGACGTTGCCGGTGATCGGATCGGTGACCACCATGCCCGGCGGGGCCGGAATCTCCGCGGGCAGCGGGCCCCTCGCGTGGTCCCAATCGATCACCTCGACCGAACCCGTCCCGATGTTGGTGACGAACACGCCGTCGCTGCCCGCATCGAGTTCCATCTGCGGCAACAGCTCGGGTTCGCTCGTGGCCGGCTCCGGCCTCGGCCCAACAGCGTGGCGGTCGACGGTCACGCCGCCGGTACCGAGATTCGTGACCGCGACGTTGCCGACGCCCCCGTCGACGCGCATCTCGAGCGGGGCGTCGGCCACATGGGTGCGTCCCGGTTCGCGTCCTTCCGGGTGTGTCACATTCACCGTGCCCGGTCCGACATTGGTGATGCAGGAATTGCCGCTACCGCCATCGAGGCCCAGCAGCATGAGTCCGTCGAACCCGAAAACCGGTGCTACCGGCGATGCCCCGTCGACGGTGACGATGCCCCCGGCGTTGCGAACGCACTCGCTCAACGGATCGGCCGCCGCCGTCTGCGTTGCCGATACGGCTATCGCGGTAGCTCCCGCTCCGACCGCGACCGCCGTCAGCGCCCGCTTCGTGACACTCCCGGATGCAGTCATGCGCAGAACGATAACCGCTCCGGCACCGTGCGGCAGCGGAACACACCGGGCCGCCCACCGGTGTCCGGTGGGCGACCCAGTACAGCACTGCTCTACATCAGCGCTGCTCTACATCAGCGCTGCGGCACGGTGCGCGTGGTGATCGGAGCGGGAAGCGCCGTTGCTCCCTCGAGATACTGATCGACCGCGGCCGCGCACGAGCGGCCTTCCGCGATGGCCCACACGATCAGCGACTGACCGCGACCCATGTCGCCGGCGACGAACACACCGTCGACGTTGGTGTTCCACGCCGACGAGCGGGCGACGTTGCCGCGCTGGTCGAAGTCCACACCCAGATCGGTGAGCAGTCCGGGCTTCTCGGCACCGGTGAAGCCCATCGCGAGCAGCACGAGGTCTGCCTCGAGCTCGAAGTCGCTGCCTTCGACCTTCTCGAACTTGCCGTCCACCATCTGCACTTCGTGTGCCTTCAGCGCGGTGACCTTGCCGTCCGCACCGACGAACTGTTCGGTGTTGACCGAGAAGACCCGCTCGCCGCCTTCCTCGTGCGCGGACGACACCCGGTACATGAGCGGGTAGGTCGGCCACGGGGTCGAGTCGGCGCGCTCCTCGGGCGGGCGCGGCATGATCTCGAACTGGTGAACGCTCTCCGCACCCTGCCGGTGTGAGGTACCCAGGCAGTCGGCGCCGGTGTCGCCGCCACCGATGATGACGACCTTCTTGCCCGTCGCCGTGATGGTGGGTGCAGGCAGGTCGCCGAGCTGGACCCGGTTCGCGATGGGCAGGAACTCCATCGCCTGGTGGATGCCGTCGAGTTCACGCCCCGGGATGGGCAGGTCACGTGCGACCGTGGCGCCGCCTGCGAGGACGACCGCGTCGAACTGCTCACGCAGCTGCTCGGCGGTGATGTCCACGCCCACATTCACGCCGGTGCGGAAGACGGTGCCTTCGGCCTCCATCTGCGCGAGACGACGGTCGATGAACCGCTTCTCCATCTTGAACTCGGGGATGCCGTAGCGGAGCAGACCACCGATGCGGTCGGCACGCTCGAACACCGTGACGCTGTGGCCTGCGCGGGTGAGCTGCTGCGCTGCAGCAAGTCCGGCCGGACCCGACCCCACGACCGCGACCTTGCGTCCGGTGAGCTTCGACGGCGGGATCGGGGTGACCTTGCCTTCGTCGAATGCCTTCTCGACGAGTTCCACCTCGACCTGCTTGATGGTGACCGGGTCCTGGTTGATGCCCAGCACGCACGATGCCTCGCACGGGGCGGGGCACAACCTGCCCGTGAACTCCGGGAAGTTGTTCGTCGCGTGGAGTCGCTCGATGCCGTCGTCCCACTTGCCCTTGTAGGCGAGGTCGTTCCACTCGGGGATCAGATTTCCGAGGGGACAACCGTTGTGACAGAAAGGGATTCCGCAGTCCATGCAGCGGCTCGCCTGGATCTGGAGGGACTCGAGCGGGAACGGCTCGTAGACCTCCTTCCAGTCGAGCAGCCGAAGGGGAACCGGACGACGGACCGGTGTTTCGCGAGAACCGTGCTTCAGGAAGCCGTTCGGATCAGCCACGAGCCGCCTCCATGATCGCTTCGTCAACGTTCGCACCACGAATGGTGGCGTCCTTGATAGCCATGAGAACCTTCTTGTAATCGCGAGGCATCACCTTCGCGAAGTGGCCGACCTGCTGTGACCAGTCGGCCAGGATACGGGCTGCAACCTCGGAGCCCGTCTCGTCACGATGTCGCTCGACGGCACCCTTGAGCCAGACGAAGTCCTCGCCTTCGAGGTCTTCGAGATCTACCAGCTCGGTGTTCAGGTTGTCTTCGAATTCCTTGTCCGGGTTGTAGACGAACGCGACACCCCCCGACATACCTGCGCCGAAGTTGCGTCCTGTCCTGCCGAGGATGACGACCTTGCCGCCCGTCATGTACTCGCAACCGTGGTCGCCGACGCCCTCGACGACAGCGGTGGCTCCGGAGTTACGCACGGCGAAGCGTTCACCGGCGACACCGCGGATGAGTGCTTCACCACCGGTCGCGCCGAACAGGATCACGTTGCCGGCGATGATGTTGTCCTCGGCGACGAATCCGGGCGACACCTTCTCCGGCGGGCGCACCACGATGCGGCCACCCGACAGGCCCTTGCCGACGAAGTCGTTGGCGTCGCCGAGCAGTTTCAGCGTGATGCCCTTGGGGACGTACGCGCCGAAGCTGTTACCCGCCGAGCCGGTCAGGGTGATGTCGATCGTGTTGTCCGGCAGTCCTTCCGCGCCGTAACGCTTCGTGAGCTCGTGACCGAGCATCGTGCCCACCGTGCGGTTGACGTTGGTGACGGTGGTGTCGATCGACACCGGGGTGCCCGACTCCAGAGCGGCCTGTGCCTTGACGATCAGCTCGTTGTCGAGAGCCTTGTCGAGTGCGTGGTACTGCTCCTTGGTGCAGTGCATGTCCTGATCGGTGAAGATCGGCGAAGTCACCTTCTCGAGCAGTGGCGACAGATCGAGCTTCGACGCACGATAGTGGTCGACGGCCTTCACGGTGTCGAGGAAGTCGACCTGGCCGATGGCCTCGTCGAGGCTGCGGAAGCCGAGCTCGGCAAGGTATTCGCGCACCTCCTCGGCGATGTACAGCATGAAGTTCTCGACGAACTCCGGCTTACCCGTGAACCGCTTGCGCAGCACCGGGTTCTGCGTCGCCACACCCACCGGGCACGTGTCGAGATGGCACACGCGCATCATGATGCAGCCCGACACGACGAGCGGTGCGGTCGCGAAACCGAACTCCTCGCCACCGAGCAGCGCCGCGATCATGACGTCGCGACCGGTCTTCATCTGACCGTCGACCTGCACGACGATGCGGTCGCGCAGACCGTTGAGCATCAGGGTCTGCTGAGTCTCGGCGAGACCGATCTCCCACGGGGCACCCGCGTGCTTGAGCGACGTCAGCGGCGATGCACCGGTGCCACCGTCGTGGCCCGAGATGAGTACGACGTCGGCGTGCGCCTTCGACACGCCTGCCGCGACCGTGCCCACACCGAGCTCGGAGACGAGCTTGACGTGGATACGAGCCTGCGGGTTCGCATTCTTCAGATCGTGGATCAACTGCGCGAGATCCTCGATCGAGTAGATGTCGTGGTGCGGCGGCGGCGAGATGAGGCCGACGCCCGGCGTCGACCCACGCACCTCGGCCACCCACGGGTACACCTTGTGGGGCGGCAGCTGGCCGCCTTCACCGGGCTTGGCACCCTGCGCCATCTTGATCTGGATGTCGGTGCAGTTCGACAGGTAGTGCGACGACACACCGAAGCGGCCGGACGCCACCTGCTTGATCGCCGAGCGGCGGAAGTCACCGTTCGCGTCGGGGGTGAAACGCGACGGATGCTCGCCGCCCTCACCGGAATTGGAGCGTCCGCCGAGGCGGTTCATGGCGATCGCGAGGGTCTCGTGGGCCTCCGCCGAGATCGAGCCGTAGCTCATCGCGCCGGTGGAGAACCGCTTGACGATCTCGGACGCCGGCTCGACCTCCTCGATCGGAACCGCCGGTCGCAGCCCGGTCTTGAACTCGAAGAGCCCCCGCAGCGACGCGAGCCGCTCCGACTGGTCGTCGACCAGCTTGGTGTACTCCTTGAAGATCTTGTACTGGCCGGTGCGAGTGGCGTGCTGGAGCTTGAACACCGTGTCGGGGTTGAACAGGTGGTATTCGCCCTCACGACGCCACTGGTATTCGCCACCCACCTCGAGCTCGCGGTGCGCATGCTCGGACGGGCGATCGAGGAACGCCATCCGGTGCCGCGCAGCGACATCCGCCGCGATCTCTTCCAGGCCGACGCCGCCGAGCTGGCTCTGCAGTCCGGTGAAGTACTCGTCGACGAGCTCCTGCGACAGGCCGATGACCTGGAACAGTTGCGCGCCGGTGTAGGACGCGAGCGTGGAGATGCCCATCTTGGACATCACCTTGAGCACACCCTTCGACGCCGCCTTGATGTAGTTGGCGATCGCCTTGTCGAGGGTCATGCCTTCGGGCAGATCGCCGTTCTGGAGCAGTTCGTCGATGCTCTCGAACGCCATGTAGGGATTCACCACGGCCGCACCGAAACCACACAGGGCGGCGATGTGGTGGACCTCGCGGGCGTCGCCTGCCTCGACGAGCAGCCCGACTTTGGTGCGGGTCTTCTCGCGCACGAGGTGATGGTGCACCGCGGAGGTCAGCAGCAGCGACGGGATCGGCGCAAGCTTCTCGTCGGACTCGCGGTCGGACAACACGATCAGGCGAGCACCCTTGTCGATCGCCTGCGACACCTGCTCGCGGATGCTCTCCAGCGCGGTGTGGAGACCGCGCGCACCCTCCGCGACCGGGTACAGACCACGCACGATGACGCTGTTGAATCCCGGGTACTGCTTCTTGTCGTTGACGTGGATGAGCTTCTGCAGGTCGTCGTTGTCGATGACCGGCGCCGACAACAGGATCTGCCTGCACGACTCCGCGGTGGGCCGCAACACATCGCCCTCGGGGCCGAGCATGCCACCCAGGCTCGTGACGATCTCCTCGCGGATGGCGTCCAGCGGCGGGTTGGTGACCTGGGCGAAGAGCTGCGAGAAGAAGTCGAACAGCGTCCGCGGACGCGACGAGAGCACCGCGATGGGGGTGTCGGTGCCCATCGAACCGAGTGCCTCACCGCCGGTCGCTGCCATCGGCTTGATCAACAGGTCCACTTCTTCGCGGGTGTATCCGAACACCTGCTGGCGCAGCACGACACGCTCGTGCGACATGTAGGTGTACCGAGACGGCGGCAGGTCCTCGAGGCGTGACACGCCCTTGGCGATCCACTCCTCGTACGGATGCTCGGCGGCGAGCTCCGACTTGATCTCCTCGTCTTCGACGATCCGCCCCTTTGCGGTGTCGACGAGGAACATGCGCCCCGGCTGGAGGCGGCGTTTGCTGATGATCTTCTCTGCGGGGATGTCGAGCACACCGACCTCGGAGGCCATGACGACCAGGCCGTCGTCGGTGACCCATGCGCGCGACGGACGCAGGCCGTTGCGGTCGAGGACCGCACCGATGACCGTGCCATCGGTGAAGCACACCGATGCAGGCCCGTCCCACGGCTCCATGAGCGCCGAGTGGTACTCGTAGAACGCGCGGCGGGCAGGATCCATCGCCTCGTTCCGCTCCCACGCCTCGGGGATCATCATGAGCACGGCGTGGGGAAGGCTGCGGCCACCGAGGTGCAGCAGCTCGAGCACCTCGTCGAAACGTGCGGTATCGGATGCGTCCGGGGTGACGACGGGGAAGATCTTCTCGAGCTTGCCGCGCCCACCGAAAACGTCGGTGTCGATGAGTGCCTCGCGAGCACGCATCCAGTTCGAGTTACCGATGACCGTGTTGATCTCGCCGTTGTGCGCGACCCGGCGGAACGGGTGCGCGAGCGGCCACGACGGGAACGTGTTGGTGGAGAAGCGTGAGTGCACGAGGCCGAGCGCCGACTCGACACGGTCGTCCTGCAGATCGAGGAAGAAGCCCTTGAGCTGCGGCGTCGTAAGCATGCCCTTGTAGACGAACGTCGACGACGACAGGCTCGGGAAGTACACGGTCTCGCTGCCGGGGCCGTCCTGGCCGGCTCCACTGCTGCCGAGTTCGTGTTCGGTGCGCTTGCGCACCACGTACGCGCGTCGCTCGAGGTCGAGGCCCGTGAGGGCTCGTGCGCCCGAGGCGATGAAGATCTGGCGGAATGTCGGCATGGCGTCCTTGGCCATCGAGCCGAGATCGGAGGTGTCGATCGGCACCTCGCGCCAGCCGAGGACCTCGAGGCCCTCTTCCTCGACGATCCGGTTCACCGCTTCCTGCGCCTGACCGGCGGCATCGGCACCCTTGGGCAGGAATGCCATGCCGGTGGCGTAGGCGCCGGCGGGAGGCAGATCGAAGTCCACGACCGCGCGGAAGTATGCGTCGGGGACCTGGATGAGAATGCCTGCGCCGTCGCCGGTGTTCTGTTCTGCGCCCGCAGCGCCGCGGTGTTCGAGATTGACCAGCGCGGTGATCGCCTTCTCGACGATGTCGCGGCTGCGTCGACCATGCATGTCCACGACAAACGCGACGCCACAGGAGTCGTGCTCGTTTGCCGGGTGATAGAGCCCTCGAGGCCCGGGAAGGTGAGTCATACCTAGCCTTCGTTGCGGTGATGGCAACTGACGACCAGCAACACTGATGGCCATCTACTGCTGTAGATGGGTATCGACCCGGGTGTGCCGATACCTTTGTCCTCGTCAGTATCCGCCCATCCGCGACGGTGCGGGTGCCTTTTTCGGCAGCGCGGGATCGAACCTGACGATCGGTGGGACGTCGTGGGCCCACCGCCTCGCAACAAACGATATGCCAGGCCACGGGGGGTTACGCAAGCAAGGCTGCCCTACTTTGCACGTGAGCAGCGGAAATATGCCGGTAACCGGCCCGTAGCGGGGGCGTCACCGCGCACGCTGCGGACGCAGCACAGCTTCGAGGATGCGGCGAATCCCCTCCCTCGGGTCCGGGTCGCTTCCGGACGTCAGCCGATGCAAGATCACCCCGTCGAGATAGTCGACGAGAAGCCGCGCACCGGCGTCGGATTCACCCGGGCCGTCCACTCCGAGATCTGCCAGCATCGACGCGCCCCACGCCCTCAGCTCGCTGCGTCTGATCTCCACCGCGGTGCGCAGGTCCGGCACGGCCATGGCCTCGACGAACATCGCGAAGCGCGCCCGGGTCCGCACCGTGTCGCTGTCGGTCGAGAACAGCACGTATCCGCACAGCAGATCCTCGAGCTCACGTTCGTCGCGCGGGGCTGTCGATGCGGCGCCCGCGAGCGCCGCCACGTCGGCCCGGTCGCGTTCGAGGAGGCGATCGAGGACTCCTTCGACCAACGCCTGACGCGTGCGGAAGTAGTTCGATGTCGACCCGGCCGGCACGTCGGCGATCGAGTCGACCCGCCGATGCGTGAGTGCCCGCAGTCCTTCGGATCCGAGCAGTTCGATCGCGGCGTCGAGCACAGCGGTGCGTTTGTCGGTCACATCCCGATCCTACGACGATCACTACACCCGTAGTGACAACTCACTACAGGCGTAGTACGTTGCGTGCATGACCACGACATTCGCAGGAAAGGCCGCCGTACTCGGTGGAGGCATCGGCGGACTTACCGCTGCAAACACCCTCATCGCCCGCGGCTGGCACGTGGACGTCTTCGAACGCGCAGCGTCGCCACCCGGCACCGGAACCGCACTTGGACTGTGGCCCGAAGCCGCCCGGGCACTCGAACTCGCAGGCGTGGGCGGGCAGGCACAGCGCCTCGGCGTGCTGCAAGAATCCGGCGCGCTCATGAGATGGGACGGAAAGGTCCTCGGACGCTTCAGCGACATCCGTACGCCGGCGATCCTGCTGTCTCGTCCCGCCCTGCTCGGCCTCCTCCTCGGGGCCCTCCCCACCGGCACCGTCAAGTTCGGTTCCACCGCCCCTCCACTCGCCGACCTCAGGGGATACGACGTGGTGGTGGGCGCCGACGGCCTCGGCAGTGCAGTACGTGAACAACTCTTCGGACCGTCGTACCGCCCCACCCACTCCGGCTACGCGGCCTGGCGCGGTTGGGTACCTGGAGCCACCACGGCGATGAGCGAGACGTGGGGGCCGGGCGCACTGTTCGGGATCACCCCGCGCGACGGCGACCTCACCAACTGGTTCGCGGCCGTGCGCGCGCCTGCGGGTGGAGCGGGCACGGTCGACGAACTCCGTGCACGCTTCGGGAACTGGCATCCCGCAGTGCGCGACGTCCTCGACCGAATCGACCCCGCAACTGTCCTGCACCACGATCTGTACGAGTCACCGGCTCTGCCGTCGTACGTACGCGGCAACACCGCACTGATCGGCGACGCCGCACACGCGATGACCCCCAATCTCGGCAGAGGCGCCTGCGAAGCGATGGTCGATGGCGCGACACTCGGGTCCTTGTTGACCGAACATCCGGTCATCGACGCTCTCGGTCTCTACGGCCGGGCCCGACGCCGTCGCACCCAACTGCTGGTACGTGCATCTCGGATGGTCGCTCGGGTAGCAACGGCGACTCGGCTCACCGGCGTGCGCAACACCGTGATGGGGACGGTCATCCGCTTCGCCTGAAATTCGGTGGAACCGATCGGTCGGCTGCTGCGTCCAACCCTGATGGGACGGCCTCGAGATACAGGAGTTGGTTGCGGATGACATCGTTGCAAGTCGACATCGACGCGCTGAGAGCCTTCGCGGCAGCCTTGACGGCGGAGGCCGACACCATCGGCGAGCTGAAGCCGGAAACTCCCCTCGCGGGGGCGGCCGGAGCGATGACGCCCTCGGCGGTCGGTAGTGCGCTCACGCGCGCCGAAGCTCCACTGCGCACCGCGTACCACGCCATGTCCGTCTGCCTGCATCGCATGGCCGAAGCAACATCCGCCGGAGCGACGAACTACGAGATCACCGAGGACGAATTCAGACGGCAGGTCGAGGCGGTAGGAAGTAGCTTCGAAAGCACCGTGTCGTAGGTGTCGACACTCTCACAGATCCGCGCGCTCGACCCCGCTTCGCTCACAACTGCAGCCGACGCCACCGAGACCGCGAACATCGCATTCGGTAAAGCAACCGATCAGGTCGATCGTCACGTCGACCACGCATTCAGCACCTGGCACGGCGACGCTGCCGTAGCCGCAGCCGCACGGGCGTGGAGCGATCGCGTCGTCGGCCGTGGCATTGCCAACGCGGTAGCAGAGCAGGTCGATGCCCTTCGTGCCGCATCCGCGGCACTGATTCCCGCCCGCGACAACGTGGTTCGCATCGCCGACAATGCATCCGCTGCGGGCTTCACCGTCCACGACGACGGCACTGTCGTCCCGCCCAGGTGCGACACGGGAGACTCCCGCGCCGATACCGTCGGGCAGGCATGTCTCGACGACGAAGCCCTCACATTCGAGGTGCAATTGAAATCTGCACTGACCTCCTTCGATCAACTCGACAACGACGCCGCCGACGCGATCGACCAGACCACCATCCGACTGTCGACGTTCGGAGGAGACTTCCGCACCCAGGGACTGTGGACGTTGGGTGGACCGGACGGCCACGAAGACGCCGAACTCGTCAGGTCCGGCCGTGCCCGCGACTCCGACCTCGAACGCATCGGACGGGCACTGTCCTCCGACAGTGGCGTGAGCATCGAATACCTCGATGCCTTCTACAACGGGCTCGGCCAGGACGAGCTGACAGAACTCTTCGCGACCTTCAAGCAATGGGAGGCCGACGGCGATCCCGGTGCGGCAGGGTGGGCCGATGCGGTGGGCAACGGTCTGCTCACATTGTCGAACCCCGACTACGGTGGCGGTTGGGGCCGGGTGCCACAGGACATCCGCGACACCCTCCATTACGGATACGAACCCGGGCCACGTGAACCGGGTTCCGCTATCCGGTTGGACCGTCTCGACGCACTCGGGACGATGCTCGGCGAAGCGAATCCCGAGTATCGGCCCGGCGCCCAGATGGGGGTCGAGCTGAATCGGGTCGCGGGATACATGGCGGGGGTGCCGACTTATGCCGACCCGCACGTGGTTCCCACACCCGATCCTTCCTATTACGACAAGACTGCGCGGACGTTCCTCGACATCGGTACACGCAATCCCGATGCGTCGTACCACCTGTTGTCGGGTACCGGTGTCGACGGTTCCCCTGCACAATTCGATCGCGACGAAGTACTCGTGCCCCTGCTCACCCGCGAGTGGGAGGACGACGGCGCCACCCTTGCCGGTCTCACCGACTGGATCGCCGCAGACGCAATCCCGCCCGACCCGACCGATCCCGTCGACGTCGCCCGGGCAGAGCGGGCAGGGCAGGCGGCCTTCGGTCTGGCCGAGTCGCTGTCGTCACCCGAATCGGGATGGGACGGCAGCAACAACTTCGATCGCTTCCTCCATATGCCCGAAACGGATGGACTTCTTTCCGACCGCACGATCGGAGAGGTCAACCCCCTTGCAGTACAGTCCTTCTCGGAAGCACTGGCACCGTATGCGTCCGACATGGTCGGAGCTGACGAGGACGCCACACCCACCCACGGCTTCGGCGACCTCGGCCCTGTCCCCGCAACCCGGGTGTTCACCCTCCTCGACACCGACCCCGCAGCCGGTGCACTAGCCAACGGCGCAGCACTCGCGCAGGCCACCGACTTCGATCGACGGTTTGCGCTGGATCAGGTGGGTGGTGAAGGGAAGTACAGCTACGGAACGTATTCGGGCCGGTTGCAGAGTCTCGTCGAGGTGGGATTGAGCAGTGCGTACGAGAACGAGAGAGCCATCGAGCAGGCTGCGATCGACACCCGAAACCAGTACCGTTCGGACGCATACGCGGTGGCGCAGACTCTTGTCACCGGCGCTGTGACAGCGCTTCCGGGCGGGATGGTCGCCGGGCCGATGGCTTATTCGACCGGGGTCCTCCTGGACTCCGCAATCATCAATGCTGAAGGACAATACGTGGGTCACGCATCAGGAATAGAGGGCCTGGATACCTCGATGTATCTGACGGAGACAAGCGCGCAGAACACCATCCGGTTCAACATGCTGCAGGCGCTCTCCGAGTCCGGGCAAGTGAACGCCGCATCACTTCCGTCCGATTGGACAGAAGAAGGAGTCCTCCGCGAGCGCAAGGATATTCCTGATAGCAAACTGACCAATCAAGCGTCCTGGATCTTGACCGACGCCGGAATCCGTAGGGATATACAAGACGCCTACCTGATCACAGCCGACGCCGGCCAACAAGATCTTCGCAGCATCATCTATGCCGACCAGAGAGATGGCGAAGCCGGTTTCCGCGAAGTGCTCCTCGGCGACGCGGTCGCGGCCGGGGGTGGACGATGGGCCTATTCACAATGAATTCAAGCGCAGCACGGATATTTCTTTCCAGCACAGCAGCGTTGAGTATTCTGGTTCTCGCATCCTGCTCGCAGAAAGCTCCGGAGAAACCAACCGCGATGGTTACGCCATCGCAAAACCAATCCCCTGCGCAGATACGCAACGCCACCTTCACCTGGTCTGCCGAGCCAGGCATCGATTTGGGCGACTATCGGGGACTTCTCATCCGCGCAGCATACGAGTCAATGATCATTGCCCACTACGGTGGTATGGACGCAACCTACCCAGGATTCACGGAAGCACTCGACCCCAAGTATGGCTCCCAAATCAACACCCGATGGGACCAATCACTCGCCGGAACCATGCGATCGCATATTCTCCAGATCACGGAGACCGACCTCGGCTTCAAAGCCACTGTATGCAGTCAGCCTTCGCAATTCGCAATCCGTGAAGCCGACGGAACGTACCGCATCACCAACGTGTCCGGAAGTGAGGAGTACGTCCAGTTCGACCACATCGCCTACAGCTCCGACAACCCCAGACTCGACCCCGAGGACTTCTGGTCGACCGTACACAACACCGGGCCATTTCCAGAACCACCAGGCTTGCCAGTTTCCGAAAACCAATGGTCCGCACCCACCGAAGACCTCTTCTCCGACACCGGCTACACCATCACCTTCGGCGCAGACCTCGGCGAAACAATGCACCGCTGCCAAGACTGGGGACGCAGCATCGAACCCGACGTCCCGGCCGAGGGTTCCGAAACCATCCGCTCCCCCATCCCACCCAGAACCCTGCCCGCCTACCCCGGCTGGTGACACAAAGGAGAACGTCGTGACCCGAACCGAAGAGTTCTCGTCGAAGGTCCGCAGGATCCAGAACGAGATCGACGTGATCAGAGGCAACGGAACGTCGCACGGGATCCAGATGACCGTGTCCCCCACGGGCCGGATTCTGAGTCTGGAGATCCCTCCCCACGCGTACGACCTGTCGCCTCGTGCTCTCTCCGACCACATCGCGAGCGCGCACGCGTCTGCCTATTCGGACGCGAATGAGAGGGCTCGGAACGTCAGGGCGGAACTCGCCGAAGACCCGAGGGTTCGGCGCATCCTCACCGAGACCTGAGACTCGTCGCCGCGTCGCCCTCGGGCGAAGGGGGAGAAGTAGGTTATTCCGGCGACACGTGCGTCACCTTCTTGAAGCCGCTCGCGGTAGCCCGGTCCACGCCTGCCTTCACAATGCCGAAGATCAGCCCCTGGACTGCCGCCGCAACGAGCACGTCGCGGGTCTTCTGCGACAAGTCCTGCGGTTCGGGCTTCTCACCACTACCGATCCGCTTCCATACCTGATTGAAGACCGCACCGGCGAGCAGGCCTCCACCGACGCTTGCTGCAAGGGCGAGTGGTTTGTAGAAGATCACGCGTGCGTCGGCCATGGGTTGCTTCCTCCTCCATTGCGGCACCGGCCGGTGCCGCCATCTCCGTCCGAATTACCCGCCGCGTCTCCCCCGCAAACAGGCCATTGATCGGGGGTTTCCGACGAGGCCTCTCCGGGTACTCCTGCCCTGGCCTCGATACGGGGCAAATGCGACTCGTAGGCGGAGGTCACGGACGTGGGAACAAAATGAGGACAGGCGAAGTCGGCCGTGGTGCCCGAAGAGCCGCACGCAGCCGAGGATTCGAACGCGGCGCACGATTCGGCCATGTCGTCAGTGGAGTACTCCATCTGCTGATCGGCATGCTCGCCGTCGCGGTCGCTTTCGGTTCGAGGGAGAACATCGATCAGTCGGGCGCGCTGGCCACACTGGCCGACAAACCCGGAGGTCGCATCGCGCTATGGGTTCTTTCGGTGGGATTCGTCGCGATGGCACTGTGGCGGGTGGTCGAGGCGGTGTGGGGCGGGCAGAGTGAACACGCGAGGTCGAACTCACCGCTGGACCGCGTCAAAGCCATGGGAATCGCCGCCGTGTACGTTGGATTATCTTACTCGACAATTGGTTTCGCGCAGGGATCCGGAAAGTCCAGCGGCGAGCAGAATGCCGCGCTCAGTGCCCGGCTGATGCAATCGTTGCCGGGCAAAGCGCTGTTGATCGTCGCTGCGCTGATCCTCTTGGGTGTCGGGGGTTATCACGTGTACAAGGGCGTCACACGGGGATTCCGCGACGACCTGACTACCTATGACCGGACCGGGGCGGGCAGGTGGATCGAGCCCCTCGCCGTGGTGGGTTACGTCGCGAAAGGGATCACGATCGTCGGAGTGGGAATCCTCGTGGTCATCGCCACGGTGCGGAGCGACCCCAGCCAGGCGACCGGACTGGATGGAGCATTGAAGACGCTGGGGGCGCAGCCGTTCGGCGCGGTGCTGCTCACTTGCGCAGGGGCCGGTGTGGCGATCTACGGTCTGTACTGCTTTGCGATGGCCCGCTACGCCAAGATGTAGAAGCGCGCCCCCGTCACCCGCGTCGAGGGCGGAGTCGTTTCCTGCGCGGCAGACGCTTCCCGGGTAACAGGGGACGTTGACTACCCCGAGGATCGACGGCGAGCAACACCATCACCACACCGAGTGCGATATGGAGCCAATTGTCGGCGTTGTTGACCGGGAGGACGTTGGCGACACTGTGGTGATCGATGAGCATCCCGTACACCGCCAACGCCAGGTAGAGACAACCGCCGGCTACAAGATAAATGCGCGACCAGACCAAGCGGCGCGCAGCCAGCACACCGGCTACGCCGAAGATCAGGTGCACGACATTGTGCACCACCGACACTTGGAAGAAGCCGAGCAGATGCGCCTGCGAATCGGCTCCCACGTGCAGGATCGTGCCGTAGTTGGACGTCAGGCCGGGGACGAAGCCGAGGACGCCGATGATCAGGAAGACGAAGGCGACGACGAGCGCGTAGCCCTGCACTCGGCGCCGAGACGCGAAAATCGGATCGTCGACACTCATCGCTGCCTCGGTATCGTGCACTGAAACGGTCGGGAAAACGGAGATACCCACTCGACGGTGGCGCCAAACGGGGTGCCAAACGGGGTGCAGGATCGGCCGATCGGGTCCGCCGCGACCACGAAGATGAAGAGCCCGTAAATAACAACTGGCCGCAGCGAGAATATCAGCTGCGACCAGAGGTAACGAAAGAATAACTTGGGGTTCCCGAACTTGAAACCCCAGGTTCCGGTGAGGTCTGTCACACGGTGTCGCGCTCCCATACCCGGTGCGACCCGAGAAGTTCGAGCACTTGGGAAACCAGTGTCTGGGGATCGCTTGCCGTGGCGACACCGGGTGCCGCGGTGTTCCCGAGCGCCCCGGTTCCGGCCCCCCACGCTCCGAGCGCCTTCTGATGCCGGAACAGCTCGTCGACGAGCACGCTCACCCGAGCATCTGCGGGCGACGCCACGAAGAGCACGGCGTCGAACTCGATCGACCTCGCGGTCAGGAAGGTGCGCGAGACCGGTACCGCGCCTGCGCCCAACGTTCCACCGTGCGGCGCGATGACCAGCGGAACTACGCCTGCGGCGTCGAGCGCTCGGACCGCTGCCTGCAGTTCACCGACATCGGTGGCATCGTCGGCCACGATTTCCACGACACGCCCGTCGACGGGCCACGTCGAACCGACCTGCGACAATGCCGGGCTCGGCGTGGGATCACCGAGGGGCACGGTCGGTTCCGGAGCCGGAAGTCCGAGTCCGGCAGCCACCGTCGCACACAGGTCGCGATCGATGTTCGCGAGCTCCTGCAGGCCGCGTTCCTTGATCGCCTGTTCGTAGCACTTTCCGAGTTCGAACGTATAGGCACCGGCCACATGCTGCTTCTCGACCTCGGACAAGCTCACATAGGACAAGCGGACCTGCGAGAAGTGATCGTCGAACGACCGCGCGGCCGCGCGTTCCTTCTTCGCAACCGGAAGCTCGTGCGGGAAGTCGATGAAGGCCCCATCCTCGAGCGACGCAGTGAACGGACACCCTCCGTCGAGCGAGTTCGGTCGATACGGTGCAACTCCCGTGTGCACCGCATGCTGGTGGAAACCGTCGCGGAGCATGTCGTTGACCGGGGCGTGGGTGCGGTTGATGGGAATCTGGGCGAAGTTCGGGCCGCCGAGCCGTGTGATCTGCGTGTCGAGATAGGAGAACAGACGCCCCTGCAGAAGCGGGTCATCGGTGACGTCGATACCCGGGACGAGATGCCCTGGGTGGAATGCGACCTGCTCGGTCTCGGCGAAGAAGTTGCTCGGATTCGCGTTGAGCGCCATGGTGCCGATGATCTGCACCGGCGCGAGTTCCTCTGGAACGATCTTGGTGGGATCGAGCAGGTCGATGCCCTCGAACATCTGCTCCGGAGTATCCGGGAACACCTGCACACCGAGATCCCACTCCGGATACGCGCCCGCCTCGATTGCATCGGCGAGGTCACGTCGATGAAAGTCGGGGTCGAATCCGTTGATCAACTGGGCTTCCTCCCACACCACCGAGTGCACTCCGAGGCGCGGCTTCCAGTGGAACTTGACGAGCGAGGTCCCCCCGACTCGTTGATCAACCGGAACGTGTGGATACCGAAGCCTTCCATCATCCGGTACGACCGCGGGATTCCCCGATCGGACATGTTCCACATCGTGTGCGCGGCGGCCTCGGTGTGGAGGGTGACGAAATCCCAGAACGTGTCGTGGGCGCTCTGGGCCTGCGGGATCTCACGATCAGGATGGGGCTTACCCGCATGGATGATGTCGGGGAACTTGATGGCGTCCTGGATGAAGAACACGGGAATGTTGTTTCCCACAAGGTCGAAGACACCCTCATCGGTGTAGAACTTGGTTGCGAATCCGCGAGTGTCGCGCACCACGTCGGCCGAGCCCCGCGAACCGAGCACCGTCGAGAAGCGCACGAACACCGGAGTTTCCACACCCTTGCCGAGGAATCCGGCACGGGTCAGGCTCGTCGCGGCACCGTTACCGCGAAACACTCCGTGTGCCGCGGCGCCGCGTGCGTGCACGACACGCTCGGGGATGCGTTCGTGGTCGAATTGTGTGATCTTTTCGCGGAGATGGTGGTCCTGCAGCAGGGTGGGGCCGCGTTCCCCTGCCTTGAGGGAATGATCGGTATCTGTGAGACGCGCCCCCTGCGCGGTGGTCAGATAGCGGCCCTGCTGCGCGCGCTTGCGCTCCGCGTCGACCGGAGCGCCGGATGCGGTCACTCCGGCGGGTTCGGACTGGTCGGGTTTGGCTTCGAGCGGGTCCACCGGCGTCGTGGGCTCCTCGACGCTCGGTTCAATGGATGACGGTGTACCTGGAATCTTGGGGGTCTCGCCGGGCATGTGGTTACTCCGACCCAAGAGGAGCTGGGCTGTATACGACTACCCTGCGGACTACCCTCCGGCTCGAGGAACAAACGTCGTCACCGGAGCCCGTGCCACAACTGACGCAGGTCGGGCTCGGCATCGTCGACGGTCTCGCAGATCTCACCGAAGACCATCTCGGTACGCTGCTGTCCATACGCTGCCCACCCGGGCGCACCGGTCGTCACGAAGGTCACCCACGCCTGATGCATTCGTTGCGCGAGTCCCTGAGGAGGCGTGGGCCCTGCCAGGGCGCTATTGCCCGGGACATGGAGGTTGTCGAACGCGAAGCCGATGTCCAGCGCGTGCGTCGCACCGAGCCGGCCATCGAGTACGGGTGTTTTCCAGTCGAACCGATACACGTAGGTGGCGACGTCATGCGCGGCACGCGCCTCGGCGATGCGCACGGCCGGAATCCGATACATCCAGTCACGCAGCACATGCATGAGCACCTGCCCCGGTGTCGAGTCCGGCCGGGCCGACCGATAGGCATCGAGGGCGGCGGGTTCGGTGAGCCCGTACCGGGCCGCGAGTACGCGAAGACTGTTGTCGTCGATCATCGAATCGACTCCTGAGGGCACGAAGAACAAGGTCATCTCGTCCTCGTTGTGGCCGATCAGGAGATCGACGTCGGAGCGGGCCTCGGCAGCGAGACGGTCGACGGGCAGCTCCGGCAGCACCGTGCCGTCAATATACGGCTCGAATGCCATTGCATGAGTGGGTATCTCACCCCATTTCGAAGCGTCCTTGTCGCCACGGATACGCACGGTCAGCTCTTCCTGCGCCGTGATGAGCCGGTCGGGGTCGACAGCCGAGAAGCCCGCGCGAGTGGGTTCGATGTCGAGAGCCTCGGCGAGCGCACCCGACACCGTGCGCGCAGTGTCGGCCGACAGCGCCGAATGACCCGCTCCGCTCTGGGCTATCGCCCTGTGGAACAGGCCTTGCGCCGCGGGCATCGCGAGCAGCGCCCCGACGCTCATCCCACCCGCCGACTCACCGACAATCGTCACCGAATGGGGATTGCCGCCGAACTTCGCGATGTTGTCCCGGACCCATTCGAGCGCCGCCAGTTGATCGAGCAGACCCCGGTTGGCCGGGGCATCGTCCACCAGCGCGAAGCCCTCGGCCCCGAGCCGGTAGTTGTTACTGACGAAAACCACGCCGTCGCGTGCAAAGTTCGCTCCGTCGTAGATCGGTATCGCACTGCTGCCGTGGACGAATGCGCCGCCGTGGATCCACACGAGCACCGGCAGCGAAGCCTCGAGGTCGGGGGTCCACACATTCAGGTTCAGCGGGTTCTCACCCGGAATCATCACCTCCTCGAGCAGCTTGTCGAGCGGTGGTCCGTAGGGCGGTTGAGGTGCGGTCGGACCGAATTCGGTCGCGTCTCGCACGTCGGTCCAGTGAGGTGCAGGTTCCGGCGCGGCGAACCGGCGGTCGCCGGAAGGCGTGGCCGCATACGGAATACCTTTGAACACTGCAGTGCCGTCCACGACCCTTCCCCGTACCCGGCCACGTGTGGTCTCGACGACGGGATTCATTCGCTCTCCTCATGTTCGGGCTGTGATCGTCAGCATCGCATGCCGAACCGGCGACGCGCAGGGAACCGACGCCAGAAGTCCCTGTTACGGCACGTTCAGCGCGATGGCGACGTAGCCATGATCAGAGCATTCACTTCCTCACGGGTGAGACCGGAACCTTCGGCGCAGTACGCGTCGAAGGTTCCGGTGCGTGCCGCCGCTGTCATCGCCGCATGTTCCTGGGGACCGTACGGATCGAGTAGGTCGGCCTGCACGCCCGCGCGTTCACCGTGCGCACGTGCAGCTCCGAGGACACGCGCCGCGTCTGCTGTCCGTCCTGCTTGCGCGAGGGCTGCTGCCGCGGTGTGCATGGTGACGATCCACCCGGTGACTTCGGCGTCCTCTTCGAGAATCGGGAGGATCTCACGTGCGAGTGCCAGACCTCGACGGTGGTCGTTGGAGTCCGCGGCGATCTTGGCCAGCGCCCACAGCGAACAGATCGGTACCCATCGATAACCGCACCGGCGGCCGACGTCGACGGATGTCCGCAACGTCTCCGGTGCCGCACTGTCACCACCACCCCGCTGGGCTATCCCCAGCACCATCAGTAGTGAAGCCGCGATCCAGTCGTCACCGAGCGAACCTGCGACTTCGAGCCTTCGCTGCACGATGCCTACGGCCCCACCGTGGTCGCCGCACACCGTTCGGTAGTACGCCCGCAGGGAATCTGCGTAGGCGATCTCCGCTGCATCGCCGGCCTCATGGAGTATCGACCACGCCCGTTCACTGTGGTGCAGGGCGGATTCGGAATCGCCGGTGAGATCGGTCAGGAGTGCCGTGCCCATGAGCGCCCTGCCGAGATGCGCCGCTTTCGGCACAATCGGATGCCGGTCGACACCGTCGATCCCGAATCGCAAGAACCTCAGCCCTTCCGACACATTGCCTTGCCGGTACCAGAACCAGTACAGCGCACCCGACAATTCGAGAACGTAATGGGAGTCGCCCCGGTCGACCGCTGCGGTCAGCGCTGCTCGATGCTCCGCGCTGTCTGCGAAGAGCTCGGACACTGCATTTCGCGCACCGGACCCACGCAGTTCGGCGGCCAGGGCGGTAGCTCTGCGGACCACCCAGGCGTAATATTCAGACGCAATGCGCTCGCGCTCGTCAGGCAGCATTTGTTGTGCTGCAAATTGTTTTATCGTCTGCAGCATCACATATCGCCGGGTCCGGGTACCGGGTACCACCGACAGCAACGATCGCCGCACCAATGCGCGTACGGTCTCGACCGCGCGAAGCGGCTCGGTCTCGCCGAGCAAGGCCGCAGCTCCGTGGATGTCGAAACTTCCGGCGAACACCGACAGTGCACGCAACGCCGAAGCCGCTGTGTCATCGAGTGACCGATAACTCCAGCCGACAGTGTCCATCAGACTGCGTCGGCGTGCTCCGAGACGTCTCGGACCTTCGGTGAGCAGAGTGAACCGATCGGTCAACCCATCGGCGATCTGCTCTTCGGACAGCACACACAATTGTGCAGCGGCGAGTTCGAGCGCAAGCGGAAGCCCGTCGAGGCCTTCACAGATCCTGTGTACCGATACGCGATCCGAGTCCATCAGTGTCCAGCTCGAATCGAATGAAGCGGCGCGATCAGCGAACAGTTCTTCAGCAGAATCGTGATCGAGAGGCCTCACCTCGTATCCGAATTCGCCGTCCACGTCCAACAATTCCCGACTGGTGGCAAGAATGCGCACGTGCGGGCACTGCGTGAGAAGCACCGACACGAGGTGTGCCGCTGCGTCGACGAGGTGCTCACAATTGTCCAGAATGAGATAGGTCGTGCGTGAGCCGATCAGCTCGGCGAGTTGCTCCGGAGTGTCCACGCTCGGCACACCGAGTGTCTGCGCCACGGTCACAACGATCGACGACTCGTCGACGACTCCGGCAAGGTCTACGAACCAGGTGCCGTCGCCGATTCGCACACCTGCGGCCACATCGAGGGCAAGGCGCGTCTTCCCGACTCCGCCCGGGCCGAAGAGGGTGACGAGAGCGTGCTTGCCCAGCAGTTCCGGCACCCGCGACAGGTCACCCGCACGTCCGATCAACCGACTGCGAGAAACAGGCAGGGCCGGAGGCATCTTCGGCGGCTCATCGGTGATCACTGCGGCCTCGGGCGCCGGCGCTGGCGGCACCGGCATCGCATCATCCACGACCTCGTGCGAGAGGATCTTTCGCTCGAGTTCCACGATGAGCGCACCTGGATCGACACCGAGCTCGTCCATCAGTGTCCGCCGCAGCGTCCGAATCGCGGCAAGCGAGTCGGCCTGACGACCGCTCAGATACATGGCACGCGCCAGCAACGCCCACGCGTTCTCGTCGAGCGGATACCGATTTACGAGAGCCTCCGCGGTACGGAGGGCCTCCTGGGCGCGTCCGCGCGAGAGGTCGATGTCGACGAGTGCACACGATGCGTCGCGGTACAGCCCGTCCAGTCGTGTCCGTTCGGGAACGATACCGGCGAGGTGTGCAGTGTCCTGGTACGGTTCGCCCCTCCACAGCCCGAGCGCCTCGTTGAGAAGCACTGCGGCATCGTCGGGAGCAGGCGGCGCCGATCCGGCGCGAACACCGTGGGCCTCCCTCACAAGAGCATCGAATCGGGCCGAGTCCAGTTCAGCGACCCGCAATGCATAGTGCGATCCGCTGCGCACGACCGGACCGTGCTGCCCGCGGCCACGCAGAGGATCGAGATGACGCCGCAGCTTCGACACGGCGAAATGAAGTGCGTTCGCCGTCGGCGCCGGAACGTCGTGCCACACATCGGCGAGAAGCTGCGCCGCACTCACCGCGTGCGGCGCCGCGACCGCAAGTGAAGCGAGCAGGGCGCGTTGACGTGGTCCGCCGAGATCGACCGACACACCGTCACGGAACGCCGTGACCGGGCCGAGAACACAGACGGTGATCCGTGCAGGTACCGAGCCCACGTGACATCCCCCGAACGGTCACGGCCCCACTTCCGGGGACCTGCAGACCTCGAGGTTACCGCCCTGATTCCGCACACATCCCTGCATAGATCCCCTGGCGCTCGAGCAGCTGTGCGTGACTGCCGCGTTCGACGACCCTGCCTGCCTCGAGCACCAAGATCAGGTCGGCGGTGCGCACCGTCGACAAGCGATGTGCGATGACGATGCGGGTCTGGCGCAGCTGCCTGAGTCCGGTTACCACCGCAGCTTCGGTCATGGAATCCAAGGCGCTCGTCGCCTCGTCGAACAACAACACCCGAGGTCGAGTCAAGAGTGCACGAGCTATCGCCACGCGCTGCTGCTGCCCACCGGAAAGACCACCGCCCTCGCGGAGAACCGTGTCGTAGCCCATCGGCAGCGCAACAACATCCTCGTGGATCTGCGCGAGAGAGGCCGCGTGCACGATATCCGCGAACGGCGCGTCGGGATTGCCCGTGGCAATGTTGTCGGCGATGCTCCCGGTGAACAGGGTGCTGTCCTGCGTCACCACGCCGAACTGTGCACGCAGTGACCGCGCCTCCAAGCACCGCGCGTCGAGTCCGTCGTAGAGAACGGTGCCTTCCTCTGGGACGTACAACCCGAGCAGCAGGCGCGCGAGCGTGCTCTTCCCCGAACCCGACCGCCCCACCAACGCGACTGTGGTGCCCGCCGGAATATCGCACTCGATGCCGCGGAGCACCCACGGGGACCTCGGGCCATATCGGAAGCCGACGTCCCGAAGCCGGATCGATCCGGAAAGCGGCGGCGCCGTATGGACTTCGAGACCGGCCTGTTCCGAATCCGATTCGAGGATATCCTGAAGGCGCCGTGCATATGCTGCAGCGGACTGCAGATACTGCACGAGTGTGAGCAACGACGTCACGCATCCGAGCGCTACTAATGCCATCCCGTTGACCGCAATCAGCTGACCGAGTGAAAGCCTGCCGCTCACCACATGAACCGCCCCGACGAACAGGAGCACCGCGGGCGCAACCGCACGCAAAGCCGCCTGTGCGGCGTCGACCAGTCCCGACACGAGCGAACTGCGGACCGACACGGCGAGAGCATGTTCGAACAATCGCTTCCACCGGGCAATCACCACAGCCTCGGTTCCCGACGCCTTCACCGTCTCGACACCGCGAATACTCTCGATGAGCGTGCCCTCCGCTTCGGCCGCCGTCGCAGCCTCACGTTGCAAGAGATCGACAACTCGTCGATGCACAACGCCGATCAGCAACGCCTGCACCACTGTCAGTGCCAGCAGTCCGACCCCGACGCTCGGTGCCCACCACATCACTATTGCGACATAGGTGAGGGCAAGTGGACCGTCGAGCAGAGCAGCCACAACCCTCTCGGTGAACAGATCACGAATTGTACTGATACCGCCGATGCGTTGAGCAACGTCGTTGGTGCCCCGTCGCATGAAGTACGTGAACGGCAGTGCGAACAGTCGCTCGACCGAATAACCGGTGAGCACGGCATCGACCCGCCGACGGATCCGAGCGATGACCACGGTACGCAGTGCCCCCAGAGCAAGGAGCACGAAGGCGATACCCGCCACCGCAACCGCAAGCATGCCCAAGAGCCCGAAATCGGACTCGGGAACGACCCTGTCGACGAACAGTGCGGTGAGCAAAGGGACTATGACACCGACGATCTGCAGAATCACCGCTGCACTCAGGACCCCCGCAAACGATGCGCGGTTACCCCGCCACACGAGTCCGAGGAAGTCTCGCCGCCAGCGGGTATCGCGGTGCCGTACCTGCCGCGTCTTCGACGATATGTCGCCCGCACCGAACTCGAGCACAACACCCGAGTACCGCTCCGCGAAATCAGTGTGCGTCAGGCGCTGTCGTCCCCGACTCGGATCCACCACCACCACGTATCGCGCCGTCGCACGGTCGACGACGACAAAGTGGTTGTGATCCCAATGCACCACGGCCGGCAACCTCGTGTGTCCGTCGGCGATCGACTCGGCGGGCCGGCCGAACGCACGCACGTCCAGCCCATAGTCGCGGGCAACCTGAACAAGCGCGAGTGCCGTCGTCCCGTCGCGCCCGACCGCAAGGTTGTCCGCCACGTCGTTGACCGGGGTCGGTGCACCGTAGAAGTCGAGAATCATGGCCAGGCATGCTGCACCGCAGTCCGAGATCCCCGACTGGTGTCGCAACCGAACCCTGCGCTTCACGACTTTGCCCCTGTCATGACGCCATGCCCGCCGTCACTCGATCGGTCTTCTCGGCCTCGCCCCAGAACCACTCGACACGCGCGGCGCGCCTGCGCTCGGCAAGCCACTCGTCGAACAGTCGACGCTCGACGATGTGCAGAGCAGCGGCGTCGTTCCGCGTTCGATACACGGCGAGGACCTGCACAACCTCCCATTCGCCATAGCTCACCTCGGCTGCCATCACCGTCCCCGGCTCCGCAGCGAAAATCAGATTTGCGAGTTCGCCGTCAAGATCGCCGCGCCCGACGTCGCAGAATTCCGCCTTCCCGCGACCGTCGGCTACGACAAGCCCCAGTTCGCCTGCAAAGTAACGGATCGCGTCATCCGCCTCGTAGGTATGAACGTCGGCAACCCGTGCCGCGAACTCGCGTGCCTCTGCACGGTCCGGGAACACAGCGCGCGCGATACGCGCACGGTCGAGGGTCTCTCCATGCTCGCGCAGCCATGCAGACGCACGATCGGCGACCACGCGACGACGAAGGCTCGCAAGCTCGGCTTCGTGCCGGACTGTTCGCTCGAACATGATCGGGCTCAGATGATTCTGCGCCATCCATGCCTCGGTTTCGTGACGAGTGAGCAGACCTCGCGCCCGGCGGAATGCGTCGGCAGCCTCCTGCAGCTGGATTTCTGTCAGCTCGACAGGATTTTCCTCCAAAGCGATACGTATCACGCAAGCATCGATGAGTCCGGTGAGGAGGTCCGGACGATCCCACATCCCGTCGAGATGCAGAATGGCGTCGCCGACCGTGAGTGTCTCCCCGTCGACGGACAACAGGGTCGATTCACCGGCTCGTCGTGCTCCTCGAAGCGGCCACGGCACAGTCGAGGGCGGCGACCACGACACCGTTGTCACGTTTCCCTCCGTGTCGGTGATGAGCAGTGCGCTCTGGGACGATTCGTCGAACGGTTCCACGTGTCGCACGAGCCGCATCCGGACTTCGGGATTCTTCTCACGTAGGACACGGAGGGCTTCCGATGAGTGCGCTTGCTCGTCGCCGAATGGACTGTTCTTCAGGCGGATCACGTCCAGGAGCGCCGACAGTAGACTCGCGTCGACGCGATGGTCTTGCGACGGCATGGTGGGGGTCATCGGAAAGCTCCGTTCGTCGAGGATCGTGAAAACCGTTCGTCGGAGGACACCAGCAGGTCTGCTACCGCGTCCGCAATCGGGATACCTGTCGCTTCTTCGAGCCACAGCCATTGGCCGCCTGGATTGATCTCTAGGAAGACATAGCGCCCGTCGGGTGTGAAGATCAGATCCAGTGCGCCGTAGTTCAGGTCGAACTCGGTCACGAGTCGAACGCAGCGCTCGGCTATTTCGTCCGGCAGCGAGTGAACTGCGTACAGGCCTTGCGTGGAGTCGTACTTGCGCCAGTCGCCGCGAGCATGATTGCTTCGCTGGCTGTCGATTTCAACCGCAAACGCACGATCACCGACGACTGTCACCCGCAGTTCGACGAGTTTGGGTACGTAGGCCTGCGTGATCACCGGGCAGAAACGGATCGCATCGGCCGAAGCGAGATCCATAGTGGTAGGTACCTCAGAGAATCGAACGAAGCTGCGTCCGCCCACGCCAAGACTGGGATTGTCCAAGGGCTTCGTGATGATTTGTCCGTCATGGTGATCCCAGAAATCCAGAAACTCTTCCGGATCCGTCGTGACGAGTGTCGGAGGTATCTCCAAACCGAGCGCACCCGCACGAGACAGTTGTTCAGGCTTGCATGATGCATGTCGTATGGACCGCATTTTTCCAGGTACCGAAAGGCAATCCAGACTGTCCCATATGTACGCGGAGAACGTACCGCCTTCGTCCCGAATGCATTCTTGTGCAATGGGATCCTCGATCTCGGGCGCTGGGGTGGTCGGGCTGGGTCGGCGGCACCAGATGCTGTCGACAGCATTGAGATCAAGAGGACGCCCCGACCCGAGAAGCGTGCGTCCGATGAGTCCGGACCGGTCGTACGACACAGACATTGCTGCGTTGGATGGGAAGTCACCCGGATCGAAGATTGTGTACCTCGCCTGGCGCTGGATCAGCCGTTCGATCACGGCGTCCGCGTGCAAATCACCGGGTTGAGTAAGGACGAGAACATGGGGCATGGGACGAAACCCTCCAGGACAACCCGGGGCACACTGTGGTGCCCCGGGCCAAGGACCGCTACGCATCCCAAGGGGACACAGTTCAGTTCGCCTGCGGGGTTCTCAGCATCGGCTCCGCGGGTCGCCGGGAAGGGTCCGATCCGGCCAGTCTCCCGATTCCATTTTGAGCACGGTCGGTTGCTGACAAATTTTCGGCCTGCCGCCCACGACGCCGGCCAGGTGTGATTCGTCCAGTTCGGCGCCGGTCGCGGAAATCGTGTCGATTGCGAACTTACTCATTCGGCTCTCCTCGCGTTATCGGTGCCGGACCTCCCGGCAGCATGGACATCGTCACGAGGACCGCTGTGCAGACTCTGAGCAATGAATTAGCGCAGCAGATACACCGCCACCGGACACTGCTGCTGGACACGACTCGGCGAGGGACACAATTGTGCGTCCCTCGCCGAGTCGAGTGACCGGTATTCCGGACTCAAGGCAGGATTGGATCGTCCCCTTGGATAGGGCTATCGGGGGTGCAGCCGGTCCGCTCCCTGTCACCCCGACTCGTGGGCCGGCCGCCGACAATCCGAGCAAGCCGTGATTCGTCCAGTTCCACGCCCTCCACCGGAATTGTGTCGATGACGAATGTGCGCATGTCAGATCTCCTCGCGTCGCGTGCGTGCCGGACGTTCCGGCACAGGGTCACGTTCGCGGAAGGCACTGTGCGGATTCTGAGCAACTTCGGGCAGGGTTGGGTTCGTGCTACTTCTCCTGCTCGGCAATAATCGCGTCGAGCGCTTCGGCTACGTGCGCTTCGACCGTCGACTTGTCGACACCCGCCGACGACAACGCTCCCGTTCCGTTCTCCAGTTCGAGGAGCGCGAGGAGAATGTGCTCGGTGCCCACGTAGTTGTGGCCGAGTCGAAGCGCCTCCCGGAACGTCAGTTCCAGAGCTTTTCGAGCGCGCGCGTCGTATGGAATGAGCTCGGGTACCTGACCGGTCGTCTTCGCCGGAAGCGCAGCAAGAACGGTACGTCGTAGTTCGCCCTGCGCGACACCCTGCGCGGCCATCGCGCGGGCCGCAAGACCCTCTGGTTCCGCGAACAACCCGAGAACGAGGTGTTCGGGCGTGATCTCGACATTGCCTGCGGCGCGTGCCTCGTTCATCGAGGCCATCACCACGTTCCTCGCGCGGGGTGTGAATCGGTTGAATCCCTCGTTCGGGTCGAGATCGTTGTCGGCCTTGGACACGAATCGCTTCTGGGCAGCCTGTTTGGAGACGCCCATGCGCTGGCCGATCTCCGACCACGACGCACCGGAGCGTCGGGCCTGGTCGACGAAATGGCCGATGAGGTGGTCGGCGACCTCCCCGAGGTGTTCGGCGGCGATCATGGCGTCCTGGAGTTGATCGAGGGCGTCGGGATGAACTTTCTTTATCGCCTCGATGAGGTCGTCGAGGCGAATCGGATGGTTGCTACGCGCTGGTTCCGTCATGCGTCAACCATAGGTTGACGCATGCCCGGTCGTCAACCATGGATTGACGTTGGGTACACCCGGTCGATCAGCCTCCGAACACCGGGCCTCCCCCGAAAATGTTCCGATGCGAATCCGGCTGGTTTCCTTCGATGTCCACGACGCCGTAATCCAACGCGGCCTCGGCTGTGATCAGAGTGGATCCACTGCGTTCGTTCACCTTCGGATCGGTAGCCAACGCAGCGATGACCCGTCCGATGAACTCCGGGGTCTCGGCGTTGGCGAGTGGGAATCCCTGGAAGTTGTCGAGGCCGCGTGCCAGCATCGCTTCGTTCTTCACCAGTCCCGGCCACAACGACAAAGCGGTCACGCCGGTGCCGCGCAGGTCGACGGCCATGTCGGCCACCATCTTGTCCAGACCCGCCTTCGACATCCCGTACAGCACCGAATGCAGGTACCCACGGGTGCCGAAGGAGGAGATGTTGACGATCATGCCACTTCCACGAGGCACCATGAGCTTGGCAGCCTCGACCGACGCGACGTAATGAGCTCTCAGACCCACACCGATGAGGCTGTCCCAGTCGTCCACCGGCCGCTTCCAGAACGGCTCACTGAAGCCGGCAAACCCTTTCGGGCTCGCCCATACGTTGTTCACCAGCAGGTCGAGACGGTCGCTTTGTTCGTCCGCGATTCGCGTGAACAGATCCTGGATCTGCTTGTCGTCCAGGTGATCGCACTGTACAGCGATACCGCGTCCGCCTCGTTCGGTGACCATGGCGGCGGTCCGGTCGAGCGGGCCGTCCACGCCGACGGGTCCGCGGGCCGTGACGTAGACCGTCCACCCGGCCGAACCGAGCGCACACGCGACCCCTCTACCGACACTGCGGCTCGCTCCGGTGACGAGGGCGATCTTGCGCTCAGGCATGCTACTGGACCACTTTCACATCGTCTGTCAGGGGACGTTCGATCGACCACAGCACCTTCACGTGGCACCTGGCGACCTTCCATTCGCCGTTCTCGACCGCGTAGTCGTCGTCGTAGTCGAGGGCGGTGACCCGTTCGGTACGGGCGTTCAGATCCACCTGGCGGAAACGCAGCGTCCACGCGCCGGTGGCGGTAGCCGGACCGGTGAGCTGGATGCTGGGGTGCATGCCGTGGTGCATGTCGAGGATGACGTACCGATCATCGACACGCTGCAGGGCGATTCTGGAGTAGATGTCGACCAGCCCGTCCGCGTCGTCGAAGCTACCGAGCGCAGGACCGTAGTAGATGTCGGCTCCCCGCTCGACGAAACACGCGCGCATGGCTTCAGGATCCTTGGCGTCGCACGCCCGGAAATATCGATGCTTGAGCATCTTGATCTGTTCAAGAGCTTCGAGGCGATCGAGGCGCTCTTCGACGGTCGGCATATCACTGTCCCTTCCGCGTGGATCCGATGTGCCGGACACTAACCGCGTGCGCCGAGCGGGCATACGAAGGCTCCCGCTGGACAGGATCCGTCACCAGGCCACTCTCGGTGATGAGCATCTTCAGTTGTGACATATACATATTCGCTGAGGTATCGGTCACGAATGACATCCCGCCCTCGATAGACAGGTCGTATGCGGATCGAGATATCGGAGGAGTCGTCATGAGTAAGCAGAATATGCGTCGTATGGGTGCTTCGGTGCTCACCGCGGTCGGAATGGGTGCAGCCATGGTTGTCGGTGGAGGAGGTGTTGCGAACGCTGCACCGACGTCCACCGACATGACGTGCACGAGCGCGAATCCGCTTCCGTGGTCGCCGTCGTTCACGTGGTTCGTCCGCGCATCGTCCGGCGGATCACTTCCCCCGGGAGGTGACCAACTGGAGCCTGCACTTCTGCTCAGCGGCGGCAACGATCTACCTCGTCCGACGGGTGGCATCCTCTCGGCCATCGGACCCAACTGGTACGGGACACAGGTACTCGTCGACTGGACCAACCGGAACACGGGCGAGTCCGGGCGCAGCGTCAGCGATCAGGCGGCCTGGAGCCCGAACCCCGGTATCCCGATCAACCGGACGTTTACGGGGACGGGCACTGTCGATTTCACCGTGACCGTCCAGACCGGCGGAGGATGGTGGTTCATCAACACCAAGAACTCCGTATGCCAGGGCACCATCGACGTCGTCCCCTGAGACCGAGCGACCGACCGACACGCCGTGGCCGACATCGAGTCGGCCACGGCGAGATTCAGGCAGCAGGGGTCAACGGCGAACGCCGCGCCCCGTAACTGCCTTGACAAGGAACAGCAGAATAACCGCGCCGAGCAGGCACGTCAGGAAGCTGAAGATCAGTCCGCCACCCTCGACGTCGACTCCAAGCAGATTCAGCAGGAAGCCGCCGAGCAGGCCACCGATGATGCCGACGACGATGTTGAGGAGAATGCCCTGTTGGGCGTCGGTGCCCATGATTTTGCTACCGATCCAGCCGGCCAGGCCGCCGATGATGATCCAGCCGATAATTCCGAGTCCGAGCATCGCTACAAAGTCCCTTCTCGTTCATCAAGGCGAGCGATGTCCGGCACAGATCCACTCCGTGCCGGACATCGACAGCGTTCTCGCTGTATACCCATCGAGGAGCGGACTACACCTGTTTTGCGTAGATTTTCGGATGCGTGGCATTCGTGCAGCTGAAGCCCGCACAGTCCGTGAGTTGCCCGGCGACGTCTCACCGCCGCAGCTCCACCGTCTCGTTCATGCGTCCCAGTTTGTGCGGATTGGCGATCCCGTAGATGTGGGTGATCCTGCCGTGGGCAATCACCACACTCACCACGACTGTGGCGCCGTTCGCAGTCAGGCGTGCACCCGCCATACCGTTGATCCGAGTGGCGGCCACCTCGAAACCCCGAAGCTTCGGGTAGCGAACCAGCAGCGAGGCGAGACGCCGCGCTCCGATGACCGGCTTCTTCGATGCCGGCGCCACTCCACCGCCGTCCGCAATCGCGACGACATCCGGGGCGAGGACCTCCATCAACGCCTGGATATCGCCCGTCGTGACTGCTGCCAGGAACTTCTCGACAACCACAGACTGCGCGCCCGGATCGACCTCCATCCGGGGTCGTCGCGCGGCGACATGTCTGCGGGCACGGTGAGCGATCTGTCGGACCGATGCCGGAGTCTTGTCCACCGCTGCGGCGATCTCCTCGTACGGAGTATCGAAAACCTCACGCAATACGAAGACCGCGCGTTCTGCCGGTGCGAGTGTCTCGAGCACGGTGAGCATCGCGATGGAGAGGCTGTCGGCCAGTTCGACATCTTCCGCAATATCGGGAGTGGTCAGCACAGGCTCGGGCAGCCATTCCCCGATGTACTCCTCGCGTCGCCGCGCCGATGTCCGTAACTGGTTGAGCGACAGACGAGTGACGATCCGGACCAGGTAGGCGCGGGCGTCGCGTACCTCCGTTCTGTCCGCGGCATCCCACCGCAGCCACGCTTCCTGGACGACGTCCTCGGCGTCGGCAGCGGAACCGAGCATCTCGTACGCGACCGTGAAGAGCAGGCTGCGGTGGGTGACGAACGGATCGTCGGTCATGACTTCGACGGTACGGCGAGTGGCGCAAGAGCGCAGCTCGCCGCATATTCCTCCGAACCCACACCGAGCGCGATGTTGGAGCGTGTCGAGAAGTTCGAGAACGCGATGTGGGCCGTCAACTCGACCAGTGCGGCCGGACCGAGTGCATCGAGAAGGCGGGCCGACAGTTCGTCGGTGACGGTCGGTGGAGTAACGCTCATCGCCTCGGCGTACTCCATCACGTCGCGTTCGAGTGGTGTGAACACTGCGGACTCGCGCCACCTCGGCGTCTCACGCGCCTTCTTCTCGTCGAGTCCCTTGTTGTGTGCCTCGAAATACCCGTAATCGAGGCAGAATTCGCATCCGACGAGCGCCGCCACCGCCATTTGGGCGAACGACTTCAGATTCTCGTCGCACCGGTCCCATTTCTTGACTTTGCGGCCGACACTGAGACTGAAGTTCATCACCTTTCGGTTGTGCCACGACACGGCCACACCGTCGGGTACGTTGCCGACCATGCGTCGCGCTATGGCCTTGACGAGTCCGCCGTAGAGTCCGGTCATTTCCGCCGGTGGGATTCTGGTGGTCATCATTCCTCCGATCGAAGTGGTGTCGACATGAAGACACCGGCGACGCCTCGAATGTGACATCCGGTTCGAAATTTCGGGCTCGATGACTCAGCGCATCGTCGGGCACCGAATGCGCCCGGCCAATGTAATGAATTCTGTATCGTGCCCGATGTGGAGGGCATGAAAATCTCACGCCGATTTACTTCAGCTGCAGCTGCCGGACTGCTGGGCACTGCAATGTTCGTTGCGGCGCCGGGTGTGGCCAGTGCCGCCGACCCATGTCAGCTCGGATGGTCGAATGTGGGACCGCGATCCTGCGTTATGAACAATGTTGCGACAGCGCCGGTGTTGACGTTGGGAAATGGCATCTGCGCAGGCATATTGAGCGCATCCGGCACCGCGTACGACGGGCCGTTGTACGAGTACTCGAATGCGCCCGGTTCCACTCATTCCGTGGAACTGCGTATCACGCAAGGGTTCTCGCCTTTGGGAGAGTGGGCTCCGACCTTGCTGGCCTGCGACGTCACTGCCATCATCGATTGGCGAAATCTCGACACCGGCCAGAGCGGCTCGGTGAGCCATTTCGTTCCCGCGCGCCACTCGAGCACCTATCCGATGGTCGTGCAGGTGCATCCGGGCCAGGGCCGGGTTCAGCTCACCCTGCGCACAGACCGTCCGAATATCCCGGTGTCGACCGAAGTGATCGTGCCCTGACACCACGACACCTGCAATACCGGGCGCCGAGCCATTACGCAGCGTTGTCCCGGCTCGGCCTCCGGTACTGCAACCACGCCATCGCGGCACCGCACGCAATCACCGATGCCACCGACGCAGCGACCGTCATCACCGTCCATGTGCTCGGCACATCTTCCGGAAAGTCCTGATTCGCTTCGGTGAGCGGGGTGTATGCGGTCCACCCGAACTGGATCATCAGCGGCAGCGCCATCACGGCCGGCAGTGTCAGCGACGTCGCAGTCACAGTTGCGGTGGAGGGCAGGGACGCGACGATCGTGTATGCGGCAGCACACGGTAGGGCGAAGATCGTCGCCACGAAATGCATGTTGTCCCATGGTGCCCGCTCGAAGATCGCTGTTGCCGTGACGAGCGCCAGCACTCCGATCCCGACAAGAGGTACCGGATACCGGCGGCCGAGCCACACACCGAGAGCCACCAGTATCGACGGGATCAACAGGATCGGCCACGCGCCCGGGGTCAATTCCTCTGCTGCACGAGCCGAGACGAGCAGTGCAGTAGCGGCGAGAAGCAGCTTTCCGGAGCGGTTCCGCAAGCTCAGTGCCGCGATGATCACGATCGGCACGATCAGGACGCCCAGAACCCATCGCCCCTGCCCGAAATCGCTCGTCGGCGTGTACAGGGCACGGTCGAACGACCAGTACAAGACGATTGCGATAAAAGGGATTCCGACACCGGCCACCAACTCACGCATGTCCCACGCCCGTGCGTCGCCCGTATCGACACCACCGATCACCACTGTCGCGATCGCGAGGACAGCGACGGCGACCGCCGAGCTCAACCACACGACATTCGCGGGTTGCTCGCTCACCTCGACATACGCCGTCCAGCCGGGGGACGAGGCCGCAAACATTCGGTATTCGGCGATCGGCGACGCCGTCAACAGACCGGCGACCACAGCGCCAGAAAGTACGCTCTGCCGACACAGCAGTTGCGGTCCCCAGCACATCGCCGACAGGCCACCGAGAATCAGGCCCGCGCCGATCGTCGCAGGATAGATGTCGTAACTCCATGCTCCGGGCAACGCGACGATCGCCACGAGCAGAGCCCCTGCGAGGACCGTGGTTGCCACCTGTGAGCGGCCGCGGCACACCGTTGCCGCGAGCATCGCCACGATCGAGCCCGCCGCAGCCGCTGCGACATCGGAATCGAACACCGAGCTCGAGCCGAAGTCGATGTAGGTGTCGACGCTGGGCTCACCCAGTACGACACCTGATGAAACACCCCCGACGACGATGAGGACGCATCGCAAGGCAGAGACCATGCCGCCACCTTCGCCGAACTGCCGGTTCGGGCACCGGCGACACGCCGCTCAGGCCTCACGCGCATCCTCGGCGGCGTAGCTCGCCAGCAGCACACGCTCGGCGTCGCGCTTCGGGAACGCGAAGAACACAAGTGCCGCACCGATGAGGACGATTGCGATTGCTGCCGCATATGCGCGCGTGTCGCCGTCGAGGAATGCTGCTCGGGCTGCGGCGATGATCTGCTGCGCGTACTGCGGATACCGTTCAGCGATGTTCGCCGCACCCGCGAACGATTTCTCCAGTGCGGCCTGCGTCGGTTCGCTGACCGACGACGCCTGCGGATTCGCGGCAATCGTGGCTGCGAACGATGCCGAATACCCCGCTGTGAGCAGCGCTCCGAGTATCGACTGCACTATGGCGCCACCAAGGTCGCGCTGGAGATCGGCTGTTCCGGAGGCCATGCCCGCGCGCGACACCGGCACCGAGCCCGTCAGTGAGTGGGATGCCGGTGTGCCTGCCAGGCCGACGCCTGCGCCGAGGAACATGAAACCCAGCGCAACAACCCAATAGTGGGCATCGGCGTCCCACATCATCAGAGCCACCACCAATCCGAGCACGATTGCGACGTATCCCAGCAGCAGCGTGAACCGAGCCCCGTGCGACTCGACGAGCTTCGCCGATTGCGGCGCCACCAGCACCATCACCAACGCCGCGGGAAGCGCAGCCGATCCCGCGGCGAGAGTCGAATACCCGAGGACGTTCTGCAGGTACTGCTGGCTGATGTACATCGTCCCCATCAGCGTGCCGAACACGATGATGCCCGCAACAGCCGCGACCCAGAAGGTCCGACGCCGCGCGATCCGCAGATCGAACAGCGGATTCCGCGCCCGCAGTTGACGGATCACGAAACCCGCACCCGAGGCGACAGCAATCGCGAGCGCAGACACGGCGACAGTGGTCATTCCGTCCACCGGTGCAAAGTTGATACCGATGACGAGTGATCCGACCAGGACCACCGACACCATTCCCCCGAGGTGATCGACGGGGTCCGTCGACTCGTTGACGTGGCTCGGCACGAACACGATCGTGAGTCCGAGCGCCACAAGTGCCAGCGGGATCGTCACGAGAAACACCGACCCCCAGAAGAAGCCTTCCAACAGCGACCCGGCGACGAGCGGCCCGAGCGCTGTGAGACCACCGCCGATCGACGACCACAACGCGATTGCCCTGGTCCGGCCTGCTCCCGACCACAGCGCCGTGATCAGCGCCAACGTCGTCGGATAGGCGAGCCCGGCCGACACTCCCCCGATCACCCGGGCCAGAAACAGAATCCCCTCGTTCGGTGCAAGACCCGCGACGAGCGACGCGGGCACCGACAACCCCATGCCGAGGAGCAGCATGTTCTTGCGTCCGTAGCGGTCGCCGATGGCGCCGAGATAGAGGACGGACGCCGCAAGGCCGAGCGAGTATCCGACCGCGATGAGGTTCAGACTCGTCTGGGTCGCATCGAACGCCTTCCCGATGTCGGGCAGCGCGACGTTCGCGACGGCGAGATTCAGATTCGCCACCGCTGCGACGAGGATCAGCGAGGTCAGCACCAACGGTGCGCGAGTGGGACGGCCCTGGTCGGGTGTGGTCACAGAACAATGGTGCGCGCACCGTGTTGTTTCAGAGTGCGGTTCGCGCCAGTTCGGCACACCGGACCACCATCGCGGTCAGCGCGAATGCTTCCGCTCCCGATCAGCGGAAGTTGCCCGGCGACCGTTGCGGTCAGGACCTACCGTCGGTCCTCGTACAGCGCAGGGATTGTGGAGAAGGGGTGACCATGGCATCGACTGCCTCGGCAGAGATCAACGAAGGTGTCGCGACCTGCGCCCCACCCACAGGCCATGTGATCGAGGAGGTCGCGGATGCAACGCGACGTCTCATGACGGCGGTGTTGCGCACCGGACGCGACAACCCACACCTCGCCCGCATCCGCGACACGCTGCACGAGATCGCGGACACGCTCGACGAGCACTCCCCCGACCTCGACACGCGATTGGTCGAAATGTGGGAGGGAAACGGACCGACGCGCCACAGTCCTGTCACCGGCGTCGACAATCCGATCGCACCGCCGCTGCAGTTCCGGGGATACGACGACGGATCGATCCGCGGCGAAACCACGCTCGACCTGCCGTACCAGGGGCCACCGGCAAAGGTGCACGGCGGCGTGTCTGCGCTCCTACTCGATCACGCTCTCGGTAACGCGAACGACTACGCGGGCGAGCGTGGCATGACAGCGCAGCTCACGGTCCGGTACCACCGCGTGGCGCCATTGTTCGAACCGCTGACGGTCGCTGCCCGTCAGGTGTCGCGCGACGGCCGGAAAATCCATACGGTCGGAGAGATCAGCACGACCGACGGCGAGGTCTGTGTGTCGGCCGAAGGGCTGTTCATCGCCGGGTATCTCGCGCGCCCCCGCGCGGAGTGATTCGTCCGCATCATTTCCGCCAGAACACGTGGTGAGTGACACCGCTCGGACTGGGTACGACGTCCAGGTGGAACCTGTCGCGCAACTCGTCGGGTGATTCCCAGAGCCGGAGACCTCGTCCGTACTTCACGGGCGACACGGCTACATGCATGGTGTCGACCAGATCGGCATCGAGGAATTCCTTGATCGTGGTCACGCCACCACCGAGGCGCACATCTTTGCCTTGTGCAGCCTCGCGTGCCTGCTCGAGGACGGTTTCCGGGTCGCTGTTCACGAAGTGGAACGTGGTGTCTCCGAGCGTGAACGACGGGCGCACATGATGGGTCATGACGAACACCGGCGTGTGGAACGGCGGTTCGTCACCCCACCATCCGAGCCACTCGTGATCCGCCCAGGGGCCACGTTGCGGACCGAACTTGTTACGTCCCATGATCTCGGCGCCGATGTTGTGCGCGAAGTCGCGTGCGAAGTAGTCGTCGAGGCCGCGACTTCCACCCGGCTCGGTGCGATTGGGCCAGCTCGCCGTAGCTCCGGCCCACGCGAGCATCTCGCCGTGGTCGAGACCGAACGGATTCTCGAAACTCTGGTTTTCACCAGCAGCAATGCCGTCGCTCGACACGGTGAAATTCTGGACCCTCAGCAGCTGGCTCATTCGATCCTCCACGCACTCGTCATTGATGGCACGGAGTTGAGACTGCGCGCGTCAGCAAAAGTCATCGCCCCCGGCGGCGCACCAGGCAGGGTTCTTCCTGGTGCGCCGCTGGACCCGATTACGGGCCGGTAAGGCCACCGCCGTCGGCCGAGCCGGTCGCGATTCCAATGAGAATCGCCAGCAGGGGGTTGAGAACGTGGCACCGTAGTGGTTCCGCTTCACACCCCCAGTTGTCGATGACCGGAAGTGGTGACACAGGTTCCGCAGCAGCAGTACCCACCGAACCCAAGCCGAGCGACAGAGCCACAGCACCGACCAGAGCGAGTTTTCTGAGCATGAAGTACCCCTCTACGTTGTGACGTTGTGTTGATCTTGACAGTGCAACTACGTATCGCGGTCGAGAGAACTGCGTTACAACCAATGACACGGCCGGGCAACACTTCACGATGTCGAATGAAGTGCGGGTGGAGGGGCATCATGGCTACCATGTCGATACTCGGTCTCATCACACTCGCGCTGCACGGAACTCTCGCCGGCTGAACCATTAGAGGAAGGACCGAGATGCGGTCGATATCGAAAGGGAGAGTCAAGAGCATCGTCGTCTCCGGAGCAATCGCGACGATGGTGGCGGCCGCTGCCGGTAGCGGCATCGCATTCGCACAGGAGCAACCGCCGAACGACCCCATCGTTGCGACACAATCACTGCTCGCAGACCCGGTGTCGCCGGACGGCTCCCGGATCGTCTCGAGCGAGATCGACGGACAGCATCTGACACTGCAGGTCTATTCCGCAGCGATGGACAAGAACATCCCCGTCCGGGTCCAGCGACCACGGGACGCCTCCCAGGCCCGGCCCGTGCTGTACCTGGTCAACGGTGCCGGAGGTGGTACCGATGCCGCAACGTGGTGGGCCAACACCGACGTCGGCGATTTTCTGGAAACACAAGATGTCAACGTGGTCATGCCCATCGGCGGCGCATTCTCGTACTACACCGACTGGAAACGGGAAGATCCCAACCTCGGTCTCAACAAGTGGCAGACGTTCTTCCTCGAGGAGCTTCCGCCGCTGATCGATGCCGCGCTGGGTACCAACGGCATACAGGCCATCGCGGCGAACTCGATGACTGCCACCGCCGTGCTGCAATACGCGATCGCCAAACCGGGCTTCTACTCCGCAGCAGCGGGTTACAGCGGGTGCGCACAAACGTCGGACCCCATCGGCAGGGAGTTCGTCAAACTCGTCGTCGAGACATGGGGCGGCGGCGATGTGCGCAACATGTGGGGCGAGGACGACGATCCGGCGTGGGTGGAGAACGATCCGGTGGTCAACGCCGAGGGCCTGCGCGGAACCAAGCTGTTCATCTCCGACGCCACCGGCCTGCCCGGACCGCACGAAACTCTCGGCAATGAGTTCACGGTCGTAGAACCGGATGCGAGTGTCGAGGATCAGGCGCTTGCGCTGGCGAACCAGGTCGTGGTCGGTGGTGTGATCGAGGCGGCGGTGCACTGGTGCACGACGAACCTGCAGAACCGCTTGAACGAACTCGACATTCCCGCGACATTCGACCTGCAGCCTCGAGGTACTCATTCGTGGGGGTACTGGCAGGACGCGTTCCATCAGTCGTGGCCGCTGCTCGCCGATGCGCTGGGTCTGCCACCGGCATAGTGACCGCCCGATCAGCGCGTTCGGATCTCACTGAGGTCCGTGCCCACCGGGAATGGCAGCGTGAACTCCTGCCCGACATCACCGACAGCATCGGATACCGCGGTCGTGACGATCACCCGGTCGTCGTAGAGGTGCCTGATCCGCACTGTATGTCCGTCGTAATGGAACCGATTCATGAGGAATCGAAGGCCACGGTCTTCGAGTACTTCCTCGGCCGTCGTCCAGTCGGAGACCGGCTCGAGGGGCCGGCCCAGGCGGTCGATGGGAATCATCTCCGGTTCCTGTGACTCCAGGTCGATCCAACCGATGACTTCACCGTCCTCGCGACGGTGCGGAATCCAGTGGCTCGGAACAGCGCTCATACACCTCACCGTATCCGGCGTCTACAGCTGCCGAATATCAATCCTGCTTCGGCACCCAATGGTCGTTCTCGAGGTCGTACTTCTCCTTGACCGCCCCGTAGGCTGCACGCTCGGCGTCCTCGCCCTCCCCGACCCGCTTGACCGCTGCTTCGTAGGCAGTACCGTACAGTTCCTGCACCTCCTTCGACGATCGGCGAACCGTTTGCGGGAGTTCGTATCGATCCACTGGGACATCCCTTCGTCGACGACGGACATGCTGTCACCCATTGTGGGTCGGTTGACGGCGGCGCGGTGCCGATCGGGCGAGTTCGACGAGGGAGGACCGAGCCATGACGTCGGTGACCGGCGACTTCGAACTGACACACGACGAATTGCGGGTGGTTGCTCGTTACGTCGCCGAGTCCGCGCATGAGGTGCTCTCCCGGTTCGAGGCCGTCAGGCCCGACGATCCTCGACCTCGTGCCGCCTTGGACGCTGCCTGGGAGTTCATCGGCGGTGCACGCCGAACGAAACTTCAACGCATCACCTCGATGGATGCGCATCGCGCAGCCGCGGACGCTCCCACCGAGGTCGCGCGACTGGCCGCACAAGCCGCAGGCGACGCCGCCGCCGCGGCCTATCTGCATCCCATCGCGAAAGCCCACCAGGTCGGGCACATCCTTCGGGCGGCAGCCAATGCGGCACGTATCGCAGAGATCGAGGCCGGCGACGTCCCGGCCGTCGGGTACAAGATGATCGAGAGAGCGCGCATGCGAGCAACTCCGGTGTTGATCGACGTCCTGTGCCGGTACCCGGCGGCACCGACCGGCAGAAGCCGTGCTGCACAACTCATGGCCGCTCTGGACACCGCATTGCGCTGAAACAGTGCGGATCGTCGTGCACATCGCTCAACACACTTATCCCCAGGTGTGGAAGAACGGACAAACACGGCCAAGTGGTCGAAGTGCGTTCAAGACGCCTCCGTGCGGACTGCCGCAGTCACCCCCCGCGCCCAACGTTCGGCGTAATCGGCGATTGCGTTGTCCGTCGTATAGGTCGAGTCGAGGAGATACAGCCCTGGCGCCGGTGTCGTCGCACCCAGTTCCACCAGTACCGGCTTGAGCAGCAGGTCTGGCGCGAGTGCGTGCGCCGGGCCTGCGCCAAGCATGAGCGGTACCGCGACGACATCGCGCAATCCGTCGCCGGTGGCGAATTGATCGAGGAACAGTTTCAGCACACCGGTGTAGGTTGCCTTGAACGTCGGACTGGCGAACACGACCAGAGCGGCCTCGGAAACAGTCGACACAGCGGCAGCAACGTCCTTGTCACCCCACCCGAGAAGACCTGCACCGAGGCTGATCACGTCGATCACATGGTCGGGTTCCCGGCCGGTCAGTGCGGTCGCAAGCCGAACTCCGGCGTCGAGAGTTCGAGAGCCGGGCTTGGGATTACCCGCAACGACAACGATCGACATACTCACCTTCCAATCCTTCGGAGGTCACTGTTCGGGAGACGAGGGCACCCGCCATCCTCCACTTCCACCGTGCTCCCCGGAACGTTTTCATTCGTCTCGAATACGATTCGGACCACGGCACACCGGCGATTCGGCTAGTTTGTCAGCGCAGTCCCGCGCATTCTCAGCACAGCACGAACACGAGGCGACAGATGAGCGACGTGAACCTCAGCAAGCTGCATCCGGCTGCGTACCAGCAACTGGTTGGTCTCAATGAGCAGGCCGAGACCGCGGTGAAGAACGCGGGTCTGGATCCGCTCTTGGCCGAACTGGTCAAGATCCGAATATCGCAGATCAACGGTTGCGCATTCTGCTTACGGATGCACACGCGCGACGCACTGGACAAGGGTGAGACGACCGACCGGCTGGCCGTGGTCGCGGCCTGGTGGGAGTCTCAGTACTTCACAGCTCAGGAGCGGGCCGCGCTCGCCCTCGCCGAGCAGGTCACCCGGTTGCCCGTTCCGGAGACGGATGCGTGGGACGACGGATCGTTGAGCGCCGAACAAGCGTCAGCGGTGAGCTGGCTCGCGATCGTGATGAACGCGTGGAATCGGGTGGCGATCACCAGCCACTATCCCGTGGCGCCCTGATTTCCGCACACTTTTCACTCACCGAGGTGGCATCGGCGATGCAACCGACGGATCGCGTCCTCCAGTTCCGGTGCCGGACCCTCGACGATGACGCCGGGCGCGACCTCGTGGATCGCCAGGGGCCGCACCGGCGCCGGTGGAACGCCCATTTCCTCGAGCCACTCGGTGAGCTGCCGAGACGATGCGACGTAGACGATTCTGCCGAGACCGACCCACCCGTGCGCAGCTGCGCACATCGGGCAGTGTTCTCCCGAGGTGTAGACGGTTGCGCCCGCGCGACTGTCGGGCGTCATGTTCTCCACTGCCCACCTGGCAAGTGCGAATTCGGGATGCCGAGTGCGGTCACCGTCGGCGATTCGGTTGCGATCTTCTGCGAGGACTCGGCCATCGGCGCCGACAAGTACGGAGCCGAATGGTTCGTCGCCTGCGACCAATGATTCCTCAGCGAGTTCGATGCATCGATGCAGGTGTGCGAGATCCGCGTCGTTCACCACTGTGGTCATCCCTTCGTCGCATTCGATAGTGCCCGGGGATCACGGCAGACGCCACTTCGATACTCGGGTAGAACCGCTCAGGACAGCGCGTCGGCAGCACCGACAATGGACGTATGACTTCGATGAGCCACAGCCGCGGCGACGAAGACCCGCGCAGCTCCGCTCCCGCCACGATCGATACCGCCGTGACCGTTCTGTTCGTCATCGTGACCATCGTTTTCGCGGCCGTTGCGTTCTTCTTCTCCATGCTGTTTCCGATGGGAATGGATTCGTGCGGCCCCGAAGGCTGCCAGGAGGGTTATCTCACCGTCGCATTCGCAGTCACGTGGGGAGGAATTGCCGTGGCCTGCATCGGCACTGTCGCGGGTATCGTCCTTGCCGCGCGACGGCGCGCGCGCATGTGGGTGTGGCCGCTTCTCGGTGCCACGACGATCGTGGTGGTGCTGCTGGTCGGTCTGAGCTTCGCCGAGCGTGCGGGCGGGTGACCTGTCATCGATCCTCTTACCGGGCGGACCGCAGCTGTTCGGACATCTGCTGTTCGGGTGCGGTCGAATAGTCGGGAAGTTCGATGTTTTCCGCGTGGGAGAAGAACATCTTCCGCGCCAGCGGCTGGAGGACGCGACTGGTGATGGCGCGGTTGAGCATCTGACCGACGCGGATCACGAAGGCGCTCTTCGGCGCAAACATCTTCATGCCACCACCCGGCATCTGTTGCCCCTGCTCCACGTACGGGCGCAGGACCTGCTCGTAACGCGCGAAGGCTCGGCGGTGATCGCCGTCGGCGGCTGCCAATTCACCGGCCAGGACGTACGCACCCACGAGTGCCAGGCTCGTTCCCATGCCCGTGAGCGGGCAGGGGCAGTAGCCAGCGTCCCCGACGAGCGCGACGCGCCCGCTCGTCCAGCTGTCCATCCGCACCTGGACGAGCGCGTCGAGGTAGAAGTCCTCGGCGGTGCGCGCCGCCTCGGCCAACTGTGGTGCGTGCCAGCCGGTACCGGCGAAACGTTCGGCGATGAGGCTGCGTTGAGCGTCGATATCGTTGCGGTCGTACATCAGGGGTTCGGATGCGAATGCCAGTGATGCCTTCATGCGCGTGGGATCGGTATCGGGGCGGATCGATGCGACCAGTCCGCCTGGTGCCTGGAACATCTCGTACCAGCCGTGTGTGTCCATCGAAGTGCTCGGCGCAGTGAACCAGGCAGTGTAGCCACCGACGGGATGTACGACGTCCTCCTCGGGACCGAATACTGAGCGGCGCACCGCCGAATGCGGGCCGTCGGCGCCGAATACGAGATCGACGGTGCGAACGGTGCCGTCGGACAGCGTGACCGTCACCTCGTCGCCGCTGTCGTCGAGCGCGGTGATGCGAGTACCGAAGAGGTACTCGACGTGATCATCTGCGGCCGAGTACAGAAGCGACGCAAGATCCCCGCGGAGGATTTCGACTTCGCTCACGATGCCGTCGCCGCCGAACGCGTCGACGGGCATCTCGGAGCGGTGCCTGCCCGAGGCGTCGACCCAGGCGATCCCTTTCTGTTCCACGCATGCCGCGCGGGCTGCCGGCATGAGCCCCATCCTTTCGATGACGGTTCTTCCGGCGCCGCGGAGGTCGACGGTCTGTCCGCCGGGCCGGATGCCGGGCGCGGCTTCGACCACCGTGACCTGCCATCCGTATTCGTTGAGCCAGTAGGCGAGGGCGGGTCCGGCAATTCCGGCTCCGCTGATGAGGGCGCTACGGCGGTGCGACATCTCGACTCCTTCTCGTCTTGTCGGGCCGTTCGACTGTTCTGGGGCCCACTGGTGAATCTACGATGTACGCATGCGCACTACTAGTGATCTGAACAGCGAAAACAGTGATTCTCGGAGTCAGTGCACTAGTACAGCCCTGAACATTCAGGACAGATGTGCGCACTGCACTAGTACAGCTGGAGGAGCCCGATGAACCCGCCCTACCTACAGATCGCCGAAGCGCTGCGCGAGCGCATCGTCTCGGGTTCCCTTCGCCCTGGGCAGCTCGTTCCGTCGACCAGGAAGATCGTCGCCGAGTGGGGGGTCGCCATGGCCACTGCCACCAAAGCATTGGCCGAACTACGCAGTCGCGGCCTTGTCGAAGTGGTGCCCGGCGTCGGCACCGTGGTTTCCGTGACCTCCACGGACGTCACCGAGCCTGCCGTCCCACAGTTCACACGGCGAGCACCGATCGTGCGGTGCGCCATGAGGATCGCCGATACCGAAGGCATCGCGGCCGTGTCGATGCGACGCATCGCCGCCGACCTCGACCTTGCGCCCATGTCGCTGTACCGGCACGTCGCAAACAAGGAGGAGTTGTTTCTGCTGATGCGGGACGCAGCGTTCGGGGACATCGACCTCCCCGACGTACCGGAAGGCACCTGGCGGCATCAACTCGAAGTGTCGATGGCCGCACTGTGGGGTGTGTACCGGAGACATCCGTGGCTGGCACGCACTTCGTCCCTGACGCGGCCCTATGCGGGGCCGAACCAGCTGCGCTATTCGGAATGGAACCTGCGGGTGCTCTCCGAACTGGGGCTGAGCCCCGACACCGTGTTCGTCCTTCACATCGCGTTGTTCAATCTGGCGCACGGCACGGCCGCCAGCCTCGAGACGGAGGCGTACGAACAGGCGGAAACCGGTATGGACCAGGACCGTTGGATGCGCCGCCATCACGACCGCGGCACTGCGCTCATCGAATCGGGCCCGTACCCGTATTCGGCGAAGGTGTTCCTCGAGGCCACCGGGGAGTTCGATCTCGACGTCCTGTTCACCACGGCACTCGCGACAATGCTCGACGGAATCTCCCGTCAGGTGGAGGGCGGTAGCGGAGACCCTGCGGGTCGCTGAGCTTGCCTTCGGCCCCTTCCCCAACGCTGCCCGGTCGCCATACCCCGATAGACCATCTCGGCCAACGCTTCTGGCCCCACGCCGTAGAAGACGTGTGGCTTACGTTGGACCCGGTCGTTCGTGTCGACCCTCACGAGCGGGTGCTCCACCGCCAGCTGTGGAGACGAAGGTACTGGCGCCCAGTCGGTTTCACGCACGGGAATGACACCCCTGCGCGCAGCGTCGAAGCACTGACGTCGGACTCTGGGAGGCGAGCGACGAATGCCCGACATGCCGCGGCTACCGGACCGGCCCGCGCACACGTCGCAGCACAAACACCTCGGGGCCCCTCGACGGGTATGTCGAGAGGCTCAAGAAGTCAGGACGTCAGCGAAGACCCCGGCGGGGTGAGAAGAAGAAAGTCGGTATCGAAGACCGAACCATGAGAAGCGCCCCCTGGGGGCGTGTGGATAGACTCCACCCTACGGTGCATGACAGCGCTCCTGTCGTGTGCCCAGACCCCGGTTCGGTGTTCCACCACCAGCCGGGGTCGACCTGTATTCAGGTCGGTGCAGGGATGGTCCCACGTGGTGTGACGCGCGTCAACTCGAACATGTGTTCAAGCAGGTACGGGCACGGCCGGGTTCGATCCACTTTCGACGGCCGGAGAAACAAAACGAGGTCACGATCTCTTTCGAGTTCGTGACCTCGTTCTGTGCAGTTCGTGGAACTACTCACTGTGGGCGAAGGGGGACTTGAACCCCCACGTCCCGAAGGACACTGGCACCTGAAGCCAGCGCGTCTGCCATTCCGCCACTCGCCCGAGCAACGCAGAAAACAGTAACACAGCGCCTACCGAATCACCGATTCGCGAGGTCAGAGTAACTTTTCGGGCTCCGTCCCCGCACCCAGGCATGTCAGGTTGAACACGCGGAGTAATCCGCCCGGTCGAATCCGAGCAAAAATGGATACCATGCACTAGCGAGATCTGCACCCACGACACGCTGGACCGGAAAGGGGGTCGTCATGGGTATCGCCCAACGCTTCGAGCGAAAGCTACAGGCAGCAATCGGCGACGCGTTCGCCCGCGTCTTCGGTGGTGGCGTCGTCCCCCAAGAAGTCGAAGCTGCCCTCCAACAAGAGGCCACCGACGGCGTCCAGCAGCTTGATCGTGGCCACACGCTGGCCCCGAACAAGTACGTCATCACCATCAGCGACTCCGATCACGAGGCCTTGGCGGCGGATCGGGACTTGACTGTGAAGGCGTTCGCGCGTCACCTTGAGGACTTCATTCGCGAACAGGGATGGCAGACATACGGTGAAATCCAGGTTGTATTCGAGTCGTCTTCGGCACTGCACACCGGGCAGTTCCGGACACGCGGCTCGGTCGACCCTGAGGCAGGGCGTCCACAGACGCACGTCCCGTCACAGCGGACCCCGCAGAACCGTCCAACAGTGACCCCCGAACCAGGAGTTGGCTCCATGACGCAGAACCCCGGCTACGAACCAAGCCGTGACCCCGCCGAGGCGGAAGCACAGTACGCACGAAACGGTCACGCGCACGGCGGCCAGGATCAGCGCTACGCACAGGGCTACAACGGTGGTTACGCCCCTCAGGGCGGCGGGTACGACGACCAGGGTGGTTACGACCAGCAGGCCGCCTACGGCGCTCAAGGCTACGAGCAGCCGGCCTACGACCAGCAGAACTACCAGCAGGGCTACGGCGCCCAGGGCTACCAGCAGGACCAGGGTGGCTACTCACAGGACCAGGCGTACGGGCAGCAGGCCGAGCAGGCATACGGACAGCAGGCCTACAGCCAGGACTACGGCCAGCAGGGCTACGCCGACCAGGGCTACGCCGATCCCGGCTACCAGCAGCCCGACCAGGGATACCAGCAGCAGCAGGGGTACGCAGCGGGCGCGGGGTACGACCAGGGCTACGCAGACCCGGGTTACCAGCAGCAGGCGTACGGCCAGCAGGGCTACGCCGACCAGGGCTACGCCGATCCCGGCTACCAGCAGCCCGATCAGGGCTACCAGCAGCAGGCATATGCGGGCGGCGGCTACCAGCAGCCTCCCGCCGCGGCCGGACGTGTCCTGACCGCGACCCTGCAGCTCGAGGACGGCAGCGGCCGCTACTACCAGCTCCGCGAAGGCAGCAACATCATCGGACGCGGGCAGGACGCCCAGTTCCGCCTCCCCGACACGGGCGTGTCCCGCCGCCACATCGACATCCGCTGGGACGGGCAGGTCGCGATGCTTTCCGATCTCGGTTCGACCAACGGCACCACCGTCAACAGTGCTTCCGTTCAGGACTGGCAGCTCGCCGATGGCGATGTGATCCGCGCAGGCCACTCAGAAATCCTCGTTCGTATCCTCTGACCAGCGGAAAAACCGGCTCACCGGATCCACAGATCTCATCCGCAGCACGAGCTGCGGATCTGATTCTGCATGGAGTCGGTCGATGTCCGTATTGTGAGTGACCGCACCGAACCGGACGACCGCGCGCCGGTCGCACATGCCGAAGGAGGACATGCCGTGCAGGGGCTGATTCTGCAGCTGAGCCGGGCAGGTTTCCTTCTCCTGCTGTGGCTGTTCGTTTGGGCAGTGCTACGAGCATTGCGCTCGGACATCTATGCCGGTTCTGCGCGACCACTACCGCGCTACTCCCCCAAGCAGTCGGTATTGCCGTCGCTCGGCCGTAACAAGACCGCCAAGTACCTGGTCGTGACGCAGGGTGCCCTCGCGGGCACCAGGATCACGCTCAGCACGCAACCGGTGATGATCGGTCGCGCCGACGATTCGACACTCGTGCTCACCGATGACTACGCGTCCACCCGGCATGCGCGACTATCGCCGCGCGGGTCCGATTGGTACGTCGAAGACCTCGGCTCGACGAACGGAACGTACTTGGACCGAGCAAAAGTCACCACGGCTGTCCGCGTACCCCTCGGCACTCCTGTGCGCGTGGGTAAGACCGTGATCGAGCTCCGCCCGTGACACTTGTACTGCGCTACGCCGCCCGCAGTGACCGCGGTCTCGTTCGCTCCAACAACGAAGACTCCGTCTATGCCGGTGCGCGCCTGCTGGCCCTGGCCGACGGAATGGGTGGTCACGCCGCCGGCGAGGTCGCCTCGCAACTGATGATCGCCGCGCTCGCACATCTCGACGACGACGAGCCGGGAGGAGATCTCCTCGGCAAACTCGACGACGCGGTTCGAGAGGGCAATGCCGCGATCGCCGATCAGGTCGAGGAAGAACCCGAACTCGACGGCATGGGCACCACGCTCACCGCCATCCTGTTCGCAGGAAGCAAGCTGGGCCTGGCGCATATCGGCGACTCCCGCGCTTACCTGCTGCGCGACAACCAGCTCACCCAGATCACCCGCGACGACACGTTCGTGCAGTCACTGGTCGACGAAGGCCGCATCACCGCGGAACAGGCGCACACGCATCCGCAGCGTTCGCTGATCATGCGCGCGCTCACCGGTGCAGAAGTGGAGCCGACCCTGACGGTGCGCGAAGCGCGCGCCGGGGATCGTTACCTGATCTGCTCCGACGGCCTGTCCGATGTGGTGAGCGACGAGACGATCGCGAACACCCTGGGCGAGGGCGGCCACGACGAATGCGCCGACCGGCTCATCGAACTTGCATTGCGCAGCGGCGGCCCCGACAACATCACCGTGGTGGTCGCCGACGTCATCGATCTCGACTACGGGCAGAGCAACCCCATCGTCGCCGGAGCAGCATCGGGTGAGGACGAGGACGAAGCTCCCCGGCCGAACACCGCCGCCGGTCGCGCCGCCGCCATGCGGCCGCCCCGCGCCACACCCAAGCGCGTCATCAACAAAGCGCCCGAAGAGCCGAAGAAGCGTCGTAGCCGGTGGTGGGCCCCGCTCATCGCGCTCGTGGTGCTCGGTCTGGTCGCCACAGGTGGGTACTTCGGTCGGCAGATGATCCAGAACAACTACTACGTCAGCGCCGATGACGCGCGCGTCACCGTGCTGCGCGGTCTCCCCGGCAACATCTTCGGTTACTCGCTGCAGGAGCCGGCACGTATCGGGTGCGTGACCGACGAGGGCGAGCTGACCCTTGTGGATCCGGCCGACGCGCAGTGTCGCGTGATGATGGTCGACGACCTTCAGCCCGCCGCGCGAGAGCAGGTTCGTGCCGGCCTTCCGTCCGGGACGCTCGACGAGGCGAGCGTGCAGATGGCCCGCCTCGCGCAGCAGGATCTGCTTCCGGTGTGCAAGGTCGAGGAGCCGGCTCCTGCCCCGGCCCCGGAACCCACACCACCTGCGACCGGCGAACCCACACCGGGAGCACCCGTGCCCGGTGAGACACCTGCCCCGCCTGCCGAGCCCGTCCCGAATGAGGCAGCACCCGCACCCGGTGAACAAGCGCCCGAAAACGGCGGAATCGAAACGACGGCGGCGCCGGAACCGGCGCCCGTACCCCAGGTCCCCGGCCAGAACTGCAGGGTGGGCGCCTGATGTCGGTGACCCATGGTGCGGGGGCTTTTCCCAGCCCCCCCGGTGGTTTCGCTCCGGCCCCTGCTCAATCCACGAAGCGCAACACCGAACTGGGACTACTGCTCGTCGCGATCGGCATCACGACGGTGTCGATGATGCTCGTCGAGGCCTCTCTCGAGCAGGCGCTCACGCTCGATCTCGCAAAGTACGGACTCGCGTACGCCGGGTTGTTCCTCGTCGCGCACCTGGCGGTGAGGCGGTACGCCAAGTACGCCGATCCACTGCTGTTGCCGATCGTCGCGTTGCTCAACGGTCTCGGCCTCGTGCTGATCCACCGGCTCGACCTGGCCGACCAGGAAAACGCGCGCTACATGGGTCTGCCGATGCCGTCGCCCGACGCGAACCAGCAGGTGCTGTGGACCGCGATCGGCATAGCCCTGTTCATCGCTGTCCTCGTGTTCCTCCACGACTACCGGCTGCTTGCCCGCTTCAGCTACACCCTCGGGTTGATCGGGCTGATCGCCCTCGCGATCCCCGCGTTGCTGCCGTCGCAGTTCTCCGAGGTCAACGGCGCCAAGATCTGGATCAGGCTTCCCGGCTTCAGTATCCAGCCGGGTGAATTCGCCAAGATTCTGCTGATCATCTTCTTCGCCTCCGTGCTCGTGGCGAAACGTGATCTGTTCACCACGGCAGGCAAACACTTCCTCGGCATGGATTTTCCCCGTGCGCGAGACCTCGGCCCGATCCTCGCCGCGTGGATCATTTCCATCGGCGTCATGGTCTTCGAAAAAGACCTGGGCACCTCGCTGTTGCTGTTCACCACCGTTCTGGTGATGCTCTACATCGCGACGGAACGCGTGGGCTGGCTGATCATCGGATTTTCGCTGCTCGCGGTCGGCTTCGTCTTCGCGTACCAGATGTTCGGTCACGTCCGCGTCCGCGTCCAGACGTGGGCCGACCCACTCGCCGACTACAGCAACACCGGATATCAGATTTCGCAGTCGCTGTTCGGTCTGGCCACCGGCGGTGTCGCAGGCACGGGTCTCGGCAGCGGGCGGCCCGCCCAGGTGCCGTTCGCGAAGACCGACTTCATCATCGCCGCGATCGGTGAGGAACTCGGCCTGATCGGGCTCGCCGCGATCCTGCTGCTGTTCCTCATCCTCGTCATCCGCGGCTTGCGCACCGCTCTCGCCGTGCGCGACAGTTTCGGCAAACTCCTCGCCGCCGGTCTGTCGTTCACCCTCGCCGTCCAGTTGTTCGTCGTGGTCGGCGGTGTCACCAAACTGATTCCCCTCACGGGCCTGACCACGCCGTTCGTTTCGTACGGCGGGTCGTCGCTGCTCGCGAACTACTTGCTGCTCGCTCTGCTGATGAAGATCTCGCACGCCGCACGCGAACCCGTGCAGCCGCGTAAGAAGCCGATGACGCCCATCGCGGAAGCGCAGACGGAAATGATGGGGCGCGAATGAACACTCCGCTCCGCAAGGTCGCGATGGCCGTGATGTTCATGGTTGTCGCCCTGCTCGCAAACGCCACCTACGTGCAGGTCATCAAGGCAGACGATCTGCGCACCGACCCGCGCAACTCACGGGTGTTGATCGACGAGTACTCCCGTCAGCGCGGTCAGATCTCGGCTGCCGGGCAGGCGCTGGCCGTGTCGATCCCCACCGACAGTCGCTACAAGTACCTGCGTGAATATCCGTCGACACCCGCACAGCCCATGAGTCCGCTCGCCTACGCGCCGGTCACCGGGTTCTACTCGATGCAGTACGGCAGCACGGGCCTCGAACGCAGTGAGGACGAACTGCTCAACGGCTCCGACAACCTGCTGTTCGGACGCCGGCTGTTCGATCTGGTGTCGGGACGCAACCCGCGCGGCGGCAATGTGGTCTCGACAATCGATCCGGCCATGCAGCAGGTCGCGTACGACGAACTCACCTCCAAGGGATACACCGGGTCGGTCGTGGCCATCGAGCCTGCGACCGGCAAGATCCTCGCGATGGTGAGCACGCCGAGCTACGACCCGAACCGGTTGTCCGGACACGACGGTGCCGCAACGTCGGCGGCGTGGGACGAACTGAACGCAGACCCGGACAAGCCGATGCTCAACCGCGCAATCTCTCAGACCTACCCGCCGGGTTCAACGTTCAAAGTGGTGACGACGGCGGCAGCCCTCGAGTCGGGCGTCACCCCGGACGATCAGTTCACGGCCGCCCCGAACATCACCCTTCCCGACAGCACGACCACCCTCGAGAACTACGGCGGCGCTGCCTGCGGCGGCGCTCCGACGGTGTCGCTTCGCGAAGCGTTCGCACGCTCGTGCAACACCGCGTTCGTAGAGATGGGCATCAACACCGGTCGTGAGGCTCTGGTCGACCAGGCGGAAGCTCTGGGCATCGGGGAGACCATGGACATTCCGTTGCCTGTCGCGGAGAGCACGGTCGGGCAGATCGCCGACGGGGCTGCGCTCGGGCAGTCCACCATCGGTCAGCGCGACGTCGCACTGACTCCCCTGCAGAACGCGGTCATCGCCGCGACCGTCGCCAACGGCGGTGTGCGCATGAAGCCGTATCTCGTCGAACGTCTGGAGGGGCCCGATCTCGCACTCCTCGCGGAAACCAAGCCCGAATCCCTCGGGCAGGCCATCGACCCCTCGGTCGCGGCAACACTGACCGATTTGATGATCGGCTCCGAAGAATGGTCGGGTGGACAGGGTGCGATTCCCGGTGTTCAGATCGCGTCGAAGACCGGCACCGCCGAGCACGGCAGCGACCCGCGCAACACCCCACCTCACACGCTGTATATCGGGTTCGCACCCGCTCAGCAGCCCACAGTGGCGGTGGCCGTGATCGTCGAGGACGGTGGTGATCGCGCTCTCGCCGCTACCGGTGGCTCGGTGGCTGCGCCTATCGGACGGGCCGTGATTTCGGCCGGAATACAGGGAGGCTGACATGGCTTTGTACAGCGGCGCCATGGTCGCCGACCGATATCGCCTCACGCGACTGATCGCCACGGGCGGTATGGGGCAGGTCTGGGAAGGCCTGGACACACGGCTCGACCGTCGTGTCGCGGTGAAGGTTCTCAAGGCAGAGTTGTCGCACGACCAGGACTTCCTGACCCGATTCAGGTTCGAGGCGCGCACCACGGCGCAACTCAACCACCCGGGTATCGCCGGGGTGTTCGATTACGGCGAGACGACCGACGAGGAAGGGCAGTCCGTCGCCTATCTGGTGATGGAGCTCGTACACGGCGAGCCGCTCAACGCGGTCCTGTCGCGTGTGGGCAGGCTGTCGTTGTCGCAGGCCCTCGACATGCTCGAACAGACCGGCCGGGCCCTTCAGGCCGCGCACAATGCGGGTGTCGTGCATCGCGACGTCAAGCCCGGGAACATCATGATCACCCCGACCGGCCAGGTGAAGATCACCGACTTCGGTATCGCGAAGGCCGTCGACGCATCGCCCGTCACGCGTACCGGGATGGTCATGGGCACCGCGCAGTACATCGCGCCGGAGCAGGCTCTCGGGCAGGAAGCGACCTCGGCGAGCGATGTGTATTCGCTCGGGGCCGTCGGCTACGAGGTGCTGTCGGGACGGCGCCCCTTCCTGGGCGAGAGTGTCGTCACCGTCGCGATGAAGCACGTGCAGGAAACTCCCGCGCCGCTGCCCGCCGATCTCCCGCACGAGGTCCACGACCTCATCGACATCGCGATGACGAAGGACCCGAAGTACCGCTACTCGAGCGGCGGCGAGTTCGCCGACGCCGTGTCGGCCGTGCGGTCCGGCCGGCCCGCGCCGCCGCCGGGCAATGTGCCGCCGGTGACGAGCGCCAATCGGGTGTTGCCTCCGGGTGTTCCGGGGGCGACGACGACGGTGCCCATGCAGTCGTCTCAGCAGACGCAGCAGTATGCACCGACCGCGTACACGCAGGGTCCGTACACCGGGGCGTCGCAGCCACCGACGACCGGCCGACCTCCCTATGCTGCTGCGGCCGCCGCTTCGGGCGGAGGTGACGGCGATGGCGACCGGAAGGGGCCGAGCCCCACCGCACTCGCGTGGGCCGCAGGCGTGGCGATCGTGCTTGCGCTGGTCACGCTGGGCGTGGTTCTGCTCACCAACGGTGAGAACGAGCCCGACACGGGGCAGTCGCCGACCACGCAGATCACCACGACGAGGCCGCAACCCACCACGACGACACGCGCACCGCAGACCACGACCACCTCGGAGTGGACTGCTCCGCTCCCTGTTCCGACCCAGCCGCCGACGTTCGAGCCGACGACCACGGTCGAGGTGCCGACGACAGTAGAGCCGACAACCACGGTCGAGGTTCCGACTCCGACCACTCAAACTCCGACCACGACCACCGCGACACCGACAACCACCGCCACCACCACCACGACGCAACCCGTCGAAGGAGGAGAAGAGTCGCCGGGCGACGCTTCGGGTGGCGGAGAAGGCGACGGAGGTACGGGAGGCGACGAAGAGCCCGCAGCCAGCAACGGTACGAACAACGCACCGACGGACACACAAGGAACGTCATGACCACACCGCGCAAGCTCTCCTCACGCTACGAGCTGGGTGAGATCCTCGGCTTCGGTGGCATGTCCGAGGTGCATCTGGCTCGGGATCTACGACTCGGTCGTGACGTGGCAATCAAGGTTCTACGCGCCGACCTCGCCCGCGACCCCACGTTCTACCTGCGGTTCCGGCGCGAGGCACAGAACGCGGCGGCACTGAATCACCCGGCGATCGTCGCCGTGTACGACACCGGTGAAGCCGAGACGGAAGCCGGCCCGATCCCGTACATCGTCATGGAGTTCGTCGAGGGCGACACGTTGCGCGACATCGTGCGCGGCGAGGGCCCGATGGCGCCCAAGCGGGCGATGGAGGTGATCGCCGACGTGTGCGCGGCGCTCGACTTCAGCCACCGCAACGGGATCGTGCACCGTGACGTCAAGCCCGCCAACGTCATGATCAACAAGGCCGGCGCGGTCAAGGTCATGGATTTCGGCATCGCCCGCGCGATCTCCGACGCGTCGAGCCCCATGACGCAGACCGCCGCCGTGATCGGCACCGCTCAGTACCTGTCCCCCGAACAGGCTCGGGGCGAGCAGGTCGATGCGCGCTCCGACGTCTACTCGGTGGGCTGCGTGCTGTTCGAGATCATGACCGGCGAGCCCCCTTTCAAAGGTGATTCACCCGTCGCGGTCGCCTACCAGCATGTTCGTGAAGATCCGCCGCTGCCGTCGTCGGTGAATCGACAGGTTCCCCCCGAACTGGATTCGGTGATCCTCAAGGCGATGGCGAAGAACCCCGCCAACCGTTACCAGTCCGCGGCAGAGATGCGCAGCGACCTGATCCGGGTTCTCAACGGCCAGCGTCCCAGCGCGCCGATGGTGATGACCGACGAAGACCGCACCACTTTGATCGATTCGGTCGAGCAGAACACCGGCAGGCACTATCGTCCCGCTGCCGCAGCGGCCGCTGCAGGCGGGGCTGCTGCAGGTGACGACTCCGAAGGCGGTGGCGGTTCGACGTTACGCAAGGTCCTCCTCGGTGTCGCGGCGGTGATCGTGGTGGGCATCGTCGGTGTGTTCCTGTGGTCGCTGGGCCCTGGCTCCACTGCGGCGCAGGTTGCCGTTCCCGACGTCCGTAATCTCGCGGCGAGCGAGGCTGAAAGCCAACTGCAGGACAGCGGCTTCAGGGTGGCTCTGCAGGAGAAACCCGACACGGTGGTCGCCGAAGGCAACGTGGTCAACACACGCCCGGTACCGGGCAGCCAGGCCGATGAGGGCTCGACTGTCACCATCGAGGTGTCGAGTGGACCCGAGCAGGTGCAGATTCCGCGGCTCGACGGCCTCTCTCAGGAGAAGGCCGCGCAACAACTCGATTCGGTCGGGCTGCGGCTCGACCCGAATGTGTTGCGGGCGCCGTCCGACGAGGACGAGGTCGACACCGTAGTCGAGCAGAAGCCGTCGGCGGGCGCGAACATCGACCGTGGCGCCACGGTGACCATCACACTCGGTTCCGGGCCCGAGCAGGTCCGTGTCCCGAATGTCGTGGGACAGGCCCAGGAAGTTGCCCGAGGCAACATCGAGGGCGCCGGATTCGAGGTCGTCGTCGAGCAGGTCGAGTCGAGCGAGAAGGCAGGCACCGTGGTGTCGACCAGCCCGGCGGGCGGCGCCACGACCGATTCGGGTGGCACCGTCACGATCCAGGTTTCCGACGGCGACCGGATCGAGATGCCCGTGCTCACCAACCGTTCGGTGTCGCAGGCACTGTCGGCGCTTCGCGCGGCAGGCTGGACCGGCTCGGCTGCTCAGCTCGTGCAGACCCGGGAGGCCACACTCGATGCCGGTCTCGTGGGCACGATCATCACCCAGCAGCAGCCGCCCGGTTCGGAGATCTCCAAGTCCGACACCGTGAGCGTCGGAGTCGGGGTCCTGGGAATCCGATAGCACGAACTTCCATACGACGCGGCGGCCTACTCCGATGGAGTAGGCCGCCGCGTCGTGTGTATGGGAGCCCTCAGGCGGCACCACCGTCGAGTGCCCTGGCCATTTCACCCTCGAGCTGCGCGACGAGCGATTCTTGCGGCGCCCGACCACACACGGCAAGCCAGTTCGCCAGCATGCGATGACCTCCCTGGGTGAGCACCGACTCCGGATGGAACTGCACGCCGTGAATGGGCAGTTCCGCGTGCCGCAACGCCATGATCACACCGCTGTCGGTCTGCCCGGTGACGACGAGTTCGTCGGGCAGCGTTTCCGGGAGCACCGTCAGCGAGTGATAACGGGTCGCGGTGAACGGGTCGGGCAGGCCCGACAGGACACCGGCACCGTCGTGATGCACGAGGCTGGTCTTCCCGTGCAGAAGTTCCGGGGCACGATCGACGGTTCCGCCGAATGCAACACCGATCGACTGGTGGCCGAGGCACACACCCAGCAGCGGCGTGCGTGCGGCGGCGCATGCCTTGACGAGGTCGATGCTGACTCCGGCGCGTTCCGGGGTGCCGGGGCCGGGGCTGAGCAGGATGCCGTCGAACTCGTCGACGACCTTCTCGAGCGCGCCGGGCGCGGTCAGCCTCTCGTCGTCGTTGCGCCACACTTCTGCTCGTGTTCCGAGCTGACCGAGGTACTGCACGAGGTTGAACACGAAGCTGTCGTAGTTGTCGACGACGAGAATGCGCATGGTGAGCAGAGTACTCACCGAGTCATCGTGCCGCGGCTCCGCCGGTGTAGGCGGGGACAGTGAGTTCGGAACCGACCTGCTGTGTGAAGCCCAATCCGTAGCGCGTGGAGTACTGCTTGTACAAGCGCACTCCGGGTTCGGCATCGAGCGACGCCGCAATCGCTGCGGGGTCCCCCAGCGCCGTGATGACATACGGGGGCGAGTAGGTGCGGCCGTGCAGTAGGAGGGTGTTGCCGATGCAGCGGGGGGCCGAGGTCTCGACGATCCGCTGATCCTGCATGGAGATGGCTTCCGCTCCACCGGCCCACATCGCGTTGAGCACACTCTGCACGTCCTGCTGGTGCACCACGAGATCGTCGGGCGAGGCGCCTGCCGGATACCGGCCGTCGGCGTCGCGCGGCGCATCGGTCAAGGTGACGGTGACACCGGCGCCCTGCCGTTCGGTCAGTCCCGCAGGTTCCTCGAGTGCGGCGATCCGGTCGAGCACGGCAGCGACTTCGTCGTCGTCGGTGGCTGCACTGCTCTGAAGCTGTGCGACCTGCGTGGCCAGTGCGTCACGGGTGGCAGCGAGATCATCCGATTCGGCCTGCGCGACACGAACGAGGTCGGACAGGCGGGGCGAGTCACTCGCGCGCAATTCACTACCGTCGGAAACACCGCGGGTGGTGCCGAGCAGCAGCCCCGCAACGAGGCACACGACCAGTGTCGCGGACGCCCAGGCCAGAGTGCGCAGCCGACCGTTCGACACGTCGAACCTCCCTTTCGGCTACTGCGTTAGCGTGTACAGCACAGGTAGATGCCCAACCTACTCTGCCGGCCTGCAGGAGGCGGAGTCGTACCAGCGAGGACACCATGCCCAAGTCGAAGGTCAGGAAGAAGAAGGACGACGCGGTCGAGAGGTCGGTCAGCCGTACTCCGGTGAAGGTCAAGGCCGCGCCGTCGAGCTCCATCTACGTCTCGGTGATGCTCGGCCTGATGATCATCGGATTGCTGTGGCTGATCGTGTACTACCTCGCCGCAGAGCACATTTCCTTCATGAACAGCCTCGGTGCGTACAACTTCCTCATCGGATTCGGCTTCATGGTGGCGGGCCTGATCATGACGATGAAGTGGCGTTGACGACCGCCGATGACGCTGGATTACACCGCTGTAATTCATCCCCACCTGTGGAGAACCCTGTGCACAACTGTGCGGACGTAGTGGCATGACCGATCGAGCTCCACTCGAATGGTCCACTCCCCCGGTCGCTGTCGCAGCCCTCGCAGCCGGCGGAGTGGTCCTCGCGGTGGCGGCGGTGTTCGCCGTTCCCGACGCAGTAGGCCGGATTCTCATCGGATTCGCTGCGCTACTCGTTCTTTCGATGGCGTTCTCGGCTGCCCGCCAGCGGCCCCGCCTCGAGGTCCTCGGCGACACCGACGGGCAGGCATCGGGAATTGCGACCACGCGCCTGTCCGGTCGTCGTGAATTCCCGCGCGCGACACTGCACCGGGTACGCATCGTGGAATACCCGCGACTCGGTCGGCGGGTCCCGATGCTCGAAATCGACACGCTCGAACCCGGAACCGGCGACGAGCGGCTGATGATCTTCGGCCGCTGGGATCTGGGCACGGACCCACGCGACGTGTACGACGCGCTTGCGGTGCACGGACTGGCGCCCGATCACACTCCCAGCTGAGAGCGCAGACGCAGCACTGCGAGCACCACGAGTACGAGCGAGACCAACGCCACCGCAGCGAGCGCGATCCACCCCGTGCGGACGATCTTGATTCGGTCGGTTCCGGCGCCCGTGTACTGCGGGGCGTAGAGCAGAGCTGCCGTCGCGGCAGCACCCGCGACCAGGCCGCCGAGATGTCCCCACAGGGAGATGCCGGGAATCGTGATGCTGATGAAGACGTTGAGTGCCACCACCGCAAGCACCGGTGCTGGGCTACGACGCAACCGCAGCAGGATGACGGCCTGGGCTCCGAGCAGACCGAACACGGCACCCGACGCCCCCACAGTGACAGCGTCGGGTTGAAGGAACATCACCGCAGCGGAACCACCGACGATGGACACCACATACACGGCGAGATAGCGGGCACGACCGAGAACCAACTCGGTATCGCGGCCGATGATCCACAACGCGAACATGTTGACCGCGAGGTGTAGCAGGCCGTAGTGCAGGAAGCCGCTGCCGAGCACCCGGATGTAGTCGCCATCGGCGGCGATCATGGGCGGCCACAGCGCCCAATCCAGGAACAGGCGCGAGGCCTGCTCGTTGTTCATCACGCTGCCGGACTGCGCGGCGGTGATCCCGAAGATCACGACGTTGAGCGCGATGAGGATGTAGGTGACCAGCGGAGTCGGCCGATCGGTGCGCACCGGCGCACCGGCGACCGTTCGGGCCTGCGGTGCGGAGCGTTGCGCGGTGGCGACACACTCGACGCACTGATGCCCCACCGACGCGGGACGCAGGCACTCCGGGCAGAAGGGTCGGCCGCACCGCGTGCAGGCAAGCAGCGTGGTGCGGTCGGGGTGACGGACGCACCGCGGCTGGGACGCGGGGCCGCCCCCCTCGGCCGATGGGCCCCAGCCGGGGTTCGTCATGGGTTTCTCTTTCAGGCGACCGTGATGCTGTTGATCACGACGTCGTCGGTCGGGCGGTCGCCGCGATCGGTTGCGGTGGTCGCGATGGCGTCGACGACCTTCTTCGACTCTGCGTCGACGACCTCACCGAAGATGGTGTGGCGACGGTTCAGGTGCGGGGTGGCACCGACCGTGATGAAGAACTGTGAGCCGTTGGTGCCCGGGCCCGCGTTCGCCATCGCGAGGAGGTAGGGACGGTCGAACTGCAGCTCGGGGTGGAATTCGTCACCGAACTGGTAGCCCGGGCCGCCGCGGCCGGTGCCGGTGGGGTCGCCGCCCTGGATCATGAAGCCGTCGATGACGCGGTGGAAGATCGCACCGTCGTAGAACGGGCCGGTGGTCTCGCCCTTTGCGTTCTGCGTCTTGTATTCCTTCGAGCCGTCGGCGAGGCCGACGAAGTTCTCGACCGTCTTCGGCGCATGGTTGCCGAACAGGGAGATGACGATGTCCCCACGGTTGGTGTGGAGGGTGGCGGTTGCTGTCTGGTTGGGTGAAGTCACACCCCCATGTTGCCATCCTTGTGTTGTTCGGTGCGGCACTCCTCCTACTGTGATGATCCTCCCGCGCTTCTGACGGAAGGAGGAACCGGTGTGGCAGTGTGGAGCCATGTCGAGTGTGAGCGAGTCCCTTTCCGGTAGTGCTTTCTCCGAGTCCGTCCGCGACCTCGTACCTCCGATCGACGACTCCACCAATCTCGTTGGCGCGCTTCGTGTCGCCGGGGACGGTGCTGTGGCGTTGGCTCAGGGGTCGGCGGCAGCCGGCCTCGTCGTCGCCCGCAAGGGTGTCGAGGTGTCGAGGGAGCTCGCTGCTCACGCACGTCGCGCACGCCAAGAGGCGTCTCCGCTGATCAAGGCGGCCACCGAGAAGGCCCTGACCGACAAGGGCATCGCGAAGAAGACCGATACGCAGTCGCGTGGCGGACGCAAGGCACTGCTCGTCACCGGTGTACTCGGCGCCGTCGTCCTCGGTGGCGTCGTCTTCTATCGCACGCGTCGTCCGTCGTTCCCGCCCGTGGCGGCCGAACCTCCGCGCGTGCAGGCGGTGCCTGACGACGGGACCACCGGCGCCTGAGTTACCGGTCGGTATCGAATCCGCTCAACCGTATGACGCATACCACACGAAGGTGGATACTCGCGGGTAGACACTCTCCGATGGAGGCGCATCATGACCGGATCCGCGCACGTCACCGAAGAACAAGCACGCGCAGTCGCCGAAGAATCACGTGAAGCCGATTGGGACAAACCCTCCTTCGCCAAGGAGCTGTTCCTCGGCCGGCTCACACTCGGCCTCGTCCACCCGTTCCCACGACCCACCCCCGACGAGGACGCCCGCACCGAAGAGTTCCTGACGAAACTGCGGAACCTGTGCCGCACGATGGACGGCGCCGTCATCGAACGCGACGCGGAGATCCCCGACGACTACGTTGCAGCTCTCGCCGACCTCGGATGCTTCGGCATGAAGATCGCACCCCGCTACGGCGGGCTCGGCCTTTCCCAAGTGGCCTACAACCGCGCATTGACACTGGTGGCGAGCGTGCATCCGAGCATCGGTGCGCTGTTGTCGGCCCACCAGTCGATCGGCGTGCCAGAGCCACTCGCGCTCGCGGGCACCGACGAGCAGAAGCAGGAATATCTCCCACGCTGCGCGAAGGGTGCCATCTCCGCGTTCCTGCTCACCGAACCCGACGTCGGCTCCGACCCCGCTCGCCTCGCCTCCACGGCAACCCCGATCGAAGACGGCGAGGCGTACGAACTCGACGGAGTCAAACTGTGGACCACCAACGGTGTTGTCGCCGAACTGCTCGTCGTCATGGCACGTGTGCCCCGCAGAGACGGCCACAGTGACGACGCACATCGAGGCGGGATCTCGGCTTTCGTCGTCGAAGCAGATTCACCGGGCATCACGGTGGAGCACCGCAACACGTTCATGGGATTGAAGGGCATCGAGAACGGTGTCACGCGCATGCACAAGGTGCGTGTTCCCGCGCAGAACCTCATCGGACGCGAAGGCGACGGCCTCAAAATCGCGCTGACCACCCTCAATGCCGGGCGCCTTGCGATTCCAGCGATGTGTGCGGGGGCGGGAAAGTGGTCGCTGAAGATCGCGCGCGAGTGGTCGTCCGCGAGGGTTCAGTGGGGCAGACCCGTCGGCGAGCACGCCGCAGTGGCGTCGAAGATCTCGTTCATCGCTGCCACCACCTACGCGCTGGAGTCCGTCGTCGAGCTCTCCGGGCAGATGTCCGACGAGAAACGCAACGACATCCGCATCGAGGCCGCCCTCGCGAAACTGTGGTGCAGCGAGATGGCGTGCATCATCGCCGACGAACTCGTACAGATCCGCGGGGGTCGCGGATACGAGACCGCGCAATCGCTTGCAGCGCGCGGCGAACGGGCCGTGCCGGCCGAGCAATTGGTGCGTGATCTGCGCATCAACAGGATCTTCGAAGGGTCGAGCGAGATCATGCGACTGCTCGTCGCGCGAGAGGCAGTCGACGCACACCTGAAGGCCGCAGGTGATCTTGCCGATCCCAAGGCCTCCGCCGAGGCAAAAGCGAAAGCCGCAGCGAGGGCCAGCGGTTTCTACGCCAAGTGGCTCCCCAAACTGGTGGCGGGCAAGGGTCAACTTCCGAACTCCTACAATGAATTCGGTTCTCTGGCTGTCCATCTCAGGTATGTGGAACGAGCCTCTCGGAAGCTCGCACGGTCGACGTTCTACGGGATGGCCCGCTGGCAGGCCGGGCTCGAGAAGCGACAGAACTTTCTGGGACGCGTAGTCGACATCGGGGCCGAGCTGTTCGCGATGGCAGCGTGCTGCGTGCGTGCCGAACGACAGCGCGCCGACCGGCATCCCGGCGCCGAGGATGCCTTCGTGCTGGCCGACACCTTCTGCGAGCAGGCGCGCATACGAGTCGAGGGGCTCTTCGACGGATTGTGGACCAACACCGACGACGCCGACGTCGCGCTCACTCACGGTGTGCTCGAGGGGCGCTACACGTGGCTCGAGAACGGGGTGCTCGATCAGAGTGAGGGCACAGGTCCGTGGATCTCCGAGTGGGCGCCCGGACCGTCACAGGACGAGAACCTGGCCCGCCGCTTCCGGCTGACACAGAATCCTGCTTGATCGCAAAAGAATTCGGCCCCCACTCGCGGAGCGGGGGCCGAATTCTACTGTCGTGGCAGGATCAGAATGCGCCGCAGTTGGACGGCGCGGGCTTGTCCGCGAAGCGATCGTTCATGTACGCCACCGCCTCGGGCAGGCCACCGATCATGGGCAACGCGTGATTGACGATGAAGCCGGGGAGGATCGGCGGCGTGTTGTTCGGGGAGAACTGCACCGCGGCACCCTGGGCGCACCAGTCGAGCGCCATCTGGCGGCCCTGGCCGTACGGCACCGTATCGTCCTGGGTGCCGTGCTGGACGAGAACCGGGATCTGCGGGGACAGTCGGCCGATACGCTGCTCCGCGATCACTTCCTGAACCTCGGGGATCCGAGAGGTCACGACGTCAAGGGGCTCGCCGGTGCGCGTGTAGTCACTGGTCTGCTGGAAACCGAAGGTGAACAGCGTCTCGGGCAAGCACTGGTTCGCCACCGCGGCGAGCATCTCGCGCCCTCGTTCGTTGATCTCTGCGTCGAGGACATCCGTCAGTTCCGGGTATGCCTCGATGAGACCGTTGATCGTGTAGCCGACGGCACCGGTGAGCGCGGTTCCGTCGATCTGCTTCAGGGTCTCGACCAGATCGGCCGGAGGTGCGCCGGCATAGGCGCCCTTGATGTCGAGTTCCGGAGCGTAGGAGGGAGCGAGTTCCGCCGCGGCGGCTGTGGCGCCACCGCCCTGCGAGTAGCCGAAGAGGCCGACAGGTCCGTTTTCCGAGATGGAAGCCCCGGGCAGCTTCTGCGCTGCTCGTGCCGCGTCGAGGACCGCGTGGGCCTCGGCCTCACGGTTGACGTACGTGTGGTGGCCGGGGGTTCCCAATCCGTCGTAGTCGGTGACCGCCACGGCGATCCCCTGCAGCAGCATCGCGTTGATCGAGAGGAGTTCGTATTCGGTGAAGAGATCGAGCGGCGGTGTGTACTGCACGACGTGGTTGAGGGCCTTCGACGGTGCGCACTGATCGCCCTGGCCCTGCGTTCCGGGGGCCAGCACCACCAGGGGTCGCTCGCCCGGCCCGTTCCATGCCATGGACGGTTCGAGATAGGTGCCGCTCACGGCGTTTGCTTCGCCGTTGGCGTCGTTACTGCGGTAGAGCAGCCGTGTTCCCTGAGCGGGGAACACACCGTCGGGCGTGGGCACGCGGATCGCGAGGTCGGAAGATTCGGTGCGAATGAGGTCACCCGGTGCTCCCCCGAGCACCTCCGGCGGCTGATAGAAGTCGCCTTCTGCATTCGCTGTCGCCGGGGTGACCATCAATCCGGCCATCAGTGCCGCAGACGCCAATCCCGCCGTCATCCCCCATCGCCGGGTACGACCCGCCATTGATTCCTCCGTGCCTCGAAATGTGTGCCGCCCATCACAGCGATACGCAATGTAACATGCATTTACTCGGCAGTAAGTTCCAGCTCTGCGTTCTGTGACATGCCGGAAAGCGCTTCCTGCACCCGTATGGTTTCGTCACCGCCCCACCCCGGCGGGCTAAGAATGTCCGCCCACAATTCGGCTGCATCCACCCCATACGAATGACCGTGTCCGTCGGGCACGTCCGCCGAGAAAACCATGTCCAGAGTCACCTGCCAGAACGTCACGAACGGAATCCACCGCATCCCCGGGTCCACGTCGGGGCCCAGAGGTTCGCGCAGCCAGTCGGGCCGATGCAGTATCAGATCGAACGACCACCACGTGATGGGGTCACTCGCGTGCTGCCAGAACACCACACGTGGAAACTCCCACTCGGTGGGAAGATCTGCATCACCCGGATCCGACGCAAACCTGATGTTCCGCCCGCCGTCCACGGCAGGAAGACGCTCGAACGAACCTTCGTCGCGCATCTCGGTGATCCTCCCCCACGGCTCCGCGAAGTTCGGTGTGCCCACAAGCAATGCACCGTCGGTCATGGCGACGAGCGCATCGCCGGACGCGAAAGCGGCTTGACCACCGTATGATCCGAGACTCTCCCCGAAGACCACGAGCTTCGGACGGGCATCGCCGGGTAATTCGGCCCACCGCTCGTACACCGCGTCGAACAACGCGCGTCCGGCATCCTGCGGGGTTTCACGATCGGCAAGAAATGCCAACGGACTCGGCAGGAACGAATACTGCATCGCCGCAATCGCCGAATCACCGCCGCTCACGAATTCGAGTGCTCCTGCGACGTTCTCGTTGACCCAACCGCGCCCGGTGGTGGTCACCACCGCGAGGACCGACCGGTCGAATGCGCCCGTGCGTTCCAGCTCCGCAACCACTTTGCCTGCCCCCTCGGCGACAGTGCCGGCGGATTCCTTACCCACGTATGCGCGGATCGGTGTCAGCGCGGGTTCACCGGTGACATCGGCGATCTCGGCGGCAGTAGGACCGCCCGCGACGAAGGTTCTCCCCTCCCGGCCCAGTGTCTCCCAGCTTTCGAACGAGTCCGGTGAACCCGACCTCTCCGGTGCGGCCGGACGATCGACGCCGTCCGCCGTACCGTGATCCGATACGGCCGCGGAACGCTCTGCCACCGAGAGGATTCCCCGATACACCCCGTGGTCGAGAACCACCACGAGCACCACCACGACGACGACGATCGCAGCGACGTTCGCAACTCCATCGGGCAGGAATCGCGCAGAGAACACGGACAACCGCATCACCCCGAATCTCAGCAGGCGAGCCACCGCGATCAGCACGAGCGCCACGATCACCGCAACGAGAAGGACCGGCAGGTACAGGAGGCGTTCGAGTCGTTCGAGGCCGACCAGCTCACGGACGATCTGCTGCCACCACGAGCCGAGTACGAGGAAGGTCGGAATCACCGCGACAGCGACGACGGCCAGCAACCACCATCCACGACGACGAGTGACTGCAGACCACCGGGGGCGCACTCCGCATCTGCACAGAACCCAGGCCACGAAGCAGCCGAGTCCGTAACCCGTGGCCACCGAGATTCCCGTGGCAACACCCTGCAGATACCACACACGCGGCAGCAGCGACGGCGTCATCGATTGCGCGAAGAAGAACAGCGCGACAGCGAGACCGACCGGGTGCGCTGTGCGCCGATAGACGATCTCCGAAAACGATCCGGGCTCCGAGCGCTCCTCCTGCTGTGCCATCGCTGGAGTCTAAATGGGATATTCACGACAGGCGCGGTCTACGGTAGCCATACGGCGTACACGCCCTCCCGGAAGAGTAAGGGGGCATGATGTAAGCAAATCGTTACAGGGAGGGTTCGAGATGGCGATCGGGGTAGGGCTTCGGATAGGCAGGATCGTCTCCACAGCAGTGGTGGCATCCAACGAACCCGGCACCCCGGATCCCGTTGTCATCGCCCGCGACACGGTCCTGCACATCGACCACGACGGCAACTCACAACTCGGCGGTTCCACCCGCACGGTCGACGAGGCACGTACGCTCTCCGGATTCCTGTCACGTGTGGGAGACCCGGGGGGCATCGCTGCAAGCGACGGCCGCGTCTATCGCGCCGAGGACGCAATGGCAACAGCAGTTCACTGCCTCCTCAACGAATGTCACCCACTTCCGACCTTCGGGGGCATGGACCGCGACACCGATCCCGGTTACACGGCCACGTACCCATCGCATTGGGATCCGACCCGGGTCTCGGTGCTCCGCGCCGCGCTCGACTACGCCGAATTGAGGCACGTCGACCTCGTTTCCGACGCTCAGGGCGCCGCAACGTGGTACGCCTCGGAGATCTCCGAGACCCCCGGTCTGCTCATCGGCGTCTACCACGTGGACGATGCGGGATCCACAGTCACACTGGTTCGCTCCGGCGTGCCGGCAGGGAAAGCCTTCCGTGTCACGGCCAAGGGCGCACCCTCTCCGGCGGCGCAACTGGCGACAGCGCTCGGGGCGTTCGGGTGGATGCCCGACAACCTCGATGCCGTCGTGGTCATGGGCGATGGGCTCATCGCCCGCGACCGGTCGCACATCCAGGACATCGCGAACAGCCTCGCGACCAAATTGATGGTTCGGAGCCTTGTCGGCCCCGGACCCGAGCAGACTGCTGCGCTCGGAGCGGCGATCCTGGCAACAGGCTTCACGCCTGCGCGAGAGAAGAAGGCACGCATCGGCCTGCCGCCGTCCTACGACAGAACAGACGTCCTCACCGGCGGCTTCGCGCGGCTGCGCGAAGCCGAAACCGACTCGGAGGACGACCCACCGGTGGCTGTTGCCACCACCACCGATTCGGGTCCGGCCCGAGAGCCCTCGTCCAGAGGCTCCTCAGCGTCCGAAGTGGTGGATGAAGATCAGAAAGCATTGACCGTCGCGCAGGCCACCGAACCACCCGCTGAGCCGAAATTGTCGGCGCGCACCTACGCGCTGGCCGGGATCGGCGCGGTGATCGTCGTGTGCCTCGTGCTCGCCTTGATGCTCTGACCACCCGGTTTCCGCCTAGCCGGCAGCCTCCGTCTCGGTGATCGAGGCGAGTTCCGCTGCGTCCTCGGCACCGAACTTGTCCTCGAGAACCTCCGGTGTGTAGTCGAGGTCGATTTCCTCGACGGCCCGGCCCCGAGCCGACTCGATCGCCCCGAGTCGGCGTTGTGCCCGGTCGGCCGCGTAGGCGACGAACTCCTCGGGATCGAGTCCGTAGGGTTGTTCGTCGAACTGGTCGTTGACCCATCCGATCATCCCGAGGGCCATCGGGAGCAGTTCGTTCATGCGCTCCTGCACGACGTTCCAGTTCGAATCGTCCGCCGCGACGTGCCGACGGCACGTAAACGTTCCCCACGCCATGTGGCGGCGCTCGTCGTCGCCGATGCGCTGCACCAGTTCTTGCATGCCCGGCAGGATTCCCCGTGTAGTGCACACCTTCTGCCAGGCGTAATAGCCGGTGAGGGCCAGACTTCCTTCGATCACGTGGTTGTAGGTGACGCTCGCGCGCACCTGGTTCGCAGGTGACGGATCCGAATCGAGCACCTTGAGCGAGTGCGGTAGTTCCTCGTAGAACAACTGTCGGTAGTACGGGTTGTCCGCCACGTACGGATGCAGATCCGATGTGAGGCCCACTTCGTCCATCCACAGCCGGAACACCTGCATGTGTTTCGCTTCCTCGAAACAGAACTGCGTCAAGTACATTTCGTCGCCGATCCGGCCCTCGGCCGCCATCGCACGCAGGAACGGCTGGATGTCCTGGGTGACGGCTTCTTCACCCGCGGCGAACTGCGCAACCAGAAAGGTCGAACTGCGCTGTTGCTCCGAATTCAGCTCCGACCAGTCCGACGCGTCACGCGAGAAGTCGAGGTCGTGAGGATCCCAGAACTTGGCGTTGCCCTTCGAGAAGAGCCGAAGCGGGAAGGCGTCCCAATTGAGGCCGCCTTCCCGCAGCGACGCAAACCCCTGACGTTCCTGTGTTATCCACGTCACAGTAACCAGGCTAGCCCCGAACCGGGCCTGCGTCACATATTCGGTCAGTTCTCCAACAGCACATCCCCCGGGTACCCATCAGGTCCATATCCAGGTGGTATGACGAAGACGGCCGATCCGACGGGAGTGGTCCAGGTGTTGAGCGCGTCGTGCTCCGCGAGCCGCTCCTGCACGGGAAGGAACTGCCGATCCACATCGCCCTGGTAGGCGGCGAACAGCAGACCTGCTCCGTCGTCGTCGTAGTTGTAGGCGCGGCGGAGGAACTGTTCGTCGGCGCTGCGCGGCCGGGCCCGAGCAATGTGCGCCTCCGGCGGGATCACCGGAATCCCGTGGTCGTCGAGCGCCTCGAAATCGGCGTCGTCGTGCTCGTCGGCACCGGTCAGCGGTGAGCCGTCCGATTGCCTGCGCCCCATCACGAGGTCCTTCGCGGGACGGTCGAGTTCGTCCCACGTGTCGAGCTCCATGCGGATGCGGCGCAACACGAGTGACGTCCCACCTGCCAGCCACCGAGGCTCGCCCGCATTCCAGACCTGGCGATCGAAATCCGGGGTCGCAGGCTGCGGATTGACGGTGCCGTCGACCTGGCCCATGAGATTGCGCATCGTCAGCCCCTCGGACCGGGTACCCGCGGCATGACGGAAACCCCGCTGCACCCATCTGATCGACGCACGCGATCTCACGCTCTTGGTGAGTGCGCGCACCGCATGAGACACCGTCATCGGGTCGTCGCCGCACACCTGCAGCAGCAGGTCGCCTCCAGAAAATCGGTCCTCGAGTTCGTCGATGCCGAACGACGGCAGCGGCCGAAGCCACGCCGGCCGCGCAGCGACCGATGCTGCCGCATCGAACACCGCGCTTCCGTATCCGACAGTGACGGTCAGGCGTGCGGGGTCGACTGCCAGCTCGGGTTCGGTATCGCCGAGCGCAGGCACTCCACGGGTGAGTCGGCGCGTGTCCTCCGCCCACACTTTCATCACACCGATCAAGCCGACCCGATCGACATCCGGTTTCAGGTCGAGCGCCACGAACGCGGCAAACGCCTGCGGCTCGGTATCGATTCCCGCCTGGTGCACACCGTGGCACTCGACGGTGTCTGCACCCCTGCGCTCAGGCTCCCGCGTTGCGGCTGCGACACCTGCGCCTCCCACTCCGAGCCCGACCACCCCGAGCATCGCAGCGCTACCGCCCAGCAGGCGACGACGACTTACGTCAGCCACTGTGGTCGGCTCCTTCCGCGTGCCCTGGTACGTATTCCTCCTGGGCACCCGCGAAGTCGCGGACCTGAGCTGTGAAGTCCTTCGTGGAACCGTCGTCGAAGGTGAGGGTGAAGGACACGTCCGCTCCCGGCACGATCGGACCGGTCAGATCCATGAGCATCAGGTGGTCGCCTCCCGGCTCGAGGCTGTGCACACTGCCGGCCTCGACGACGAACCCGGATTCGGACTCGCGCATCACCATCGCGCCACCGTCACCCGCGACCATCTCGTGTAGTTCTGTGCTGCCCGCGCCGGGACTCGCTGCAGAGACGATGGTCAGGTCTTCATCGCCGGTGTTCTCGAGTTCCGCAAACGCAGCGGTCATGCCTGAGTCGGCAGCTTTCGCCCAGGACGACGAGACGACGAGCGAGTCTGCTGCGGTGGTGTGGTTGCTGTCGGCGCCGCATCCCGCGACGAGAACGCCGGCGGCGGTGAGGAGCAGAGATGTTCTGAAGATCTTGATCACTTGGGTTCTCCATGCTGTTGTCCGGGCATGCGGCAGCGCCGATCGCCGCGCGGCGGCGATCCCGGTGGGGACTCGTGAACGAGGTCGAGTTCAGGCCACGACCGGCGGACCTCGCGTGCCGAGCCCGGCAGCGGGAAGAAGCACACGACGCGCGTGCGGGCGATGCGCGACGCACGGGACGACGCGAGAACGTACGGGTGGCGCGTGGTAGCGCCGAGGGACGAGACGATGCACCGCCGCCAGGGCGATGCGGCAGCCCCGCTCGGCAGCGGTGATCAAGAAGGCTCCGGCCCCCACCGCCGCGACGTGCGCCGCGACCATGGTGGGACTCGGCATATGCATGTGCTCGGACCCCAGAGCAAGTGCGACGTGACCGAGGACCTGGCCCACCGCGAGGACCGCCATCACGGGAAGACGGCTTCCCACCGCGAGCATTCCGACAGCGACCGCCGCCAGCAGCAGGAGTACCGCCGAACTCTGGCCGGGTGTCGCTCCCCCGGCCGCCGCGTGTGCGGCGATGCTCACCGCACCGGAAGTGCCCCCGGCGAAGCCGCCGCGCAGATGCGCCACGAGCCGTCGTTCGGTGAACATGAGCCCAGGGTACGTCGATACTACGAACTGTCGTACACGGGTGTCGTTTCACGTGAAACATCCGGCTACCCGTGGAGCAGCTGACTCACCCTTGCCGCTTGCCGTGCAAGATGGTGCCGTTCGGCCAGGTTGGACGCAGTCAGAGCCGCTTCGGCATACAGCCGAACGGCGTCCTCGAGATCACCGGCCTTCTCGTGGAGGTACGCCGCCGCCGCGCTGTATCGCGGAAGGCCGGAATCCACCGCAGCCAAGGCCGCGAGACCTGCCCCGGGTCCGTCGGCCTCACCGACCGCGACGGCACGGTTGAGCGCCACGACCGGAGATCCGGTGAAGCTGAGGAGTTCGTCGTACCAGCCGACGATCTGCACCCAATCGGTTTCTTCGACACGCACCGCGTCGGCGTGCAGGGCCGCGATGGCGGCCTGGGCCTGGAACTCGCCGAGCCGGTCCCGAGCCAGCGCGGCCTGAAGCATGGCCACGCCCTCTGCGATGAGTGAGGTGTCCCAGCGGGAACGATCCTGGTCTGCAAGCGCGACAAGACTCCCGTCCTCACGCATGCGCGCGGAACGTCGGGCGTGGTGCAGCAACATCAACGCCAGCAACCCGATGGTCTCTTCGTCATCATCGATCTCCGCCAACTGCCGAGTGAGCCGGATCGCTTCGGGTGCCAGGTCGACGTCCCCCGTGTAGCCCTCGTTGAAGACCAGGTAGAGCACGCGTCGCACAGTTGCGAGATCGCCTACCTCTGCGAACCGCACACCACTCACGGTTTTCTTGGCACGGCTGATCCGCTGCGCCATCGTCGCCTCCGGGACGAGGTAGGCCGACGCGATCTGCTTGGTCGTCAGCCCTCCGATGGCGCGGAGCGTGAGCGCCACAGCCGAAGTCGAGGTCAACGACGGATGAGCACACAGCAGGAACAGGTGCAGTGTGTCGTCGGCGGTCTCCGTCGGCCCGGGCGGTGGTTCGACGACCATTCGCTGCTCGCGTTCTCTCCTCGCCGTATCGGAGCGGTATACGTCGAGAAATTTGCGCCAGGACACCGCGACCAGCCACGCTTTCGGATCCACGGGTGGTCGTTCCGGCCATGTCCGGGTGGCCTCGATGAGCGCCTCCTGCACGGCGTCCTCGGCAGTCGCGAAGTCGACTCCGCGGTGCACGAGGACGCCGATGACTGCGGGAGTCAGCGTCCTCAGCAGCAGTTCGTCCATCTCACTCGGTGATCGTCGGAGGTGCGGTGAGGAACGGCCGCACTTCGAGCCACTCGTGGATCGGCTTGCCGCCGGCGCCCGGCGCTGCCGACAATTCACCGGCGAGGACGACGGCGCGCTCGTAGGAGTCGACGTCGATCACCATCCAACCGGCGATGAGATCCTTCGTCTCCGCGAAGGGTCCGTCGGTGACCGGCGGACGCCCCTCCCCGTCGTATCGGACGAATGCGCCCTCGGGAGCGAGTGCCTGCCCGTCGACGAATTCACCGGTCTTCTCGAGTTTCGCAGCGAACTCCTGCATGTACTTGATGTGATCGTCGACCTCTTCGGGGGTCCACTGATCCATGGGGACACTGTTCACCGACTCGGGGGCGCCGCGGTAATGCTTGAGCAGTAGGTACTTCGCCATCGTGATCTCCTCGGTTCTGCACAGCCCGTGTGGCTGCATCCACACCTGGGACGGAGCGATTCGGCAGTTCTCGACATCATCCGGATTACAAGATCCCACCTGGTTTCCGAAGGGTCCACCCCGGCAAGGGTTGATACCCATGGGGGGTATAGGTATATTGGTCGACGGAACACCTCCGTGCAGCGAGCGAGAAAGAGGAACTCATGAACACCACCACAGTCACCGTGTCCGGAATGACCTGCGGACACTGCGTCTCATCGGTCCGTGAAGAAATCAGTGAGATCCCCGGCGTCACCGGTGTCGAAGTCGACCTCGCAAGCGGACGCGTAGACATCGAGTCGAACACCGCACTCGACAGTGCAGCCATAGCAGCAGCCGTCGATGAGGCCGGCTACAAGATCGCCGACTGAGCCACCCACACCGACTCCGACAGGAAGTCCTCCGATGAAAACACCGACGAAGGTCGCCGGATTCATCCTCTCCTTGGTCGCAGTCTTCGCCCTCGCGTTCGGGGCCGGCACGCTGACCGGCCCCGAGAACACGAGCCACATCGATTCCCCGTCACTCCCCCCGACGACCACCACCGTCGACGAGCACGGACACTGACCACCGCATCCGAGAGGAGTACCGAATGAACTCCGTCGCCCGTCCGGCAGATGGTCGCGTCGAACTCGAGATCGGTGGCATGACCTGCGCGTCGTGCGCCAACCGAATCGAGCGCAAACTCAACAAACTCGACGGCGTCACAGCCACCGTCAACTACGCCACGGAGAAAGCGCGCGTCGACTACATCGGCGATGTGTCGCCCGCCGACCTCGTCGCCACCGTCGAGGCGGCCGGATACACCGCCGCGCTACCCTCGCCGCCCACTGCCGCTGAATCCGATCCCACCGCGGAGCCGGATCCGACCGCCGCGTTGCGGCAGCGACTGCTGGTCTCACTGACCCTCAGCATCCCGGTGATCGCGATGGCGATGGTTCCGGCTCTCCAGTTCCCGAACTGGCAGTGGCTGTCCCTGACCCTCGCCGCGCCCGTTGTCGTGTGGGGGGCCTGGCCGTTCCACAAGGCCGCCCTCACCAACCTCCGGCACGGCGCCGCCACGATGGACACCCTCGTCTCCGTCGGCACCCTCGCAGCGCTCGGCTGGTCTGTCTATGCCCTGTTCTGGGGCACCGCCGGCATCACCGGTATGACCCACCCGTTCGAGTTCACCATCGCCCGCACCGACGGCACTGGCAACATCTACCTCGAGGCTGCCGCCGGGGTCACGACCTTCATCCTCGCAGGCCGATACTTCGAGGCCCGATCCAAGCGCAATGCCGGTGCAGCGCTACGTGCGCTCCTCGAACTCGGCGCCAAAGAAGTTTCGGTACTCCGCAACGGTGAAGAGCAACGGGTACCCGTCGAGCAATTGTCCGTCGGCGACGAGTTCGTGGTCCGGCCCGGCGAGAAGATCGCCACCGACGGCATCGTCGTCGACGGCTCCTCCGCAGTCGATGCCTCGATGGTCACCGGCGAATCGGTACCGGCAGAAATCGGACCGGACGACCAGGTCATCGGCGCCACCGTCAACGTGGGCGGCCGAATCATCGTGCGCGCCAATCGCGTCGGATCCGATACCCAACTCGCGCAGATGGCCGCACTCGTCGAAGACGCTCAGACCGGCAAGGCCCAGGCACAACGGCTCGCGGACAGGATCTCGGGAGTCTTCGTCCCCATCGTGATCGCACTGTCGGTGGGAACCCTCGGGTTCTGGCTCGGTACCGGAGGCTCGGTCGCGGCAGCGTTCACTGCAGCCGTCGCCGTACTGATCATCGCCTGCCCGTGCGCGCTCGGTCTGGCGACACCGACCGCTCTGATGGTGGGCACCGGTCGCGGAGCTCAACTCGGCATCCTGATCGAGGGCCCGGAAGTCCTCGAATCGACCCGCCGGGTCGACACCGTCGTCCTCGACAAGACCGGCACCATCACCGCAGGCAAGATGACCCTGGTCGACGTGATCGCCGCGCCCGGTGAGGACACCGATGAGGTTCTGCGTCTGGCGGGAGCCCTGGAGGATTCCTCCGAACACCCCATCGCACAGGCCATCGCCAAGGGCGCCCGCGACAAGGTGGGCAGCCTGCCGCCGGTGGAACAGTTCGCGAACCTTGCGGGACTCGGCGTGCAAGGCACCGTGGGCGATCGTGCAGTGCTCATCGGACGCACGCGGCTGCTCGACGACTTCGCCCAACACCTGCCCGCCGAACTCGACGCCGCCATGAAGGCCGCAGAAGCCGACGGCAGAACCGCCGTCGCAATCGGCTGGGACGGCGCTGCGCGCGGAGTGCTGGTGGTCGCCGATGTCATCAAGCCCACCTCTGCCGAAGCGATCACCCAACTGCGCGACCTCGGTCTGACACCGATCATGCTGACCGGCGACAACACCGCCGCAGCCACGACCATCGCAGGTCAAGTGGGAATCGGCGAGGTCATCGCGGAGGTCCTGCCGTCCGAAAAGGTCGACGTCGTCAAACGCCTGCAGGAGCAGGGCAAGGTGGTCGCGATGGTCGGTGACGGGATCAACGACGCCGCCGCGCTCGCCCAGGCCGACCTCGGGCTCGCGATGGGCACCGGCACCGACGTCGCAATCGAAGCGAGCGATCTGACGCTCGTCCGAGGCGACCTACGCGCCGCAGCCGATGCGATCCGTCTCTCCCGCCGTACCCTCGGCACGATCAAGGGCAACTTGTTCTGGGCGTTCGCCTACAACGTGGCCGCGCTGCCACTGGCCGCGATGGGCCTGCTCAACCCGATGATCGCGGGCGCCGCAATGGCCTTTTCGTCGGTGTTCGTGGTCAGCAACAGTCTGCGACTTCGCCGATTCCGCTCCACCGCACGATAGGCATAATCGACGATGCGCCACATGCCGGCCGGATCCCAGGAGGACACAATGGCCACACCCACCCCAGCGGCCACCCCATCCGATGTTCCCGCAGCCGACTGCCATGAACACGCCGGACACGGATACATCACCGAGAAGGATGCCTACCTCAAACGACTCAAGCGCATCGAAGGCCAGGCCCGAGGACTACAGCGAATGGTCGAAGACGAGAAGTACTGCATCGACATCCTCACCCAGGTCTCGGCGATGACCAAGGCGCTACAGGCCGTCGCGATGGGTCTGCTCGAAGACCACATCAGTCATTGTGTGGTCGACGCCGCGGTCGCGGGCGGGCCCGAAGCGGACGCGAAGATCAAGGAAGCGACCGACGCCATCGCTCGGTTACTGCGATCCTGACCGGACACTTTCCTCCTGTTCCTCGGGTTTCCGCAGGTACACAACCAACGGAAACCGGAGGAGCAGGAGGAAGGTTCTCGTAAATGACCGAAGGGCGCTCCCGATTTCTCGGAAGCGCCCTTCGACTGTGGAGCCTAGGAGATTCGAACTCCTGACATCTGCCTTGCAAAGGCAGCGCTCTACCAACTGAGCTAAGGCCCCGTACGCCGGGTCACCGGCTGGGTACCTCGTGCCACTCATCCTCGCTCCGGAGCATCCGGACGATTCCGAAGACCACCAGAACTGCCGTTCCCACCGCGATGAGAACTTTCATTCTGCTGCCCCTTTCGGCACGGGGAGTGGGCCTAGGAGGACTTGAACCTCCGACCTCTTCGTTATCAGCGAAGCGCTCTAACCGCCTGAGCTATAGGCCCTCGAACCGAGATGGAACACTACCCCACCGACAGTCGAAGAACAAAATTGCTTCGATGGGGCAGCATTCCTGCAGGTCAGTCCGGGTCTGCCAGAGTGACCTGCACCCCGCCGACGAGGTCGCTGCAGAGGTTGTAGATGAACGCACCGAGCGTGGCAAGAGCGGTCATCAGAATCATGTTCGCGAGACCGATCACCGTCGCGTAGCCGAACACCTGACCGACGGTGATAAGTCCGTCACTTCCCGACTCCGAGACGAGGTCGGTGAAGGCACTGTTCAACCGATCCCACACGCCCATGCCCGCGAGCACGCCGTACAACAGACCGACCGCGATCATCCACACGAAGAACAGCGACAGGGAGATCAGAGCGGATACCTTCAGCATCGACCACGGATCGATGCGGCGCAGCTGGACAGTCGCCCTGAGCGCCTCACCCGCGGCAGGTGCCACGACGACGGGGCTCGCGTGCGGAGTTTCCGCCGCGGCGGGCGCCGCCGGCGTCGGGTGCTTGACGCTCGACAGATCCGGCAGGTCCTTCGCCAGATCCTTGCGCTCGATGTGCCGGGTCGGGCCGTCGATGACCGCCGACTTGGCTGCCGCGGCGCCCCGATCGGATCCCTGCGCGCCACCGGTCATGGAGGCGGCTGCCGTACCGGTGACGACCGGACGAGTAGGCGCGGCGCTGCCCTTCGCTGCGGGATTGCTCTTGGCGGGGGGATTGTTCTTGGCGGCAGGTTTACCCACGGCCGGCTGGGAGCCCGTCGCGGGACGCTGAGCGGCTCCTGACGGGCGATTTGCAGTCTTTCCCAGGCCGGGCCCGACCCCAGGGAGATTCGTCTGCGGAGTGTTCTGCTGCGGCGCCGCAGCACCCTGCTTGTCGGCCACAGGCTGCTGTCCACGCTGCCAAGGCGGTTTCTGACCCGCCGGACGCGGCGTCGGGCCCGAACGCTGTGCCTGTCGCGTCGCCTGCTCCTCGGCGGGAGCCGATTCCCCCTTGCCGGGGGTCGAGGCGGGCTCCGATGACTTGGCGGACTTCGGTGCCGGCCCGCTCGTGGATTCTGCCGCAGGCTTGTCACCGGGCTTCCCCGACTGAGCGGCCTCCGGCGTCACGTCGTCACCGGCAGACTTCGCCTGCCCGGACGCCTGCTTCTCAGCAGCTCGCCCGCTCGGGTCGGTCTCCACCTCGCGTCCGTTCCGGTCCTCGGGCTTCCGGGCGGATTTTCCCTGGTCGGATCCGTTCGGCCCCTGGGGAGTGCTCACTTACGACTCCTTCGATTCGGATGCGTCGATCTCCTCGGGCTCGTCGGCGTTGCGTGCGATCGCAAGCAACGTGTCGCCCTCGCCCAGGTTCATCAAACGCACACCCTTGGTCTGTCGGCCTGCCTTGCGTACCTGCTTGGCAGCAGTACGAATGACACCGCCGCCGGACGTGATGGCGTACAACTCGTCATCGTCCTCGACGATTCGTGCACCGACCAGGGTGCCACGTCGCTTGTCGTACTGGATGGTCAGAACACCCTTACCACCGCGCCCCTGGACGGGGTAGTCCTCCATCGGCGTGCGCTTCGCGTAGCCACCGGAAGTTGCAACCAGCAGGTACGTACCTTCCTTCACCACGTTCAGCGACAACAGCTTGTCCTCGCCGTTGAACCGCATGCCCTGCACACCGGAAGTCGCGCGACCCATCGGACGCAAGGCTTCGTCGGTCGCCGAGAAGCGGATGGACTGACCCAGCTCGGACACGAGCAGCAGATCGTCCTCGGACGAGCACAGCACGGCGCCCACCATCTCGTCCTCGTCGCGCAGGTTGATCGCAACGATGCCGCCCGAGCGGTTGGAGTCGAAATCCGAGAGGCGCGACTTCTTCACCAGTCCGTTGCGGGTCGCGAGGACCAGGTACGGCGCATCCTCGTACGTCTTGAGCCGGATCACACCCTGGATGCGCTCGTCCGGCTGGAATGCCAGCAGGTTCGCGACATGCTGGCCACGGGCCGTGCGGTTCGCTTCGGGAAGCTCGTATGCCTTCGCGCGGTAGACGCGGCCCTTGGTGGTGAAGAACAGCAACCAGTCGTGCGTCGACGTCACGAAGAAGTGTTTGACGATGTCGTCCTGCTTGAGGTCGGCACCCTTGACACCCTTGCCACCGCGCTTCTGCGACCGGTACAGGTCGGTGCGGGTGCGCTTGGCGTAGCCGGTTTCGGTGATCGTGACGACCACGTCCTCGCGGGCGATCAGGTCCTCGTCGGTCACGTCGCCGTCGGCGGGGACGATGCGGGTGCGACGCTCGTCGCCGTACTTCTCGACGACCTCCTTCAATTCGTCGCGGACGATCGCACGCTGCCGCTCGGGCTTGGCGAGGATGTCCTTGTAATCGTCGATCTCGCGTTCGATCTCGGCGAGGTCGTCGACGATCTTCTGACGTTCGAGAGCAGCGAGCCGACGCAACTGCATCGCCAGGATCGCATCGGCCTGGATCTCATCGACGTCGAGCAGATTCATCAGGCCGGCGCGAGCGATGTCGACGGTCTGTGACGCGCGGATCAGCTTGATGACCTCGTCGAGCGCATCGAGGGCCTTGACCAGGCCGCGCAGGATATGAGCGCGTTCCTCGGCCTTACGCAGCAGATACCGCGTCCGGCGGATGATGACCTCGATCTGGTGGTTGACGTACAACCGGATCATCTGATCGAGACGCAACGTGCGCGGCACCCCGTCGACAATCGACAACATGTTGCACCCGAAGCTCGTCTGCAACTGCGTGTGCTTGTACAGGTTGTTCAGCACGACCTTGGCGACGGCGTCGCGGCGGACCGTGACGACGATGCGCATGCCGATGCGGTCGGACGACTCGTCATGGATATCGGAGATACCCGCAATCTTCGCGTCGCGCACCTGCTCCGCGATGGAGGTGATCAGGTTGTCCGGGTTCACCATGTACGGCAGTTCGGTGATGACGATGAACGAACGGCCCTTGGAATCCTCTTCGATCTCCACGACGCCGCGCATCTTCACCGAACCGCGCCCGGTGGTGTAGGCATCATGGATGCCCTGCGAGCCCGTAATCAGGCCTGCAGTCGGGAAGTCGGGGCCCTTGATGCGCTCCATGACCGCCGCGAGTGTGGCTTCCTCATCGGCTTCGAAGTTCTCGAGTGCCCAGTAGATCGCTTCGGCGACCTCGCCCAGGTTGTGAGGCGGAATGTTGGTCGCCATACCGACCGCGATACCGCCCGAACCGTTGATCAACAGGTTGGGGATACGGCTGGGGAGAACCGTCGGTTCTTGCGTTCGACCGTCGTAGTTCGGCTGGAAATCGACCGTCTCGTGGTCGATTTCGCGCAACATCTCCATTGCGAGCGGCGTCAGGCGGCACTCGGTGTATCGCATGGCCGCGGCCCCGTCGTTTCCTCGGGAGCCGAAGTTGCCCTGCCCGTCGACGAGGGGGTACCGCAACGACCACGGCTGCGCGAGACGGACGAGCGTGTCGTAGATCGACGAGTCGCCGTGCGGGTGATAGTTGCCCATCGTCTCCGCGACTGCACGCGCAGATTTCACATAGCCCCGGTCGGGACGGAAGCCGTTGTCGAACATCGCATACAGCACGCGGCGGTGCACGGGCTTCAAACCGTCACGCACATCGGGGAGTGCGCGGCCCACGATCACGCTCATCGCGTAATCGATGTAGCTGTTCTGCATCTCCTGCTGGATGTCGACGGGCTCGATACGGTCGTGCCCCGCACCCTCCGGCGGCAACGTGATGTCGGTCATGAGCTCCTTCTTCTACTCGGCTCGAACGTCCGGTACGGGCTCACGCCCGGCGAACCTCTCGCAACCACCCGAGTCTATAGGTGCAGGTCAGCAACCGCCGCGAAGGACATCCACTTTCGGGCCACGCATCACGACATCTCGGACTTCACCCCGCGCGAATCCACCGATTCCGACCAGTCCGCGATCTGGAACTCACGAAGCATGTCATCGTCGCTGGGAGCAGCCAGCAGCAAGATCACCAGAACCACGAGCACACCGAGCCCTACGATGAAGCCGGGAAACATCAGGGACATCACGGTCATGCCGCTTGGAGCCGGCGCCGCCGGATCGATGATCACCGACACGCCTGCCATACCGGTGTAGTGCAATGCCACCACCGCACAGGCCATCAACAACGCTGCAGGTACACGCATGAGCGAGCTCGCGACACGCTGCGACAATGCCAGCGCTACGAGGGAGGCCGCGACGCCGATCGCGACCGAGGCAGCAACGAAGGTCGTGTCCTGGACGAGTTCTCCTTGTACACGTACGGCGGCCATTCCGGTGTAGTGCATCGCGGCAGCAGCGCACCCCATGACACCACCGCCGACCACCAGACGGATCCACTGCGGGGCATTCGCCATCCAGGGCGCATCGTTACCGACGATGCTCAGGCCGAACCATGTCGCACCACCGGCGAGTACGACCGATACCAGTGTCTCGGCCAAGCCGTAACGCACAGAGGAACCGGGCACGGTGAACCCCATCATTCCGATGAAGTGCATCAACCAGATCCCGACGCTGCCGATCGAGATGCTCGCCAGCACCGTCCAGCGCATCCGGAGTGCCCGGGTAGGAGCGTGGTTTGCACGGTGCGCGCAGGACAGGCCGACATACGACCCGATCACCGATGTGAGCCAGGCCAGAACGAAGACCCACATTCCCATCGAGAAGTGGTGAAGTTCGTGCGACATATGTTCTCCAAGCTGAACAGCACACGACCCCACCAGCACGAGGAGGCATGCTGCACACGTGATTTCGATGCAACAGTGTCCCTGACAGCCGTCGGGGACATTACCCTGCGTTCATCGAAAACTGTTGTGCGAGAAGCTTGAAGGAGACACAGTCGGCAGTCCGAGCAGTCGAGCGGTGCAGGCGACACCGTTCTCACGAATGTGACCTGACACCCATCGATCGGGCACGCAGATCACCGCGGCATCCGCAACAGCCCGACCGACAAGACATTTCGTGATGATCAACCACCACACACGGACCCGTCGGCTGACGCAGTGCGCGCGTCGCGCGCACCCGTCACTCCGACGAACACCCCGATTGCCGAGGTGATGGTGGCCCGCGCCATCATCCGTACCGAATGATGATTGGCCGCGGGCCCGAATCTCCTACTGCGCCACCGGCTGATGCAACTTCCGGAGTGCGTATTCGGTGACGGTGACAAGTGCCTGCTTGGCCGATTCACGCGACCGAGCGTCGATCGAGACGATCGGCACCTCGGGCGAGATGGCCATGGCCTGGCGAATGTCTTCGAGAGGGTAGCGCGGTGCATCGTCGAACTCGTTGATCGCGACGATGAACGGAAGATTGCGCGCTTCGAAGAAGTCGACAGCGGCGAAGCTCTCGTCCAATCGACGGGTATCGATCAGCACGATCGCACCGATGGCACCGCGGATGAGGTCGTCCCACATGAACCAGAACCGATGCTGACCGGGCGTACCGAAGAGGTACAGCACGAGATCCTCGGCCAAACTGATTCGACCGAAGTCCATGGCCACGGTTGTGGTCGACTTCTGCGGCGTTGCGGCAAGGTTGTCGACGCCATCGCTGGCGTTGGTGACGAGCGCTTCTGTGCGGAGCGGAACGATCTCCGACACAGCCCCCACCAGCGTGGTCTTACCGACACCGAATCCGCCGGCGATCACGATCTTGGTCGAGGTCACGCGCTTCGTAGCGTTAGAGTTCGCGAAGTCCACTGAGGACCCTTTCAATCAGCTCACGACGCTCCGCGTCGCTCGAATCGTCTTTCAGCGTGGCCAGGATCTGTACATGCCCGGCTTCGACGAGGTCGGCTACGAGCACGCGTGCAACGCCGAGCGGCACACCCACCCTCGCCGCGATCTCGGCGACCGACGGGGACTCCTTGCACAGTTCCAAGATCGTGGCGTTGATGTTGTCCAGATCCCGAGCCCGGCTGTCTGTTCCCGGAATTGCCTGGATCAAGGCTTCCAACGCCAGTTCGACCGCAGGACTTGTGCGTCCCGAAGTCAGCGAGTACGGCCGGACCAGACTCGGCTGGTCCGGCGCCGACTCCGGCTTGCGCGGTTCCATGGCCACCTCGACGTCAGGACCCCAGGCCGACCCGAGGCGTCGCCTCGACCGACGCGCCCACCCGGTCGACCAGGAGCGCCATTTCGTAGCCGACCTGTCCGATATCGCACTCCGACGCGGTGAGCGCAGCGAGGTGCGAACCGTCGCCGACACTCATGAGCAGCAAGTAGCCGTGCTGCATCTCGACCACGGACTGCAATACTCCACCACCGTCGAACAACTGCGAAACCCCGTTGGAGAGGCTCGCGAGTCCGGACGTCACCGCAGCGAGCTGCTCGGCACGGTCGACCGGAAGGTGGGCACTGGCAGCCATGAGGAGACCGTCGGCCGACACGAGGACCGCATGCGAGACACCAGGGACTTCGCGCGCAAAGTTGGAAACCAACCAGTCCAATGGACGAGCTACATCGGATCCATGATCAATGTTCATCGAACTCCCTGTTCATTGTTCTCGCGATTACTTGTCGTCGCCGAAGCTCGTCCATTGCGGACGCCCTGCTGGTGGCGACTGAGATTGGCCCGAATGGCTTCCGGGTCACGACGTCGAAGCACGCGCTGTTCTGCGGTCGCAGGTTCGCGCACGGCACCCGGGACGAGGCGTTCGCCCGGCGCACGGCGAGGCAGACCGGAGGTGGTGTGTTCCTCGACCGGAACTTCCGCTGCACGTTGCGCTGCCTGCCATCCGGAGTCGGCGGCAGAATGCCATTCGCGCTTCCGCCGATCCTCGGGAAGGTTCGTCGGATCGACGAGCCAGTCCGACATCATGTCGGAGAAAATCGGGTTACCGGCCGCGGAGTGAGGTTTCGGCGAACCCACATCCGGCCGCGGCTGGAAGAACGACGCGGTCTTCGCGGAATTGGTGCGGTAACGATGCCGGGCCGCATTCTGCGCATCGCTCTGCTCCGATACCGAACCACCGTCGGCAATACTCGCCGGGCGGGCTGCGGACTGCGGGATTCGCGGCGACGTGCCCGGCTGCCGACGCGGCAGCCCGAACGCTCCACCACGACGATTCTCCGCGCTGGGCGGCGGACCTGCCTGCAGAGGCGCTACCGACGGAGTCGCACCGGGCCGACGCTGCGGCAGACCCGACGACGTGACCGCTGCCGGTCGCGCATCCGGCTCACTTCGGGTCGGCTGTGCGGTATGACCGTTCGACGTTGCCGATCCGTCCTGACTCTGCAGAGGCAGACCCGGCGTGGACCCCGGCCGACGCTGCGGCAGACCCGGTGTAGCGCCGGGATTTCGCTGCGGCAGACCCGATTCGGGTGCGTCCTGCGGAGGGCGCACCGCGCGCACGGGAACGCCGGGAGTTGCACCAGGGTGACGCTGAGGCAGACCTGAGCCCGAGGCCGGGGGGTTCCCTTGGGCCGGACGACGCTGAGGCAGACCGGATTCGCGGATCGGCGGGGCCGCGGGAACGGCGTGACTCGACGAATCCCGAGTCTCCTCGGCCTGGTTCAGCGATTCCTGAACCGGCGGATCCTGCTCGCGCTCCGGACTCTCGCGACGTCCGCTCTCGGTATTCGGATCCACGGGTGTGCGGTTGGCACGTGACGGGAGCGCCGAAGCGAATGCCGCCGCCGCATCGGGCTGGACCCGGCGCGGAGCCTGCTGTCCGTCCGGCTGCGGAAGTCCTGGAGTCGAACCGGGACTGCGCTGCGGAAGCCCCGGTGTCGAGCCCGGCTGACGCTGCGGCAGTCCTGGAGTCGAGCCCGGCTGACGCTGCGGCAGACCGGTCGGTGTCTGCTCGCGCGGCGGCTGCTGACGAGGCGGAGCTGTCGGAGCGGCGTGGGCTGCCGGAGCAGGGGGGAACGCCTGGGGCTGAGACTGCTGCGGCTGCTCCCGGTATCCGGTTTCCGACTGCGCGAACCCGGCCGGAGCGGTGTCCGGTCGACGGATCTCCGTGAGCTGATCGTCGACACGTGGGTCCTGACGAGCATCGGCGCGCACCGGAAGATACTCCGGAATCGGCTGCGAGTGTTCGCGGTCCGTCGAGGTCAGAGGAGCTTCCTGCTTCTGTTCGACGGAGATCTCCTCCGCCTCCCCGTCGATGACGGGCGCCGGCTGGGCCAGTGCCAGCGGCGACATGAGCAGAACGTCCGGAATGTGGACACTCGCGGTGATACCGGGATTACGAGCGGTGTCGAATGTCGGCCGCAGGCGCACGGTCAGGCCGTGGCGATCTGCAAGACGCGAGGTCACGAACAGACCCATGTGACGAGCAGTGTCCGGGCCTACCTCGCCACCCTGACGGAGACGATCGTTGATCAACTCGAGTTCGTCGGACGGGATACCGATACCGCGGTCGGCGATCTCGACGAGCAGACCACCGTCGACGGCACGTGCAAAGCTGAACGTGACAGTGCTGTCGGGCGGGGAAGCGCGCAGGGCGTTGTCGACCAGTTCGGCGAGCAGATGAACGATGTCCGTCGCGACGGCACCACTGAGCGCACCGTCCGGCGTGGAACCGATCTCGACTCGCTGGTAGTCCTCTACCTCGGACATCGCCGCACGCAGGATGTCGCCGAGCTGAACCGGGGCGGACTGTCCGCGGCGCATGCGTGTCCCGGAGAGAATCAGGAGGTTGTCGCCGTTACGGCGCATGCGTGCCGCGAGGTGATCGAGCTTGAACAAGCTCTCGAGACGGGACGGGTCCTTCTCTTCGAACTCGAGTTGCTCGATGAGCCCGAGCTGCTGTTCGACGAGCGACTTGCTTCGACGTGCGAGCGTCTCGAACATGTCGCTGATCTGCAAGCGGAGGTGGGCCTGCTCGCCGGCGAGGCGCAGCGCCTGACCGTGCATGTCGTCGACGGCGCGGGCGAGCTGACCGATCTCCTCGGTCGTCTCGACCGGAACCCGTGTGAACTCGATGTCCTCGATGCTTTCGCCGACCTTGATCCGGTCGATGGCTTCGGGAAGTTCCTGACGTGCAACCTTGAGAGTGCCGTAACGCAGACGACGGATCGGTCCCACCAGCGACCGCGACACGAGCAACGCGAGAACGAGAGCAACGAGCAGCGCCGCGAGTACGAATGCGGTATCTCGGAGTGCGGCAGAACGAGTTTCCGACGCGCGGTCGATCACAGTCTCACTGATCGCGTGGGAAGCTTCGTTGATGATGTTGGAGTAGACATCGACGCTGTGAAGCATCGATGTGCGCAGGTCCATCAACGGCAGCGGGCCCTGGCCTGCGGCCTCCACCATTGCGGTTCGTTCTTCGATACCGCTGCGCAGGTCGGCGATCTGTGAGTCGGCGAGGGGGTACGAGCGAGCAAGCAGATCGAGCATCGCGAGCTCGCCGCCGGACGCGGTGACCAGCGCAGTGCCCGAGGTTTCCGGGTTCTCGAGAATCTCGATGATGCCGAGGACCTGACCGAACAGGTAACGCTGCGAGTACCACGCATTGATCAGGCGAGTCCCGTGGCCGAGGACCTCCGGGTCGTCGATCTGGTCGAGAATCGCCTCGACGATCCGGTTGAGGCTGTCGCGAACCTCGTTGTAAGTCTTGGCCATCTGTGCGACGGGGACGGGGCCGGCCTGCATCTGCCCGTAGAGGGTCTCTGCGGCGGCGATCGTCTGGGTGAGGTCTGCAGTGATGGCAGGATCGAAATCGGGGTTTTCGGCAAGAGGCTTGATTTTTTCGAATGATTCCCGGAGGGCATCGAGGTCCTCCGGTGTCGCCGTGCCGGACGCATTGATAGCGGTAGAGGTTGCGAACGCAGTCGAGAAGTCGACGATATCGGGCACTGCCACGACCTGGTCCGCAGCGGACGAGAAATGGATCGCGTTGCTGAGTTCCGCTTGGACGCGAAGTCCGCCGAGGACCATCGCCACTACTACAGGAACGGCGAGGACAGCGGTGACCTTCCTGCGAAGACCCCACCCCTCGATGCTCCACCACCGCTGCCGGCGCGGTGACTCGTCACTCATGGATTACAGCTCTCCTTCCAACCCGTTCGCGCCGGGCGACGAGCATTCGCAACCAACCCACTCGACCGGTGAGCGTGATTTTCTCTGGAATGCAGTCGAACGAGACGTTTCTGGGTGAGGGCACCATATCGGGACATACAAGGGATATGGAAGACGGGTTTCCACATACGCCCGATGATTCCCTTCATGGCCCTGTTCGGCGACCACGCATACGAATGGCCGTTAGGAGTGTACTCATGAGTAACCGCAGAATGTAAGCGGCTTTCGTCCGAAATGAGAGTATCAGTAGGGCCTGCGACATGAGTTACCACACATCGCAGGCCCTACCGGGGTGACACACCGGAACGTGAGGCAACCCACGACGCCTTCACATCCGCAAGGATCAGACGTCGAGGAAGCGCACGTCCTTCGCATTGCGCGTGATGAAACTGCGCCGAGCCTCCACGTCCTCACCCATGAGCACGCTGAACAGTTCGTCGGCTGCAGCCGCGTCGTCGAGGGTGACCTGGCGCAGGATGCGCACGGACGGATCCATCGTGGTCTCCCACAGTTCCTTGGCGTTCATCTCGCCGAGACCCTTGTAGCGCTGAATGCCGTCGTCCTTGTTGATCTTCTTGCCTGCGGCGAGGCCCGCTTCGAGAAGTCCGTCGCGCTCACGGTCCGAATAGGCGAACTCGGCGTCGGCGCGCTGCCACTTGAGCTTGTACAACGGCGGCTGCGCCAGGTAGACGTGACCCTGCTCGACGAGCGGGCGCATGAAGCGGAACAGCAACGTGAGCAGCAACGTCGCGATGTGCTGTCCGTCGACGTCGGCGTCGGCCATCAGCACGATCTTGTGGTAGCGCAGTTTCGCGATGTCGAACTCTTCGTGAATGCCCGTGCCGAACGCCGTGATGATGGCCTGCACTTCGGCGTTCTTCAGCACACGGTCGATACGCGCCTTCTCGACATTGATGATCTTTCCGCGCAACGGAAGGATCGCCTGATACATCGAGTCGCGGCCCGACTTCGCCGAACCACCTGCGGAGTCGCCCTCCACGATGTAGATCTCACACTTGGCCGGGTCCTTCGAGCGGCAATCAGCAAGCTTGCCGGGCAGGCCGCCGATATCGGTGGCGCTCTTACGACGCACCAGCTCACGGGCCTTGCGCGCGGCCACACGGGCCTGAGCCGACGACACAGCCTTGGTCACGATCGTCTTCGCATCGGCCGGATTGGCCTCGAGCCAGTGCGAAATGTTTTCGTTGCACGCCTTCTGCACGAACGACTTGACCTCGGTATTGCCGAGTTTCGTCTTCGTCTGCCCCTCGAACTGCGGCTCCGCGACCTTCACCGAGATGATCGCGGCCAGGCCCTCGCGGATGTCGTCACCGGTGAGGTTCGGGTCCTTGTCCTTGAGGAGCTTCTTCTCTTTCGCATACCGATTGACCACGCTCGTGAGCGCCGCACGGAACCCTTCCTCGTGCGTACCACCCTCGTGGGTGTTGATGGTGTTGGCAAAGGTGTGGACGGATTCGGAGTAACCCGAGTTCCACTGCATCGCGAGCTCGAGCTCGTGACCGGTGCCCTTTGCGGTGAAGCCCACCACCGAGTTGTGGATCGGCGTCTTGGTGCGGTTGATGTGGCGGACGTAGTCCTCTAGACCACCCGGGTAGTGGTAGACCCGCGTCTTGGTCTTCTGCACGACAGGCTCGGAAGCCTCCGCTGCCTCGTCCTCGGCACTCTTCGGGGCTTCGGCAGTCTCGGCGACGACCTCGTCGGTGATCTCTTCGGGGAGAACCCGCTCGTCGGTGAGCGTGATCGTCAGGCCCTTGTTGAGGAACGCCATCTCCTGCAGGCGCCGCGAAACGGTCTCGAAGTTGTACTGCGTGGTCTCGAAGATGTCGTCGTCTGCGTAGAACCGCACAGTGGTTCCGGTGTGCTTGGTCGGTTCACCCCTGATCAGCTCACCGGGCTTCGAGTTCGTGTAGGTCTGTTCCCAGTGGTATCCATCGACATCGATCTCCACCTCGAGCTTGGTGGACAAGGCGTTGACAACAGAGATACCGACGCCGTGCAGACCACCCGACACCGCGTATGCGTCGGAGTCGAACTTGCCACCTGCGTGGAGTTGGGTGAGCACAACCTCGACCGTGGGTACACCCGACGCGTGCATTCCGACCGGGATGCCACGGCCGTCGTCGACGACCTCGACACCACCGTTCTCGAGAAGGGTCACCTCCACCTTGGAGGCATAACCCGCCATCGCCTCGTCGACCGAGTTGTCGACGACCTCCCAGATGAGGTGGTGAAGACCACGCTCGCCCGTGGAGCCGATGTACATGCCGGGACGCTTACGAACCGCCTCGAGGCCCTCGAGGACGGTGATGGAAGACGCACCGTAGTCACTTTTCTTCTTGTTCGACTTCTCGGCAGCCACGGGTGGGTAGCTCTCCTTTTCCGCCTTGGCCGCGCGCACATGCGCGCGGCGCATTCTTGTCCATTCTACTTGGCGTTCGCCCATATGCCCCCGGCGACACAGAGCGCGCTTGCCGCACCGCTGACGTCCACACAGTCGGCACGGCGCAGACCGGTGAAAGTGAATTCCTACATCGCCGCTATTTCGGCGCTCGCGCGGAGCCCCGGCTAACCGTAGGTGTCGCGGGGGCCGCGGCCGTGGATGTGCCGTTCACCCTTGCGCCAGCTCGGCGCGGTAGGACCGGTGATCCGCAGTTCCTTGACCACACCGTGCCCCACGGACGCCGCAACCTTCGCGAGTATCTGCGATTGGATCATCCGCAGCTGCGTCGCCCAAGCGGTCGACTCTGCCGAGACATGGAGGATCCCGTCGCGCAACGTCGTAGGCTTCGCATGCGCGGCGATGTCCTCGCCCACGACCCGCGCCCAACTGCCCAGCACCGTGCCCTCGGATACATGCGCCGACCAGCCACGCTGCTTCGCGATCGCCCCGGTCAACGCACCCAGTCGCTGAGGATCCCGGTCGTCGGGGCCAGGACCCGACCATCCCCGCTTGCGACGTCGCGGACGCACCCTTCCACTCGAGGCACGCCCTTGCCCGACCGATTTGCCACTGGCCTTCGCAGCTGCTCGAGCTTCCTCGAGGGCGCGCCGTGCCAGATCCACACCACGCAGTTCAGGTTCGGGTCCGTTGTCCTTCGATCCGGCAGCCTCGTCATCCGTCATCGGTTACCTCCCCCACCGATTCTCCTCGTTGCACGGCACCCAGCACCGAGATACGGCCGTGCTCGGTGTCCTCCGCGTGCACCGGGAACCGTGCACCCGCCAGCTCGGACGGTACGTCCTCGGGTACGGCCGCGGTGATGAGGACCTGTTCCGCCGTTGCCGCGACCGCCGCGAGCGCAGCTCGGCGACGACGGTCGAGCTCGGCGAACACGTCATCGAGCATCAGGACCGGATCCGTACCCTCCGACCGGAGCAGAGCGAATGCGCCCAGCCGCAGCGACAGAGCGAACGACCAGGATTCGCCATGGCTCGCATACCCTTTCGCCGGCTGATCACCGAGCGCCAACTCGAGGTCGTCCCGATGAGGACCGACCAGGCACACGCCCCGTTCGATCTCCTTGGAACGCATCGCCGACAGCCTCTGCAGAAACGCGCCTTCGATCAGTCCCAGGTCGTCGTGCTCGGGTACTCGCGCGGGATCAGCAAACTCTGCGGGCAGTGCGTCGCCGAGACTGCTCCGGTACCGCAAGGCCGCCGGACGTGATTCCGGTGCGATGGACCGGTAGGACTCGACCACATGGGGCTCGAGGTCGTGCAGCAGCGCGATTCGCGCCGCCAGCAACTCCGCCCCGTGTGCCGCCAGGTGCCCGTCCCATACGTCGAGCGTCGCCAGCGCGCTCGCGCCATCGCTCGAGCGCGCGCCCTTTCGAAGTGCCCCGCCGGCCGTCTTGAGCAACGCGGAACGCTGACGCAGAACTTTGTCGTAGTCGGCGCGCACCCCACCGAGACGCGGAAACCGCGTGGTGAGCAACTCGTCGAGAAACCGCCGACGGTCGCCCGGGTCGCCACGGACCAGCGACAGATCCTCAGGTGCGAACAACACCGTCCTGAGGATCCCGACGATCTCTCTCGGTCGCCTGGCCGGCGACTGGTTGATTCGGGCCCGATTGACCTTGCCGTCGTTGATCTCGATGTCGATTCCGAGTTCACGGCCACCGTTGACGACCACGGCACCCACGAACGCTCGTGCGGTCCCAGCGCGCAACAGAGGGGAATCGGAGGACACACGATGCGATGACAGACCCGACAGGTACCCGAGCGCTTCGATCAGATTGGTCTTACCGTGTCCGTTGGGCCCGACGAAAACGGTTGGGCCGGGGGCCAAATCGGCCGCCGCGGTCTTCCATGAACGAAAATCGCGCAGCGCGAACGTGCGAACGTACACGGTCCGTTCACTTTCTGCTCGCCGGTCAGCCCGGCAGGCGCACCGGCATCAGGAGGTAGGTGTAGGCGCTGTCGGGGGCAGCGAACGTGCCCGACTCGTCGGGCACCGGCTCCTCATCGGTAGCGGGGCGCAGCACGGCCGGACGGCTCGACGTGGTGAAGCCGAAGGACACCTTGTCGGTGTGCAACGACGTCAGACCGTCGAGCAGATATCCCGGGTTGAATGCGATGACCATCGGCTCGCCGTGGAACTCGGCCGGGTGCGATTCCTCGGCGCGCCCTGCATCGTCGCCACCGGCCGAGAGCAACACGCTGCCCTCGCTGAACTCGAGGCGGACCTGCGCTCCGCGTTCGGCGACGAGCGCAACACGCTTGATCGCCTCGACCAGCGGTGCGATCTCGACCGTGGCCATCGCGGTGTGTTCGCTCGGGAGCAGCTGACGGAACTTGGGGAACTCGGCGTCGAGAAGCCGCGTTGTGGTGCGGCGGCCGTCGGCGACGATGCCGAGCAGACCGTCAGCCCCAACCGAGGAGCCACTGCCCAGTGCCAGCTGGACCACCGGACTCGATGCTCCACCAACTGTTTTCGCGGCTTCGGACAGAGTCTTCGCGGGCACCAGCACTGCCGAGCTGGTGCTTTCGCCGGTGGGCATCCACTCGAGCTTGCGCACCGCGAGCCGGAAACGGTCGGTGGCCGCGAGCACCATGTCGGTGCCCTCGATCTCGACTCGGATGCCGGTGAGCATCGGAAGGGTGTCGTCCTTGCCGGCCGCAACCGCGACCTGGCCGATGGCCTCGGCGAACAGATCTCCGGACAGGGCACCCGTCTGCTGGGGGAGCTCGGGAAGCTGCGGGTAGTCCTCGACGGGCATCGTCGGCAGGGAGAACTTGGCGCTACCGCAGGTGATGAGCACGCGGGTGCCGTCGAGGACGACATCCACAGGCTTGTTGGGGAGCGCACGGGTGATGTCGGCGAGCAACTTGCCTGAGACGAGCACCTGGCCCGGTGTGATGACCTCGGCCGGGACGTGAACCTGCGCGGAGACCTCGTAGTCGAAGCCCGAGACGGTCAGGCCCTGCTCTTCGGCTCCGAGAAGTACTCCACCGAGCACCGGAACCGGTGGGCGCGACGGGAGGCTTCGTGCCACCCATGCGACAGAGTCGGCGAAGTCCTCGCGAGCAACACGAAACTTCATGCTTCCAAGCTCCATCGCCCGGGGGATCCTCTCTCGATCGTGGTCATCGACAAGTCTTACGAGTCTGACACACGGCCCCGACTCCTTCGCTCGGCGTCGGGGATGCGGCTCCACGGTAGGCCCTCGAGCGCTGCTTGGAAAGCCGGACCTCGTTGCGAGGACACGACTCTCGAGGGCCTGTGGACTCGAGGGATCCACACACCTGTTTTGAAAGAGTATTTCTGAGAAGAACTCACAGAAGTAGTAATAGGTCCTGTGGAATCTGTGGACGAACCACCGTCTACGCTGGTGGCGAGGCCTTCTCGAGGCGCTCGACTCGAGGATGAACTCGAGGAATTCTCGAGGATGAATGTGGACACCTCGAGACTGTTCTACTTCTGTCCACCGTTCGTCCACAAAGATCCCACGTTCTGCACACCCTTGTCCACAAGTGTGAGTGGGTCTGTTTTCTCGAGATCCGGGATGGAATCGAGGGTTGCCCACAGGCTGTGGACAGAAAAAATCGGAAGCGCCCGGTGTGGCGCTTCCGATTCTCGGATGGTCCTGCAGTGGGTCTCGGCTACCGCTTCGAGCGCTGCTTGATGCGGGCTGTGAGCTCCTGGACCTGGTCGTAGATCTTGCGTCGCTCGGCCATCTCCTTGCGAATCTTCTTGTCCGCGTACATCACTGTGGTGTGGTCGCGCCCGAAGGTCTGGCCGATCTTCGGCAGCGACAGATCGGTGAGTTCACGGCACAGGTACATCGCGATCTGCCTGGCCTGGGCCAACGGACGTGCTTTACCCGGCCCGCACAGATCGTCGATCGAGATGCCGAAGTACTCGGCGCAGACCGCCATGATCGTCGAGGCGTTGATCTCGAGTGCCGTCGAATCGGGCATCAGATCGCGAAGCACCACTTCGGCGAGGGTCAGGTCCAGCGGCTGCCTGTTGAGGGACGCGAACGCCGTGACCCGGATGAGTGCCCCCTCGAGTTCACGGATGTTGCGTTCGATCCGGCTCGCGATGAGCTCGAGCACATCGTGCGGCACATCGAGCCCGTCCATCCGCGCCTTCTTGCTGAGGATGGCGATGCGCGTCTCGAGTTCGGGTGGCTGAACATCGGTGATCAGACCCCACTCGAACCGGGTGCGCAGCCGCTCCTCGAGCGTGGCCAACTGCTTGGGCGGTCGGTCCGAGGAGACCACGATCTGCTTGTTCGCATTGTGGAGGGTGTTGAACGTGTGGAAGAACTCCTCCTGGATTCCTTCCTTGCCTTCGATGAACTGGATGTCGTCGACGAGGAGGATGTCTGTCTCGCGGTAGCGGCGTTTGAACGCGACCTTCCGGTCGTCGCGCAGGCTGTTGATGAAGTCGTTCGTGAACTCTTCCGTGGAGACGTACTTCACCCGCATTCCGGGAAAGAGTCGCTGTGCATAATGCCCCGCGGCGTGCAGGAGATGCGTCTTGCCCAGGCCGGACGCACCCCAGATGAACAGCGGGTTGTACGCGCGGGCGGGAGCTTCGGCGATCGCCACGGCTGCGGCGTGCGCAAATCGGTTCGACGCACCGATGACGAAAGTGTCGAAGGTGTATTTCGCGTTGAGACTGCTGCTCCCGATCGCCGGCGTTTCCGGAGGCGGCGGCTGAGTGAAGTAGGACGGCCAGGACTCACGTACCGCGGTGAGCGCTTCGTGATCGTCGTCGACCTCGTCGACGTCTCCGTGATCGGGTTCGAAGGGCTCGTGGTCGTAGCCGGGTCCGAAACGGCGAGGGTGGAGGCTCCTGCCGTCGACCGCAGGCATTGCGTCGCGGGGAGTGCGCCGTTCGCGGGTTTCGGTGTCGCGACGTGCCGTTTCGCGGGATCTGACCTCACGCGAAGTGGGTTCGGTCGGAAGTCCCTCGAGAGGCAATGTGTCGCGAGGTTCGGCGTAGGGATCCTCTGCGGGGTCGTCGACCCGTTCGCGAGGTTCGACTCGGACGCCGAGTCCTTCTACTCCCTGTCCGAGATTGCGGTTGAGTACCCGCAGGATGGGCTCGCGCAGATCACGCTCGATCGATTGCTGCGCCAGCGTGGACGGTACCGACAGCAGCGCGAAACCCTGGGCCAGGGTGATGGGTTTGACGAGGTTGAGCCATGCCTTCTGGCTCTTCGACAATCCACCGTTGTCCACGGTGAGCTCGGAAACGACGTCCGCCCACACATCGGCAAGCGCGTTAGGCTCGTCGTTCACGAAGCTTCCTCCCACAGAGTCGACCGGATTTCCACATGATTATCCACAGGTGTGGACAACCAGGGGAAACGGCCCGGTCGGGGTGGGGATTCGATGTGCAAGCTGTGTATCAGCGCTAGTTGTGTACAGGGTGCAACCGCAATTGTCATCGGCGACGCCGGCTGCGGTGGCCTGTCGTGAACCCAGTGTGGCACACGGCCCGCAGGGCGACAGCGATCCCCCTCGACGCCATGGTCGACACCCTACCTCACAGTGACTGCAGTCACAGGTCGTCTCGGGAAGGTTCTGCGGAATTCGGATCGGCGTGTCGAGTTGCGTGAGCCGACGGCTCGCGGTTTGATTTCGCGCCCGGACCCGAGTAGCCTCGAACAGTCACTCGTACTGCAGTGGCTGGTCTGTGCTGTGTCACTACGCGCGGGCCATGCGAAATTCCGTAAACGTTGGACCAATGGCGCCTCCTGGTGCCGCAGATTATCGAGGAGTGTTGACCGTGGCCAAGGGCAAGCGGACGTTCCAGCCGAACAACCGACGCCGCGCGCGCGTTCACGGCTTCCGTCTCCGGATGCGGACCCGTGCGGGCCGCGCCATCGTGACGGCGCGTCGCCGTAAGGGCCGCGCTTCCCTCACCGCCTGATCCTGTAACCGGGAGCTCGGGGTGTTACCTGAGCCGTATCGACTGCGGCGCCGTTCGGATTTCTCCGAAGCTGTGCGCCGTGGTCGTCGTCAGGGGCGTCGAGATCTCGTTGTGCACGCGCTTTCGCGGGAGCAGCCGGATTTCGTCGTGAGTGGTGTCGGCGGTCCTCGTTTCGGACTCGTCGTGAGTAAGGCTGTCGGGCCGGCGGTGATTCGACATCGAGTCGCGCGCCGGCTTCGTCATATCTGCGTGGAGCTGGTCGAGTCGATTCCCGAAGGCACCGATGTGGTGTTGCGCGCCTTGCCGGGCGCGGCTACCGCCGAATCCCGCGATCTCGAGCGGCAAGTCCGCTCGGGACTGATACGTCTCGGGATTCTCGAGGAATGCCGGTGAACGCGCCCGGGTGGAGTGCTGCGCTGCGGTCGGTCCGCACTGCGCCGACTCGGGCGTTGATCTTCTGCATCGAGCTCTATCGCGTCTATGTGTCGCCGACTCGGATGCCGACCTGCCGATTCTTTCCTACCTGCAGCGAATATGCCGTCGACGCGCTACGGATGCGGGGTGTCGTCGTGGGTTCTGCACTGACGGCTGTGAGACTGCTCAAGTGTGGACCCTGGCACCCTGGCGGTTGGGATCCGGTGCCGGAGCGCCGACACCGACCTTCCCCAGCGGGAACCTGAGCGGCGCCTGAAGACCTGAGACCGACGCCGTTGCGTGGCGATCATGGACGACCAGAGGAGTACCAAGAGCCGTGCTCGACTTCATCTACTATCCCGTGTCCTGGATCCTGTGGGTCTGGCACAAAGCCTTCTCCTTCGTGTTGGCGCCCGACAGCGGACTGACCTGGGCGCTCTCCGTGGTGTTCCTCGTCTTCACGCTGCGCGTCATCCTGTACAAGCCCTTCGTGAAGCAGGTCCGCACGACGCGCCAGATGCAGGAACTGCAGCCGCAGATCAAGGCGTTGCAGAAGAAGTATTCGAACGACCGCCAGCGTCAAGCGCTCGAGATGCAGAAGCTGCAGAAGGAACACGGCTTCAACCCCCTGATGGGTTGCCTGCCGATGTTGCTGCAGGTGCCCGTGTTCATCGGTCTGTTCCACGTGCTCCGCTCGTTCAACCGCACAGGGACGGGGCTCGGTCAGCTCGGACTGTCACCCGAGGAGAACGCACAGCTCGGCAACTACGCCTTCAGCCCTGAGGACGTGCAGTCCTTCCTCAGCGCACGTATCTTCAACGCGCCGATCTCCTCGTGGATCACTCAGCCGGTGGCGTCACTTCAGGCCTTCACCGTCGACGGTGGAGACCTTCCGTCCCGCTGGGACATCGCGATGGTGGCGGTCCCGCTCATGGTGATCGCGGGTATTGCCACGCACTTCAACTCGCGTGCTTCGGTGGCCAGGCAGAGCGCTCAAGCCGCAGCCGCACCTCAGGCTGCCATCATGAACAAGCTGGCCCTGTACGTGTTCCCCCTGGGTGTGCTCGTCGGTGGCCCGTTCCTGCCCATCGCGATCCTTCTCTACTGGGTGAGCAACAACGTCTGGACCTACGGTCAGCAGCACATCGTCTTCCGGCGGATCGACAGCGAGGAAGAAGCGAAGCGTGAGGCGGCGCTTGCGCGCCGGAACGAGAATGCACCCAAGCCGGGGGCACGGCCGACCAAGAACAAGAAGAAGGGCGGCGGAGCTGCCGCACCGGTGGCTGCCGAATCTCCGTCCGAGGATTCATCGAGCAACGATGACACTGCACAGGCCCCGGATGTGTCGCTGAAGAAGACCGATCCCCAGAGCGGAAAGACTTCCGGCGGGAGTGCGCCGAAGCCTGGCAGCCGTCCCAAGAACTCCAAGCGCAAGCGGCGCTGATCGAAGTAGAAGAGAGCTGAATATGGCCAGTGACCTGGACAAGGCACAGGAGGACCTCGAGGTGACCACCGAGGCTCAGGATGCAGAACTCGGCGTGGATGACGACGATGATCTGATCGAAGAGGGCGAGATCGCCGGCGACTACCTCGAACAGTTGCTCGACGTACTCGATTTCGACGGCGACATCGATCTGGACGTCGAGGGCGACCGTGCGGTGGTCAGCATCGACGGGGGCAAGGATCTGTCCAAGCTCGTGGGACGGAGCGGCGAGGTTCTGGACGCGCTCCAGGAGCTCACGCGACTGGCAGTTCAGCAGGCCACCGGTGAACGCAGCAAACTGATGCTCGATGTTGCCGGCTGGCGCGCGGGCAAGCGGTCCGAACTGAGCGCTCTCGGTACGTCGGCCGCCAAGCGGGTTCTCGAGTCGGGTGAGCGCGAGGAATTGACCCCGATGACGCCGTTCGAGCGCAAGATCGTGCACGACGCCGTTGCTCAGATCGACGGCGTGTCCAGCGAGAGCGAGGGCGCTGAGCCCAACCGGCGAGTCGTGATCATCCGAGATTGATCGACAGTTGATTCGAAGAGGAGCCCGGCCGGCCCGGGCTCCTCTTTTCATCGGTGGACGCGACAGGTCGGTCCATTGCTTGTTGCACTACTGCTTGTTGCACTACCCGTTTCCGGGAGAGGATGTTTCACGTGGAACACGAAGACTCCGACTTTCTCGCAATCGCTCACCGCGTCTTCGGTGACCGATTCGACCTTGCGCAGCGCTACCACGAGTCGTTGTCGACAGACGGTGTCGAACGCGGACTCATCGGCCCTCGCGAAGTTCCACGGCTGTGGGAGCGGCACATCCTCAACTGCGCGGTTCTCGGTGAATTGATCGAAGCGGACGAGAGAGTTGTGGATGTCGGAAGTGGGGCCGGCCTCCCCGGTATTCCGCTGGCAATCGCCAGGCCCGATCTGCGGGTGACGCTCGTCGAGCCGTTGTTGCGTCGTTCGGTATATCTCGCGGAGTTCGTCGAGACACACGATCTGGAGAATGTGCTCGTGGTGCGCGGCCGCGCCGAGCAACCGGGTGTGATTCACGAAGCGGGCGGTGCCGATGTAGTCACGTCTCGGGCTGTGGCACCGCTCGCCAAACTCGCCAAGTGGTCTATTCCCCTCATTCATGAGGGTGGTCGAATGCTCGCGCTCAAGGGAAGTTCAGCGGCCGAAGAGATCGAACGGGATCGCGACGAACTCGCCAAGCTTGGAGCGGGAAACCTCGAGGTACTCGAGTGCGGTGCTGATCTCCTCGAGGTTCCTACGCTTGTGGTGAAAGCCGAGCGGATCGCCAAGCCTCAGCGACGCCGGAAGCGCTGAGCGGTTTCACGTGAAACAGAACCCCTCCCCTCCCCCGCGGTAGTCGGAGGGGTTCTTCGATTCGAGGCGGTGTAGATCTCGAACCCGGACGTCCCTTTCGGGGGTCTGATCGCGCAAGAAGGTGTTGCGGGAGGACATCCGGATACCCATCCTCACTTTCGTCACTGTGACGGTCCAGGTCGATTCGCGGCAATGAATGTGCCGCGTACATGAAAGATATTGCTGTGCAGTAAGTTTCGATATCAATGTTCGAATTACCTTGTTTCGTAACACTTTTCGAAATGGGTACGGACTCCCGAGATTTGGTTGAGACCTCCCAAGGTGATGTTTCACGTGAAACAGTGCGGCGCCCCCGGCCTGGTTTCACGTGAAACCTCCTGACGTACGTTTCACGTGAAACAACGACGACGAGGTGTCGACGACACCTCCGGGAATTCTTTTGACATACTTGAGCGCGAGCGAAGAAGTGGATGTGCGCCAAGTGTCGGTGATGCGCTGTGCAGAACTCCGTCCAGGTGATCCTTGCGAGGCCACGTCTTCGTCTGCAACCGCCGCGCATAGCAAGTGTCGGAAGCGTGAAGGATGTAGCGTGCGAACCGAGCGGATCTATGTTTAAGGAGCGTTCTATGTCGGGTGGATCTGAATCCGCTGTTTCACGTGAAACCGAGGTCGCAAACGACGACGACTTCTTTCCGGTCCCCGTCGACACATTCTCGTCGATGGACACCCCGATCGGCGCGGCTGCGCATCGCGCGAGTCAGGTTCTGCACCCGAGTGAAGCGAGCGCACTCCCCAGACCACCCGAACGTCGCGTCCTCACCATCGCAAATCAGAAGGGTGGCGTCGGTAAGACGACAACGGCCGTCAACCTTGCCGCCGCCCTCGCGGTCCAAGGGCTCACCGTCCTCGTCATCGACCTCGACCCTCAAGGCAACGCGAGCACAGCATTGGGAGTGCCCCATCACTCCGGCATTCCGTCGAGTTACGAGATTCTGCTCGGTGAGGTGACCGCCGCGGAGGCCGTGCAACAGAGTCCTCACAGTGAACGACTTTTCTGCATTCCGGCGACGATCGATCTGGCGGGCGCCGAGATCGAACTCGTCTCGATGGTCGCGCGCGAGAACAGACTCCGCAACGCGATCACGAAGGAAGCCCTTGGCGACCGCGAATACGACTACGTCATCATCGATTGTCCGCCGTCGCTCGGACTGCTCACAGTGAACGCATTGGTCGCTGCGAAGGAAGTCTTGATTCCCATTCAGTGCGAGTACTACGCACTCGAAGGTGTCGGCCAGTTGCTCCGCAACATCGAACTCGTACAGTCACATCTCAATCCTGCGCTGCACGTGTCGACCGTTCTCCTGACCATGTACGACGGTCGGACCAAGCTCGCGGATCAGGTCGCAGCGGAGGTCCGTCAGCACTTCGGCGGCGCAGTGCTCCGATCGGTGATCCCGCGCAGTGTGAAAGTCTCCGAAGCTCCCGGATACGGGACGACGGTTCTCGACTACGATCCAGGTTCGCGCGGTGCAATGAGTTACCTCGACGCAGGGCGCGAACTGGCGGCACGTGGGATTCAGGACAACCAGGGGAACCGATGAGTGCGACACGCAAGGGTGGGCTTGGGCGCGGTTTGGCGGCATTGATTCCGACGGGCCCTCCCGTCGAGAGCCCCGACGATCCTGCACCCGCCACAGGCACCACCACCAAGGCGGATACAGCCGCTCCCGCATCCGCGAAGAAGTCGCCGGTCATCAAGACGCAGGCACGGCGTCCGGGAAGTAGCTCCGGCTTCACCATCTCCCCGTCGGGTCTCGGGACCGCAGCGGCCGATGTGATCATCGGTGACGGGACGCCGGCCGCCAGCGGGAAGACCGAGCCGGCAGCGTCCGAACCTGTCGACCCCGACACGGAAACGAACGCGTCGGAGCTGCCCGATACCGCCGAACCCCTCCCCTCCCCCACCGGGGCGGTATACCTCGAGATCCCGATCGACCGCATCGAGCGGAACCCGAAGCAGCCGCGTCAGGTATTCGACGAGGAGGCGCTGGGTGAGCTCGTACACTCGATCCGCGAGTTCGGGCTCATGCAGCCGATCGTCGTGCGCCGGATCGACGACGACCGGTTCCAGCTCATCATGGGCGAGCGGCGTTGGCGCGCGGCGCAGCAGGCCGAGCTCGAAACCATCTCCGCGATCGTTCGCGACACCGAGGACCACGCCCTCCTCCGAGATGCGCTCCTCGAGAACATCCATCGTGTGCAGCTCAATCCGCTCGAAGAGGCCGCCGCGTACCAACAGCTGCTCGAAGAGTTCGAAGTCACCCACGAGGAACTCGCAGCGCGTATCGGCCGCTCCCGTCCCGTGGTCACCAACATGATCCGGCTCCTCAAACTTCCCATTGCCGTCCAACGTCGCGTCGCGGCGGGGGTGCTCTCCGCGGGTCACGCTCGCGCGCTGCTCTCCCTCGAGGCCGGAGCGGACGCCCAGGAAGTGCTCGCCGCGCGCATCGTGGCCGAAGGTATGTCGGTCCGTGCCACCGAGGAAGCCGTCGTCCTCGCGAATCGGGCAGGCACACCCGACGTGGCGGCTCCTGTGCGGCGGAAGCCGATCCAGATGCCCGGATTGCAGGACGTCGCTGAACGGCTGTCGTCGTCGTTCGACACCCGCGTCACGGTCAGTCTCGGCAAGCGGAAGGGCAAGATCGTGGTGGAGTTCGGGTCGGTCGACGATCTCGAACGCATCGTGACCCTGATGGAATCGCAGCAGAACCCTTCTTGACTCCCCACCGGAGCAGGACGACTGTCTAGACCAGAGGTGGAGGCGAAGGAATCGCGTGTCGACACGAGTCACACCGCTCTCCTTGAGCGGTATCGATCGGTTGCCGCGGCACTCCCGTCGGTGTGTGTTCTGGGAGATGGACCCCGACACTGTCGCTGAGGCGCGCGGATTCTCGGACCCCGAGTTCGAGAAGGAGGCGTGGCTGTCGACGGTCATGCTGCAGTGGGGTTCCTGCGCGCAGATCGCGACCGTCGGCGACAAGGTGGCCGCGTGCGCGTTCTACGCGCCGCCCAATATGGTTCCGCGTGCGCAATTGTTTCCCACTTCGCCGGTGAGCGCCGACGCGATCCTCCTGACAACCATGCGAATCGAACCGCATGCCCGGGGACTCGCAGTGGGAGCCGATCTGATTCGCGCCGTCGTGGACGACCTCGTACGCCGGAACGTGCGTGCGCTCGAAGCGTTCGGCATAAGACCGGATCCTGTTGCGGATTCGTTCGGTGATACTCCGTCGGCAACGGTGGCGAACACCTGCTCGCCGCACGAGTGCATGATCTCCGCTGATTTCCTCGAGGACATGGGGTTCGATGTGGTCGCGCCTCATCACCGGTATCCGCGCCTGCGACTCGAGCTCGACCGCGACCACGGCTGGAAGGAAGAGGTCGAAGCTGCCTTGGATCGGCTGATCGAAGCCGCCTCGATCACTGTCGAGGATTTTGCCGGCAGGGCGACGGTGGGTGTGCAGTAGCTTCCTCATACAAATGGAGAGGCCCCCTCAGCTGAGGGGGCCTCTCCATGTTGCGAGTGAGACTTACCGCGTCTCGGTGATCGACAGCTCTTCTGCGAGCAACTCGGCGAAGGTGTACGTCCCGGTCGGCTGGTCGTCCTGACCGAGCAGGTACAGGCGCTTGACAGCGATGAGTACCGCCTCGGCGATCGTGTCGCGGTGGCGCGGGTCGGCGAGCACCATCGCGTCGTGTGCGTTGGTGAGGTAGCCGAGATCGATCTGGATGGTCGGCATGTTCGTCAGCCGCAGCAGATCCCAGGTTCGTCCGTGACTGCGGCAATCCTGGAGAGGGGTGCGCGCGACGATCTCACGCTGGATGTACCCGGTGAGGACCTGCCCGATCATCGATTCGGAGCCGTGCGAATTGCCGTAGTGGAAACTGGCGATTCCGCTCGCCACCGGATTCGAACTCGCATCGCAGCGCAGCGAGATCATCAGGTCGGCGCCGAACGCGTTGGAGGTACCGGCGCGCTCGATGTCTGTCGGGTTCGCATGATAGGGCCGCGACAGGAAAGTCTCCATGCCGGTGGCCGCCATGCGCCCTTCGAGCCTGCGAGCGAGATCCCACAGGATGTCCGCTTCCGAGATGGTGCCGTGCGGGCTGCGGAGAACGATCCCGTGGTGGTTACCACCGAGACCCGGATCGATGACGATCCGTTTGCCGCTGAGCTGCGGACCGGACCGCCGGACGATCTCCTCCTCACTGATGGCGTGCGGCGACCCCCCCGACACTCGCGTGCCGAGTAGCTCGAGTGCTCGCAGGGTCTCGGGTCCGCAGATGCCATCGGGTGCGAGGCCGATCTCCTTCTGGAACGAGCTGAGACCGGCGTGCGTGCGGGGGCCGAAGTATCCATCGACCCGGTCGACGTAGAACCCGAGATCCTGAAGGCGCGTCTGCAGTGCTGCGACGTCGTCCCCGTAGAGGGGCGCCGAAAGCTGATAGATCAGTGTGCGTGCACCGAGACGGTACGACGCTTCCTTCAGCGACCGATACGTTGCGGGGCCGACGATGCCGTCGACGAGCAGGCCACGCTGTTGCTGGAAGGCGCGCACGGCACCGTCGAGCTCATGATCGAAGGTGACGTCGGAGCCGACCCATTCGTCGGCGACCTCGGCTCCGCCGTGAAGAAACCCCAATCCGGCCAGGGTGTTCCTGATCTCGGCTACAGCAGGGCCGTGATCGCCGTGACGAAGAGGGCGCATGTGTGGGGGCCTTTCCGTGCTGACCGGAGTGCCCAGCACGCGCGGGGCAGCATCGAACGGAATTGTCTCAGATACGCCCGAGACCATGTCCACGGGCGCTCGATCCTGGGACGTTACTACAGGACCTCGTCGAGCTCCCGGAGCAACGCCGCTTTCCCCTTCGCCCCCACGATCGTCTTCACGGGCTTGCCGCCGGAGAACAGGATCATCGTGGGAATGGACATCACCTGGTAGTCGCGTGCGGACGACGGGTTGGCATCGATGTCGAGCTTGGCGACGGTCAGCTTCTCGCCGTGCTCCCCCGCGATTTCCTCGAGGACCGGGGCGACCATCTTGCAGGGACCGCACCACGTCGCCCAGAAGTCGACGAGCACAGGCTTGTCGGCCTGCAGGACGTCTTCGACGAAGGACGAGTCGGTGATGTTGACGGTGTTTGCCATGTTGTTCTCCTGCGCAGTGATGGTTGGGATCGAGAAGAGCGCTCTATGCCTGGGCAGCGACCGGCTCGGCCGCTTCGCGATTGGCGACGAGCCAGCGTTCGGCGTCGATGGAAGCGGAGCAGCCCGTGCCCGCGGCAGTGATCGCCTGGCGGTACGTGTGGTCGACGAGATCGCCGGCCGCGAAGACACCGGGCACGGATGTCGCCGTGCCGGGTGCGGAAACCAGCACATAGCCTTCGTCGTCGAGATCGACCTGGCCCGCGACCAGCGAACTCCGCGGATCGTGGCCGACGGCGACGAACAGACCGGTCACGGCGAGATCGCTGCGCTCGCCCGTCACAGTGTCTTCGACGACGAGGTTGGTGACACTGTTCTCACCCTGGACCTCGGCGACGGTGGCATTGGTGAGGAATCGGATCTTCTCGTTCGCGCGTGCACGCTCGAGCATGATCTTCGAAGCGCGGAACTCTTCGCGCCGGTGGATGAGGGTGACGCTTCGTGCGAAGCGGGTGAGGAACGTGGCCTCTTCCATCGCGGAGTCGCCGCCACCGACGACGGCGATGTCCTGATCGCGGAAGAAGAAGCCGTCGCATGTGGCACACGCGGAAACGCCGCGGCCGAGGAGTTTCTCCTCCCCCGGCACTCCCAGGTAGCGCGGCTCGGCGCCCATCGCGAGGATGACCGCGCGGGCGCTGTAGGTCTCGCCGTTCGCGACGACGGTCTTGATCGGGCCCCGCAGATCCATCTCTTCGACGTCCTCGGTGCGGATATCGGCGCCGAATCGCAGAGCTTGTTCCCGCATCTGATCCATCAGCTCTGGGCCCATGATCCCTTCGCGGAAGCCCGGGAAGTTCTCGACCTCGGTGGTGGTCATGAGTTCGCCACCGAACTGGGTTCCTTCGAACACGAGCGGCGAGAGTTCGGCACGAGCCGCGTAGATCGACGCGGTGTATCCCGCCGGTCCCGAGCCGACGATGATGAGGTCGTGGATCGTGGGCGAAGTCGTCATGCGAACCTTCCTGGGTGGGGTGCTGTGGGTGGGACGCAGTCAGCGGCCACAGTCGTCCGTGCAGGTGAGGCCACGGCCGAGCTTCAAGTATCAACACCAGGGTAAACGGTGTTGTTCCCTGCTCGCCGTGCCTCACGCCACAGTTGGTGCGGACGATCCCGCGTCGTCCCCCCGAAGTACCCGATCAGGACGGTGTGTGACGGACCCTCAAGCAGTCGTGGGGACGTCCTCCAACGTTCTGCGGATGACGCAGTGGGTGCCGGTGTAGATGGTCGGCATGCACTTGTTGCAGTGGATGCACAGCCCCTCGTGCGCGGTCGCATTGCGGAACTTGTCGACCACATCCGGGTCTCGCAGTAGAGCTCGGCCCATCGCGACGAACTCGAACCCCTCGTCCAGAGCGGTCTCGATCGTGTCGAGGCGGTTGATGCCGCCGAGCAGGATGAGGGGCAGCGACAGCTCCGACCGGAACTGGCGGGCCATCGGCAGGAAGAAGGCTTCTTCGAACGGAAGTTTCGGGAAGATCTTCGGCCCGTAGACCTTCAGGCCCCACCCGACAACCTTGGGCTGCGACGCGACGAATTCCTTCATCGGGACGTCGCCGCGGAAGAAGTACATGCCGTTCAGGAGGGAGCTGCCGCCCGTGAGTTGCATTGCGTCGATGTGGCCGTCGGATTCGATGAGTCGTGCCATGGGCAGCGACTCGTCGAGCCACAATCCCTTGGGGACTCCGTCTGTCATGTTGAACTTCGCGATGACGGCAATCTTGTCCCCCACCGCGCGTCGTACCGCTTCGAGCACCCGGCGCGGATATGCCGTGCGGTTGGCGATGCTGCCGCCGTAGCAATCCTTGCGCTTGTTGAGGTTCGGGCTCATGAAAGAGCTCAGGAGGTAGTTGTGGCCGAGATGGACCTCGACGGCGTCGAAGCCCGCCTCGACCGCATTGCGGGCCGCTGATGCGTAGCATTCGACGATCTCGTCGAGTTGCGCGAGCGATGCGCCGCGGACGAGACCCATTGCGGGTGCGCTGATCCGCGTCGACGGGGCGAGGGTGCTCATGCCGTTCGAGATCTGGTTGGCGACGAGGCCGGCGTGACCGATCTGCGCGGACGCGAGTGCTCCCTCAGCGTGGACGGCATCGGTGAGGCGCCGAAGGCCGGGAATGGATGCCCTGTCGAGAACGAGCGTGTCGCGGTGGACGCGACCGCTCGCGGACACCGAACAGTAGGCGACGGTGGTCAGCGCTGTTCCGCCTCGCGCGACTTCGGCGTGGAACTCGATGAGTTCATCGCTGACCGCTCCGCGAGGCATGACGCCTTCGAACGTGGCGGCTTTGATGATTCGGTTGCGGAGGGTGAGAGGTCCGAGCCGGGCGGGCTCGAACACGGTGGGTCGCGGCGAAGTCATGCCCCTACTTTCGATGCCAGTGGTACCGTAATTAGGATCCGACTATAACGCGCGCGGCGCCGCTGACGCCACGATCTGTCCGAAGAGAAATACAGGCTGTATGTCCGATGCTGCTCCCGGGCGTCCCCGCGACCCTCGAATCGACGCCGAAGTACTGGCCGCTGCCCGAGAGATGCTCGTCGAGGTCGGCTGGGACGGACTGAGTATGCGCGCACTCGCCGCACGCGCCGGTGTCGGCCGCGCGACCTTGACGCGGCGCTGGCCCACCAAGGCACACCTGGTTCTCCACGCGCTGCTCGGAGCAGCACCTGATCTCGAGCCGTACACGGGGATCGATCGCCGGGGCTGGATCGAATGGGTCGTCACCGGCAGTGTGGAACTCTTCTCCCGGCCCGATGTGCGTGCTGCCCTGCCCGGACTGCTTGCCGCACTACGTGATCACGCCGACCTCCGGAACGCGCTGTGGCGCACCTTCAGTGGACCGAGCACGGCCCTGTTCGCCGGCGAGACGGGTCACGACTCCGAGATCGATGCCCGCGCGATCCTGGTGATGGCGGCGGGTTCGGCGCTCTTCGCAGGGCTCATCGCCGCCGAAGACGACACCCCGGAACTACGAGCGAGGATCCTCGAGTTGTTGCTGCCCGCCGCCGAAGGCTGACCGGCCGGAATCACCCCAGAACCTCGACCCGGATCGTCGCGGGATCGGTGGCTCCGCACCCGGTGCCCACCACGAGTGCCGTGATCTGCGGTGACTGCGGGCCGGCGAGCAGAATTGCGATGGCATCGGAATCGTCCACCCGGATCTCGCGTGAACCGAGAATCCTGCTGTCCGGATCGAATCCGTTAGCCGACAGACAGTCTCCCAGGCGATTCATCTCGGCCAGCGGCCCGAGACCCGTGGAGCCGACGATCTCTCGCAAGGATGCCGGAGTCAGTGCGTTCGTCCCGGAAGGGGAATCATCCTGTGACAGTGAGGTACCGGATGCGAGCGGCGGTCCGACGGCGTCCTCGGCAGCGCCGATTCCGCGGAAGACGAGGGCGAACACGACCGCGAGGACCGCCGCGGCACCGATCCCCGCCACCGCAAGGACCCGTCGGTCGAGCCGTCGCGTTCCGTGACGCTGCCCGAGGCTGTGCAGTGTCGCGTCGAGACGCAGTGCGACATCGTGCGGTATGGGTTCGGCAGCGGGTTCATCACCCCACTCGCGTAGTCGTGCCTGCACGGCATCGAGCCGGTCGATCACGGCCATGGCGTGGTGGTCCTGCCGTACCAGCGGCCACAGCCGATCGGCCAGTTCGTCGTCCAATGCCCCGGCGTGGAGATCAGCGAGTAGGTCGTCGGAGTACGGCGGACGTGGAAACTCGTCCTCGTTCATACGCATTCCTCCTCGGCGGCTCGGGTGCCCTCACCAGAGTAGGACGTACGCGGTTCACGATCGGTTCCCTCTGAATCGAAGGTCGTCGAGAACGAAGGCAAGTTTCTTTCGGCCGCGTGCGCATCGGCTCTTGATCGTGCCCTCGGGGACACCGAGCCTGCGAGCTGCCTCTCTCACCGAATAGCCTTCGACGTCCACGGCCACCACCGCGGCGCGTTGCTCGGGTGGGAGCGCGAACAACGCGGCTCGCACGTCGAGGGTGGTCTCGAGATCGGAAATCCGATCGTGCTCATCGCGGATCCGCTCGACACCATCGGGATAGCGTGCCGCGCTCGGACGTACCCGATTGCGGCGAATGCGGTCCAGGCACGCGTTGACGACGATGGAGTGCAGCCAGCTTCGCACGGCGGCATCATTGCGGTACGTGGCGGCCATCCGGTGCGCCGAGAGCATCGCATCCTGCATTGCATCGGCTGCGTCCTCGTCCGAGTAACTCGTGCGCTTGGCGACCTGCCACAGACGGTCGCGGTGCCGTGATATCAACGCCTCGAACGCGGCCCTGTCCCCTCCGACATGAGCCGACAACAACTCTGCATCCGACATCTCTCCGATGTCGGGCACAGCGACTTTTGCGATCCCCCCGAAAATTCGCACGCGCGGATGGTATCCGATTTGCCGGATGATTCCCGCTGTGCGGGGCCTACTTCGCCGCGGTGAAGGTGACCTCGGAGATCGTGCTCTTGTGACCGCCGCTGCTCGTGCTCAGATCGGTGATCCACAACAACACATGCGATGTGCCGCCGTCGGCCTCGACCGGAATCTCGGTCTCGCCCGAATCGAGTGTGGCAGAACCGATCACCTGGGTCTGATCAAGAGACGACTGAGCCGACGGTGCACTGCGCACTTCGAGCACCGTTCCCGGCGAATCCGTCGTGACGGTCACCGACGACAGCGTGGAAGTGTCGGCAAGCGTGACCAGCAGGCCCACACCGTTCTTGAGCGACGGGAACGGATCGAAGTAGGCGTCGGTGCTCCACTTGGTACTCGGATCGCCGTCGATGGCCTGCGATGCGGTCGCCGGAGAATCGGGGGTGCCCTGCGGAGAGAACACCGCCACCGACGTCGCGGCGACCGGCCCGGCGGCCACCGGAGCAACCGGCGCCGCGGATTCTGTGCCTTCACCCGCGCCCGCGGCCACCGGAGCCTCGGACGTCGGGGTGAGCCCGAATTCCTGGCTCGTCAACGGGGCATCGTTGGAATCGCCGGCAAGAAGATTGGTGATCCACCAGCCGATCAACGCGAGGATGATCACGGTGACGATGCCGAGTCCGACGAGCGCCATGAGCATCCGCTCGGAGTGCTTCTTCTTCTGCGCGAGCGCTTCCGGGTCGGCGAGGGCATGGCTCTCGGCGGCTGCGGTTCGCTGCCCGAGCCGCAGCGCGGGGATCATGTCGGTCTTCTGGTCGACCACCGACGCCTGGTCGAGGATGTGCTGCACCGTCGCGGCCGTCCGGATACCACCGTCGGTGGACAGCGCACGCACCGCGACCGCGGAGATCTCGAAGGGGACATCCGGACGGATCGCGCGAGGTTCGACGGGAACACCGTCGGGACCGCGCTCGGCGATCGGCATCCCGCCGACCGTGCCGCCACCGCGTGCCGGAGCTGCCTTGGGGGCACCCGGGTTACCGGGTTCGTCGATCGGCCACCGGCCGGTGATCAGCCCGTACAGGGTCGCGCCGAGGCCGTGGACGTCGGAGATCGCGTCGGCGTCGGAGAACGTGGCCGGGAACGCGAGAACCGCGTCGCCCGCGACACTGATGCGGATCCGGTCGGGGTGATCGATCGACAATGCGCTGCCACCGCGGTGGGTGGCCTCGGCTGCCGCGGCAAGCGCGCGCACGGCACGAGCCGCGCCGATCGGTGACGGCTCGGTGGTCGACATTTCCTTCAGCGACCGACCCGGGGTCCACTCGGCGACAACGATGCCCCCCGAGCTGCCACGGACGACGTCGAGCACTCGTGCGAGACCCGGCGAGTTGATGCGTCCGAGCCGGAGCGAGCGGGACAGCACGGCCTGAGGAGAATCGGGGCCGCTCGCATCGGCGGCGCGCTGGTCGGCGTCGACGAAGGTCAGAGCCACTTCGCGGTCGAGCTTGACGTCGAGCGCCTGCCAGAATCGCAGTCCCCGTGCTCCCCCGTGTGGAGCAAGCAGCCGATAGCGTCCTCCCGCGACCGATGCGCCCGCGATGAGCTCGGGTCCGCGCATCGTGCGACGAGGTGCGCTGCCCGACACCCGAACCGGCGGCAGCTGCGGCGAACCGATCGGGATGACACCCGTGTCGGTGTGGGGATCGCGCGGCCGTCCGGCATCCGGGTTCCGGGCCCCGGACGCGGAGGTACGGTTTGCGGCGCCCGTCGAACCGGCGGCGGCCTTCGAGCCTTCGGCAGCGGAGCCGGTGTTGTTCCGGTTCGCTGAATCGAGCGCGGACTTGCCGGCAGCGTGGTCGTCGCTCACCCTTACTCCTTCGTTGTCGACTCGTCCGCTATCCGTACGGAGGCGGGGATCGCCGGGAGCCACGAAGTATCGAGGTTCACGCCGCCCGGGTCGAATCTGTTGACCAGGGTACGGGAGTTGCGCCCGGCGATCGACGGGACGGGGCAAGTCCCGAACCGCGGGAATGACCTCTGTGATCGCGTCGTACGGCCCGACTCCGTACTCCCCGTAGTCGATACGTGGGAGCACGACGGTGCGCTCCACATCGGTTTCGGGGTAGTCGTGGCGGCGAGGGGCGGGGAGTGGCCCGGTCGGCGGCGGTGACGTCGGAAGAGCGTCGGCAGATCCCGGCGTGTCGTCCGGTGCGTCGCCGCGCCGCGCACCCACCTTGCGACGGATCATGGCTTCGATCGAGAGGATCTCCGGAACCTTCAGCAACCACATGCCTACGAGGGCGACCAGGACCATAAGGACCCCGGTGATGCCGACCCGCACAAAGGAACCGACACCGCCGAACCGCTCACTCAGTGCGTCGAGCTGGAGCAGCGTGTCGGCGAGCAACACCACAGCGGCAGCGGCAGCCGACGCGAACACCACGTGCCAAACAGTCCGCCCGACATTCGCCATCTGCAGGTTGCCGAGTGTGCGATGCAGCAGGAATCCACCGATGAACGCGCCGACCGTGAAGGCAATACCCGTTGCGACCCCGAGGAAGACGACGACCTGACTGCCGTCGCTCGCGATGACCGGTGCCAGCGCCGACAACCCGATCTTGACAGCGGTGATGCCCAGAATGATCCACGTGGGTGTCCACGCCTGCTCTCTCGCATAGAACACGCGGAGGTGGATCAGCACGAGCGAATACGGGATGAGCGTGAACGCAGACCAGCTCACTGCGCGACCGAGCAGCTCGGCATTGCCGCTACCGAAGTTTCCGTAGCCGTACAGTGCTTCGCCGATCTGGGGTCCGGCGATCGTGAGGAAGGTGACGATGGGGATGAGCGAGATCATCGTCAGGCGTGTCGCGACGGAGAGATCGTCGACGACGGCGGGTGTGTCGCCGTCGGCGGCGTTTCGGCTCAGTCTCGGCATGATCGCGGTGAGCACGGTGACGCCCAGCACGCCGTAGGGCAACTGCAGGAGCAGCCACGCATTGTTGTAGATGGCGGGGCCTGCTTCGTCGGCGCCCGACGACACCCGTGTCGCGAAGACCATGCCGGCCTGGCTGATCAGTACGTACATGATGATCGCCGCGGCCATGCCACCGAACTGGCGGAGCCGGTCGTCGAGCCCCCACAGGGGCTTGAGGTTGATGCCTTCCCTGCGCAACGCGGGGACCAGACTCATGGCCTGAGTGACGACACCGAGCAGCACCCCGATCCCGAGGACCAGCAGTTTCGGATCGCTCATTCGTACCGGGTCGAGAGTGATCTCGCCGGGCATCAGGTAGTAGAGAACGAGCACGGACAGCACGACGATGTTGTTCAGCACCGGTGCCCACGCGCCGGGCTTGAACACTTGCCGGGTGTTGAGGATGCCTGTGAACAGGCCCGACATGCCGTAGAACACGATCGCGGGCAACAGTAGATACGACAGCGCCGTGGTCAGCGACGTCGAGACCTCCCCCGAATCGTCGAGGAAGACGTGCGTCGTCAGGAGCGGGGCCGCTGCGACGGCAAGCACCGTCGCGGTGCCGAGGAGCACCAGCGCGGCAGTGAACAACCGCCGGATGAAGGCCTCACCGCCGTCGGGGTCCTCCCGTTCGGCGCGGACGAGAACCGGCACCACGATCGAGGTGAGCACGGCCCCGAGCACGAGCTCGGAGATCATGTTCGGGATCTGGTGAGCGACCGTGAACGAGCTCGCGACCCCGGCGCCGAGCAACGTGAGAATGAGGAGTTGCTTGAGGAAGCCCGTGATGCGACTGATCAGGGTGGCGATCGCGATCGACCCGGTCGCGGCGAGCAGGCTCTGCGCCCTGCCGGATCGAGGCGCCCCGGTGAGGTCGGGAGACGTCGTCGGACCCGTGACATCCGGGGAACTCGTCGGCCCCTGATGCTCCCCGGCACCGGTACGGGTGGGGTTCCCGGTCATTTCTCTCCCAATCGTTCATCGGCCGGATCCGGCTCCCCCCGGAACCTGTGCAGAAGTCTCCGCCCCGCCAGGAACAACAGGAGTGCTCCCGCACAGCCTGTGACGATGGCGAGGATCTGGCCGTACGCATTGGAACGTACCGTGACCTGCGTGGGGCTGCCGAGTGACAGACCGGACTCGGTCGTGAGCGCGAACTCGACCTCGATCTTTCTCGAGTCGCTGATCTCGGCAGGCACCGTGAGGGTGCGACTCCCTCTCGGCGGAAGCTGGGTGGGGCCGATGTCGGTGATGTCCATTGCTGCGGGCACGTCGACGTGCAACCGGACGTTGATGCCCACGGGGAGATCGTTACGGGCCACGAGCAGCAGCGGGCTCTGCTCCGACGTGAGAGTGAAGACGCCGCCCGGCGCGAGCACCGTGACCGAGTCGAACATCCGATCGACGGCCTCGCGCACCTCCGTCGCTCGCTGCTCGGCAACTGCAGCGGCCGCATCCGGATCGGTGCCGCGCCGCCCGGCCAGCGTCATCGAGCGCAGCATGTCGTTCCGCAGCGGCGCGGTGAACGCACTCGGGGTGAGCTGGGCCTGCGGGTCTTCGACGAAGGCGTCCTCGAGCCCGTCGAGACGCGGCATCTGTGCGGAGGCCTCGTGAACCACCGGCGCAGGCGCACCGTCGGTGATCGCCTGTTCCGGATACGTCAGCAGTGACGCGACCGGGTCGCTGCCGGTCGCAGCGGCGGCAGAGAGCATCGACTGGAACGACTGTGCCGTTGCGAGTCCTGATTTCATCAGGGTCGACACCATGGACAGGGTCCGAGCAGCATCGTCGGCGGATACGGACCACACCTGTGGCGGCGCGAGCACCAGCGAATCCGGCCCGGCCGACGGTGCCGACTCCGACGACGAATTCAGGGCAGGCCAGGCGATGGCGCCGAGCGCGTCCTGGAGTCGGGCAGTCGTCGAATCGTCGGTGAGTGTGTAGCGCGACGATTCGGGCACGTACGAGGGTGTCTGCGGATCGTCGCCCATGGCAGCGAGTGCAGCACCCGCGGCACTGTCGAACAGACTCGCTGTGAGTCCGTCCACGCCGCTGATGCGGACACCCGCAGCGCCGGCATCGGTGTTCTGCACGGCATCGTCGGCGAGCAACGCGGTCACCGGACCGTTCGCCGCGATCATCGTGCCCGCTTTCTCGGTGAGTACGCCGGAGTCGGGCCAGACCACCGAACTCACGGAAGAGATACCCAGGGTCGTGTCGATGATCTCGGTGGGCGAGGTGAGCGCGGATTCGATCAGTGACGGCTCGCCGGTCTCGGCGAGCGCCGTGAGATCTGTCTGGGCGTACGGCACGGCGGTCGTGCACATCCGCGCCGACAGCGCCCGCAACCGCTCCAGCCATGAGATCGCCGCGTCGGTGCCCGTGCCGGGCTCTGCGTCGCCGATCGGGTCGGCGGGATCAGCAACCACCAGATAGTCGCGTGTCATGTTCGCGACCGTGACCAGCAGGTCCGGGTCGATCGCGAGGCACATTGCGTCGCCGACCTGCTGCTCGTTCTGCACGACCTCTTCCGCGACACGGAGCAACCCGTCGAGACGGCCGCCGTCGGCCAGCGAGGTTGCAAGATCGTCGTCGACGAGACGGACCGGATCGGTTGCCGATCCGGGTACTCCCGCTGCTATCCGGGGTCGATCGGCGAGTGGCCAGAGCACGGTGGTCGGGACGGGCGTCGACCCCTCGGGTGCTACCGCGGGGAATGCCTTCTCCCTGGCTTCGGCGGACGTTTCCCCGAGCGAGGTGGCGCCGCTCGTGTCGGTGCTCTCATCGGTACCGGTACCGACCTCGTCCGCGGCGGGCACCCCCAGGACCGGAAGCAGGAACCGGGCGTCGTCGAGGCGCGCCTGGCCACCGTATTCGGGGACACCGTTGACGTTGACGAGCAGCGGGTACACACCCGGCTCGGCGATGTCGAGGGAGGGGACGAGATCGGAGCGAAGCGGCAGTTCGAGAGTGAATTCCTCGGTGTCTCCCTGCCCGATACGATCGCTGACCACCTCGAACTCCCCGACCGTGTCGTATCCGGCCTGATCAAGGGTCAATGCGCTGCGTAGGGTCGCTGAATCCGCGACGGCCTGTGCACGCTGCAGGCGCACCCAGACGTCTTCGACATCGCGATCGCCGATGTTGGTGACAGTGCCGGTCACCGACACGACCGGACCGCTGGTCAGGGACACCGCCGACGGGGTGACCTGGTCGATGTCGAGGCGGAGGAACTGTGGTTCGTCGGTCGTCTGGGCAATTGCGGAGCCGGGGACCGGCCCGACCAGAGCTACGAGGGCCAGCGCAATCGCAGCGAGGACCGCGGCGCAGGCCCGAGAGAACACCACCGTCATCCGAGCGCGGCCCCCGGATCGTCGGCGTCCTTCAGCCAGGCGGGGTCGATGTCGGCGATGAGCTGATCGGCGATATCGGCGAGTTTCCGCTCGTCCGCGTACGCGAGCCGCGTCCGCAATTCGGTCAGTGGCACCCAGGCCACCTCGGTGACCTCGATGTCGGCGTCGGAGAGCTCACCCCCGAGATAACGGAGGAGATAGTGATGGACGGTCTTGTGGACTCGTCGTCCTTCCGTCACGAACCAGTAGTCGATGCTGCCGAGTTCGGTGAGGACCTTGCTGCGCACGCCGGTCTCCTCGTGGACTTCGCGCATCGCGGTCTCTTCCGCTGTCTCACCCTTCTCGATGTGGCCCTTCGGCAGCGACCACAGCAGGCGGCCACGGCGGTCGGTGCGACCGATCAGCGCGGCACACAATTGATCGGGTGGGCCGCCGAGTCCGTCGACGACGAGACCACCGGCGGATGTCTCCCGTACGGTGCGCATCCGCGAGTGCGGCGTCGAAGCCGGGTTCGCCACACCTCCGCGCACAGGTGATTTGCCGCCCGAGCCGCGCCGCCGCGGATTGCGGCGGTTGCGGTTGGCACGTTCTGCGGGCGACACCTGATCGATAGTAGTTGTAACGGCCACCGTGCTGTTTCAACCTCGGGCCCGGTTCGGCCACACGTCGGTGCCTGTCCGACCGGGAGCACGGGCAGCTCGGTAAAGTCCGGAGGCGTGAACTCTCCCACCGCGGACGCCGATCGCCGCGCCCGACTGCTCGCAAGCGCCGACTCGACGCTGCGGGCACTCTCGGATGTCCTGGCTCCTCTCGGGGCACGTTTCGCCGAGGCGGGGCACGAGCTGTACCTGGTGGGAGGCAGTGTTCGCGATGCCGTGCTGGGGAGATTGGGCACCGACCTCGACTTCACCACCGACGCCCGCCCCGAACTCGTGCAGGAACTTCTTCGCGGTTGGGCCGACCATCAGTGGGACACCGGAATCGACTTCGGAACGGTGAGCGCGTCGAAGGGCCCCGAACAGATCGAGATCACCACGTTCCGCAGCGACGCGTACGACCGTGTGACCCGCCATCCCATCGTCGAGTACGGCACCCGGCTCGAGGACGATCTGGTGCGCCGTGACTTCACCGTCAACGCGATGGCAGTCCGGATCGGCAGCGACGGTGCCGGCGAGTTCGTCGACCCACTCGGCGGGATGGATGCGCTGGTCGCGGGAGTGCTCGACACGCCGGCGCGGCCGGAGGACTCCTTCCACGACGATCCACTGCGGATGCTGCGCGGCGCGCGTTTCGTGTCGCAGCTCGGATTCACCCTCACCGAGCGGGTGCACACGGCGATCGTCGAGATGGCCGACGAGATCCTGCGGATCAGCGCCGAACGCGTCCAGGCCGAACTCGACAAACTCATTCTCGGTACCTACCCCCTCGAAGGCATCGATGTGATGGTCGAAACGGGACTTGCGCAGCGTGTGCTTCCCGAGATCCCGGCGATGAAACTCGAGATCGACGAGCATCACCAGCACAAGGACGTGTACTGGCATTCACTCACCGTTCTGAAACAGGCGATCGACCTCGAAGACGGCGACCCGGATCTGGTGCTGCGCTGGGCAGCGCTCCTGCATGACATCGGCAAGCCGGGCACCAAACGCAATGAGCCGGGTGGCGGTGTGAGCTTCCACCACCACGAAGTGGTCGGCGCGAAACTCGTCCGCAAAAGGATGCGAGCCCTGAAGTATTCCAAGCAGATGGTCGAGGACGTGGGTCAGCTCGTGTTCTTGCACCTGCGGTTCCACGGATACGGCAAGGGACAGTGGACGGACTCGGCGGTGCGTCGCTACGTGCACGATGCCGGGCACCTTCTCCCGAAGCTGCACAAACTCGTGCGCGCCGACTGCACCACCCGCAACAAGCGCCGTGCCGCATCGTTGCAGGCCACCTACGACGATCTCGAGCATCGCATCGCCGTGATCGCGGAGCAGGAGGACCTGGCACGGGTCCGTCCGGATCTCGACGGCAACGCGATCATGGAACTGCTCGGGATCCCCGCAGGACCCCAGGTCGGTAAGGCGTGGAAGTTCCTCAAGAACCTGCGCCTCGATCGCGGGCCGCTCGATCGGGACGAGGCCGAGGCCGAGCTCCTGAAGTGGTGGGATCAGCAACCGAAGGCGTGAGTGTTTCCGGCTCCTCACACGGGTTGTGCGGACTCGTGAGCCAGATGTCACAGTGTGCTCACCGCGTTTGATCCTCCCGCAACACCGTGTCCGCAGCATGGACACCGGGCCATTCACGAGACGGTCCGGGCAGGAGCTGGGAATGCAGGATACGAGCGCCTTGGTGAGAACTGCCTGCTCGTATTGCGGTGTGGGATGCGGGATGGTCCTCGAGGTCGGCGTCGACCCGAGCACCGGGACTCGCCGTGTGCTCGACGCATACGGAGACAAGGAACACCCCACCAACCGGGGCCGGCTGTGCACGAAAGGCGCGACGAGCGCCGCGATGCTCGCAGGAGGTGGCCGACTCGAGACCGCACGTGTACGCCCGGAACGCGGTGCCGATCACGTCCCGGTTGCGTTGGAGACCGCGATTTCGGACACCGCGCGTCGCTTGAACGCCATCATCGACGAACACGGTCCCGACGCCGTCGCGATCTACGTGTCGGGGCAGATGTCTCTCGAGTCGCAGTACCTGGCCAACAAACTGGCGAAGGGCTTCATCGGCACCAACGGGATCGAATCGAACTCGCGATTGTGCATGGCAGGTGCAGGCACCGGTTACAAGCAGTCGCTGGGATCGGACGGACCACCCGGCTCGTACGAGGATTTCGACCACGCCGACGTGTTCTTCGTGATCGGCTCCAACATGGCCGATTGCCATCCGATCCTGTTTCTGCGGATGATGGATCGTGTCAAGGCCGGGGCGAAGTTGATCGTCGTCGACCCTCGCCGCACAGCGACTGCCGACAAGGCCGACCTGTTCCTGCGGATCTCCCCCGGCACCGATCTCGCCCTACTCAACGGTCTGCTGCACCTCATCGTCGAAAACGGTCACGTGGATCGGAAGTTCATCGACGATCACACCGATGGCTGGGTCGCGATGGAAGAATTCCTCGCCGACTATCCGCCGGAGGCAGTCGCCCGGATCACGGGAATCGACGAAAGTGACATCCGGACCGCGGCGCAGTGGATCGGTGAGGCAGGCAATTGGATGAGCTGCTGGACCATGGGGCTCAACCAGAGCATCCACGGCACGTGGAACACCAACGCGATATGCAATCTCCATCTCGCGACCGGTGCGATCTGCCGGACCGGCAGCGGCCCGTTCTCCCTTACCGGCCAGCCCAATGCCATGGGCGGACGCGAAATGGGTTACATGGGACCGGGTCTGCCCGGACAGCGCAGTGTGCTCTCGGAGGCGGATCGCGTCTTCGTCGAAGAACGGTGGGGCCTCCCCCGCGGCACGTTGCGGACCGAGGTGGGGACCGGCACGATCGACATGTTCGAGAAGATGGCTGCCGGGGGGATCAAGGCCTGCTGGATCATCTGTACCAACCCCGTAGCGACCGTCGCCAACCGCAAGACCGTTCTCGAGGGTCTCGAGAAGGCCGAACTCGTGATCCTGCAGGACAGTTTCGCCGAAACGGAAACCGCCGATTACGCAGACATCCTGCTTCCCGGAGCGCTGTGGTCCGAATCGGACTACGTGACAATAAGTTCTGACCGAACACTCAATCTCATCGGTCAGGCCGTCGATCCGATCGGCGACGCTGTTCCCGACTGGGAGATCATTGCCCGGGTTGCCGCCGCGATGGGATTCGGCAGCGCCTTCGACTACTCGAGTGCCGACGAGATCTTCGAGGAGATCGTCGGATTCGCGAACCCGGACACCGGATACGACCTGCGTGGAGTGACCTACGACCGGTTGCGCCGGACTCCGGTGCAGTGGCCGTGCCCGCCCGGAGGAGCCGCGCGTAATCCCATCCGTTATCTCAACGACGGCACCGTCCGGCCGCAGCTCGTCCGCGACGACGGCACCGCACCCCGATACGTGTTTGCCACCCCGGACGGCCGGGCCCGCTTCTTTCCGCGTCCGTACGCCCCGGCCGCCGAACTGCCCGACGACGATTACCCACTGATCCTCAATACCGGACGGGTCCAGCATCAATGGCACACCCTGACGAAGACCGGCCGGGTCGCCAAGCTCAACAAGCTGGAGCCCGGTCCGTTCGTCGAGGTCAACCCGTACGACGCGCAGCGACTGGCGATCACCGCCGGCGATCGCGTCGAGATCACCTCGCGTCGTGGCCGTGCGGTGCTTCCCGCGGTGGTCACCGACCGTGTGGGCCCGGGCAACTGCTTCGCACCGTTCCATTGGAACGACAAGTTCGGCGAGGACCTCGCGATCAACGCCGTGACCAACGACGCAACCGATCCCGTATCTCACCAGCCCGAATTCAAGGTGTGTGCTGTCGCGTTGGCGAGGGTGGACTCGCCGGAACAGGTCATCGACGACCCCGCGAGTCGTGTCGCGTCGGCGATCGGTCTCGATATCGAGGCGCCCCCGCTCGATGAGATCGAACGAATCTACCTGTCCGGCATGCTCGCAGGAATTCGTTCGAGTGATTTCGGCGGTGTCCCGGTGCTTCCTGCGTCGGCGCCGTTCTCTGCGTCGACGCGCACATGGATCGAGGGTCTGCTGGCAGGAGCCTGGTCGCGAGGGCCCGAGTCCACCGATCCTGGCTGCGAAAGCGAAGGGACACCCGTCGTCGTCGCGTGGGCGTCGCAGACCGGCAACGCCGAGGAGTTCGCCGGAACGTGCGCCACACGGCTCCGAGTTGCAGGCTGCGCAGTGCGGTCGATGTCGTTGAACGATTTGGGTGTTGCAGGCCTGATCGATGTCCCGAATCTGCTTGTCGTCGCGAGCACGTTCGGCGACGGCGACGCTCCCGACAACGGCAGCACCTTCTTCGCGGCGTTGACCCGCGACGACGCTCCCGATCTCGCGGGAATGCGGTATGCGATTCTTGCGTACGGCGATTCGAGTTTCGACGACTTCTGCGGATTCGGCAGAAAGCTCGACGAGCGGCTGGCCGAGCTCGGCGCAACCGCTCTCGTTTCCCGCGTCGACTGCGAGCCCGACTTCGAGGAGCGGTCGGCGCAGTGGCTCAGCGAGATCGAGCTGCACTTCGATGGCGCTCCGGGACGTGCAGGGCCTGCTGTCGCACCGGTACCGGCAGCACCGTCCTACTCGCGGAAGTCGCCGCTGATCACGCGGCTCACTCGCAATACCTGCCTCAGTGGTGCGGGTTCGTCGAAGGAAGTGCGTCAATTCGGATTCGAACTGTTCGATCCTGCGTTCGAATACAGCGCGGGCGATGCACTCGGTGTGGTACCCACCAATCGTCCGGACACCGTGGACGAATGGCTTCAGGTCACCGTTCTCGACGCGGAGGCACCCACCGAGATCCCGGGACTCCCGACGATCCCGCTGCGCGAGGCCGCGACACGGCACCTCGATATCACCCGGGTGACACCGGACCTGCTGAAGTTCGTGCAACACCAGACCGGAAGCGCCGAACTCGCGAAACTTCTCCGCCCCGGCAACAAGCTCGAACTGCAGCGTTGGCTGTGGGGCAAGCAGGCGATGGACATCATCGCCGAATATCCTTTCAAAGCACCCCTGGACGAATGGTTGCCGTTACTCGAACGTCTCCAGCCCCGCATGTATTCGATCTCGTCGAGCCCCAAGGTGAATTCTCGTGAAGTGCAGTTGACCGTGTCGGTGGTGCGGTACGACAACGCGGGTCGTGGCCGCGCAGGGGTGTGCTCCAGTTTCCTCGCCGACCACAGCAAGGGCGCGGACATCCCGATTTTCGTGCAGCGCAGCAACCACTTCCGACCGCCGTCGTCGCCGGATACACCGATGATCATGGTGGGTCCGGGGACGGGGATCGCGCCGTTTCGTGCCTTTCTCCACGACCGTCGAGAGTCCGGCCACACGGGACGTAACTGGCTGTTCTTCGGCGACCAGCGAATCGAGACCGATTACCTGTACCGCGATGAGATCGAGGCAATGCATTCGGACGGATTCCTCACCGGGCTCGACCTCGCCTTCTCCCGTGATCAGCGACAGAAGATCTACGTGCAGGACCGCATGCGTGAACACGGTGCGCGTCTGTGGCGCTGGCTGGAGGACGGTGCCCACTTCTACGTCTGTGGTGATGCCGCCCGGATGGCGAAAGACGTGGACACCGCTCTGCGTGACGTGGTGCAGGCCCACGGCCGGCTCGACCAGGACCAGGCGACTGCGTATATCGACGGGCTCATCGCGCAGAAGCGTTATGTGCGCGACGTGTACTGAACGAATCCCCATTTCCTGACCAAGATCGGCGCGCTTCCCGCGAGCGGCGTACGTTCCGTCTACAGTCCACCCAGGATTGTTTGTGCCACAGAATGCTTGTCACACACGGTGGTCCGGGGAGGGATTGCAGTGGAGCTCGGGCTCTCGGACGTCTCACAGGAAGTTTCCACGGGGTTGCTACCCGAATGGAACGAAGTGGACTCGCTCGTCGAGGCTGCCCATCGACGCTACCGGACCCTCCGAGACGGTGCGGTGGCCGACTACATTCCGGCGCTTGCCGAGGCGGACCCGGATCGATTCGGTGTGTGCGTGGTGGGCACGGACGGTGTTGTTCATTCGTCGGGCGATACGCGTATCGAGTTCTCGATCCAGTCGATTTCCAAGGCATTCGTCTACGCCCTGGTATGCCAGGAGCTCGGTCACGAGCTCGTTCGCGAACGCGTCGGGGTGAACAACTCCGGGGCCGCCTTCAACTCGGTTATCGCGATCGAGCTCAACGACGGGCACCCGATGAACCCCATGGTCAATGCGGGGGCCATAGCAACGACAGCGCTCGTGCCCGGTGCTTGCGCGGATGAACGATGGGAAGCCGTCCTGACGGGGTTGTCCGAGTTCGCGGGGCGCCGATTGGAACTGGACGAGGTCGTCTACAGGTCCGAAGCCGAGTCGAATCAGCGCAACCGCGCCATTGCGCAGTTGCTCGCGAGCTACGGACGTGTCGAGCTCGATCCCGACGAGGTGGTCGACGTGTACACGAAGCAGTGTTCATTGAACGTTGATGCTCGCGACCTCGCTGTCATGGGCGCAACCCTCGCGGACGGGGGCGTCAATCCTCTTACCGGTAGACGAGTGGTGCCGCCCGGCGTGTGTCGTGACACGCTCGCGGTTCTGTCTGCAACGGGCCTGTACGAGCGTTCCGGCGAGTGGCTTTTCGAGATCGGATTGCCTGCCAAGTCCGGCGTCGCGGGCGGCATCGTGTCGATTGCGCCCGGCAAGTGCGGAATCGGGGTGTTCTCACCGCGCCTGGACTCCGCGGGCAACAGTGTTCGAGGGCAGCGGGCCACCGGCTATCTGTCGAGGGTGCTGGGATTGAACATCTTTGCTTCCGCCGCACATTCTCCACGGAAGGGGCTCTTGTGATGAGTACCGGACAGGACACCGTGAGCGTCGAAGAGCGCAACTCGTGGCTGCCGATGATCGGTTTGTTCCTCGGCCAGATCCTGATGTCGTTCAACGTCGCTGCGCTACCTGTGTCGATCGGAGGCATGGTCGACGAATTCGGCGCGCCGCCGACCGCGGTGAGCACCGCCATCGTCATGTACGGGATCGGCGTGGCCGCGCTGGTGATGCTCGGCGCGAAACTCGGTCAGCGTTTCGGGTGGGTCCTGGTGTTCCGCATCGTGGTTGTCGTATTCGGCGGTTCGTCGTTGATGATGATCCTCGCGCCGACGGTGGAGTTCGTCATTGCCGCGCAGACGCTCGCGGGGGTTTCTGCAGCCATCATCGTGCCTGCGCTCGTCGCGTTGATCGCGGAGAACTATCACGGCACCCAGCAGGCGACCGCCATCGGCTCACTCGGCTCGGCCCGCGCGTTCTCCGGGATGAGCGCGTTCCTGATCGGCGGCGCGCTCGGCGCGACCGTGGGGTGGCGGCCGGTGTTCGCGATCGTGCTGGCCATTGCGGTCGCGGTGTTCGTCTTCAGTTTCACTCTCCGCTCGGATCGGGGTAACTCGTCGGTCGAGATCGATGTCGTCGCTGCGACTCTGATCGGTGTCGCGATCGTGGTATTGACCTTGGGATTCAACAATCTCAACGGTTGGGGCCTGCTCATTGCCCGTGAGGGAGCGCCGTTCGATGTCGTCGGATTGTCGCCGGCGCCGATCCTCATCGTCCTCGGTGTCGTTCTCGGCCAGGCATTCTTGTTGTGGACCAGGCGCAGGGTGCGGGTCGGCAAGGTCCCGCTGGTCAGTCTGTCGGTGCTCGGCTCGTCGCGTGAGCGAGCGGCCCTCTACGCAATGTTCGTGGTTGTCGCGCTCGAAGCTGCGTTGAACTTCACTGTTCCGCTGTACATCCAGATCGTTCAGGGACGCTCGCCGTTCGACACCTCACTGGCAATGATGCCGTTCAATCTGACGGTGTTCGTCACGGCCACCTTGATCATCCGCTTCTACAAGCGGTTCAGCCCAAGGGCCATCGGGATGTTCTCGTTCGTCCTGACCACGGTTGCGCTGGTATGGCTTGCCTTCGTCGTGACGAACGACTGGGAAACCCTGCCGACGATCGTGGGTCTGATCGTCTTCGGCATGGGCCAGGGCGCGTTGGTCACATTGGTGTTCAACGTGCTCGTGACCTCGGCGCCGAAAGAGCTGGCCGGGGATGTGGGATCGGTTCGAGGCACGACCCAGAATCTCGCCTCCGCTGTCGGGACCGCAGTGGCGGGGGCGATGCTCGTGACGCTTCTCGGACTGAACGTCGCTCAGTCGGTGGCCAACGATGTCGAGATCCCGGAGTCCATCGTTGCGGAGATCGACCTCGACGACATCAACTTCGTGAGCAACGACCAGCTTCGCGAAGTGCTCAGCGAGACGAGTGCCTCGCCGGAGGTGGTCGATGCGGCCGTGCAGATCAACACCGATGCCAGACTGAGGGCCCTGAAGACCGGATTGCTGATCCTCGCGGGGATCAGCGTTATCGCTATCCTCCCGGCTTCGCGTCTTCCCGCATACAAGCCGGACGAGATCCCCGACCCGAGCCCCGAATAGCGGCCGCGGCTGCGGCCACGCGTTGTAAAGTAATCCGCGCTTGTTCATACGCAAACGCGGAAGTATCGTCCAGTTCATGACGAATGTGCGGATAAGAGACGCCGCGGCTCTCCTTGGAGTCAGCGACGACACCGTGCGTCGCTGGGTCGATCAAGGTCTGCTCTCGGCGACCAAGGACGACTCGGGACGCAAGGTCGTCGAAGGTGGTGAACTCGCAGCCTTTGCCCGGGCACAGGCCACCGAGGTACCCGACCTGCTGGGTGTCGGAAGCTCCGCGCGCAACCGGCTGGTCGGACTCGTCACGCGCGTCGTGTCCGACACGGTGATGTCGCAGGTGGAGATGCAATGCGGCCCGCACCGGATCGTCTCGCTCATGAGTACCGAGGCCGTGGAAGAACTCGGTCTCGTACCGGGCAGCATCTCGGTCGCCGTCGTCAAATCCACCAACGTCATCGTCGAAACCCCCGGGGAGAACTGATGAAGATCCGCGCTGTCGTCGCAGCGTCGGCGGGAATCGCCGCCGCTCTCGTCCTGACGTCCTGTGCGAACAGTGATGCCGGCAAAGAGGAGTCCGAGACCCTGACGGTGTTTGCAGCAGCATCACTGCAGTCGACATTCACCGAGCTCGGCGATCTCTTCGAAGACGCAAACCCCGGGGTGACCGTGGAGTTCTCCTTCGCCGGATCGTCGTCTCTCGTCACGCAGCTCGAAGAGGGCGCACCTGCCGACGTGTTTGCATCGGCCGACACGAAGACCATGGGTGATGCCGTCGACGCCGGACTGGTTGCGGGTGAGCCCGTAGAGTTCGCGACCAACGTCCTGACCATCGTCACCGAGCCGGGAAACCCGGAGAACATTGCCTCGTTCGCCGATCTCTCCCGGGAAGGGCTCTCGGTCGTCGTGTGTGCACCGCAGGTGCCGTGCGGGGCCGCGACCGAGCGGGTCGAGGAGGCCTCGGGAGTGACTCTCACTCCGGTTTCGGAGGAATCCTCGGTGACCGATGTCCTCGGTAAGGTCACTTCCGGTCAGGCGGACGCGGGTCTCGTGTACGTCACCGATGCGACCGGCGCAGGCGAATCGGTGATCGCGGTTGCGTTCCCGGAGTCGTCCGGAGCCGTCAACACCTATCCGATTGCCGAGCTCGCGGCAGCCGACAATGCCGAATTGGCAGCGGAATTCGTCGACTTCGTCACCGGTGAACAAGGGCGTGCCGTTCTCGGAAACGCAGGATTCGGCGCACCGTGAGCCCCCCGCGCGCGTCCACGGGGATACCTTCGTGGATGTACGCGCCTGCCGCGGTGGGATTGCTCTTCATCGCGGTGCCGCTGGCCGCGATGCTCCTCACGGTCGACTGGGCGAACTACCCAGAGCTGATCACATCGGAGGCGTCACTCGAGGCGCTCGAACTCAGTCTCGTGACCGCAACGTCGAGCACTGTGCTGTGCATGATCCTGGGAATACCCATGGCGCTTGTATTGGCGCGCAGCAGTATTCCCGGTCTGCGGGTGCTCCGCGCGCTGGTATTGCTGCCGCTGGTCCTGCCCCCCGTCGTCGGGGGTATCGCGCTTCTCTACACCTACGGGCGACGGGGGCTGATCGGTGAGCAACTCGAAGTGTTCGGGATCAGCATCGCCTTCTCCACCACCGCAGTGGTAGTGGCGCAGACGTTCGTGGCACTACCGTTCCTCGTGATGAGCCTCGAAGGTGCTCTGCGCACAGCGGGCAACAGGTACGAAAACGTCGCTGCCACACTCGGTGCGAGGCCCACCACCGTCTTCCGTCGCGTCACACTTCCGCTCGTGCTACCGGGGCTCGCATCGGGTGCGGTGCTCGCATTCGCCCGTGCACTCGGAGAATTCGGCGCGACCCTCACCTTCGCGGGCAGTCTCCAGGGCACTACCCGGACGCTGCCACTCGAGATCTATCTGCGACGTGAGACAGATCCGGACGCAGCGGTGGCCCTGTCGCTGCTGCTCATCGTCGTTGCACTCGTGATCGTCGTCGCCGTGCACTCGCGACACTCGAAGGGAGGACCGGAATGAGCCGGCTGCGCGTGCACGCGAGTGTCGACGAGCGCGATTTCGAGGTCGAGCTCGACGTGGACGCGGGCAGCACTGTCGCGGTGCTCGGGCCGAACGGAGCCGGCAAATCCACGCTTCTCGGGGTGATCGCCGGATTGATCCGACCGGACCGGGGCCGAGTGGAATTGGGCGATCGCGTTCTCACCGATACAGAGGCGCGTGCAGCGGTGCCACCTCATAAACGTTCGGTCGCTCTGCTCGCCCAGCAGGCACTGCTGTTTCCGCACTTGACCGCACTCGACAATGTGGCGTTCGCACCCCGCAGTGCGGGCCGGGGGCGCAGTGCTGCACGCGAGGTCGCCATGCGCTGGTTGAAGGATGTCGACGCCGTCGAATTCGCTGATCGCACACCGCATCAGCTTTCAGGTGGGCAGGCTCAGCGTATCGCGGTCGCGAGGGCATTGGCGGCAGATCCGGAACTGCTCCTACTCGACGAGCCGATGGCTGCACTCGATGTCGCAACGGCCCCTGCCGTGCGCTCACTGTTGCGCAGGGTGCTGCGTGAAGACCGTCGTACAGCGCTGATCGTGACCCATGATCCCCTCGATGTCCTGGCACTGGCGGATCGGGTGGTAGTCGTCGACGGTGGGCGGATCGTCGAAGACGACACTGTGCAACGGGTCCTGACGCGCCCGCGCAGTGCATTTGCCGCGCGCATCGCTGGAACGAACCTGCTGGGCGGGGCCCTCGAAGCCGACGGTCTTGCCACGGAAGTGGGCCTCGTGCACGGCCTCGTCGACGACGACTGCCCCTCCGGCGCTGCGGCGGCAGCAGTGTTTCCACCGTCCGCGGTGGCCGTCTACACCGAACCACCGCATGGAAGCCCGCGGAATACGCTGCGTGTCACGGTCGGTGAAATCGAGGCGAGGGGTGCGACGGTGCTGGTGCGTGCGTCGAGCGGATTGTCGGCCGAAATCACGACGGCCGCGGCCGTCGACCTGACACTCGAACCCGGAGTAACCGTGTGGTTCGTGGTCAAGGCCACTGAGATCCGGATCCACCGCGTCGTGTGATCAACTTCCGCTGTCGATCCGATAGCGCCTGATCGCAAGCACCCCGATCACACCGAGCACGTAGATCGCCGCACCGGCGACCGCAAGTGCGGGTGATCGGCCGTCCGGCGCGATGACGAATGCAGCGATTGCGAGTGCTGCGAGGAACGCGATGTTGAACACGGTGTCCTGCAACGCGAATACCTGTCCGCGACGGGCGTCGTCGATGTCCATCTGCATGGCGGCGTCACCGGTGAGCTTGATCGTCTGTCCTGCGAGTCCGAGGAGGAACGCCGCGATGAGCAGAGGTCCCTGGGCGACCGCTGTGACGAACAAGAGCTGAACCACCGCTGCGACGATCAACCCGAGGGTGACTGTGCGCGGCCGGCCGAGTCGTGGGATGAGGAACGGTGCGACGATCGCGGCGATGAGCATGCCGACTGCGGTGGCGGCCACCGCGACACCGAATCCTGCGAATCCGCCGGGCAGCGACGTTTCGTGTTCGGTGTTGCGAAGCACGAGCACCATGATCAGTGTGTCGATACCGAAGACGATGCGGTGCGTGCCGATTCCGATCATGGCGGCGGCGACACCGGGGGCTTCCCAGACCGCTGTTGCTCCGGTCCGCAGCCCGGCGACGATGGTGTGCACCACCGCCCGAGGCCGCGCGCCGTCGGGTCCCAGCGCGTGACGTGCGAAGCCGCCCGCGGCGACCGCGCCGATCACCGAACCGGACGCCCCCAGCGCGACAGCGATACCGGAACCGAGGTCGCCTGCACCGACCAGCGCAATCGTGGTGACAGCGGCGCCGGCGCCGGCAGCCGATACGGCCGAGCCTGCCGTGGCGAGAACGGAATTGACAGGGACGAGCCAGGATTGGTTCACCACGTGCGGCAGGGAAGCCGACACCCCCGCGAGAACGAACCGGCTCACCCCCACGGCGGCGAGGGCGAGCACCATCAATGGTGTCTGCGCTCCGCCGGTGATGAGCACTGTGGCGACAGCGAGAATGAATACTCCGCGCAGCGCATTGGCCCACAACAGAACCGAACGGCGGTCCCAGCGATCGAGAAGCGCGCCTGCGAAGGGGCCGATCACGGAGTACGGAAGCAGCAGAACCGCGAACCCCGCAGCGATCGCCACGGGGTCTGCGTGCCGTTCGGGATTGAACAGGATCGCTCCGCCGAGTGCGGCCTGGAACATGCCGTCGCCGAACTGGCTCGCGAAGCGCACGAGCGTCAGGCGCGGGAGTCCCGGTGATCCGCGGAGAGCGGAAACCGTCGACTGCCACGCCTGCCGCTTCGAGTCCTGCACAAGTTTCGAGACTATCCGCCGTCGGTGCGGTCTACCGGTCGCGGTCCTGCCACCAGCGCACGGTTGCTGCCGCTGCTTCGGTGAGCGGTGTGGGCGCCAACCCGAGATCTGCCTCGGTGCGGCTCGAGTCCATCACGAACGGATCGGTGAACATGTAGACGGTTTCCGCGAGTTCGCGAAGATCGCGGCTCATGAGCCCGCCTGCGTGGAGTACCCATGCGGGGACGGTCCCTACCTTCGGAGCGGGCATTCCCGCGGCGGCCGCGAAAGCAGTGGCCATCTCGCGTTGCGTCACCGCGGGCGCCGTGGGCGCGTGCAGGACGCGGTTCCACACTTCCTCGTTGCCCGCGGCGGCGATCATCGCGGCTGCGAGATCGGGCACATAGGTGAACGAGTGCGGTGTGTCCGCTGATCCGAGGACCCGGGAGGTCTTTCCGGCGAGGACGGTGGGGACCATGCGTTCACCTGCATGGGCTTCGAGGACGTGGGGGCCGAAGAAGTCCGATGCCACAACGCTTACGGTCGGTGTGGAATGTGCGTCACGGGCTGCGAGCAGTCGAGTGCGCACACCGAGTTTGCCGCGGGTCGCCTTGCGGGGCGAGTTCTCGGTCATGACCTCATGCGGTGAGCTGTAGGAGTAGAGGCTCTCGGGGAACACGACGACCGCGCCGATGCGGCCGGCAGCGTCGAGCACGACCTGCTCGGCGCTGGGGAGTTCCTTTTCCCAGACTTCCGCGGAGTAGGCCGAGCCGTGGATGCACATGTAGAAGGCAACGGCGCTGTCGCCGTCGGGGCCGATCAGTGCCTGGTCGAGAGCGCGGGGGTCGTTGACGTCGATGCGCAGGCGTTCGATTCCGGGGCCCTCCGGTCCGCTTCCCGAGCGGGTGAGGACGCGGACTCGGTGGCCCTGCGCTGCGAGTCGTTCCGCGACAGTGGCGCCTACAGGCCCGGCGCCGGCGACTACGTGGAGTTTCGACATGGTGTCCGTCCTTTTCTCGAGACCTTGTCCAACAAATGTGAGCACTGCTCTCTGTTTCTGAACTCAGACTGCACCGCGAGTGGTCCCATGTCAAGAGCAGTGCTCACATTTGTTGACAGTGCTCGCTGTTGTGGTCAGGCTGGGAACATGACCACCCCCCGCGCACGGGCGCGCGCCCGCACGATGGCCGACATCCTCCGTATCGGTCGAGACCACCTGGCGACAGAAGGCGCCGCCGCACTCTCATTGCGAGCCGTCGCACGTGATCTCGGCGTGGTCTCGTCCGCGGTGTACCGCTATGTTGCGAGTCGCGACGAACTGCTCACTCTTCTGGTGGTCGATGCGTACGACGAACTCGGCGACACGGTCGACGCCGCAGTAACCGGGGTGGACGACCCGCACGACCGGTTCCGCGCGCTCGGCCGTGCCGTGCGCGAATGGGGCCTGCGCGAACCGGCGCGATACGCGCTGCTGTTCGGAAGCCCGGTCCCCGGCTACCAGGCGCCTGCCGAACGCACGACACAGCCCGGAATCCGGGTCGTGGTCCGTCTCGTCGGGATTCTGGCGGACGCGTATGCCGTGGGCGGGTTGCGGGCGATCGAGACCGTTCCGGTCCCCGACTCGCTCTCGTCGGATCTCTCGCGGATCAGGAGTGAGTTCGACGCAGAGCTACCCGACACGGTTCTCGCCCGCGGGATCCTGGTGTGGACCGGACTGTTCGGCGCGGTCGGCTTCGAGGTCTTCGGTCAATACGGCCGCGACACCTTCACCGACGTGTCGGCGCTGTTCGAACACCATCTCGGGGTTCTGGCCGACACTGCAGGATTCGTAACCACAAACGCACAGCCGCGGTGAGACAATGACGACGTGGCGCAGCACCAGGACGACCCCGAGGACCGCACCGCACCGTCGACCCCCAAGGTCCGTGCAGGGAATCTGCTCGTCGCAGGCACCGCGCTCTCCGAAGCCACGTTCCGGCGCACCGTGATCTACGTCGTCGAGCACAACGCCTCGGGCAGTTTCGGTGTCGTACTCAATCGAATCAGCGACACCGCCGTGGGCGCGATGCTCCCCCACTGGGCTCCCCTGTCGGCCTCGCCGGGTGCCCTGTACGTCGGCGGGCCGGTCCACCGAAACTCCGCGCTGTGCCTCGGCGTCGCGCGGCAGGGCGCTTCGGTCGACGGCATCAAGGGTGTCCGCAGGCTCGCGGGCCGGGTCGTGCTGGTCGACCTCGACACCGACCCCCAAACCCTCGCCCCACACATCGAGGGAGTACGGATCTTCGCAGGATATGCAGGGTGGAGTGCCGGTCAGCTCGACGGTGAGCTCAACAACGACGACTGGATGGTCGTTTCCGCCCACCCCCGCGACATCCTGGCCCCGGCCGGCACCGACATGTGGGCCAGTGTGCTGCGCCGCCAGCCGCTCCCGATGGCGCTCCTGGCAACCCACCCCATCGAGATCGAGCGGAACTGACAGATCACACGGTGTTCCGCCGGTCGGCGAGGGTGTTGATCGCGCCCGCCATCTCCTCGGCACGGTCGGTCGTAATCGTGAGTTCGTGACCCGATTCGGTGGTGATCACCAGCGCGGGGCCGGTGTTCGTGACAAGCCCGTACCGGTGGGGTCGCTTGATCCGCATCCCCCATCCGCCCCAGTCCTGGAACGGGCGTGTCTCGATGACCTTCGCGCCGATGATCTCGTCGAGGTCGTAGTCGAGCGCGGAGGAGCCGAGGTTGCGCACCGAGACACCGCGCTCGTCGACGCGCACCGTGAACCGGAGCAGGCTCAGGACCAGGAAGCCCGCCGGGATCGCGATGGCCATGGGCCACCAGCTCCCTATCACCAGGCACACGATGATCACGGGGACCAGTACGAGAAGTGCGAGCACGACGGTGGTGAGCCTGCCGGTACCGACCTGATCGACGATGGGCAACTCGACGGGGCCGCGCGGCAGCGACGGGTCGGGCTTTGTCGTCGCGATCGGCCGCTCCCGGTAATCGCGGAGCAGGCTCGCGCCGAGCCATCCGACCACGACACCGATACATATGCCCAGTCCGAGTGACCACGCGGGGAACGGCGTGTCCGACGGGTCGGACACATCCAGCTGTGCGGCCAGAGTCGCGACGTACAGCGTCGCCATCAGGAAGGTCACCGCAAGCCCGATCACCAGCATGTACCGCCGCATCATCAGCTGTGCCTGGGCGAGTACCGCGATCGCGCAGCATCCGCCCCCGACCAGTGCGATCAGCAGCGCCATCGTCCACGCGCCGGTCATCGGAGCGGTGAACGAGTCGGGAGTCGAGCCCGACCAATGGGATGCGACCTCAGCGGGCAGCCTCGGCTCCCATGCGGCGGTGAGAATCAGAACGGCGAGAGCACACAGCAGTGGGATCGCCAGCCCGAACACGGCGCCGGCGGGGTCGATGATGCGGCGACTGGTCATGGCCACATGGTATGGACAGCCGCAGGAGTGAAGATCAGGTGGTCGGCTCGCACATTCCGCGCAGGCTGCACGCACCACACGACGTTCCGCAACCTTCGTCCGCGGGCTTCGTCGCCTCCGCGACCCGGGCCGCGATCGAACCACCGGCACCCGCCGTGAGCAGCGCTGCGACAACCGTGACGACGACCGCGATCACACCGCCGATCGTGGGCAGGGTGAGCGCCGCGACACCACCGAAGACGCACAACGCACCTGCACCGAGCATGCTGGGTGCAGCGACCTTGTTGGCCATGGCGAAGGTTTCTTCATCGCGGAGGGACTCCGGCGTGCGCACACCCGCCCAGCGGTTGCGCGGAAGCTTGCCGGTCAGCGCCGCGACACCGACCGCGCCGATGGCGAGGGCGATAAGAAAAAGCAGGATGGCGACGATCAGCACCGGACCAGGATACCGCCGCGTGTAGCCGCCCCACTCCTCGGGTCGGGGCACGTTCTACCCTGGTTGCAGCCCACAAACGCCGGCCGAGTAGATAGCGATCACCGTGACCCGTCCCCCTCAGTCCTCTCCACCGTCCGACGCCACCCCCCAGCACCGGTACACCGCCGAACTCGCGGGGCAGATCGAGCAGCGCTGGCAGGAGCTGTGGCGCGAGCGAGGCACCTTCCACGCACCGAATCCGGTGGGCGATCTCGCCGGTGACGTGCCCGCCGACAAGTTGTTCGTGCAGGACATGTTCCCGTACCCATCGGGCTCGGGCCTGCACGTCGGGCACCCCCTCGGCTACATCGCGACCGACGTCTACGCCCGGTTCCACCGGATGCAGGGACGCAACGTGCTGCACACGCTCGGCTACGACGCTTTCGGCCTGCCCGCCGAGCAGTACGCGGTGCAGACGGGCACCCACCCCCGCACCACGACCGACGCCAACATCGTCAACATGAAGCGGCAGCTCGGCCGTCTGGGTCTCGGTCACGACGACCGACGCTCGGTCGCGACCACCGACGTCGACTTCTACCACTGGACCCAGTGGATCTTCTTGACGATCTACAACGCGTGGTACGACGCCGCAGCCGGAAAGGCGCGTCGGATCAGCGAGCTCGAGGACGAATTCGCCGATGGCACGCGCACCCTCGACGACGGACGTGACTGGGCATCGTTGTCGTCGGGTGAGCGTGGCGCGGTCCTCGACTCGTACCGTCTCGTCTACCAGTCGAATTCGCTCGTCAACTGGTGCCCCGGACTGGGTACCGTCCTGGCCAACGAAGAGGTCACGGCCGACGGTCGTTCGGAGCGCGGTAACTTCCCCGTCTTCCGGAAGAACTTGCGCCAGTGGATGATGCGAATCACCGCATACTCCGACCGCCTCATCGACGACCTCGAGTACTTGGACTGGCCCGAGAAGGTCAAGTCCATGCAGCGCAACTGGATCGGTCGCTCGCACGGTGCCCAGGTGGCGTTCGCGGTCGACGGTGCGGACGCCGAGGTCGAAGTCTTCACGACCCGCCCCGACACGCTCTTCGGCGCCAGCTACGTCACCCTCGCTCCCGAGCACGAACTCGTCGACGCGATCGTCGGATCGGCGTGGCCGGCCGGCGTCGACGTGAAGTGGACGGGTGGCGCTGCCTCCCCGGCCGACGCCGTTGCGGCCTACCGTGCTGCGATCGCCGCGAAATCCGATCTGGAGCGGCAGGAGTCGAAGGAGAAGACCGGTGTGTTCCTCGGCGCGTACGCCGTGAACCCCGTCAATGGCGAGAAACTCCCGATCTTCATCGCCGACTACGTACTCACCGGTTACGGCACCGGTGCGATCATGGCCGTTCCGGGTCACGACCAGCGCGACTGGGAATTCGCGACCGCATTCGGGCTGCCCATCCGGGAGGTCATCTCGGGAGGCGACATCGGAGCCGAGGCCTACACCGGCGAGGGCGCACTCGTGAACTCCGGGTTGCTCGACGGATTGAGCATCGCCGACGCGAAGAAAACCATCATCGCGAAGCTCGAGGAAGACGGCACCGGAACCGGCACTGTGCAGTACAAGCTGCGCGACTGGCTCTTCGCCCGGCAGCGCTATTGGGGCGAGCCTTTCCCGATCGTGTACGACGATCAGGGTGAAGCTCATGCATTGCCCGATTCGATGCTGCCCGTGGAACTTCCGGAGGTCGAGGACTACGCTCCGGTATCGTTCGATCCGGACGACGCCGACTCCGAGCCGTCGCCTCCGCTCGCGAAGGCCACCGACTGGGTGAACGTCGAACTCGATCTGGGCGACGGGCTGCAGCGCTATACCCGCGACACCAACGTGATGCCGCAGTGGGCGGGCAGTTCGTGGTACCAGCTGCGGTACATCGACCCGACGAATTCGGAAGAATTCTGTGCCAAGGAGAACGAGGCGTACTGGACGGGTCCGCGTCCCGAACTGCACGGTCCGAACGATCCGGGTGGCGTCGATCTGTACGTGGGCGGTGTCGAGCATGCGGTGCTGCACCTGCTCTACGCGCGCTTCTGGCACAAGGTGCTCTTCGACCTCGGCTACGTCACGTCGTCCGAGCCGTACCGCCGCCTGTTCAACCAGGGCTACATCCAGGCCTACGCCTACACGGATGCGCGTGGCGTGTACGTTCCCGCCGACGAGGTGGTCGAGCGTGACGGCAAGTTCTTCTGGACTGGTCCCGAAGGTGAGCAGGAAGTCGCCCGCGAATACGGAAAGATGGGCAAGTCGCTCAAGAATTCCGTTGCGCCCGACGAGATCTGCAACGATTACGGTGCCGACACCCTGCGCGTGTACGAGATGTCGATGGGCCCCCTCGACCAGTCGCGTCCGTGGGCGACGAAGGATGTCGTGGGTGCGTCACGGTTCCTGCAGCGTGCGTGGCGCCTCGTCGTCGACGAGGAGAGTGGCGCTGTCCGGGTCACCGAGGACGAGCCGGGCGAGGACACGCTGCGCGCGCTGAACAAGGCCGTCGCAGGCGTGACCGATGATTATGCCCATCTGCGCGACAACACCGCGATCGCGAAGCTGATCGAGTACACGAACCACCTGACCAAGCAATTTCCTTCGGGTGCTCCGCGTACTGCGGTCGAGCCACTGGTACTGATGACGGCTCCGGTCGCGCCGCACCTTGCCGAGGAGCTGTGGTCGCGGCTCGGGCACTCCGAACCGCTTGCGCACGGGCCCTTCCCGGCCGCTGATGAGAAGTGGCTGGTCGAGGACACCGTCGAGTACCCGATCCAGGTCAACGGCAAGGTTCGTAGCCGGATCACTGTTCCCGCTGACGCAAAGGCGGATGCGATCGAGACGGCGGCACTGGCCGACGCGAAGATCGTGGAGTTGCTCGCCGGCGCTGCGCCGCGCAAGGTGATCGTGGTGCCCGGGAAGATGGTCAACATCGTCAAGTAGGGCGCAGGGACAGCGCAGCCACCGTCGCCGGGGCACATCGGTGCCCTGGTGACGGTGGCTGGCTTGTGTTCTGGGGTGGAAATATGCGACCGGATCGGGGTGGTTCCCGGGTATCGGTGTGCAGAACAAGCCCGCACTCGCGGGCGGAATGAACTGCGGCCGAGTTTCCAGAGGTCCCCACCATGCTTGTGCCTTGCGTCGAGAACCTGACAGGGTCTGGCGGTTTGTCCTGGTAGGGCACCGTGGCGTGGCGGGGTGGTCTCGCACGCCTGCCCAAGCCCACACTGAGTCGGTCGGGAACCGAGCGAGAACCGCCATGACGTCATTGTCGCTCCTGTCGCTGATCCGTCATCATGTGCGCGAGTGCGCACTCATATTGATATGGTGGCGATGAACCCCACGCGATTCAGAAGGCTCAGCCAATGCTCGACATCCTGCACAACCCCACCTTCAGGCGCTTGTTCATTGCGCAGGTGGTGGCATTGGTGGGCACCGGCCTACTGACGGTTGCGCTCGGCCTACTGGCCTACGACCTCGCCGGCGCCCGGGCTGGTGCGGTGCTCGGGACGGCGCTGGCGATCAAGATGGTCGCCTACGTGGCGGTGGCGCCGGTGATCACCGCGGTCACCGACCGGGTGCCACGGAAGGTTCTCCTCGTGTCCGCGGACGCGGTGCGCGCAGTGATCGCCCTGCTCCTGCCGTTCGTCGGGCAGGAGTGGCAGATCTACGTGCTGATCTTCCTGTTGCAGGCAGCATCGGCGACGTTCACCCCGACCTTCCAGTCGATGATCCCCTCGGTCCTCGAGGACGAGGACGACTACACCCGTGGCCTGTCCCTCTCGCGTCTCGCGTACGACCTCGAGGCGCTGCTGAGTCCGGTGCTGGCGGCGGCGCTGCTGATGGTGATCTCATACAACCTGCTGTTCGTCGGGACCGTCGCCGGATTCGTCGCCTCTGCCGCGCTGGTCGCCTCGACGCAGCTGCCGAAGCTGATGCCTGCCGACCGGTCCGTCCCACTTGTGCGGCGCATCACCAGCGGCGCGCGAGTGATGCTGGGCCGGCCGGTCCTGCGCGGTCTGCTGGCGATGAACCTCGCGGTCGCGGCAGCAACCGCACTCGTGCTCGTCAACACCGTCGTCTACGTTCGAGATCTCCTCGGCGGCGCCGACCCCGGCGTCGCGCTCGCACTCGGATGCTATGGGGGCGGGTCGATGCTCGTCGCACTCCTCATCCCCCGCCTGCTCACCCACAACAACGACCGCGCGGTGATGCTGACCGGCGCCACCGTCCTCCCGATCGGTCTCGCCGTGGTCACCGCCGTCCTCGCGGCCGGCCCTTCCGCCGCGGTCGGGTGGGCGGCGTTCGCGGCGCTCTGGGTCGCGCTCGGCGCCGGGACGTCGATGATCAACACCCCGTCTTCGCGGTTGCTGCGAGCCGAATCGACCGCCGAGAACCGGGCTTACGTGTTCGCGGCCCAGTTCTCGCTGTCACACGCGTGTTTCCTGCTCACCTATCCGATTGCGGGCTGGGTGGGTGCCGCGGTCGGTCAGGTCGCCGCGGCAGCGATTCTGGCCGCACTCGCTACACTCGCTACCACAACCGCTGTCCGGGCCTGGCCGAAAAGCATCAGGTCCGCTGATACCGAGATGGTGGCAACCGGGAGGTGACCGACGATGGCCGCGGATCGCACGTCCACCGGCACCGCACCGGCATCCGCACCTGCCAGCCTCCTCCATCCCGTCGCACCCGATCAGCCGCGCCTCGATGCCGCCACCAACACCTTCCGCATGCTCGCCGACCCGACCCGCCTGCACATACTGTGGATCCTCACCCACGGCGAAGCGGACGTGACGGCGCTGACCGAAGCCTGCGGCGCCTCCCGCACGGCGGTCAGCCAGCACCTGGCCAAACTCCGCTTCACCGGACACGTCGACACGCGACGAGAGGGCCGCCGCATCATCTACAGTATCCGCGACGGCCACCTCACCCGCCTCGTGAGGGAAGGCATGAACCACGCCGACCACGTCGTCACCGGCGAGCCTCCGCACGAATAGCCGTACACTCCAACCCGATTCACTCATCCCCTCCGTCCCGATATGCGTCGCGCGGTACCCGGTTCGCGATCGCCTGGTGAGGGCGGATGGTGCTGTCGAATCCGACACCCCGTGCCGACGCGCCGGACATCTCCTCGGCCAACGCCGCCAGCACGACCCGCGCCTTCACTTCAACCGGGATCGTCGTCCGCCGACACCTCGCCGTCCGCGCCTCCTGACCGTGCCTTGATCGTAATCTCCGGGACCCTGCCAGAGAGTCTGGCGCAGGAGACTCGGATGCTTCAGAACGAATGTTCGATTATCGAGTAACGTACGAATGTATGTTCTGGTTTCCGATCGGAGTAGCGAGGGATGTTTTCTGTGTTTGGTAGCTTGGCTGATGGAGTTGTACAGCCGGGTAACTCGGTTCCCCTTAGGAGAAAGTAACTTTCGCGCTGTGAACAAGCCCCTGGTCGCCGGTTTCGTATGTCTCGCCATGTGTGTCCTGACCTCCTGCGGCACCGATTCCAGCAGTACCGGGACCGACGCGGTGTCCACTCCAGCGACTGCAGTCGTTCCGTCGGAGGTGGTTCTCTCCGACGTCGATGCCCCGGCGGGATACATCCACACTGATGTGGCCGACACGCTCGACTCGGATATGGGTGAGGTGAGCAACGACGAGGTGATCGCGATGTTCGAGGAGATCAGCGGCAGCACGGTCACCGATCCCGAATCGTGCGGCGCACTCGTGCCCACCGCGGTGGACACCGTGCTGAGACTGAACCGGGATCGTGCAGGCACGGCTGTCTCGGAATACGCGTCCGACGGCAGCCAGGGAACCGACAGTTCTGTCACCGTCATGGTCACCACCGGTGACACCGGTAGTCGGGTGGTCGAGAACCTCGACGAGTGCGCAAGTTTCACTCGGACGAGTTCATCCGGTGACGCCGAAGCGTCCGTCACCTACCGGGTCTCCCCACTGGAACTCGACGTGGAAGGTGCCGACAGTCTCACGGCGGCTCGCGCGGAGGCGGACCAGGGCGGGGCAGCAGAGTCCACCACCGTCGTCGCGGGAACCGTCGACGGTGTCTACTTCCAGATCAACGCGACCGGGCCCGTCGGCGATCAGCTGGTCGTCGACCTGGCGGAAAGGCAGATCGGTAAGATCGCCGGAGCTTGACAGTGCGGAACGGGCGCGACGAGCAGTATCGACAACTCCGCCCGGAGATGGTAATTCTGGAAACAGCGTCGCGTGTCGATGACGGACTGCGTCAGGCATGGAGGCGTCGAACCCCAAGGGATTCCTCTTGACCATCTCTCTCGATCACACAATTATCGCTGCCAAGGACAAACAGCACTCGGCGTATTTCCTGACGACTCTGTTCGGTCTCCCCGATCCGGTCCCGGCCGGGCGATTCCTGGCCGTCCAGCTCGCCAACGGCGTCACCCTCGACTTCGCCGAGCCGCCGCCTCACGTCGAGTTCTCGCCCCAGCACTACGCGTTCCTGGTGTCGGAGGAGGATTTCGACCGGATCTACGGGCGCATCCTCGAACAGAAGCTCGAACACTGGGCCGATCCCCAGCAATCCGCGCACGGGATCAACCACAACGACGGTGGACGCGGAACCTACTTTCTCGATCCGTCAGGTCACTATCTCGAAATCATCACCCGGTCATACGGTTCGGGCGGATAGCGCACTATCGAAGCTGGTCGTGCACGAAATCCAGGACGTCGTCGAGCACCTCGTCGCGGTTCGTCTCGTTGAAGATTTCGTGTCGTGCCCCGGGGTACTGCTTCGATGACGAACCGCGGCCGGCGAATGTCGCCCAGCCGGTGGCGGTGCCGTCCACCGGGACCAGTGCGTCGTCGCTGCCGTGCAGCCAGAGCACCGGCACGGTGTCGACGGCACCTGCCGCAGTGATGGTGCCGAGACAGTCCTTCAGCGCTTCGAGAGTGCGTCGCTTGAACGGACCGTGCCACACGAGCGGATCGTCGACATAGGCGCGACCCACCTCCGGGTCGCGCGACAGGGTCGACGGATCGACAGGAGCGTCGGGGATCTCGTCTGCGGCGAGAAGTGTGTCGACGACTGCCCACGTGCCGAGCACCGGGCCGGAGAGGACGACCGCGGCGAGTTCGTCGCCGTGGAGTTGGGTGTAGCGCGCGGCGATCATCCCGCCCATCGAATGGCCGATGAGAACGACGGGGAGATCTGGATGTTCGCGTCGTGCGGTGAGATCGAGAAGTCGGAAGTCATGGACGACGTCCTCGAAGTTCTCGACGAGTACCCGTTCGCCGTCGCTGAGGCCGTGCCCGATGTGGTCGACCGCGTACACGGCGGCGCCGTCGGCAATCAAGCGCGTCGCGACGTAGTGGTATCGGCCCGAGTGTTCTCCGTACCCGTGGCACAGCAGCGCGATGTAGCGGCGGGACTCCGGTTCCCAGCGTCGTGCGGCGAGCGTGGTCGTGTGACCGGTGAGGGTGAAGGCGGTGTCTGCGCTCATCGATGGCATTCCTGTCGGTGGGAATGAATGTTGCGCACAGGATTGCATGTTCGGACCCTGGCCGAGTATGCGATCGTGCACTACTCTGCAAAATAGAACACGTTCTAACATCGAAGGGGCATCATGGCACCGACTCGTGAAGCAATCCGCGACACCGTCGAGGACTACGTCCGCGCAGTGGCGAAGGGCACCGTCGACGATGTCCTCGCGCTCTACGCGCCGGGTGCGACCGTCGAAGATCCCGTCGGCACTCCCGCCCGCACCACGGAAACGGAGATCCGCGAGTTCTACAGCGTGATCGAACCGCTGGACCAAACCGGTGAAGTGCTCACCCTCAAGATCGCCGAGAACAATGCCGCTTTCCTCTTCCGCCTGGTCACGCACCTGGGTGAGCAGGACATGGTGATGGAGGTCGTCGACGTCATGACCTTCGACGACGACGCGAAGATCACCGGCATGCGGGCGTATTGGAGTCAGGACGACATGCAGACGGTGCCCGCGACCTGATGCCTGTCCGCTCGGTCGAAATCGATGGTTTCACGTGGAACATTCACGACGAGGGCAGAGGACCCACGGTCGTGCTGTGCCACGGATTCCCCGGCCTCGGCTACAGCTACCGGCATCAGGTGGAGACACTTTCCGCGGCGGGCTACCGCGCGGTTGCTCCCGACATGCCGGGTTATGGAGGCACCGACCGTCCGGAGTCCGTCGAGGACTACACCAACGTCGCGGTCGCGGATCGGTTGACGAGGCTCCTCGATGCACTCGGCATCGAACGAGCCGTGTTCGTCGGACACGACTTCGGTGCGCCCGCCGCGTGGACGACAGCACTGCGGCACCCGGGGCGGGTAGCCGGGCTGGTTCTGCTCTCGGTGCCGTACTCGCCGGATCGCCTGCCTTCGCGCCCAACGGAGTTGTACGCGGCGATGGCGCGCAAGCACTTTCTGCACCTGCACTACTTCCAGCAGCATGGTGTCGCCGAAGCCGAACTGGATCCGCGCGCTGCGGAGTTTCTTCAGCGACTGTTCTTCGCGCTTTCGGGTGGATATCGGTACCTCGATGTCTGGGACCATCCGTCGGAGGGGCGCGGATACCTCGACGTGCTGCCCGCCGCGCCGGAACTTCCGTGGGACTGGCTCAGCGCAGCGGAACTCGAGCATTACGCGAGCGAGTTCTCCCGTAGCGGATTCGGCGGTGGCCTCTCGTGGTACCGCGCCTACGACGCGAACTGGGAGGCATCCGCACAATACGACGGTGCGCACCTCACAGTGCCGACATTGTTCGTCGCCGGGGCATCGGATCCCGTGATCACGATGTCTGGACCGCACGCGCTCGACCGCATGCGGCAGACCGTGCCAGACCTTCGCGGGATCCATCTGCTCGACGGTGCCGGACATTTCGTGCAAATGGAGCGCCGGCGCGAGGTCGACGACCTGTTGCTCGGTTTCCTTGCGGACTTGTATCCGCGTGAACGAACCGAATAACCCGGCGCGGCCGGTCTCGTCGACCTAGGCTGACGAACGTGGCCCCCGACACCGCAGTACGCGGATGCGGACTGGTGCTCGCCCTGACCGCGCTCGTGGTAGGCGCGTGTTCGTCCGGCGGTTCCGGTTCTCCGGATCCCGTGCGACTCGACATCGCGACCGCGCAGAGCGACCACCCCTGGACCGGACTTCTGCTTCCGGCCCAGGTTCCTGTGGCGGTCCCGCCACCGCCGGACGACGCGCTCGCAGAGTCCGGAGATCCGGTGTCGCAGGACGGAACGCCCGCGGTCGCAGGTGACCGTGTCGCGCTCTACGGGGGAAGCCTCGACCGGGAACTGTGCGACCGGAACGAACTGGTCGCGACCCTTACCAGCGATTCGGCCAAGGCTGCCGCCTGGAAGGCCAAGGTCGGCGCCGACGACATCCTCGAGTACACGAGCGCCCTGACCCCGGTGCTGCTCCGCGCGGATACCCGCGTCACCCGCTACGACTACATGGACGGCACGGCACGCCCCGTCCAAGCGGTACTGGAAACGGGGACCGTCGTGCTCGTCGACGACCACGGAATGCCGCGCGTGCGATGCGCACGCGGAAACCCACTTTCTCCACCCGTACTCGCAAGTGACACCGACATCGAAGGCACCCAGTGGACGGGGTTCGATCCCGAACGACTGCTCGTCGTCCAGGCGGCAGCGGATGCGGTGAATGAGTTGAAGGTCGTCGACATCACGACCGGTGACCTGCTTGCGGTGCCGATCGGTGCGGGCCCGCTCGCTCCGAGTGCGCCGCCACCGGCCCCTTCCGAGACACCGGAGTCTCCGCAGACCCCCGATGCCGTCGAGCAGAACCCGGCCCCTGCACCGGTCCCGGTGCCGAGACCTCAGGCAGAGGCAGTACCTCCGCCGCAAGCGCCACCGCCACCGCCCCCTCCGGCGCCCGAGCCGCCACCTCCCCCGCCCCCGGCACCCGAACCTGCGCCGCAGATCCCGCCGCCACCCGCACCCGCACCCGCGCCAGCTCCACCGCCGCCGCCGCAGATCCGGATCAATGTTCCGGGCGCACCTCCGGTGGTCATTCCCCTACCGTTCTGAGTATGTGACCAGGACAGTGCGTGCTCAGGACTCGGGCGGCGACCACGGCCGCAGTATGATTTCGGCCGGATGCGCATCGGCGGGAGTATCGATGGCGTTTCGGACGGCACGCGCCACCGTCGATGCCTTCAGAAACCGCGAAGGCTCGTAGTCGTTCCCCTCGCTCGCGACGATGGCACGTTGCATGTCGGTGTCGATGCGACCTGGGTGCACCGACGTCACCCGCAACGCAGGTTCTTCGAGACGAAGCGCGTCACCGAAGGCACGCAGCGCGAACTTGCTCGCGGCATACGCGCCCCACCCGGGGTTCGCACGGATACCGGCTCCCGAATTGATCAGTACGACATGCCCGCGTGCGGACCGCAATGCCGGGAGCAGCAGTCGAGTCAGTGCAACCACGGAGAGAAGGTTCGCGTCCATCATGTGTCGCCACTGTTCGACCGAACTGTCGGCGATGGTTCCGAGTTCGGCCGCGCCCGCATTGTGGACGAGGACGTCGAGCCGCTCGATCCCGGCCGTCGCAGCAGTCAGTGCGGCGTGATCGAGCAGGTCGACGGGCCACGGAGTGGCGCCGGGGAGTTCGTCGGTGATCGCGGTGAGTGAATCGGGCCTGCGGCCGCCGAGGAGGAGGTTGTGGGTGGGAGCGAGTTCGCGGGCGATCGCGGCGCCGAGGCCGCGGCTCGCTCCGGTGATGAGAGCTGAAGGTCGCATCCGATCACACTAGGACGGGCGACTTCAGTGGGCAGCGAGAATCTCGGCGAGTGTGTCGTCGGGAGGCGTCGATATCGCCGGGTCGCGGGGAAAGCGGAGCTCCAGGAACGCCTTCGGGCGCGACAGAACCCATTCACGCAGGTGACTACGCACCTGCGACCGGTACCGCACCTGCCCGTCCGCTACGACGCCGGTCGCGTCGATGCCCGCGCGCAGGCACAATGCGACAGCGCGCGCCACATGGAACCGTTGCGTAGCGATGTTCGCCTGTCTTACCCCGAACGTGCGCACGGCCCGCTGCGCAGTGTCGAAGGTGTCGAGGCCGTACGGGTCGGCGACGATGCGGTCGCGATCCACGCCGCGTGAGGTGAGGTAGTCGATCATCGCGGTGATCTCGTCGCCGGAGCGTCCCGCGGCGTCACCGGAGACAAGAACTGCCCGGGCGCGTCCGTCCCGGACGAGCGACACCGCGACATCGAGACGTCCGCGCAGGAATCCGCCAGGTTTGCCGTCTCGTACCCGCGCGCCGGGCACGATGACCACGGCGGCAGGTGGTGCGTCGGCGAGACTGTACATCCTGCCGCGAGCAGAGGACGCGACCTGCGACGATACCCACAGCAATGCCGACACGGTCGCGACGCATCCGGAAAGCAGCACTGTGCGACGTCTCGACATGCAACCCACATTACGGAGCGCAACCTGTGCGGACACGTCCACAATGGGGTGATGGACCCGGTGGCCGCTCTTCGCGAGGTCGCGTTCTGGCTCGAGCGTCAGCACGCGTCGACCTACCGTGTGCAGGCATATCGGAACGCGGCCGACGTGGTTGCGGGACTGTCCGACGTCGCACGGCAGAAGCATCGCCGCGCCGACGATTGGACCGAACTCGCCGGCATCGGTCCGAAGACGGCCACCGTGATTCGGGAGGCGTTCGACGGCGTACCCGAATACCTGCGAAGTGTGCGCGCCGACGCCGAACCGATCGGCGTCGGCGGGCGAGAACTCCACGACGCGTTGAAGGGCGATCTGCATACGCATTCCGACTGGTCCGACGGCGGTAGCCCTATCGACGAGATGCAGCGGACCGCAACGACGATGATCGGCCACGAGTACATGGCCCTGACCGACCACTCCCCCCGTCTGACGGTCGCGAATGGGCTCAGTGCCGAACGACTGCACACACAGCTGGCCGTCGTCGCGAAACTGAACGAGAGCGCCGAGGGCACCAGGATCCTCACGGGCATCGAGGTGGATATCCTCGACGACGGGTCGCTGGACCAGGATGAAGGACTCCTCGCCGAGCTCGACATCGTCGTCGCGAGCGTGCACTCGAAGCTGCGAGACGACCGGGCGACGATGACCAAGCGGATGCTGCGGGCCGTGCAGAATCCGAATGTGGAAGTCCTCGGGCACTGCACCGGCCGGCTCGTCACGGGTGGTCGCGGGCAGCGCCCGGAGTCGACGTTCGACGCGGAAGCGGTGTTCACGGCGTGCCGTGACTACGACACGGCGGTGGAGATCAATTCGCGCCCCGAGCGTCGTGATCCACCGTCGAGGCTGATCGATCTTGCCCTGGATATCGGGTGCCTGTTCTCGATTGACACCGATGCGCACGCTCCTGGGCAGCTCGATTGGCTCGGTTTCGGCTGCGAACGAGCGGCCGAGCGTGGTGTCGAACCCGACGTCGTGATCAATGCGTGGCCGATGGATGATCTGTTGACGTGGACGAGGCGGTAGGAGCGGCGTGGAACATCTCGATGTGCTTGTCGTCGGCGCAGGGCTGTCCGGCATCGGTGCCGGATACCGGCTGCAGACGCAGTGTCCCGACCGCACCTACGCGATCCTCGAGGCGCGCGAGAGTATCGGTGGCACCTGGGATCTGTTTCGGTACCCGGGGATTCGGTCCGACAGCGATATGTACACGCTCGGATTCCCGTTCCGTCCGTGGCGCGGAGAGAAGTCGATCGCCGACGGCGCGAGCATTCTGCAGTACGTGCGCGACACCGCCGCCGAGTACGGCATCGACGACAAGATCCGATTCGGGCATCGCGTCGTCTCGGCGTCATGGTCGACCGCCGCCGCGCGCTGGACGGTTCGAGTGGAGTCGGCGGGTACGGAGATCGAACTGAGCTGCGCTTTCCTGTATTTGTGCAGTGGGTACTACAGCTACGAATCCGGCTATCTGCCCGACATTCGCGGCCTCGGTGATTTCGCCGGAACCCTCGTGCATCCCCAGTTCTGGCCTGATGATCTCGACTACGAGGGCAAGAGAGTCGTGGTGATCGGCAGCGGCGCCACCGCGATGACGCTTGTGCCGTCGCTCGCGGACAGAGCCGAGCACGTGACAATGCTGCAGCGCTCGCCGTCGTACGTGATGTCGTTGCCGTCGCGCGATCCGATCGCGAGACGCATTCGGAAATACCTGCCCGACAAGATATCCCATCGGATCATTCGCGCGAAGAACACGGCGACCAATCTCGGTTTCTACCAACTGTGCCAGCGTCTTCCCGGAGTGGCGAAACCGGTGCTGCGCCGGCTTGCGCAGCGTCATCTGCGCGACGGTTCGGCGGTGGAACCGCACTTCACCCCGAGTTACCGGCCGTGGGATCAGCGCATGTGCCTTGTACCCGATGCCGATCTGTTCAAGGCCCTCAACTCGGGTGCTGCGGACATCGTGACAGACCACATCGACACGGTCACCGAGAAGGGTGTGCAGCTGAGGTCGGGCGACCATCTCGATGCCGACATTCTCGTGACCGCGACCGGGCTGCGCCTCGTCCCGGCCGGCGGTCTCGACTTCACGATCGACGACCAGAAGGTGGATCTCGCCGACCACTACACCTATCGCGGGATGATGCTCAGCGGCGTACCCAATCTCGCGCTGTGTCTGGGTTACACGAACGCGTCGTGGACGCTGCGCGCTGACCTCGCATCGCTGTACGTGTGCCGTCTGCTCAATCACATGCGGGCGGGCGGGTATCGCGTTGCGCGCCCCGAATCGCATCACGACGCCTCGCCTCGGCCGCTGCTCGGTTTGACGTCGGGCTACGTCACCCGTTCGGAAAGTATTCTGCCGAAACAGGGTTCACGTAGCCCGTGGTTGATGCGACAGAACTATCTGCTCGATCTCCCCGCGATGCGATTCGGCCGGATCGACGAGTCGATGGACTTCGCCTGAGTCAGCTCACAAGACCGAGTTCCATTCGTCGAGGTCACCACCGTGCGGTCGGCGGAACTGGGGCGACCGGCCGGAGAGGAATGCCTCGAGTCCGATCTCGAGATCTGGGTTGTGGGTGTCGATCCACCGGCGCTCCACCTCCTCGTTCAGTTGTCCACAGGCGGCAGCGTCGATCATCTCCTTGGCGGCGCGCTGTGTGATCGAGGAGCGCGCGACGATGGAGTCCGTCAAGGCCGTGATATGGGAGACGAGTGTATCTTCCGGGACGACCTCCGTGACGACACCGAGTCGTTCGGCAAGGGAACTGTCTATGTGGTTGCCCGTGATCACCAGGCGCTTCGTCGTGGCCGGGCCCAGGATGCGCACCATTCGACGGATCGTCCGCGCCGGATAGATCACACCGAGTTTTGCTGGGGTAAAAGCGAACTCGGAACTCCTCGCCGCGACCCGCACATCGCATGCCAAAGCGAGCTGTGCTCCTCCACCGATGCAGTATCCGCGGATGGCCGCGATGGTGGGTTTGGGGAAGTCCGCGAGTGCTTCCTCCGCGTCGGTGACTCGCTCCTCCATGCGGATACCTTCTGCGCGTGCCGAACTGAGTTCACGAATGTCCATACCGGCACAGAAGTGGGCTCCCGCGCCGGTGAGCACGACCACCGACACGGTGGGATCGTCCGCGAGTTCGCCCAGTACAGAGATGAACTCGTCGATCATCTCACCGGTGAGCGAATTGTGGCGGCGCGGGTGATCGATGGTGAGTACAGCGATGTCGCGCTGGAGGTCCGTACGTATTTCTGCACGCTCGGTACTCATCGCTGCGCCGAGTGCTCGTCGATCAGGATCTTCTTCTGGACCTTACCCATCGCGTTGCGCGGGAGGGTGTCGACGAACCGGATCTCGCGTGGACGTTTGTGGATCGAGAGGGTGTTCGCGACGAAATCGGGCAACGCACCGTTGTCGTGGCAGTCGCCCACCACGTAAGCGACGATCCGCTGACCCAGATCGTCATCGGGAACACCGATCACTGCGGCTTCGCGAACATCGGGATGGTTCAGTAGAGCCTGCTCCACTTCTCCTGCCCCGATCCGGTATCCACCGGACTTGATCATGTCGACCGATTCGCGTCCGACGATCCGGTGGAATCCGTGCTCGTCGATCACGGCGATGTCACCGGTCTTGAACCAGCCGTCCTCGGTCATGGACTCTGCGGTCTTGGCAGGGTTTCCGAGATACCCGTCGAACAAGGTGTCGCCCGTGACTTCGAGTCGGCCCACGGTCTCCCCGTCGTGGGGGATCGGCTCGCCCGCCTGATCGACCAGGCGCGTCCGTACCCCGGCGATGGCCCCGCCCACCCATCCGGGCCTGCGTTCGCCGTCGGACCGGGTGCTGACAGTGATGAGGGTTTCGCTCATCCCGTATCGCTCGATCGGCGCGTGGCCGGTGAGCTCGACGATGCGTTCGAACAAGGGTACCGGGAGCGGGGCACTGCCGGAGACGAGGAGCCGTGCGGATGCGAGTGCCCGGGCAGCCGCGGGGTTCGCGCATATCCGCGACCACACGGTGGGAACACCGAAGTACAGCGAACCCGAAGCGGCGGCATATGCGTCGGGAGTGGGTCGGACGGTGTGCACGAGCGGTGAGCCCTGCCGCAGGGCTCCCACGGCACCGAGGATGAGACCGTGCACGTGGAACAGGGGAAGTCCGTGTACGAGAGTGTCCTTCGAAGTCCATTGCCACGCCTCGGCCAGCCCATCCAATCCGGCTGCAATCGCGGAGCGCGAGAGCACGACACCCTTCGGGGCGCCGGTGGTGCCGGAGGTGTACATGATCATCGCAGTGGTGGCCGGGTCGGGCTCGTGATATGTCGCGGACGACCTGGCCTGTGCATCGACCGGGACGGTGGGAAGTGCAACATCCTCGCGCGCGGATCCGAGCCAGATCTGTGCGGCGGAGTCCTTCAGGATGTGACCGCGTTCGGCCGGACCGGAGTCCGGAGGCACGGGAACGGCTGGGACACCGGCGATGAGGCACCCGGTGACTGCGATGACGGTCTCGATGCTCGCGGTGGCGTCGATCGCCGCGCTGGACGCGCCGGCGATCCTGTCGGCCACGGCCGTTGCTGCGTCGATCAGTTCGGTCCGGGTGAGAGTGCGGTTGCCGACGCGGACTGCGTCGCGGCCGTCGTCTCCGCGGCCGGTGTCTTGGAGCGCGGTCAGTAGTGGCAGTGGTGCGAGAGCTGACATGGGATCCCTTTCGGGAGGCAGAGGGGGTGGCCGTACACAATCGGAGCGGGGTGCTACCTGTGGGCCGGCCCAGCTTATGAGGGCCTGCACATCCCGTCAACCATCGACATCGAAATAGATTGCATCAACGCTGCTTTCGAAGCGAGGGGACGTTCGTTACCGACCGGTGTCGGTGTGATGGTCACACGGGCGGTCAGGACTGTGCGCGCTTGGTTCGTGAGCGGACTCGACCGGTCGGTTTCGTGGGGGGCTCGGTGTCGGCTTCGCTGGGGAGGGGATCGAAGAATGCGGCCGTGTTGATCGTTGCAAGGTCGCGGCTCGCCGCTTCGTACAGGCCGGTGAGGATCTGCATCGAGCGAACCGCGTGCTGCATCTTCGTGACGATGTCGTTGAGTTCTTCGAGGTTGGCCCCGAGGGTTTGCCTGCGTAGCTGGGCGTACCGATCCGAGATCTCCCGGCCGGTCGGAGTCACGGTGAAGACCGACGACGTTCCTGATTTGGTGCGCTCCAGCAGCCCGAGACTCACAAGTTTCCGGAGGTTGTACTGCAGATTCGGCAGATCGTCTCGATTGGTCAACTGGGCGATCGTCGCCGTGTCCTTCGACCGTTCCTGCATGCGAACGACGTGGAGGGCAACGACCTCGTTGAACGCCAGATCGATGTCGGCGGCGACTCGGATTGCCTGGACCGCGAACCGTTGGAATCCGCCCTCCACCTGCAGAAGCGCGAACTCGAAGGCGGTCAGCCCTTCCTCGTATGCGGTTTCGGCGAGGTGCCAGCGCCGCCCCGGTGCCAGTGGTTCGGGTTTGCCGGATGGCCGGGGTTCGGTGCTGCTCATCGTCTCTTCCGCTGGCTGATCGTCGAGGGGCTGCGCTGTGTGCGTGGCGTGCTGAAGGCAGATGCTACCGGAGGTCCCCGCCGGGCCGTTGTCCGATATTCAATAAAAAATTGATTGACTTTCCATGAAACCTGGATATTGTGGTCTGCAACACTCCAAAGTGTTCAGACTCCGAGTCGATGGGCTCATCAGCCCGGGCCCTTCGACTCCGCTCCGCACATCGATGCGGACGGAAAACCCCATTGCGACCACATCATCCGGAGGTCACTTCGATGACTGCTACCTCTCACAGCGGCTCGTCCGCCGGAGCCACTCGCCAGTACGCGCCGTACGTCAAGGCCGACTGGGGCTACGCCAATCACTGGTACCCCGCCTTGCTGACCCACGAACTCGAAGACGGCACCGCCAAAGGTGTCACCATCGGTGGGCATGACATCGCCATACGTCGTTCCGCAGGCAAGTCCTATGCGGTGTCCGACCGCTGCATTCACCGGGGCGTCAAGCTCTCGGCCAAGCCGATGTGCTTGTCGGAAGGCACCATCACCTGCTGGTATCACGGGTTCACTTATGGACTCGAGGACGGCACCCTCACCACGATTGTGGGTAACCCCAACGATTCTCTGATCGGGAAGGCGGGCATCCGCACCTACCCCGTCGAGGAGGTCAACGGGATCATCTACGTGTTCGTCGGAGACGAGGATTACGGCACTCCGCCTCCGCTCAGCGCCGATCTACCAGCTCCGGTCACCAACGACCCCAACGATTCCCCTGTTCCACACCTGCTCGACGAGGGAATCGTCATCCGTGGCATCCACCGCAAACTGGTGGGTAACTGGCGACTTGCCGCGGAGAACGGCCTCGACCCCGGCCATCTGCTCGTGCACTGGGACAACCAGATCCTGGTGGCGCTGGATCGGGCACTTCCGCTCGGCGTCAACGCCCTGACCGACACCGCAACCGAAGAGATCGATATTCCCGACGGTCCCAAAGGCGTGATGAACCGCTACGACCGTCCCGACCTCTACGAGCCGGTACTGGACAACCCCAAGGTCAACATGAAGGCCCGCGGTACGGTCCCGCACTATTTCCGCACGTCACTGTGGGTTCCGGGTGTGCTGATGGTCGAGCACTGGCCGATCACCGATCACGTGCAGTACGAGTTCTACGTCCCGATCGACGATCACCACCACGAATACTGGGAGATCATCGCCACCCGTGCGAGCACGGACGAGGACATCGCAGAATTCAACTTCAAGTACGACAACTTCATGCTCCCGCTCGCACTCGAGGGCTTCAACAACAGTGACGTCTTCGCACGCGAAGCCACCGAGGAGCATTACACCCGATTCGACGGGTGGAACAACGAAATGCTCTGCGATATGGACTATTCCATCGTCGCCTGGCGCAAGATGGCGTCCCGCCACCCGCGCGGCTTCTTCGAGTCGCCCTACGAGGACGAGGACTAGGACCGTGTCGATCGCCCCGACCGATGTACTTGCGGAGCGTGCAATGGCCGCACAAAGCAATGTCAGTCTCAACTTCACGGACGGAACCAAGACGGTAACGGTGCCGGCAGGTAAAACCGTGCTCGAGGCCGCAAACGATGCCGGCGTCCGGCTGGTCAGCCAATGCACGGTCGGTACCTGTGGAACCTGCGTGGGACGGGTCACCCGAGGTGACGTTGTGATGCCGGAGGGTCGTGTGTACTCGATCAAGCAGGACGAGATCGAGTCCGGTGAGCGATTGCTTTGTCAATCACACGTATTCGGTGACTCGGAGATCGATCTCGACTACCCGGCATCGATGCTCGACGAATACCCCGTGATCACGACGACCGCGAAGGTCGGGGTGGTCACCTGGATCGGTGACACCGCGGTGGAACTGCAACTCAAACTGCCCAAGTCGGTGCGCTTCGCATTTCGAGCGGGACAGTACGTACGCATGAAGGTACCCGGAACCGACGAGTGGCGCTCCTACTCGATGGCCTCCGGCGAACGAGACCGTAAGAAACTCACCTTCATAATCCGGGTGCTCCCCACAGGTGCCATGTCGGACTATCTCCGCAACCATGCGACGGTAGGAGACCGGATCGAGATCGAGGGCCCCACCGGCAGATTCGGTCTCTCTGACGATCTGGGTCCGGCACTGATGATCGCTGGCGGCACAGGACTGGCGCCGATGCTGTCGATGCTCGAGAACCTGCAGACCGCACGCGGCGAGCATCCGATCCGACTGGTTTTCGGTTGTAGCCGTGAGGCCGACCTGTTCTATCTCGATGAGTTGGAGGCCCGTACGGAGTTCATGCGCACGCTGGATGTGCGCGTGGTTGTCGATGAGCCGACCGCGGTCGCCGGGGTGCTGGAGGGTAATCCGGTCAGCGCCCTGAGCGTGGAGGACGTCGACGATCCTCTGACCTCCGCCTACCTGTGCGGTCCGCCCGCCATGTTGAAAGCCGCGGAGGAGCGGCTGCTCGAACTCGGGATGCCCGCCGAGCGGATCCACGCCGAACAATTCCTACCCAGCTGACTCTCAACTTCCGAACAAAGGCAAGCGAATGAGCGTTTCCCGTCTGGGCGCCTTGAGTGTCGAGGTCGCCGACCTCGATGCCTGGCGTCACGTGCTGGTGGATCTGCTGGGGCTGCACGCCCGCCCCCGCGAAACCGACCAGGATCCGTTGCTGATCCGAATCGACGACCACCACCACCGCATCGCGCTGTATCCCGCGGAGCGGGACCGTATCCGGTCGATCACCTGGGAGGTCGACAACCCCGACATGCTGCGGACTCTCGCAGACCGGGTCGCGGCCGAGGGTATCGAGATCGAGTGGGTTCCGGCCGGGCCCGCGGAAGAACGGCTTGCCGTCGAGGCCTTCCGTTTCGTCGATTCCGAGGGTTTCCCCAACGAGATCTGCTTCGGACCCACCATCGATCACACTCCGCTCGCCCACGGCGATGTGATCAGTGGATTCGTCACCGGCGGCCTCGGGCTCGGGCATGTGGTACTGATGTGCCGGGACTACCCGGCCGCCGTCGACTTCTACACCCGAGTCCTCGGCTTCGCGCTCACCGACTACATCGTGTGGGATGGTGCCGACGCGACGTTCCTGCGTTGCAATCCGCGACATCACAGCCTCGCCTTGATGAACGAATGCTTCTCCTTCACAGGCGGCGATTTCAATCACCTGATGATCGAGACGGCGTCGCTGGACGATGTGGGCCGCGCATACGACATCGTCACTGCAGCAGGTATCGATCTCCAGATGACTTTCGGTCGTCACACGAACGACGGCGTGACGTCCTTCTACATGCGCACTCCGTCGGGATTCGCGATCGAGATCGGCTACGGCGGGGAGATCATCGATCAGGACGAGTGGGAGGTCAAGACCTTCCGATCGCCCTCGCGGTGGGGGCATGAACCCCAGAAGGCCGGGTGACCTCGATGCGCGGCGCTGCGACGTCCACGTCCCCCATGGCAGATATCCTCGCCGACGAGAGCCGCAGTGTCGACGCGGTCGAACATTGTCTGGCGAGGATCGACGAGCGCGACGATACGATCAAGGCTTGGGCGTACCTCGACCCCGAGCTCGCGCTGGCCCAGGCGGCGGCCCGTGACTCGGAGCGACGCCGTTCGCCTCTGCATGGAATTCCCTTCGGTCTCAAGGACATAATCGAAACCGGAGACCAGCCCACCGCCTACGGATCCGACCTGTGGGAAGGCCACCGGCCGGCCGCGGACGCCGAGGTGGTTCGGCGGCTGCGGCGGGACGGTGCGGTAATCATGGGTAAGACCACCACCACCGAGTTCGCCACCTACCGGCCTGCCGAGACCCGCAATCCGCACAACACCGATCACACGCCCGGCGGTTCCTCGAGTGGATCCGCCGCCGCGGTGGCCGACGGACAGGTTCCCTTGGCGCTGGGAACCCAGACCGCGGGATCAGTGCTGCGGCCGGGTTCCTTCTGCGGTGTGTTCACTCTCAAGCCGACATACGGGCGCTGGCCGTTCGACGGTGTACTCCCCGTCGCACTGACCTTCGACACGGTCGGAGCCTTCGCGCGGCATCCGGCCTGGCTCGGCGCGATCGACGAATCGCTCTCCACCGCAGGAGACTTCCCACCTGTGACAACCGTGCTTCCCGCACTGAACACGTTGCGTGTCGGGGTGCTGAGGCCTCCGTGGGCCGACCGTGCGACCCCGGCGGCTGCTGCCCTGTTGGAAGAGTTCGTCGCCGGCCTTGCAGGGTTCGTATCCGACACGATCGATGTGCACGTCCCGGCCGACCTCGCCGATCTCGACGATGCACACACCCTGCTCATGGCGGCCGAGGCATCCGCCGCGCTCGCTGGACGCCTCCGCGGACGGCCTGAGGGAAGCCCCAGCGCCCAACTGACGAGCTTCCTGGAGTCCGGACGGGAAGCGCCTGCAAGCTCGATCCAGCACGCCAGGACAGTACTCAGGCGATCGCGCAGCGTCACTGATCGCGCGTTCGACGATGTGGACCTGTTGGTGACGCTCGCTGCGTCCGGCGAAGCACCCGAGATCGGCTCCGGGACAGGGGATCCTGTGTTCAACAAGTTCGCAAGCGTAAGCGGATGCCCCGCCGTGGGCCTTCCGGCCGGACGAGGAGAACACGGTATGCCGCTCGGAATCCAACTGGTGGCACCGCCACACGCCGACCAGTCACTCGTACGCATAGCGACCTGTCTGACGGATCGTGCCGGTCTGACGGCGAAGCTCGGCGTCCAGGAAGGAGACAAAGATGACCGATAGCTCGCCGACCGAAGTGCTCCTGCTCGACGGTCATCGCCGTGAGCTGTACGAGGCCGTATGCGCCCGGCTCGACGCGGATCGATTCCGGGACCTGCTAGTCGACCTGATCGGCATTCACAGCCCTACCGGCCAGGAACGCGCCGCGTCCGAGTTCATGGCGACCCACCTGCGTGATCGGGTCGGTATCGATGCCCGATACCAGCCGATCTCCGAGAACACCGGCAACGCGATCGGAGAGTTGCGCGGATCTGGTGGTGGAAGCAGGCTGTTGCTCTACGCCCCCATCGACACGCACATCGACCCGGAATCGGATGTTCCCTGGGTCGGAAAAGACCTGCGGCCCGACATGCTTCCCGAGGCGAGTGTGCACGGAGATCTCGTCGTCGGCCTGGGTGCCTCGAACCCGAAATGCATGGTGGCCGGGCTCACCGAGGTCATGCACGCTGTCGTCGACGCCGAGATACCGCTGATCGGCGATCTCGCAATCGGATTCGCAGGTGGCGGAATGCCTGTGACGATGAGCAAACGCGACAACGTCGGAATGAGCAGCGGTGTCTTCCACCTGCTCACCCACGGGATGGCACCGGACCATGCCGTCGTACTCAAGCCGTGGTGGGCGGTATATCCGGAAGAGCCGGGTATGTGCTGGTTCAAGGTGTCGGTACGTGGCACCTTCGGATACGCTGGAATTTCAAGGGGCACAGAAGGATTCCGATCTTCGATCGTGCCGGCGGCGACGGTGATCCAAGCGATCGAGGAGTGGCTCCCCGAGTACACCGCGCGCAACACCTCCGGTTCGACCATCCCTGAGGGTTGGATCTCGGCCGTTCGGTCGGGAAGCCCGGACAAACCCGCCTTCCCGTCCGCGACCACGGAGATCTGTCTCGACGTCCGGGTCAACCCCCGCGTGACCCCGGGCGATGTTCGACACCAGTTCGCGCAGATGATCGACGGCATGTGCAAACGCCATCCCGATCTCGATCTGGATTGGGAAATGTACGGCTCGCTACCCGGTGGCATGACCGATCCGAACAATTGGATCATCCAGTCGTGCCGGCGCGGATGGGAGGAAGTCGAGGGCCGTCCGTACTCCACGACACCGCTCCTCGGTGGGCAGACCGACGGCACCCTCATCCGACGTCTCGGAATTCCCTGCGCGCGTATCGGATACCCATGGCCACCGGCCACAACCCCCGACGAGCTGAAAGACGGATTGGGAGGGATGGGCGTCGCCTCGGTGAGCGACGTGATGATGGCGACCAAGGCGATAGCCTATGCCGTCGTCGACACCCTCACCCGCACCAGAGAGGACCTCGAGCTGTGAACCGTGTACTCAACATCGTCCCCGTCCCCGTACCTCCGGAAGCATTGGATGCCTTTGCTGCTCAACTCGGTGGCGATTTCGTCCACCCGACCTTCGAGAACGTGTTCGTCTCGGCCAAGGCCGGCGGCGCGACGCTCGACAGCGCCTACGAGACCACCCTGGCCGACGCCTTTGTGCTCGATGCGGGGTGTCGGGCGGAGGAGGAAGGTTATGTGGGCGTCTGTGTCAATTCGATGAGCGACTCCGCACTCGCTGCGCTCCGTTCACGATTGACGATTCCGGTGGTCGCGCCGAGTCAGGCAACCATGTTGCTCGCATGCCTGCTGGGGAAACGCTTCTCGGTCGTCACTATGTGGCCCCAGTGGCACGAGTTGTATCACAAGGCGGCTCGGGAGAACGGGATCAGCGGACGCCTCGCATCGGTGCGGGACATCGGAGTCCGCCCCGATACGGCCGAACTCCTCGCAGGGAAGGAGGAGTTCGTGTTCGCCGAACTCGAGCGTCAGGCGCGTGCGGCCGTGGATGAGGACGGGGCCGATGTCATCGTGCTCGGATCCACCACCATGCACCAGAGTCACGCGCATCTGTCGTCGGTGCTCGATGTACCCGTTCTCAACCCCGGAGTGGTCGCCTACAAGATGTGCGAAACGCTCGTGCAGACCGGATTGTCGCACAGCAAACGCGCATACCCTTCGCCCGAGCACCCCCAGGACGACCTCCTGTTGTCGGTCGCCTCGGTCTTCCAGAGCTAGGAATCCAACATGACACACGCAACCAATCCTGAAATCGGGAAAACCCTCCGCACAGCAGGGTTCGAAACCAACTACCACGATGTGGGCAGCGGACCGGGATCCCCCGTGCTGCTGCTGCATGGTTCGGGCGCCGGTGTGTCCGCGTGGGCGAACTGGCGTGGGTTGATTCCTGTTCTGGCGGAGAACTTCCGGGTGATCGCGCCGGACCTGGTGGGATTCGGATACACCACGCTACCCGACCCTGTCCGATTCGAGATCTTCGATACCTGGATCGACCAGATCCTCGCTGTGCTCGACGAATTGGGCATAGAGAAGGTGCATGTCGTCGGGAACTCGTTCGGCGGTGGGCTCGCGCTTCACCTCGCAACCCGATTCCCTGAGCGGCTCGACCGCATTGTGCTCATGGGCTCGGGCGGCGTCAAGATCGATTTTACCCCCGAACTCGACGCACTGTGGGGATACACGCCTTCGGTGGAGAACATGAAGACCATCATGGACATCATGGCGTACGACAGGTCGCTCGTCACCGATGAACTGGCCGAACTGCGCTACCGCGCCACCATCAGGCCGGGTGCTCAGGAAGCCTTCGAGCAGGTGTTCCCGGAGCCGCGGCAGCGTTGGCTCGATGCGCAGATCGTGGCGGACGAGGATCTTGCGAAGATCGAACACGAGGTGCTGATCCTGCACGGCCGAGAAGATCGTGTCGTGCCGCTCGAGGCCTCACAGCACCTGTTCGACGTCATCCCGAACTCCCAGCTGCATGTGTTCGGCAAGTGCGGGCACTGGACACAGATCGAGCATGCGGCCCGATTCCAGCAGTTGGTCGACAGTTTCCTCGGTGAAGCCCGGGTACCGGAGACAGTCCAGTGAACGAGTCAGGGGCGTCGATTCGGGAGAGCCGCGGCCCGGGCTCGAAGAAGGTCGCGATCATCGGCGCCGGTATCTCTGGACTGTGCACCGCAAAGGTGCTGAAGCAGTTCGGCTTCGACGTCGTCGTGTACGACCGGACTCCCGATGTGGGCGGAGTGTGGAGCGAGACCCGTCGTTATCCGGGTGTGATGACCCAGAACAACAAGGGCACCTACGCATTCTCGGATTTTCCGATGCCGCGGTCCTATCCGGAATGGCCGTCGGGTGCCCAGGTGCAGAGCTATCTGGCCGGCTACGCCGAGCACTTCGGAGTGGACCGGCACCTGAAGCTCGGTACCGAAGTGACCTCCGCGTGCCAGGATGAGAACACCGGACGTTGGTCGGTCTCGACCCGTGACATCGACACCGGAGAGGTCGAGGACCGCTGGTACGACGACCTTGTGATCGCCAACGGCATCTTCTGCGACCCGTTCGTGCCGGCATATCCGGGCGTCGACGAATTCGAGAACGCAGGCGGTCGACTGTGTCCGGCATCGGACTTCCATGATCTTGCCGACGCGGCAGGCAAGCACGTACTGGTGGTCGGTTACGGAAAGTCCGCGTGCGATGTCGCAGAGGCTCTGAGCGAGGTCACCGCGACGATGACGGTCGTTGCCCGCGAGGTGACCTGGAAGATGCCGCGCAAACTCGGAAATATACTCAATTACAAGTACATTCTCCTGACACGGCTCAGCGAGGGCTTGTTCGAGCACATCGAACAACGCGGATTCGCACGGTTCCTCACCGGCCCCGGCAAGTTCCTGCGCAACGGAATGTTGGGAACTATCCAGCAGATCGTGCGGCGGCAGCTGCCGCTCGATCGGGTCGGCTTGCTGCCCGAGGGGCCCTTCGAGCGTCTCGTGCGCCACGCGGTGAGTCTGGTGACCGAGGGATTCTACGACAAGGTGGAGTCCGGCATGATCGAGGTGCGTCGCGGCACCGTCATTACCGCCCTGCATGAGAAGGACAGTCGCGCAGTCGCAGAACTGTCCGACGGCAGCATAGTGTCGGCCGACGTCATTGTGTGCGCAACAGGATACGAGCAGCGGGTACCGTTCCTGGACGACGAGGTCCAGCGGAGCCTCCTCGATGAGGACGGCAATTTCCAGCTCTACCGTCAGATCCTGCCCCTGGATGTGTCCCATCTGTATTTCGTCGGCTACGGGTCGTCGCTGTTCAGTCCGCTCGCCGCAGAGGCCGCCGCGCTCTGGACCGCGAACCACATGCTCGGTGGTGCCGTGCTGCCGCCGCTCGAGCAACGCCGCGAGTTTGTTCGGGCGCGCCTGGACTGGATGGTCGAACGTACCGAGGGTAAACCCGCCCGCGGCACCAACATCATCCCGTTCTCGCTGAGGCACGTCGATGAGATCCTCGACGAGATCGACGCCAACGTGAGTCCCCTGATCAGATTCTCGCAGTGGATTCTGCCGGCGCGACCCTCGTCGTACCGCCGATCGACGAAGGCATTGCTGGCGAGACACGGCGTGGACGGCGTGTCGTCGGCACGCTGAGATGCACCCGCGAAACGGTCAGGGGCGTTCGACCCGTCGGTCGGGATACCGCGCGAAACGTCCGGTGTCCGCCGGATGAACGGGATCGTTGCTCTCCCAGGGCCAGCCACCGAATCCGGTGCGGCGGTAGTCGTCGAACGCCTGCTGGATGCCGGCCTCGTCGTTGAGTACGAACGGACCGTACTGTGCGACGGGCTCGCCGATCGGGCGTCCCTGCAGCATCAGGATTTGGGTGGTGTCGTCGCCACAGCGGAGCGTGATGGGTACGGAGGCGTCGACGACGACACCGTGCCCTGAATTCACTTGCCGGTCTCCGATCGTCACCGGAGAACCGTTGTAGACGTAGAGAACACGCTGAGTTTCTGATCCGGCAGCAGGGGGCAGAGCCCACTGTGCGCCGGTAGACAGGTCGATGTTCCAGATCGCCACGTCGGTGTCGGGGCGTGACGCCCACGAGTGCGGCGGGGGCGCCGGAGCGGTCGCGTCGTCCAGCTTTCCTGCAAGGACTCGGACGGCGACGGTCCGATCGGTGTCGTCGGTGAATGTCACCGTCGGTGTGTCCTCGTTCCACAGCATCGCGAAGTGCGGGTCGGCGGTCTTCGACTCGGCGGGCAGATTGAGCCAGATCTGGAACAGCTCGAGCGGATTCTCGTCCTCTTGATTCAACAGCGGAAACATCTCGCTGTGCACGACGCCGTGTCCTGCGGTGAGCCATTGGGTGTCGCCGCCGCCGAATCGGGCGGATGCACCGACGGAGTCGGAGTGGTCGATGAAACCCGAGCGCACGAACGTGACTGTTTCGAACCCGCGGTGCGGATGGCCGGGGAAACCGGGGACGGTGGTGCCGTGATACATGTTCCACCCCGAAGGGTTGCCGAAATCCTGCCCGAGCGGCCGCCCGTCGAGCGATGCATCCGGTCCGAGATCCGCATTGCCCGCGGGATACGCATCGACGTGGTGGGCGACGAACAGGAACGGGTCGATCGTCTGCCAGGGCGAACCCAGTTCGAAAACCTGCAGTACGGGCGAATGTGTCGAAGTCATGCAGGCTTCAACAACTAGGAGGGCCGGGGTGTTCCCGGCCCGGGCCGCCGGGGTGCCTCGCTGTCGTCGAGGACCTTCGAGCCGGCCGCGAACGTGCGTGTTTGCTCCGTGTGTTTGATCTGTGCGGGCACGGCACCACCGAGCAGGTCGCGAATCAGGGCGTCGGACTCTCCGAGCGGCCGGTCGCTGCCCGCGATGATGAGATTGCCGTAGCGCCGGCCTTTGAACATTGCCGGATCCGCGATCATCACGGTGTGCTCGAACACCGAGCCGATGGTCGCGGCCTCGCGTCGGGCGGTGGTCAGGTCGCGGGTATCGCCGCAGTTCACGACGTAGAGACCACCGGGCGCCAGCACGCGTCTCGCCTGTCGCGTGAACTCGACGGTCGTCAGCGCCACCGGTGTCCGGTCGATCGCGAACACATCGCGGACGATGACATCCCGCGTTGCGTCGGTGAGTGAGGTGAGAACCGACCTGGCCTCGCCCACCCGGATCCGAAGCAGCGGTGCGCGAGGTAGATCGAACCACTCGCGCACCAGCTCGGCGAGACGCCCGTCGATCTCGACGACGACCTGCCGGGCCTCGGGATACGTCGCGGCGAGGTACCGCGCCATGGTGCACGCACCGCCGCCGAGGTGCAGGACACGCAACCGCGTGTCGCGTGAGAAGTGACTGTGCACCAGCATCGTGATCCAGCGCATGTACTCGAACTCGAGAAGCGTCGGATCGTCCGGGTCGATGTGGGAACTCGGCACGCCGTTGACCTCGAGAATCCATCCCGAGTCGCGGTACGGGTCCTTGATCAGCTCACACGTACCCGTATCGGTGTCGTACAACCCTGCGACCGGTACATGGCTCGACACAGTCGGCTTGGCCCGGCCAGCCCTGCGTCTGCCCATGTGACGAGCCTAGTACGAGACGCCCGAGGTGCGTATTCGACCGAAAGCCGGAGAATGGGACGATGCCGGACCGCGGATTCACCCCCACCCAGCTCGCCGCACGCGCTGCGTATCTACTTCGCGGCAACGACCTGGGCACCATGACCAGCGCTGCGCCCAAGCTGTACCCGCACATGTGGAGCTGGGACGCGGCGTTCGTGTCGATCGGACTGGCTCCGCTGAGTGTGGAGCGCGCCGTAGTCGAGCTCGACACTCTCCTGTCGGCGCAATGGTCGAACGGCATGATCCCGCACATCGTGTTCGCGGGCGGTGTCGACGGATACTTTCCCGGGCCGTCGCGGTGGGAATGCAACCGGCTCGCGGCCCACGCACCGAAAGGGGTACAGACCTCCGGGATCACTCAGCCGCCGGTGCACGCGATCGCTGTCCAGCGCATCCTCGACCACGCTCGCCGACACGGTCGCAGCACCCGCGCGGTCGCCGATGCGTTCCTCGATCGGCGCTGGCCCGATCTGATGCGCTGGCATCGCTGGCTCGCGGAGGCTCGGGACATCGCAGGCAACGGACGCATTGCGATCTTCCACGGATGGGAGTCCGGTATGGACAATTCGCCCCGGTGGGACGCCGCCTACGCGAACGTCGTCGTCGACGCCGTCCCCGAATTCCGACGCGAGGACCTCGCCCATGTCGCCGATCCGGGTGAGCGACCCAGCGATGTGGAGTACACCCGTTACCTGTACCTACTCGAGGCGATGAAGGCCGCGCGGTACGAGGACGACGTGCTCGCCGAGACAATGGGTTTCGCAGTGGAGGACGTTTTCGTCAGTGCTGTGTTCGCGTTGTCGTGCGAGGTACTCGCCGAGATCGGCGAGGAAGAGTCGCGCCCCCACGCCGACGTACGGGAACTGCGCGAGTGGGCCGACCGGTTCCGCCGCGGCATCGTCGACTCGGCCGATGCGCGGACGGGCGCAGCGAAGGACTTCGACCTCAGAACCGGGAAGTGGGTGGCCACAGACACCCTCGCGATGTTCGCGCCGCTGCTCAGCGGAGGGCTGGATCGGCCCGTCGAGCGGTCGTTGCTGCGCACCTTCGAAGGCCCGAAGTTCTGCGGCCACCCCGATCTGCGCTACGCGGTGCCACCGTCCACGTCGCCGGTGTCGCTGGACTTCCGGTCGCGGGAGTACTGGCGGGGCCCGGTGTGGCCCGTCATGACGTGGTTGTTCTCGTGGGTGTTCGCGCGCCGCGGCTGGATCGAGCGCGCGAACACCCTGCGAGCAGAAGGGCTGCGGCAGGCCAGTGGCGGCTCGTTCGCCGAGTACTACGAGCCGTTCACCGGCGAGCCTCTGGGAAGCATGCAGCAATCCTGGACTGCCGCAGCGGTTCTGGATTGGTTGGGTTAGCGGCTTCGCCGCGAGATGGCCGAATGTCACCTTCGGCAAGTTGGAATGTACGAAGGTGACATTCGGTCATAGGGGTGATAGGTGGTCAGATGCCGATCCGGCCGCCCCCACTCTTCCATGCCGCGACCACCGACGGGCGCGGCTGCGAGTCACCGCCGTCGGGCCAGTGCGACCCCGGGCTGTCCCACGATGCGTCGTCGGTCTCGCCCGGATGCTGGACGCACACGACGACGCGGCCGTCCTGAATGATCGGCCCGCATGTCTCGGCGCCGACCGGCACAGTGAGGAACTGCTTCGTCTCACCGCGGCGCGGCCCATCGAGGACCACGGCGAACAGGCCGTCGTTGGAACCGAGCGCGTTTCCGTCGGTGGAGATCCACAGGTTGCCGTGTGGATCGAACGCGAGGTTGTCGGGACACGAAATCGGACTGACCTGGGACTTGTCGAATCCGCCGAAGTAGGTGTCGGCGGCGGCCGGGTCACCGCACACCAACAGGAGGTTCCACGTGAACGACGTACCGGCGTGGTCGTCGTCGATCTCGAGGACCTGTCCGTTCTTGTTGTTGTTGCGCGGGTTGGCTTCGTCGGCGGCAGCGCCACCGTCGACACCGCGCTTGGTGTTGTTGGTCAGCGCGACGTAGACCTTGCCGGTGACGGGGTTGGCCTCGAAGTCCTCGGGCCGGTCCATCTTGGTGGCACCGACCCTGTCGCCCGCCAAGCGGGTGAACACCGCGACTTCTTCGGCACTCATCCCGTCGACGAGGGATTCGCTCGTACCGTCCTCGTTGGCGCGCAGCAGGGGAATCCACGTTCCGGTACCTGTGAATGCTCCGCTCTCGGGTAGATCTCCCGAGCCGTCGACGGCATCCGGGTTGTCGCCCTCGAGCACCGCGACGTACAGCGTGCCCGCGTCGAGCAGTGTCATGTTGTGAGCCGTCGCGGCGCGGGAGTTTCCATCCTGCATCTTGCGGGACGAGACGAACTTGTACATGTAGTCGAAGCGCTCGTCGTCGCCGCTGTACGCGACGACCGTTCCGTCACCGGTGACGTGGATGTTGGCTGCTTCGTGCTTGAAACGGCCGAGTGCTGTGTGCTTGACAGGCGTCGACGTGGCGTCGAAAGGATCGATTTCGACGACCCAGCCGAACCGGTTGACCTCGTTGGGTTCTGCTGCAATATCGAACCGGCGGTCGAAGCGCTCCCATTTGCGGCCGGATGCGCCACCTTCGAGTCCGTACCGGGCGAGGCGTTCGGCGCCGGCGGGGTCGGTGACCGTCTCGGCGTTCGCGAAGTACTGGTTGAAGTTCTCCTCGCCGGAAAGCACGGTACCCCACGGGGTGACGCCACCCGCACAGTTGTTGAGTGTTCCGGCCACCCGCGTACCGGTGGGGTCGGCGGTGGTCTTCAGCAGGTCGCTGCCCGCTGCCGGGCCTGTGACCAGGAACTCGGTGGTGCCGGTGATGCGCCGGTTGTACTCTCCGAACTCCGGTGTGAGACGCCCGGATCCGGACTCGCCCTTGACCTGGACGACCGACATCCCGTGGTTCGCGATGCCGATGCGGACCTGCTCCTCGGTCGGGTTCTCCTCGTCGTACCCGGCGAACATGAACGGTTCGGTGCTGTATTCGTGGTTGACGACGAGCAGGTACGTGTTCGGGACACCGTCGACGGGCAGCAGGCCCGCAAAATCGTTGTTGAATCCGAACTGTTTCTCCTGCGCCGCTGCAGTCTGATTGTCGATATCGAAGTCGGGGGCGTCCGGGAGGACCTTGTCGCCCCAGCGGATCACGACTTCCTGCTCGTAGCCCTCGGGCACGGTCACCGCATCGTCGGTGTTGGGAGCGACGGCGACGAAGTCGGTGCCGGCGGGGCTGGGGCCGAGATCGGCAGCACCCTGGGCGCCGCCCTCTGCCGGTGCGGCAGCGGAATCGTCGGAGCATGCGACGAGCGCGCCTCCGGCGCCCACGGCGAGTACGGCCATCGCGCCGCCACGCAGCACTCCACGCCGAGACACCGCGTGACGCACGAGGTCTCCGAAATAGGCGCCGCCGGAGGTGTTGGGCACGTTGTGCGAGCACGCGTCGCCGCACTTGTACTTGCAGGTGATGTTCGAACGTGACGACTTGCCGTCGTGCATGACGATCAGAGGTAAATCTTTGCGGGCCACGGGGCTGTCTCCCTCATCTTCTAGGTACAACCGAGGGACCGTAGAAGCCGGAAGCGTGTCGAAGGCAACGAGAAGGTGAACGCAGGGTGAGTGTTTCGAAGATCACGGACCGGCCGACGGGCCGGATGGCGGCACGCTCCCGGTGTCGTCCTCGTCGTTCTCGCCGGGTCGCAGGTCGATGAACGGTTCGATTCGCTTGATGATCGCGTCGTTGTAGGCCTCGGGCGCCTGGATCGGATTGGCGTGCCCGGTGTGATCGAGCTTCGCGACGAGCAGTGTGCCGTCGACCCCGCCGGAGTGGTCGACGAGGGCCTGCTGTGTGTACTCGACGTCCACGACATGATCGTTCGACGCATTCCGTGGCCGCACGAACACGATTGCAGGACGCACCTTGTCGTCCTGTTCGGCGGCGAGTGCACGCAGGCTGTCGGAAGCGCCGGAGGCGACGATCGCCTGGAACTGGGATTCGATCAGACCGTTGCTCGCGGCGTCGGTCGACAGAATCTTGTCGTTCAGCACCTCCTCGACGACGTCGATGAGTTCGGAACCGTCGATGCGCCTGTACCAACGATCCGACGGAAGCACGAACCGGTGCTGGCGTGCCGCGATCTCGACGGTCATCCGCATGATTCGGCTCTCGCGGGCTCCGGGGATCCAACCGATCCAGCGCAGCAGGTCCTCCCCCGCATCGCGACTGTCGGCACGTACGGCGTGCAGATCTATCGGTGTGCAGTCGAGGATCACTCCGAGGACGTCGAGAGGTGTGTCCTGATACAGGTGCTGCGCGACCTCGAGCGCGATGATGCCACCCATGCTGTGGCCGGTGAGGATCACCGAGTCGATACCGAGGGTCTCGGCGCGTGCCGCTATCAGGCGGCTCACCACGGCGGTGTCGAGACCGGAGTTGTCGTACTCGACTGCCCACACTTCGCCGAGGCCGCTCAGGGCAGGCAGGTGGGATGCGGTGTCCGTGGCGTCGAGATTACCGAGGCCGACGAGGTCGACCACGGCGGTGTCGCGGTCGTCCCGGTCGCGTGCCTCGTAGATCTGATGGATGCGCGGCTGCGTGTCGGCGAGTTGTTCGCGCATCGGCGCAACGTCGAAATGCCAGTATTGCGTGTAGAGGGCGACGAACGGCACGATCGCAATCGCAGTGCGAGCGACGAAGCGGCGCAGCCTGCCGAATCGAACCCAACTGTGGCCGGTGCGGCTGTCACGCAGGCGCCGCCTCCGGCGGGCGTCGTCCCAGTCGCCGGCGGTGCACGGTGGAAGCGTCGGTACATCGGGCATGCACGTTCGATCGTAGAGACGTATCGGCGATGCTGCGAAGCGGCGCGGCGCCGGCGCGCCTCAGCGTCTCGGCTCGGCGAGCTGTCGCAAGTGCCACGCCGTCCGATTACGCCAGACCTGTCACGGGGGGCGGTGAATTCTCGTCGCGCCACTCGATTGCTTCGACCAGCTGGGCCAGGTCGTAGTCGGGGCCCCCGACACCCACGGTGAACAACGTGATGCCCGCCTCGGCGTATGCCGCGGCGTGCTCGAGGCCTGGCCATGGCGCCGACCGTTCGATCTCCGAAGGCGATCGGCCGACATCCGCGCATCGGGCTTCGAGGATCTTCGATTTCTCCGTGTGGGTGTCGAATTCGCCGAAGCTGTGCCAGATATCGGCGTACTTGGCGACCAGCGGCAGCGTCTTCTTCGGTCCGCCACCACCGATGAGCAGCGGAATGTGCCGGGTGGGCTGTGGGTTGAGCTTGCCGAGCCGGGAGGTGATGCGCGGCAGATATTCGGCGAGTAGGTCGAGGCGCGACCCCTTGGTGCCGAACTCGTAGCCGTATTCGTCGTAGTCCTTCTCGAACCAGCCGGAGCCGATGCCGAGGATCAGACGACCACCGCTGATGTGGTCGACGGTGCGGGCCATGTCGGCGAGTAGCTCGGGGTTGCGGTATCCGCCTCCTGTGACGAGCGCACCGATCTCGACCCGTTCGGTCTGCTCGGCCCACGCGCCGAGCATGGTCCAGCATTCGAAGTGGGCGCCGTCGGGATCGCCGGTGAGCGGATAGAAGTGATCCCAGTTGAAAACGATGTCTGCGCCTGCGTCCTCAGCTCGGAGCACGGTGTCGCGGATGACTTGGTAATCCGGTTGGTGTTGGGGCTGGAGTTGGAGACCGATGCGAACGGGGCGTGTCATGCGTCCACGGTAGGCGGATCGGCTTCACGATGCAGCGTGATTCCGGTGGGACGGTTCGTCGCAAGCACGACGACGAGCAGCACCGTGTAGACGATCGGGTACGTGGCTTGGAGCATGCTTTGCACCACGGGTGAGCCGGGCGTCATGAATATCCCGATCGCCACGACACCGTCGGGATACGACCGGTACCAGGCGAGCAGCGGCACGGCCGCGGCGAACGGCAGAAGGTATCCCCACCATCGCCGCCAGCGCAGTGCCTGATCCAGGCACAGGACGAGCAGCGGGATCACCCACACCCAATGGTGTCCCCACGAGAACGGCGCCACCATCGGGGCAGTGAGTCCTGCGACGGTCAGGCTCAGGAGACGTTTGCCGTTGCGATGCGCGAGGTATGCCGCCCACAACCCGAGGACTCCGACCGCCCCGGCGCACAGCAGCCACAACCACATGGGGGGATCTTCGGTATGCAGGGTGCGGGCGAGGATCCCGCGAATCGACTGGTTCGCGGGTGAAGAGATCAGCCCGATCCGCTCCGACCGGATGATGGTGCTGGTCCAGAATCGCCAGGAGTCCGAGAAGATCACGACGAAGCCGAGGAGCACGGTCGCGACGAACGTCGCGGTGGCCACGACCGCGGCGCGCCACTGTCGCAGCGCGGCGAGATAGGCGATGAAGAACAGCGGGGTGAGCTTGAGGCCCGCCGCGATCCCGACCCCGATCCCCCGTAGCCGGGAGTGTTCGGGCCTCCCGAGGTCCCACAGCACCAGAACCAGCAGGATGAGATTGACCTGTCCGAGCCAGATCGTCATGCGGACGGGTTCGATCCACGTGAACAGAACCGCGAGAAAGATACTGATCAGCCTGGTGCGCGCAGAATCCCGGTAGCCGAGTTGCCGCCAGCACAACCACACCGCGAGATACACGAGCACGAGATTGGCCAGGTTGAGCGCGAGTTCCGTGCCGTGGATCGACAGGACCGACAGCGGCAGGAATGTCAGGGCCGCGAACGGCGGATACGTGAACGGGAGCGCGTCGTGCAGGACGAAGTCGTACAGCGGCTCGGACGTCCGGACGGTTGTGCCGCCGTACCGGTAGACCTCGGCGTCGACGGTGTTGCCGAACAGCCCGTAGAAGGTGTCGAAGCCGAGAAGCCGATCGTGCGCGACGAACGCGACGGCCGCGGCGAGGCCCAGCACGGCCAGCCACCACCGGGGGTGGTTGCGAGCCCGACGAGACGCGCCGTTGTGCTGCATACCTATCGAAGTTATGCGTGATTATGGCGCTCGACCCGGAGGACATGGGTCGGCGTGTCGACATGAGCGACGCGGCGGTGCATGGTGGAAGACATGCGCGTCACGGAACCCGCTGTACCGCCGACCGGTATCCGGCGTCGGCTCTTCCGCTCGCCGATCCGGTTGTATCGATGGCACCTCGGGTTCCTGCTGGGGCGCCACTTCCTTCTCCTCGAGCACCGAGGTCGCAAGACCGGGAAACCTCGGTATGTGGTGCTCGAGGTCGTCAATTACGACGACACGCACGACGGTTTCGTCGTCGCGGTCGGTTTCGGAGCCACGTCGGACTGGTATCGCAATCTGCGAGCCGATCCGCACGCACGCGTCGAGTCGCGGCGAGAGCGGGTCGCGGTCACGGCGGAGTTTCTCGAGCCGGACGAGGGTGCGCACTTTTTCGCGCATTATGCGCGCCGCCACCGGAAGCTTGCCGTCAAGCTGTCCGCGACCATGGGATTCGAGGTCGACGGCAGTGACAGTGACTTCCGTGAAGCCGGGAGTCGGATCAGGTTCGTGCGGTTGCGGCGTACCTGACCGTCGTCAGCTTTTGTCGAGCGCCGCGTATTGCGCGGCGAGCCCCGACAAGAACGTGCCGAGGACCAGCTCGAAACTGTCCTCGTCGATCTCGGCGGCGTACTCGCGGAGCCGGTGCGCCTGAGACAGGTGCGGATAGCGTTCGTTGTAGGTGTCGATGTCGTCGATGAACCCACCGGCGAACGACGTGATCGCGGAGCCGACGACGATGTACTTGATCGATGCCCCGATCATCGTCGCGGTCCGTGGTGGCCAACCTGCGCGAGTGAGTCCGCCGTGCACGGCGTCGGCGCGGTCGAGTGCGACGGGTCGGTCGCTCGGGCCGTAGGCGAGGAACGGCACCATGTTGGGATGCGCGGCAAGGGCGTTGCGGTACGAGCGTGCCCAGCTACGCAGGGCGTTCTGCCAATCGTCGTCGTCGAATCCGCTCACGTCGACGTTCTCGGCGACGGTGCGGGCGATGTCGTCGAGCAGTTCGTCCTTGTTGGCGTAGTGGCTGTACAGCGAGGGTGCGCGGACGCCGAGTTCGTTCGCGATCTTGCGCATCGACACGGCATCGAGGCCGTGTTCGTCGACCAGGCGCAGTGTCGTCTCACGAATGAGCTCCCGGCTCAGTATCGGGGTGCGTGGCCGCGCCATGTGCGTCTCCTTTCCTGTCGTCGTACTGGACAACCTTACAGTGTCAGGTTACGGTTCGGGAGTACAGATCAGCAGCCTTTCCGCTGGTCTCCCCACCGCACAACCGCGACAGAGGGCCACCCATGAATCTGAAACTCACCGCCGAGGAGCTCGCGTTCCGCGACGAACTGCGCACCTTCTACACCACCGAATTCCCAGCCGAGCTGCGCGAGAAGGTCGCGGCCGGTAAGTCTCTGGGCAAGGACGAATTCGTCCGGGCCCAACAGATCCTCAATGCACGCGGCCTGGCGGTCCCGAATTGGCCCGTCGAGTGGGGCGGTAAGGACTGGACTCCGGTGCAGCGGAACATCTGGCTCACTGAGATGCAGCTCGCGTCGGTGCCCGAGCCGCTGCCCTTCAACGCCTCCATGATCGGCCCGGTGCTCGCGCAGTTCGCGTCGCAGGAGATGAAGGAGCGCTTCCTTCCGGCCACGGCGAACCTCGATATCTGGTGGTGCCAGGGATTCTCCGAGCCCGAGGCCGGCTCCGACCTCGCCTCGCTCAAGACCCGCGCGGTGCGCGACGGTGCCGACTACATCGTCAACGGTCAGAAGACCTGGACGACGCTCGGCCAGCACGCCGACTGGATCTTCTGCCTGGTCCGCACCAATCCCGATGTCAAGAAGCAGGCGGGCATCTCGATGCTGCTGATCGACATGAAGACCCCCGGTATCACCGTGCGCCCGATCAAATTGATCGACGGCAGCTACGAGGTCAACGAGGTCTTCTTCGAGGACGTGCGGGTGCCGGCCGAGAACCTCGTCGGTGAGGAGAATGCAGGCTGGACCTACGCGAAGTTCCTGCTCGGCAACGAACGTATCGGCATCACCCGTGTCGGAGCCACCAAGGTGAAGCTGGCGCGTGCCAAGAGTTTCGCTGCGCAAACCCGGCTCGGCGAGGGCACGCTCCTCGAGGACCCACTGTTCGCCGCCCGCCTCGCCGAACTCGAGAACGAACTCATCGCTCTCGAGCTGACTCAGCTGCGGGTCGTGGCCAGCTCGTCCGACGGCAAGCCGAACCCCGCATCCTCGCTGCTCAAGATGCGCGGTTCGGAACTTCAGCAGGCCGCCACCGAACTCTTCGTCGACATCGCAGGCCCGGATTCGCTCCCCGCCGGCGCGGACGACATCGATTCGCCGGAGTGGGCCCAGCTCACCACCGGGACCTACCTCAACAACCGCAAGGTGACCATCTACGGCGGGTCGAGCGAAGTGCAGCGTTCGATCATTGCTTCCTCGATTCTCGGACTGTGAGGCCAAGGACATGAACTTCGATCTCGATACCGAACAGGACCTGCTCCGCAAGACCGTCCGCGACCTGCTCGCCGATGCGTACGACGTGGAGACCCGCAACCGCGTGGCAGAAGGCGATCTCGGCTGGAGCCGCGAATTGTGGCAACAGCTCGCCGAACTCGGTGTGCTCGGCCTGCCGTTTCCCGAGAAGCACGGCGGAATGGGTGCCGGGCCCGTCGAGGTGATGGCCGTCGCGACCGAACTCGGCGCGGCCCTCGCTCCCGAACCGGTGCTCGCTGCCGTGTACCTGCCCGGCGGGCTCGTCGCGGAGGTCGGCAGCGACGACCAGCGGGGCGACTTCCTGCCGCGGCTGTCCGAAGGAACGCTGTTGATGGCGTTCGCGCACGACGAACCCGGAACCCGCTGGCCGTCCATGTCCGTCACCACCACCGCTGTGCGTAGCGGCGATTCATGGACTCTGACCGGACGCAAGAACCCTGTGCTCCACGGTGATTGCGCCGAGACGCTGATCGTCTCAGCGCAGCTGCCCGACGGCGGCGTGGGTCTGTTCATCGTTTCCGCCGACGCCGACGGGCTCACCCGCACGTCGTACCGAACGAACGACGAGCGCCGCGCTGCGCAGATCGTGCTCGACGGCGTTGCTGCTGTCGCGCTCGGTGAGGCCACCGACGCGTCGGCCGCGATCGTCGCGGCACAGGTCCGAGCGCAGGCGGTGCTGTGCGCCGAGGCGACCGGCGCGATCGATCGAGCAGTGCGCGCCACGGCGGATTACCTGAAGCAGCGCAAGCAGTTCGGTGTTCCGCTCGCGACGTTCCAGGCCCTGACACACCGCGCCGCCGACATGTACGTGCAGTACGAACTGGCGGCGAGCATGAGCCTGTACGCGACCATGGCGCTGGCCGACGGCATCGTCGACCCGGTGATCGCTTCGCGTGCGAAACTGCAGGTCGGCCGGTCGGCACGCAAGATCGGGCAGGAGGCGGTGCAGATGCACGGCGGTATCGGTGTCACCGCAGAACACTCCATCGGGCACTACCTGAGCCGGCTCACCGCGATCGAGCACACTCTCGGCACCATGGACGACCACTTGCGGGTGCTTGCCGCAGGTGTCGGCGACTACGAGCGTGTGGAGATCGCCGGTATGTGACGCGAGCTCACTCGCGAACCGCGATCCCCGACGCGCGCAACACGAATGCGGCCTCGGGCCCGATGATCTCGTCGACCAATGTCAGGAACCGGTCGACGAACGCGGGCCCGTGGGCCGCTTCGGTCGGATCATCCGGGTCCTGCGGGTCGAGGTGATGTGCGAGTTCGTGCAACACGACGAGTTCGCGGAACGCCCATGCCTGATTGCCGCGATGTACTGGGAGAGCGATGGTTGCGCAGTCGCTCTCGTAGTGCGCCGCGGTGTTTCCCGACCGCGCACGGACTCGCACAGGCAGTGCTGCGCGCGACCAACGCGCACGCACCCAGTTCAGGGCAAGCACCTTGTCGACGTACTGCTGCGCGGACTCGAGCGATGCGAAACGCCGTTCGATCGGCAAGGTGACGTGGGACCCGGCCACTTCGACGGCGCGCAGGCCGCGCTCGTCCGCGAGATCGAACATGCGCCGGACGAGCGACTCTGCCTCGTACACAGACGTTCTCTGTGTATCGCGCACCTTGGTCACGATTCCAGCCTCCTCGCGGCAGGTGGTAGTTCGGGTGAGCCGCCGAGTCGCGCCGTGCGCCCAGCGCGGTCGCCGGCGCGTTGCGCGTCGGCGGATCGTGTCGCCACACGGTTCCCCCGCCAGCTTCCTCGCGCCTGCGAGGTCGTGCGGTAGAAATCGCGCAACTCGAGTTCCTTGCCGCGAAGGACGAGGGCGGTGCCGGGCGTCGATTCCTCGGCTTCGCGCTCGGTGTCCTGTTTCGCTTCGGCGAGGCGCGCACCGATTCGCGCGGCGAACGCCGACTGGAAGTTCAGGCGTGCGGTGACGCCCGCGACGGGTTTGCGCACCTTTGTGCGGACCTGTCGGCCTCCGCGGCGTTCGATCGCCGTCCGCACCGTCGTCTCGTCCTTGTAGGTGCCCGAGCGCAGGTATGCGTCGGAGGCGCGCACCATCTGCACCAGCAGCGACGAGTAGAGGGCCTCGCAGACGTCGATGTCGGCGGCGAAACCGTACGCGTAGATCACCGTGGAGGTCGCGGTGATGTCGCACTGGACGTCGTTGGCCGCGGCGATCGCCAGGAACAGCTGCGCATACGTCCGCAGTCCCTTCTTCCCGGCCTCCCCGATGGTGACGAGTCGCTGGACGGGCGCCGCACGGCGCTGCCTGGCGGTCGTGTGGGCGCGGGCCACTGCGAGATCGACCGAGGCGGATGTCGCAAGCCGCTGGGCGGCGGCGAGGAAGGCGTCGGCCTCGTGCGGATTGTCGGTCGACTCCGCCTGCCGCAACAGGCCGCCGATGCGGGTCAGCATCTTGTCCGAACTCACGCGTCGAGCGTAGAGGGTCGCGCCCTCGAGGAACCGGTCACCGATGTACTGCACTTGATTGCATATGCACCTGGTTGCATAATGTCCGCATGGCACTCGAACACGCGCTGCTCGTCTCACTCGACGAGCGCGCCGGATCCGGCTACGAGCTGGCTCGTCGTTTCGACAAATCCATCGGGTTCTTCCACAGCGCGACCCATCAGCAGATCTACCGGGTCCTGCGACGGATGGAGGAACGCGAGTGGGTCACTTGCGAGGCCGTGCCGCAGGACGGCCGCCCCGACAAGAAGATCTACACGGTGGCCGTAGCCGGTCATGCCGAACTCGATCGCTGGATCGCGCAGCCGTCGGAACCCGACCACCTGCGCAGCGAGCTGGCCGTCAAGATCCGGGCCGCCCGTCCCGGCACCCTGCCCGAGTTGCTTGCGGAGATCACCCGCCACCGCGACGCTCACGACGCTCGCCTCGACGTCTATCGACTCATCGAGAAACGGGACTTCCCGGCGCAGGCCTCCCTCAGTGGCCCGGCGTTGCACCAGTACCTGGTGCTGCGCGGTGGCATCCGTGTCGAGGAAGGTTTCCGCGACTGGTGCCAGGACATGCTCGACGCCCTCACGCCCCCTTCTGAACAGGAACAACCGTGACAACTGCCGACTCCTACCCGACCTTGCTGTCGCCGCTCGACCTCGGGCCGATCACCCTGCCCAATCGTGTGATCATGGGCTCGATGCACACCGGGCTCGAGGACCGCGCCAAGAACACCGGCCGACTCGCCGCCTACTTCGCAGAACGCGCCCGCGGTGGTGTTTCGCTCATCGTGACCGGCGGTTACGCACCGACCCGGACCGGATGGCTGTTGCCGTTCGGAGCCAAGCTCACCAACCGGATCGAGGCCCGGCGACACCGCACGATCACCGACGCCGTGCACGCCGAAGGCGGCCGAATCGTGTTGCAGATCCTGCACGCGGGCCGGTACAGCTATTGGCCGCTGAGTGTGTCGGCATCGTCGATCAAGGCACCCATCAACCCGTTCCGGCCGCGGCGACTCACCTCGTGGGGTGTGCGCAGACAGATCCGCGCATTCGTCCGGTGCGCCAGGCTCGCGCAGCAGGCCGGCTACGACGGAGTCGAAATCATGGGTGGCGAAGGGTATTTCATCAACCAATTCCTCGCGGAGCGGACCAATCGGCGCACCGACGAGTGGGGCGGCAGCCCCGAGAAGCGTCGCCGCCTTGCGGTGGAAATCGTTCGCGGTGTCCGCGAGGCCGTAGGCCCCGACTTCGTGATCTCCTTCCGGCTGTCGATGGCGGATCTCGTCGACCGCGGCCAGAGCTGGGACGAAATCGTCGCTCTTGCACAAGAAGTCGAGTCGGTAGGTGCAACCCTGCTGAACACCGACATCGGCTGGCACGAATCGCGGGTACCGACGATAGTCACCTCTGTGCCCCGCGCCGCCTTCGTCGACTTCACGGCCAGGCTCGCAAAGCACGTGAGCATCCCGGTCGCGGCGTCCAACCGTATCAACATGCCCGAGACCGCAGAGGAAATCCTCGCCGACGGTCGCGCACACCTGGTGTCGCTCGCACGGCCCATGCTCGCCGATCCCGACTGGGTGCGGAAGGCCGCAGCAGGCACACCCGACGAGATCAATACCTGTATTGCCTGCAATCAGGCCTGTCTCGACCACGCCTTCGTGAACAAGCAAGTTTCGTGCCTGCTCAACCCGCGGGCGGGCCGTGAGACCGAACTGCTGCTCTCGCCCACGCGTCGCAGCAAGTCGGTCGCGGTCGTCGGAGCAGGCCCCGCGGGCCTGTCGGCTGCGGTCAACCTTGCGCGCCGCGGGCATCGCGTCAGCCTGTTCGAAGCAGATGCGCAGATCGGTGGTCAATTCGGTATCGCGCGGCTCATCCCGGGGAAGGAGGAGTTCGCCGAAACCTTGCGGTACTACACGCGGCAACTCGAGCTCACCGGTGTCGACGTCAGGTTGAATACGCGCGCAACGGTCGCCGATCTGACCGACGGATTCGACGAGGTTGTCGTCGCGACCGGTGTCACGCCGCGAGTTCCGGCCATCGACGGCATCGATCATCCCAGCGTGCTGACCTATGCGCAGGCCGTGCGCGGCGGTGCGCCGATCGGTGAGCGCGTCGCGGTGATCGGCGCGGGCGGAATCGGCGTGGACGTTTCCGAATTTCTCACCCATGACACCTCCCCGGCGACGGATCTCGCCGAGTGGAAGCGTGAGTGGGGTGTCAGCGACGATGAGGATGCGCCCGGTTCGTTGGCCACCCCGCATCCCTCGCCGTCGCCTCGCGAGGTCTATCTACTGCAGCGCACTCCCGGGCGCATCGGAGCGAAACTGGGCAAGACCAGCGGCTGGGTGCATCGGGCGGCGCTGAAACACAAGGGTGTCCACGAGCTCTCGGGAGTGGGTTACGAACGCATCGACGACGACGGCCTGCACATCAGTCTCGGCAAGGACGGCAGCGAGCGCCGGGTGCTCGCCGTCGACACCATCATCGTGTGCGCCGGACAGGAATCGGTGCGCGACCTCGTGGACGGGCTCACTCTCGCCGGCATCACGACGCATGTGATCGGCGGCGCCGACGTCGCAGCGGAGCTCGACGCCAAGCGCGCGATCGAGCAGGGCACCCGGCTCGCCGACCGGATCTGAGAGCGAATCGCGGGGCCGAAAACGCTGACGGAATCGTTCCGCGACCGCGAAGATCGGTGGAATGGACACCGCGGTCGAATTCGTCACCGACATCAACGACTGGTACTGGTATGCGGTCATCGCGCTACTCGTCGGATCCGGACTGTATTACTCGTTCCGGTCCAGGTTCATCCAGATTCGGCTGATTCCCGACATGCTGCGGTCCATCGTGGAGAAGGCCGAGGACCTCCCCGACGGGGAGAAAGGGATCTCGGCGTTCCGGGCATTCTCCATTTCCGCAGCGTCGCGGGTAGGAACGGGCAACATCGCGGGCGTCGCGATCGCGATCAGTATCGGCGGACCCGGCGCACTGTTCTGGATGTGGGCGATGGCGCTGATCGGCGCCTCCACCGCATTCGTCGAGTCGACTCTCGCGCAGCTGTACAAGGTGCGCGACAAGGGTGCGTTCCGGGGCGGCCCCGCCTACTACATGCAATACGGGCTCGGTAAACGGTGGATGGGCATGATCTTCGCGGTGATCATCACGATCACCTACGGATTCGTGTTCAACGCCGTGCAGACCAACTCGATCGTCGACGCCGTGTCGAGCTCGGTGGGTGAGAAGACGACGGGTCTGCAGGTCGGTATCGGCATCGCGGTGGCGATCCTCGTCGCCCTGGTCATCTTCGGTGGGGTGCGGCGGATCTCGAGTGTGTCGCAGGTGGTGGTTCCGCTCATGGCCATCGCCTACCTGATCATCGGAATCATCGTGGTGGTCCTCAACCTCGGTGAGGTCCCCGGGATGTTCCAGTTGGTGTTCGAGAACGCCTTCGGCATCCGCGAGGTCGCGGGAGGCGGGTTCGGAGCCGCGTTCATGTACGGCATCCGGCGCGGCCTGTTCTCGAACGAGGCCGGCATGGGGTCGGCGCCGAACGCCGGCGCGACCGCATCGGTGTCGCATCCGGTCAAGCAGGGCCTCGTGCAGAGCCTCGGCGTCTACTTCGACACCTGGCTGGTGTGCTCGATCACCGGGTTCATCATCCTGCTGTCCGAGCCGGAGTTCGGGTCCGGCCTCGAAGGCGCCGCGCTGACGCAGAACGCGATGGCCTTGCAGCTCGGCGACTGGACCGTGCACTTCCTCGCCGTCCTCATCTTCTTCCTCGCATTCACCTCCGTCATCGGCAACTACTACTACAGCGAATCGAACATCGAGTTCCTCACCGGTTCGCGGAAGGCCCTGCCCTATCTGCGTTCGGCTGTGGTGGTGTGCGTGTTCCTCGGCGCGATCGGGTCGGTGCCGCTGGTGTGGGCGCTCGCTGATCTGGCGATGGGCGTGATGGCGACGGTCAACCTCATCGCGCTGATCCCGCTGTCGGGTATCGCGTACGCGCTGTTCCACAACTACAGCGCGCAACGCAAGCAGGGACGCGACCCGGTCTTCCATCGTGGCGATGTGCCGGGGGTCCGTGGGATCCAGGTGTGGGGCGACGACGACGCGCCGGTGGCGGTGGACCGCGAAGACGCACGGTAGATTCCGGTAGCGCACGAGCGTGTCCGCTTCGGAAAGGATCTGCGATGGCCTCGGTGACCTTCGACAAGACGACGTGTCTGTTCCCCGGCTCGAGTACACCTGCGGTCGACGCACTGGATCTCGAGATCGAGGACGGCGAGTTCCTTGTCCTGGTCGGGCCCTCCGGTTGCGGTAAGTCGACGTCGCTGCGGATGCTGGCAGGACTCGAACAGGTGCACAGTGGCCGCATCCTCATCGGAGACAACGACGTCACCGCGCAGGATCCGAAGGAACGCGACATCGCGATGGTGTTCCAGAACTATGCGCTGTACCCGCACATGTCGGTGGCCGAGAACATGGGATTCGCGCTCAAGCTCGCGAAGACCCCGAAATCCCAGATCCGTGAGCGGGTCACCGAGGTCGCCAAGATGCTCGATCTCGAGCAGTACCTCGACCGCAAACCGAAGGCCCTCTCCGGTGGCCAGCGGCAGCGCGTCGCAATGGGGCGTGCGATCGTGCGGGAACCGCAGGTGTTCCTCATGGACGAGCCGTTGTCCAACCTCGACGCGAAGCTGCGCGTCCAGACCCGCACCCAGATCGCCCAGCTGCAGCGCAGGCTCAACACCACCACCGTCTACGTCACACACGACCAGGTGGAAGCCATGACGATGGGCGACCGCGTCGCTGTGCTGGAGAAGGGCATCCTCCAGCAGTGCGCGTCGCCGCGCGTGCTCTACAACCAGCCGGCCAACGTGTTCGTCGCCGGTTTCATGGGCTCACCCGCAATGAATCTGTTCACCCTCCCCGTCGTCGAACGCGGAGTCATGGTGGGCGACGTCCACGTCCAGGTGCCCCGCGACATCCTCGGGCAGGTGACCGAGACCGAGGTGACGATCGGCATCCGTCCGGAGCACCTCGAGATCGCCTCCGACGGGCTCCCCGTCGATGTGGACGTCCTCGAGGAATTGGGATCCGACGCCTACGTGTACGGCAACGCCACGATCGGTGGGATCCGCCAGGAGATCGTGGCTCGTAGCGACTGGCGAACTCCACCGCAGAAGGGGGACCGCGTTCACCTGCGGTTCGACCCCAACCACGTGCACGTGTTCAAGACCTCGGACGGTTGTCGCATCGGCTGAATCGGTCGGTTCCGGCGTATTCGGCCATTGGGATCGCCGACACAGAACCGATCAAGGATGGGTGGAATGCCGACTTTTCGAGGTGGCCCGTGCCACAGTAGTGGCCGGTGTCGGTGCCTCAGGGGTTACCGGCGAGTTGTTTTTCCGATCTCACACGGGAGATGTACATGGCTTTGAACAAGAAGGCGATGCGCAGAGCTGCCATCGCCGCCTCCTCGGCGGCGCTGCTGGTTCTGACGGCGTGTGGTTCCGACGACGGTGGCAGCGACACCGGCTCGACCGACACGGGCGCCGCCGCATCCGGTGAGGGCCGCGGTCCGATCACCATCGTCGAGGGCCAGGACCCCTTGAACGCGGCGCTCGAGAACATCATCGCCGACTGGAACGCCGAGAACCCCGACGAGCAGGTCACCTTCAAGCCGCTCGCACGCGAGGCCAACGACCAGTACGCCGATATCGCGCAGCGCATGCAGGCGCAGAGCGACGAGTACGACCTCGTCGCCGTCGACGTCACGAACACCGCCGAGTTCGCCGCCAACGGCTGGCTGCTGCCGCTCGAGGGCGACAACGCGATCGACACCGACGGGCTGCTGCCCGCGACCGTCGAATCGGGCACCTACAACGGCACGCTCTACGCGGCTCCGAAGAACACCAACGGTGCGTTCCTCTACTACCGCACCGACCTCGTCGATCAGGCACCCGCCACGTGGGACGACCTGAAGGCCGAGTGCCCGAAGGCAGAGGAAGCGGGTATCGCCTGCTACATCGGTCAGTTCAGCAACTACGAGGGCCTGACGGTCAACGTCACCGAGATCGTCAACGCCTTCGGCGGCAGCTTCGTCGCCGAGGACGGCCTCACTCCCGCGATCGACGACAAGACGGCCGAGGGCCTGCAGTTCATCGTCGACTCGTTCGAGGACGGCACCATCCCGGCAGCCGCGCAGACCTACACCGAGGGCGAGTCGCAGACCGCATTCGGCAACGGTGAGGCCATGTTCATGCGTACGTGGCCCGGCTTCTACACCGACGGTGAGCAGTCGTCGGTCGCCGGTAAGTACGGTATCGCCGTTCTCCCGGGTGTCGACGGCCCGGGTGTGTCCACCCTCGGTGGCTACAACGTCGGCATCAGCGCGTTCACGGATGCTCCGGCCACAGCCCGCGACTTCCTCGAGTTCATGCAGACCCGTCAGTCGCAGGAGTACTACGCCGAGGTCGGCGGCGCACCGGTCCTCGCCGAGGTCTACGACGACCCGGAGATTCTCGAGCAGTACCCGTACTTCTCGACGCTGAAGGAAGCGCTCGAGAGCGCGAAGCCGCGTCCGTCGTCGCCGTACTACTCGGCCGTGTCGAAGGCGATCTCCGACAACGCCTACGCTGCGATCCGGGGAGAGAAGCCCGTCCAGCAGGCCCTGGACGACACGCAGGCCGGCATCGAAACCGCCGGCAACTGATCCACTAGGAGCAGTAGATGGCAGAACCGCAGGTCGGAAAGCCGGCGGATCCGCCACATGACACCGCGGTCGGGACCGATGGTCCCGGCCGCGGACGTGTGGCCGGTCGGCACCGTGCGCCCGCGCCGCCGCCGATGACCGCTCCGCCGGCCAAGGCCCGGCGGAAGGTGCCGGTGTGGATGTTCATCGCGCCGTCGATGATCGTCCTCGCAGTGATCATCCTGTACCCGCTCGGCAGAGCGATCTGGATGTCGCTGCACGGCGACGCGAAGACGCTCGACCCCGATACGGGCCGGTTCGTCACGGGCGGGTTCGTGGGTATCGAGAACTACACCCGCTGGATCACCCAGACCTGCGGTACTGCCACCGGTTCGATCCCCTGCCCGCCGGGAACCCTCGGTTCTCAGTTCTGGCAGTCGATCTTCAACACCTTCTTCTTCACTGTCGTGACGGTGTCGATCGAGACAGTGATCGGTTTCGCGATGGCGCTCGTGATGGCCAAGTCGTTCCGGGGCCGCGGTCTGCTGCGTGCGTCGGTTCTGGTGCCGTGGGCCATCCCCACCGCAGTGACCGCCAAGCTGTGGTTCTTCATCTTCGCCAACGACGGTATCGCCAACAAGATGCTCGGCACAGACATCCTGTGGACCGCCGATCCGTGGCCCGCCCGATTCGCGATCATCGTCGCCGACGTGTGGAAGACCGCGCCGTTCATGGCGTTGCTCATCCTCGCGGGCCTGCAGATGATTCCGTCGGATGTGTACGAGGCTGCGAAGGTCGACGGCGCGAACGCCTGGCAGCGCTTCACTCAGATCACGTTGCCACTCGTCAAGCCCGCGCTCATGGTGGCGATCCTGTTTCGCACGATGGACGCGCTGCGCATGTACGACCTGCCGGCCATCATGATGGGCTCCAACCCCGCGACCTCGACGATTTCCGTGCTGGTGGTCGACCAGATGCGCCAGGGCGCCAACTCGGCGTCCGCGTTGTCGACGATCACATTCCTCATCATCTTCGCGGTCGCCTTCATCCTGGTGCGGTTCCTCGGCGCCAATGCGGTCAGTACCCAGGAGAAGCAGCGGAAGGGAGACATGGCATGACCGGCACGATCACTGCCTCCGAGACGTCTGCCGACGAGACTCCGCCGCCCGGCCCCAAGCGGGCGGGCAGGTTCCGGATGGGAACGATCGGCACCTATATCGGGGTGGCGCTCATCGTCGTCTGGGGGCTCGCTCCGTGCTACTGGATGATCGTCACCGCATTGCGCGATCCTGCCGACACGTTCAGTACGAGTCTGTGGCCGACGAATCCGACCCTGCAGAACTTCGCCGATGCGCTCGACCCGGACGCCAAGGTCAACTTCTCCCGCGCGCTGATGAACAGCGTCATCATCGCCGGGGCAACCACGCTGATCGCACTGCTCATCGGTGTGTTCACCGCGTACGCGCTTTCGCGTTTCGAGTTCCGGGGCAAGTACTTCGTCACCGGCATCATCCTCGGTGCTTCGATGTTCCCCGTTGTCGCGCTCGTGACCCCGTTGTTCCAGTTGTTCACCGACATCGGCTGGATCGGCAGCTATCAGGCGCTGATCATCCCGAATATTTCGTTCGTGCTTCCGCTGACGGTCTACACCCTCACGTCGTTCTTCTCGGAGTTGCCGTGGGAACTCGAGGAGGCCGCGCGCATGGACGGGGCGACGCGCGGGCAGGCATTCCGCTTGATCATGCTGCCGCTCGCGGCGCCCGCGTTGTTCACCACTGCGATCCTCGCGTTCATCGCGACGGTCAACGAATATCTGCTCATGTCGCAGCTCTCGAGTGAACGGACGGCCCCGGTGACGGTGGCGATGGCGCGGTTCACGGGCACCGACCCTTATGTGACGCCGTATGCGTCGATCATGGCCGGTGGCACGTTGGTGATGGTGCCGCTGGTCGTGATGGTGCTGATCTTCCAGCGTCGGATCATCTCGGGCCTGACGGCGGGTGGCGTGAAGTCGTGAGTCGTCGCCTCCCCCGCCGTCAGCGACTCGAGATGCTGCTCGGTGTCATCACGGTCTTTGCCGTGATGGCGGTGGTGGGGGCTGTCGCGGAAATGTTGTCACCGGAGCCGGGTATCGTGCCGTCATTGGTGCTGGCAGGGTTCGCGCTTGCGTGGTGGTTCACATACCGTGCGTGGCGTCGCACAGAGCCGTAGTAGTGCTGCGCACACAATCTGCGTAGTGCTGCGCACACATTCGGCGTCGTGCTGCGCACACATTCGGCACAGTGCTGCGTACGTCACTTATGCGCGTGACTTCGCACCATGCTGTCGGCAGGATGGAAGAATCTGCCGAGGCCCATTCTGGAGAAAGTGGTACGTGTGAGTCCCCCGAATCCGTCGACGTCCAGCAGCGGACGCGCTTCCGCTGGTTCGAAGTCACGGCGGTGGCGAATTGTCCGGTATGTCGTACTCGTGGTGGTTGCGCTGCTGGTTCTCGTGCCGATCGGAGTGTTCGCTGGCGCGTACGTCTCGGCAGAGGTACCCCGCCCCTCCGACATGACGACCAACCAGATCGCTCGCATCTATGCTGCCGATGACACCACCGAGATCAGCCGAGTGGTGCCACCGGAGGGCAATCGCGTCGAAGTCGGCATCGACGAGGTCCCCGCGCACGTGCGCAACGCCGTGCTCTCGGCCGAGGACCGCGACTTCTACAGCAACCCCGGTTTCTCGATCTCCGGATTCGCTCGCGCGGCCCGCGACAACGTCATGGGCAAGGACACCGCCGGCGGCGGCTCCACGATCACCCAGCAGTACGTCAAGAACGTGCTGGTCGGCGCCGACCGCACCCTCACGCGCAAGATGAAGGAGCTGGTCATCTCGTCGAAGATGGCCCGCGAATGGTCGAAGGACGAGATCCTCGAGGCGTACCTGAACACCATCTACTTCGGCCGCGGCGCCTACGGCATCGCCGCGGCGTCGCAGGCGTACTTCGGGAAGGCGGTCGGCGACCTGACGGTTTCCGAGGGCGCGGTCCTCGCGGGCGTGATCCAGACACCGTCGTCGCTCGATCCCGAGTTCAATCGTCCCGCGATCGAGGCGCGCTGGAACTACGTCCTCGACGGCATGGTCGATATGGGCGTGCTCGATCCCGGTGACCGCGCCGAAGCCGCCTTCCCGGAGACCGTCCCGTCCGATCAGCTGGCGCGCGCCAACGAGGCGCCCGGCCCCGAAGGACTGATCCGCACCCAGGTGCTGCGTGAGCTTTCTGCAGCGGGGATCAGCGAACAGGTGCTCAACACCGAGGGGCTGCGCATCGTCACCACGATCGATCCGGTGGCCCAGCAGGCGGCGGTCGACGCGGCGCGGGGCAACCTCGAGGGCGAACCCGAGGACCTGCGCACTGCCGTGGTGTCCGTCGACCCGCGCTCGGGCGCGGTGCGGGCGTACTACGGCGGCGAGGAAGGCGCGGGTTACGACTATGCGCAGGCGCCGCTCCAGACCGGTTCGTCGTTCAAGGTGTTCGGTCTGGTCGCGGCTCTGCGTGAGGGCATCGGCCTCGGCGCGCGCTACGACAGCACCCCGCTGACCGTCGGCAGCATCGAGATCAACAACGTCGAAGGCGAGTCGTGCGGTAAGTGCACGATCGCGGAGGCGACGAAACGATCGCTGAACACCAGCTTCTATCGGCTGATGATGTCCATGGAGAACGGTCCGCAGAAGATCGCCGACGCGGCGCACGACGCCGGTATCCCGATGGAGATCCCCGGGGTGGAGGGTACTTCGCTCACCGAGGCGAACGGCATCCCGGAAGGGGGCATCGTGCTCGGCCAATATCAGTCCCGCGTGATCGACATGGCGTCGGCGTATGCCACGCTCGCGGCGTCGGGCACCTTCCATCAGCCGTATTTCGTGCAGAAGGTCACCACGTCCGACGGTGAGGTGCTCCTCGACCGGCCTGCGTCCCCCGCGGAGGATCGCATCGACCCGGCCGTGGCCGACAACGTCAGCCAAGCGCTGCTGCCCGTCGCGGCGTACTCGCGTGGCCACGCGCTTGCCGGCGGGCGACCGTCGGCTGCGAAGACCGGCACCACCCAGCTCGGTGACACAGGCATGAACAAGGACGCGTGGATGGTCGGGTACACCCCGTCGCTGTCGACCGCCGTGTGGATCGGCACCGCCGACGCGGGGCCGATCACCAATCTGTGGGGTGGCTCCATCTACGGCTCCAGTCTGCCTTCCGACATCTGGAAGGACACGATGGACACCGCGCTCGAGGGCACCGATGTGGAGAGCTTCCCGTGGCCCGACCCGATCGGTGGACAGGCGGGAGTGCCCGCCGACGCGGGTATCAGCACCCCGACGACCACCGGGCGTCCGGTACCCGGGTTCGAACTCCCCGATCTGAGCGACCTGCCGCCGATCACGATCCCGGCGCCGCCGGTCGAGATCCCGCCGGAGGTTCAGTTACCGCCGCAGATCGAGGTCTTCCCAGGCGTCACGATCCAGATCCCGGGGATGTGACGCCGGGGTCGTCGAGAACGACGGCCCGCAGCACGGTGATGCTGTAGTCGACAACATCGTCGACCGAGGTGTCCGGGGCGGCGGTGCGGTCGACCGCAAGTGATTCGACCATCGACCACCAGCCCCGCAGTCTCATGGTGGTGAGCGGATTCGGCGCTGCGCTCGTTGCGGTCAGAATTCGCCCGACCATCGTGTTCCTGACCTCGTCGTGGATCTCACGGATCTGCGGGTCGGCACCGAATCCGCCGTGGAAGAAGGCCTGGTAGTTGTCGCTGTGCCGGTCGACGAACGAGACGAATGCGTTCAGGCACGCCCGAAGCGGGTCGGGGTCGTCCGGGTCCGGCGTGGCCGCGCGCAGCATACGGCGGGACGCGGCGCCCACGACCGCCACGTAGAAGTCCTGCTTCGTGGGGAAGTACCGGAAGAGCAGGCCGCGTGAGATACCGGCGATCTCGGCGACGCGGTCGATCGACAGCGCGTGGATCGGGCGGTTCGACAACTCTTGAAGGCCCACCGCGACGAGCTGGCGTCGGCGCTCTTCGGGTGGCAGCCGGCGTCTGACATCCGGGACTTGTCGGGGAGTGCTCACCCCGCTAGCCTAACTGAGCATTGCTCAATTGAGGACGGAGCCTTCATGGATTTCGGACAGTCCGCGCGGAGCCTCGACTATCTCGAGCGTCTGCGCACCTTCATCGCCACCGAGGTCGAACCCGTCGAACGGCAGGTCCGTGCCGGGCGGAGCGAGGGGCTCGCCCAGCGTCGCGACGCCACCGGAAGCTGGTCCGTCGCACCGGAATTCCGCGAACTGCAGCGCAAGGCCCGCGAGGCAGGACTGTGGAATCTCTTCCTCCCCGATCCGGACCTGGGTGCGGGCCTGTCCAACGTCGAGTACGCCCCGCTCGCCGAGGAGATGGGCCGGTCGATCTTCGCGTCGGCCGTGTTCAATTGCGATGCGCCCGACACCGGGAACATGGAGGTGCTCTACCACTACGGCAGCGCCGAACAGAAGGAGCGCTGGCTGCGTCCCCTGCTCGACGGTGAGATCCGGTCGGCGTTCTGCATGACCGAACCCGACGTCGCCTCGTCGGATGCCACCAACATGGCCGCGACCGCCGTCATCGACGGCGACGAGGTGGTCTTGAACGGACGAAAGTGGTGGAGCACAGGTATCGGGCACCCCGACTGCAGGGTGCTCATCTTCATGGGCCTGACCGACCCGAACGCGCACAAGTACCAGCAACATTCGATGGTTCTCGTCCCGATCGACACACCGGGGGTGACGATCGAGCGCATGCTTCCGACGATGGGATACTTCGACGAACCCGGTGGGCACGGCGAGGTGTCGTTCACCGACGTCCGGCTGCCCACCGATGCGGTGATCGCCGGTCCCGGACGCGGTTTCGAGATCGCCCAGGGCCGTCTCGGCCCGGGGCGCATCCATCACTGCATGCGTCTGGTCGGGCTGGCCGAGCACACGCTCGAACTCGCGTGCCGCCGCGGACTCGACCGGACGGCCTTCGGCAGACCGGTCGTCAACCTCGGCGGCAACCGCGAACGCATCGCCGACGCCCGCATCGCCATCAACCAGCTCCGGCTGCTCGTCCTGCACGCCGCATGGCTGCTCGACACCCAGGGTCTGGCGGGTGCCCGATCCGCGGTTTCCGAGATCAAGGTCGCCGCGCCGCGGGTCGCGCAACAGATCATCGATTTCGCGATCCAGATCCACGGTGGCGCAGGGCTGTCCGACGACTTCCCGCTCGCCGGTGCCTGGACGGCAGCGAGGGCACTGCGCCTTGCGGACGGACCCGACGAGGTGCATCAAGGCCTCGTGGCACGATTCGAACTCGGCAAATACAACTGAGATGGGGATACAGGAGTGAGTGAACTTCCTGACAACGCGCGAGCGGTCCGCGACGAGGACGCATTCGACGTCCGGGCCGTTGCGGCATGGCTCGACGAACACGCAGGCATTCCGGGACTTCCGGAGGTGCGTCAATTCTCGGGTGGCGCGTCCAATCTGACCTACCTGCTGCGCTATCCGGATCGAGATCTCGTGCTGCGTCGTCCGCCGGCCGGGGCGAAGCCGTCGTCCGGACACGACATGGCGCGCGAGTACCGCATCCAGTCGCTGCTCGCACCGGTCTACCCGCACGTGCCTGCCATGGTCGGCATGTGCACCGACCATGGGGTGCTCGGCAGCGATTTCTACGTGATGGAACGCGTGCCCGGCACGATCCTGCGGGCCGACCCGCAGACCACCCTGGACCTGACGCCGGAACAGACCCGTGCCTTGTGCCTGCGGATCGTCGACCTGCTCGTCGAACTTCACGGTGTCGACCCCGGGACCTCCGGGCTGAACGAATTCAGCCGCGGCACCGGGTACGTCGCGCGGCAGGTCGCGGGCTGGACCGCGCGCTACGAGAAGGCTCGGACCGACAACGTCCCCGATTTCGCACGCGTCACCCGCTGGCTCGACGAGACCCAACCCGCCGACGTCGCGTCGACTGTCGTGCACGGAGATTTCCGGCTCGACAATGTGGTGCTCGACGCGGACGATCCGCTGCGGCCGGTCGCTGTGCTCGACTGGGAACTTGCGACGATCGGCGACCCGCTCATGGATCTGGGCTCGTCGCTCGCGTACTGGGTGCAGGCCGACGACGACCCGATGCTGCTCGCCACCAAGCGGCAGCCGTCGGATCTGCCCGGTATGCTCACCCGCCGTGAGATAGTCGAGTACTACTCCAGGAAATCCGGACTGCCGGTGGACAACTGGCGATTCTACGAGGTCTTCGGCCTGTTCCGGCTCGCCGTGATCGCCCAGCAGATCTACTACCGCTACCACCACGGGCACACCACCAACCCCGCGTTCAAGGACTTCTGGGTTGTCGTCGGCTACCTCGACTCCCGGTGCAACGAACTCATCGACCAACTCGAGAAGGAGGGCCGATGAGTCGGCCACAGCGACGTAACATCCTCATCACCGGAGCGAGTTCCGGACTCGGTGCGGGAATGGCCCGCGAATTCGCCGCGCGGGGACGCAATCTCGCGCTCGCCGCCCGCAGGGTGGATCGCCTCGACGCACTGCGGTCGGAACTGCTCGCCGAGCATCCGCATATCACCGTCGCGGTGCGGGCGCTGGACGTCAACCGGCACGACGACGTCTTCACCGTCTTCCGGGAGCTCGACGAGGAACTCGGTGGCCTCGACCGGGTGATCGTCAATGCCGGTCTCGGCAAAGGGCAGCCGTTGGGCACGGGCTACTTCCGTGCGAACGCGCAGACTGCTCAGACCAATTTCCTCGGGGCGCTCGCCCAGAGCGAGGCAGCGCTCGAGCTCATGCGCCCGCGCAATGCGGGGCACGTCGTCCTGATCTCGTCGATGAGCGCACTGCGCGGAATGCCGCGCAACATGACGACCTACGGCGCGTCGAAAGCGGGGGTCGCGGCCCTCGGAGAGGGGATGCGATCGGACCTGGCGGGCACCGGGATCGACGTCAGCACCATCTTTCCCGGCTACATCCGCTCGGAGATCAATGAGAAGGTGAAGAAGGTCCCGTTCATCGTCGACACCGAAACCGGTTGTCGTGCACTGGCTGCGGCGATCGAGAAGGAGCCGGCCAAGGCATACGTGCCGGGGTGGCCGTGGATCCCGCTGGCCTACGCAACGAAGGTGTTGCCGTTGTCGGTGGTACGGCGAATGTCATAACCGCCCCGAAATGGCCGAATGTCACCTTCATACAGTTGAAGTGTACGAAGGTGACATTCGGTCATGAAGGGGGATCAGTCCTCGGCGCCGATGATGAAGGCCTCGAGCTCGGTACGAGCCTTGTCGTCGGCCATCTGGACCGGCGGGGACTTCATCAGGTAGGCAGATGCCGGGAGGATCGGGCCACCGAGGCCGCGGTCCTTGGCGATCTTCGCGGCGCGGATCGCGTCGATGATGATGCCTGCGGAGTTCGGCGAGTCCCACACCTCGAGCTTGTACTCGAGGTTCAGGGGGGCGTCGCCGAAGGCACGGCCCTCGAGGCGGACGTATGCCCACTTGCGGTCGTCGAGCCACTGAACGTAGTCGGACGGGCCGATGTGGACGTCGCGGTCGTGGACCTTGCCTGCCAGCGGGCCGTTGAGGTTCGACGTGACGGCCTGGGTCTTTGAAACCTTCTTGGACTCGAGACGCTCACGCTCGAGCATGTTCTTGAAGTCCATGTTGCCGCCGACGTTGAGCTGGTAGGTGCGGTCGAGCACGACACCGCGATCCTCGAACAGCTTCGCCATCACGCGGTGGGTGATGGTAGCGCCGACCTGCGACTTGATGTCGTCGCCGACGATCGGGACACCGGCGTCGGTGAACTTCTTGGCCCACACCGGGTCGGAGGCGATGAACACCGGGAGCGCGTTGACGAACGCCACGCCGGCGTCGATGCAGCACTGGGCGTAGAACTTGTCGGCCTCGTCGGACCCGACGGGCAGGTACGACACGAGAACGTCGACCTCGGCGTCCTTGAGTGCCTGGACGACGTCGACGGGCTCGGCGTCGGAGAGTTCGATGGTCTCGGAGTAGTACTTGCCGATGCCGTCGAGGGTGTGGCCGCGCTGGACGGAGACGCCCGTCGGCGGCACGTCCGTGATCTTGATGGTGTTGTTCTCGCTGGCGTTGATCGCCTCGGAGAGATCGAACCCGACCTTCTTGGCATCGACGTCGAACGCGGCGACGAACTTGACGTCGCGCACGTGGTACTTGCCGAACGCGACGTGCATCAGACCGGGGACGGTCGAGGTGGCGTCGGCGTCCTTGTAGTACTCGACGCCCTGAACCAGAGACGAGGCACAGTTCCCCACGCCCACAATGGCCACGCGCACCGAGGTGCTGTTCTCACCCATGGTCGGGTTCTCCTTCTTTTCTGCTTGCTGCTGACGACTGCTCGGCGGCGATGAGTTCGTTGAGCCAGCGGACTTCACGTTCGCTGGACTCGAGGCCGAGTTGGTGTAGTTGACGGGTGTAGCGATCCAATGTGCCGCTCGCCCGCCCGATGGCGTCGCGGAGGCCTTCCCGGCGCTCCTCGACCTGGCGTCGCCTGCCTTCCAGAATCCGCATCCGCGCTTCCGCGGGAGTCCGGCTGAAGAAAGCGAGGTGAACGCCGAATCCGTCATCGGTGTAGTTCTGTGGACCCGTGTCGGCCACCAGCTCGGTGAACCGTTCCCGGCCTACCGGGGTCAGCTGGTAGACGCGACGAGCGCGCCGCTTCACCGGCCCGGGGACTCCGGCATCCTGCTCGGCGATGAGGCCATCGGCCTGCATCCGGCGCAATGTCGGATACAGCGACCCGTACGAGAAGGCGCGGAAGGCGCCCAGAAGCCCGGTCAATCGCTTGCGGAGCTCGTAACCGTGCATGGGCGATTCGAGAAGCAGCCCGAGGATTGCCAGTTCGAGCAAAGGGGGCCACCTCCTACGTCCGTTCGAACCTGACCGACTGATGCGATGCAAAACTATATCGCACCGATATATAGAACCATACGCCTGTCCCCAACTCGCCCCTCAGAGAAGTGCACCCCACAGAACGACAGCGACAGCGACGACCGCCACACCGGCGATCATCGGGGCGATCAGTCGCCCGGCGGGCTTTCGGCCCCGTCACCCTCGGATTCGACCGGCGGTTCCAGGTCGCGAACGAGGTCGGCGAGTTCCGGCAGTGTTGTCGCTGTTTCGGTGCGTGCGACGAGGTCGCGCCGTTGTTCTGCCGTCAACTGCCCTTCGTCGTAGGCAGCGTCGAGACGGGTGCGTGCGCGAAGACGGTCGCTGTCGCGAACTCGGGTCTGCGGCGATCGTCGGCGAATCACGGCAGAAGCGTAGTTCGTCCGGAATGGGTCTGCCGCGTACAGGACCGAGCACACTCCGCGCCCACTTGCACTTGGGCCGCACGTACTCTGGAGCCCGTGCAAACTCAGCGGCAGGTGGTGGACTACGCGTTGCAGCGGCGGTCGCTGCTCGCCGAGGTCTACTCGGGGAGACGCGGCGTGGCCGAGGTCTGCGATGCAAGCCCTTACCTGCTGCGAGCCGCAAAGTTCCACGGCACGGGCAGCGAGATCGTGTGCCCTATCTGCCGCAGGGAGCAGTTGACCATCGTCTCGTGGGTCTTCGGCGACAAGCTCGGAGCGGTTTCCGGTTCCGCGCGCACTCCCGAAGAGTTGACCCGCCTGGCCTCCAGCCAGGAGGAATTCTCCGTCCACGTGGTCGAAGTTTGCCGAACCTGCAGTTGGAACCACCTGGTGCAGTCGTACGTTCTCGGTGCGCAACCCGCGCCGAAGCGGCCCCGTCGTCGATCGACGGGTGCAAATCGACGCACCGCGAGCGAGTGAACGGTCGCCGGACGACGTGACATCGACGTGCCCGACGGTGTACACAGCTGCACAAGACCGAACGACCGAGTCGTCGACCCCCTGTCCGAGGACGGATTCGAGGATCGGGCGTAACGCGTCGCGCCGACATTTGGAGAAACGTACGTGAGTTCCACCGACAACGAACCCGAGGACAACCGGGCGGTTCCGCCCCAGCCGAACGGTCCCGGCGGTATTCCGCCGCAGCGGCCGACACCGGATGGTGCCTCCGCTCCGGGGCGTCCGCTGCCGCCTCCACCGCGTCAGCAGGGGTCGGGGCAACCTCCGGGTCCAGGTCCACGGCCGCCGCTCCCCCCTCATGGGCGTCCGCAGCAGCAACCACCCGGGCGTGGCGGGCTTCCGCCGCAGCAGCCGGGCCCTCGTCCGGCCGGCCCCCAGCAGCAAGGACCGCAGGGTCCGCTGCCCGGCCGCGGTGGGCCGCCGCCCCAGCAGGGGCGGAGACTTCCACCCCAGGGGCCGGGGCAGCCGATGCGCCCGGGCACGGGTCCTGTCCCTCAGCAGCAGCGCCCACCGCAGCAGTTCCCCGGCGGGCCTACCGATCGTGCACCGGGAAGCCCCGCCGGACGGGGTGCCCCCGCTGCCGATCCCACCCGCCGGATGCAGTCCGGTGCGCCGAACAGTCAGGAGCAAGCGGCAGTCAGGCAGCCCCCGCCGCGGGCAGCTGCCTCCGCTCCCGGTTCCGCTGGTGGCCCGCCCGCGGGGACACCTCCCACGGGTGGCCCCGGCGATGGAGCCGGAGGCGATGGCCGGAAGCGGCGTATGCCGTGGCGCACGATCCGGCGCATCGGTTACGTGGTGGTTGCTGCGGGCATCCTCGTTCCCATCCTCACGTTCATGCTCGCCTACATTGCGCAGGACGTGCCGAAGCCCGGTGAACTCGTCACCAACCAGGTGTCGACGATCTACAACGCCGACGGCTCGAGCGTCATCACCAAGGTCATTCCGCCTGAAGGCAACCGCAACGAGGTGGATCTCCAGGAGATCCCCGAGCATGTCCGCAACGCCGTGCTCGCGGCCGAGGACCGTGATTTCTACAGCAACTCCGGGTTCTCGATCTCAGGCTTCGCGCGTGCCGCCCGCGACAACATTCTCGGGCGTGAGAGCGCGGGCGGTGGTTCGACGATCACGCAGCAGTACGTCAAGAAGGCGCTGGTCGGCGACGAGCGGAGCCTCACGCGTAAGGCCAAGGAGCTGGTCCTGTCGGTGAAGATGGCCAACCAGTGGTCGAAGGACGAGATCCTGTCCGCCTACCTGAACACCATCTACTTCGGCCGTGGTGCGTACGGCATCTCGGCGGCCGCGACCGCGTACTTCGGTAAACCCGTCAGCGATCTGACAGTCGAGGAAGGCGCGGTCCTCGCGTCGTCGATCCAGCTGCCGTCGCTGCTGGACCCGGAACAGAACCCCGAGGGCGCCGAGGCCCGCTGGAACTATGTGCTCGACGGCATGGTGTCCGCGGGCACGCTCAACGCGCAAGACCGTGCGACGAAGCAGTACCCGGCGTACGTTCCGCTCGCCGAGCTCGACTTCGGCGACCAGTCGATGGGCCCGGAAGGGCTGATCAAGAACCAGGTTCTGGCAGAACTCTCCGCCGAAGGGATCGACGAGAACCTGCTCAACACCGCCGGTCTCGAGATCACCACGACGATCGACACCACCGCGCAGGCCGCCGCGGTCGACGCTGCGCAGTCGAACCTCGAGGGAGAGGACGAGAACCTGCGTACCGCGGTGGTGTCCGTCGACCCACACAGCGGCGCGGTGCGGGCGTACTACGGCGGCGACAGCGGCGTCGGTTACGACTTCGCGCAGGCAGGGCTGCAGACAGGCTCGTCGTTCAAGGTGTTCGGTCTGGCTGCGAACCTCGATCAGGGCAATCCGTTGTCGACGACGTACGACAGCGGTCCGCTCACCATCAACGGCATCAAGATCGGCAATGTCGAAGGTGAACAGTGCGGTGAATGCACGATCGCCGAGGCGCTCAAGCGTTCGCTGAACACGAGTTTCTATCGGATGATGCTCGACATGGAGGACGGCCCGCAGGCCATCGCCGATATGGCTCACAAGCTCGGTGTCGCGAAGGAACTCCCCGGTATCGGCGAGACCCTCACCGAACCGGGTGGCGTGGGACCGAACTACGGCATCGTCCTCGGTCAGTACCAGTCGCGAGTCCTCGACATGGCGTCGGCCTATGCGACGCTCGCGGCGTCGGGTATGCACTACGACCCGCACTTCGTGCAGAAGGTCGTCACCTCCGACGGGGAGGTGCTCCTCGACCGTGGCGCGCCGAGCGGTGAACAGGTGGTCGACGAGGCCGTGGCCGACAACACCACCGCGGCCATGACGCCGATCGCTGCCTACTCCAACGGGCATGCCCTCGCGGGCGGTCGTCCGTCGGCTGCGAAGACCGGAACCGCCCAGCTCGGCGACACCGGGTCGAACAAGGACGCGTGGATGGTCGGCTACACCCCGTCGCTGGCCACCGCGGTGTGGGTCGGTACCGAGCAGGGACTGCCACTCGAGAACAGCTGGGGCGGCATGATCTACGGGTCCGGCCTGCCGTCGGACATCTGGAAGGACACGATGGACGGAGCCCTGGAGGGCACCGATGTCGAGTCCTTCCCCAAGCCGGGCAAGATCGCCGGTGAGTCCGGTGTGCCGAGCTGGTCCGCGAAGACGACGGCCCCACCGACCAGTGACAAGCCGTCGACGTCCCGAACGATTCCGACGTTGCCGGAGGTTCCCGAGATCACGACGCAGAACGTGGAGATCTTCCCGGGTGTGACGATTCCGATTCCGGGCGTGGCGCAGGCGCCGGTCACCACGACTCCGCCGCGTGGGCCGTCGAACGACACTTCGACCTCCGAAGAGGAGGAAACCGGAAGTGACGGCTCGGACGGCAGCGACCCCACCGTGCCGTCGGCACCCACCACCACCAATCGGGTCCCCCAGTTCAACCAGTTTCCGGACGCGGCGAACGGTCGAGATTACGATGAGCTCCAGCCTGCCGGGTAGCCTCTCGGCGTGACCGTCGACGGGGAGGCCGCGCACAGGGGACACGTCTCTCCTGAGCCCCTCGCCGACGATCGTCGTTCCGTGGACTGGCGCGACACCCCGGGTCGAACCGACCCGATGGTGTCGCGCCTTTCCGCACTTGTCGGGGGACCTGTCGGCAGGCACGCACTGCTGGGCCGCACCCGCTTCTTCACGCCGCTGCGGGCGATGCTGTTGCTCGCGGTGGTGTTCTTGGCGTTGGGATGGTTCGGCAAGGCCGCGTGCATCCAGCAGGCGCCGGTCGGCCCCGACGGTGGACTCGGGTTGGACTGGAGCGACAACCGGCAGTACGTGGCGATGTGTTATTCCGACATCGTTCCGCTCTACGGTGCGGAGCGGCTCAACGAGGGCGCATTTCCGTACGCGACGTCGTGGGAGGAGCCGGGGGCGGACGGGCAGACGCAGACCCGGTATATGGAGTACCCCGTAGTTTCGGGCCTCTACCAGTACGTGTCGATGCGTGTCGCGAAGGCATGGGATTCGGTGTCGTGGTTGCCCGGTGGACTCCAGGTCGCGATCTATTTCAATGTCGTTGCCTTGGGGCTCGCGTTCGCGTGGCTCGCGACGTTGTGGGCCACCGCCAGGTCGGCCGGACGGCGAGTGTGGGATGCCGCGCTCGTCGCTGCGTCGCCGCTCGTGATGGTGCATGCGTTCACGAACTTCGATGCCTTGGCTGCGGCATTCGCGGCGGGCGGTCTGCTCGCGTGGGCTCGCCGCCGCCCCGTGCTTGCGGGGGTGCTGCTGGGGATCGGTGCCGCGACGAAGCTGTACCCGCTGCTGCTGCTCGGCCCACTGCTGGTGTTGTGTCTGCGTACCGGGAAGATGCCCGCGTTCTTCCGAACCTTCGGTGCCGCGGCAGGTGCGTGGCTGGCGGTCAATCTGCCGATCCTGCTGTTGTATCCGCGGGGATGGTACGAATTCTTCCGCTTGAATTCCGATCGCGGCGCCGACCCTGATTCGATCTACAACGTGGTGCGGTCGTTCGTCGGATGGCCGAACTGGTCCCCCTCGACGCTGAACTACGTGTCGCTGCTGCTGTTCGCGATCGCATGCGTCGGGATCGGATGGCTTGCGCTGACCGCACCTCGGCGCCCGCGACTGGCCCAGCTGTGTTTCCTGCTCGTGGCGGCATTCCTGTTCACCAACAAGGTCTGGAGTCCGCAGTACTCACTGTGGCTGGTCCCGCTCGCGGTACTCGCGATACCGCACCGCAGGGCTCTCCTCGCGTGGATGACGGTCGATGCCCTCGTGTGGGTTCCGCGCATGTTCTATTACCTCGGTCCTGACAACAAGGGCGTACCGGAGCAGTGGTTCACCGCGACGGTGGCGATCCGGGACCTCGCCGTCCTGGCGCTGTGCGCGGTGGTGTTGTGGCAGATCCGGCATCCGGTCGACGATCCCGTCCGGTACGGATTCATCGACGACCCCGTCGGTGGTGTTCTGGACCAGGCGCCCGATGCGTACCCACGGTGGCTACCGGGATGGTTGAAACCGGCACACGGCCGCGCGCCGTCGAAGGTGTCCCGACCGGTTTCTTTCGATTCGGTTTCGTTCGATCGGAGGACAGCGAAGGCCCGCACGTCGTCCTAGGCTTGTGCGAAGGGAGGGGACATGAGCACTGTGCGTGGTGGCGGAGTACTCGGACATTTCACGATGTGCGAACTCGCCTGGTCGGTGGCCGCAGGTGACGCGGCTGCGATGCCTGCGCTCCTTCGGCAGTTGTATCCTCAGGTCTCCGCGTACTGCCGGGCGCGTGCTCGCGACACCGGCGTTTCCTTCACCGAAGCCGATCGTCTGGCTCTCGAGGTGTGCCACGAGATCCTCGCCGCGGTGTCGTCGGTGGTGGGCGCCCAGCAACCGTTCGTCCGCCTTGCCTATGCGACCGCCGTGGACGCCGCCGACGCCCGGTTTGCTCGTTCGGGAGACCATGCCGGTACCCGGATGCAACGGGAGATCCTCATTCTGCGCACCATCGTCGGTCTGGACCTGGAACTGACTGCAATCGCATTGGGCATCAGTCCGCGGCGGGTGCGCGCCGAGCAGCACATAGCGTTGAGGTCGCTCCGCGCGGCCTGAGATCCTCGGGGTCGGCGGCGAGCTGCCTCAGATTCGAAGTGCCGTGAACGGCTCGATCGGGAGGTTGCGCACCACGAACCACACGGCGATCACCGCGAGCGCGATGTGCGGGGCCCACCGGTACCCGCCCCATCGGGGCATCGATGTGCCGCGAGCGCGATTCACGGTCCACAGCAAGAACATTGCGAGCAGCCCGACCGTCACGGCGACGCCCAATGCATTGAACCGAACTGCTGACGGAATATCAAGGTGCACAAGTGAATACAACATTCTCGACGCACCGCACCCGGGGCAGAGGATCCCGAAGATCGCGTAGGTGGGGCACGGCGGGATGATTCCGCCCGGGGTGGTCGGGTCGGCCCACGCCACGAACGCGCACGCGCACACCGCACCTGCCGCGACCGCGGCGGGCGCTTTCAGGCGTGCGAGGGTGCGTTCCATGAGGTCCTCAGTGAGTCGTGGCCACGACAGCGCTCAGTGAGTCGTGGCCACGACAGCGGCCCAGAACGCGAAATAAGCCACGACGAGCGCGATCAGCCCGACAACCCAGATCACCGCTGACCAGATCGCCCAGGTCTTCGCCGAGCGCGCGGCCCGGTGCGCTTCGTCGAAACGTCCCTGTGCCCACAGATTGTTGACCCGCGCCGCCTTGACCAGCGAGACGATCCCGAGCGGCATGCAGAACACCACGGTCGCGACGATGCCCCAGACCATGTTGTTCTCCGGCGGCCGACCATACGGATGGAACGGTGAACCGTAGGCACCGGGCTGCGGGCCGGGTGGTGGGAACTGTCGATACGCATTCATTCGCCGGCGCGCTCCTCTGGTTGCGTGTGTGCGGTGGGTTCGTCGCCCGTCATCACGCGTTTGCCGGGCTCTCGAGTGACCGATCGTGGTGGCCGTGCGTGCGCCTCTTAGTCGAACGTCGTTCGGAAGAGTTGAGGAAGACGAAGAACAACACGACCAACAGTAGTGCCCGGCCCCAGACCCCGATGTGGACGAGCATGAGAGGAAGCGCCTGGTCGCTGTTCCCCGCGGTCGAGTCGAACCAGAGGAAGATCCCGATCCCCATCGACAGGTCGACCAGCAGATACGTCGCGATGAGCTGCCACGGGATGCGCAGCAACAGGAACAGGGGCAACAGCCACAGTGTGTACTGCGGGGAATGCACCTTGTGCAGAAGGAGGAACCCGCACAGGATCGCGGCGGCAACAGGGAGCCACGGGTAGACGCCTTCGCGGAGACAGCGGCGCCATCCGAGCCACAGCGCGGTCGCGAACACCGCGAGCATGAGCACCGGTGAAACGAGGGCGACCACGTCGTTGTACTCGGAGGTGACCTCGTGCCCTTGGTAGTTGCCCATCAGTGGACGCAGACCCCAGTACCAGATCGAGTTGCTGGTCGCGTCCGCCTCTCGGTTCTGCTGGAACGTGAACGACGCACGCCACCCGTCGAAACCGAGGATCGCGAACGGCAGGTTCACCGCGACGACGGTCGCGATGGCCGTTCCGGCCACGGCCAGTGCACCGCGGAAGTCGCGGCGTCCGATCGGCGCGTTGTCGTCGCGCTCGGCTGTGCCGCCGACGAAGACATAGGCGATCAGCGGCAGGACGAAGAGCCCCGGATAGAGCTTGAGGCAGAACCCGACGGCGAGAAGTGCCGCGGCGATCATCCCGCGGGTACGAAGCGACCAGCGCCGGGTGCCGACGACTGCGATGGCGAGGACGGTCACCGCGACCACAGGCAGGTCCCAGTTCAAGAACGCATACATCACGAGCGGTGGTGTGGCCGACCACCAGAGGGCATGCCATCCGGCGATCCGCCCGAGGATCCACGCGGTGAGCAACCCGAACGGCGTCAGGAGCAGCGCGGAGTGCAGCAGGAAATCGGCGTCGGTCTCCGCGAACAATGCCCCGACCCACATGAGAACGCCGCCCAGCACCGGGTATTCGACGGTGCCGCCGGTGAGGTTCCCGGCAGTGGTGATGCCGCCGTCCACGAAGGGGAACTGGTGGAGGTTGATTCCCCGCCCGAGCCACAATTGCTGGATATCGGAATAGCAGACGGTGGCGTCCTTGAGTTCGTCGAATTGCATCGAGCGACCGAACAGATCGAAGGGCGGTCCTGCGCAACGGGCCTTGTTGAGGTAGCCGAGCAGCAGCGTCAGCGCACAGGTGACGACGGCGACGAGCGCGGGAAGGGATCGGCTCGTGCGCATGTTCTCACCCTAAGTCAGTTTCGCTGGTCGAGCGGCGGTCATGTACCCTTCTTGGGTTGCTGACGCAACGACCCTCCTGTCACGGATCGTCCGTGACCGTTCACAGTCCATGGGAGGTGATGAGGTCTTATGCGTCATTACGAATTGATGATCATCCTGGACCCCAGCCTGGATGAGCGCACTGTCGCTCCCTCGCTGGAGACGTTCCTCAACGTGATCCGCCAAGAAGGCGGCAAGGTCGACAAGGTCGACGTGTGGGGTAAGCGTCGTCTCGCGTACGAGATCGAGAAGAATGCCGAAGGCATCTACGCGGTCGTCGACATCAGCGCGACGCCTGCTGCGGTTGCAGAGCTGGATCGTCAGCTCGGCCTGAACGAGTCGGTGCTTCGCACCAAGGTTCTGCGCCTCGGAAAGTGAGCCTGTCGGCGCTTGGCCGTAGGCTCTGGCGCATCAGGACTCCACACACTGCAGGAGGAACCACATGGCAGGCGACACCGTCATCACCGTGGTCGGCAATCTGACCGCCGATCCAGAACTGCGTTTCACCCCGTCGGGTGCCGCGGTCGCGAACTTCACCGTCGCGTCCACGCCCCGCATGTTCGACCGTCAGTCCAATGAATGGAAGGACGGCGAGGCTCTGTTCCTGCGCTGCAACATCTGGCGCGAGGCAGCCGAGAACGTGGCCGAGAGCTTGACTCGAGGATCCCGCGTGATCGTGCAGGGCCGGCTCAAGCAGCGCAGCTACGAAACGCGTGAAGGCGAGAAGCGCACTGTCGTGGAGCTCGAGGTCGACGAGATCGGCCCCTCGCTCCGTTACGCCACGGCCAAGGTCACCAAGGCCGGTCGCGGCGGTGGCGGAGGCGGCTTCGGTGGTTCCTCCGGTGGATCGGGCGGTGGGCGCCCCAGTTCCAACGCCAATACCGGTGGCGACGACCCGTGGAGCAACGCTCCCGCGGGTGGTTCCTTCGGCGGCGGCGGGGACGACGAGCCCCCGTTCTGATCCGACCTTCGATCGGAACATCTAAGTACGGAGAAAGACCATGCCTAAGTCGCCCGCGCGCGAGAAGGTTTTGAAGAAGAAGGTCTGCGCCTTCTGCAAGGAAAAGAATGTGCAGATCAACTACAAGGACACCACGCTGCTGCGTAAGTACGTCAGCGATCGCGGCAAGATCCGCGCTCGCCGCGTCACCGGCAACTGCGTGCAGCACCAGCGCGATATCGCTGTTGCTGTGAAGAACTCCCGTGAGGTTGCTCTGCTTCCTTACGTCTCGACGACTCGCTAAGGAAAGGGGAACACGATGAAGCTCATCCTCACCGCCGACGTGGACAACCTCGGTGCGCCTGGCGACACCGTTGAGGTCAAGGACGGTTACGGTCGCAACTACCTGCTGCCCCGCGGACTGGCAATTGTTGCCACCCGTGGCGCCGAGAAGCAGGTCGCGGGCATCCGCCGTGCACAGGAGGCCCGTGCAGTGCGCGGCCTCGAGCACGCACAGGAGCTCAAGGCCGCCATCGAGGGCCTCGACAGCGTCTCGCTGGCAGTCAAGACCGCTGCAGACTCGGGCAAGTTGTTCGGCTCGGTCACCGCTGCCGACGTTGCCGGCGCGCTCAAGGCTGCCGGTGGCCCGGTTGTCGACAAGCGCATTGTTGTGCTGCCCAAGGCGCACATCAAGGCGACCGGCAAGCACGAGGTCGTTGTGAAGCTGCATCCGGATGTCACCGCGAAGTTCACGCTGAACGTCGTCGCTGCCTGATCCGGTTTTCGAGGAGCCCCGCGCACATCGCGCGGGGCTCCTCGCTGTCTGTGTACAACCTGTGGATAATCCCTGTGGGATTCAGCTCTCATGTGATCCACAACATATCTTTCTCGAACGAAACTTTCGGACACGCCCGGCTGTCGATATGGCCACGACACGCCGAAATTCTTTTTCTCCACAGGTGTGAGGAACAATTTTTGCGCTCTGAACTGGACAAATGCGTGATGTGAGATGTGTTCTCCCCAGGTTGTCCACAGAGGGTGCACAACGTAGTCCACGGGATTCCACAGTTCATCCACAGATGTGTGCACAACCCGATTTGGTGAGCGGCTTTTCGGTCCCTAACGTCGTGCGCACGACTCTCCCCCATGGGTTCGGTATGGGTCGGAAATATGTCGGTGGGCACGGGTAGAACGTGGATTGTGAGTTCGGGTCGCAAGGGCCCGGATCCGTCTGCGGAAAGCCCGTAGGCCGGGCATGACCGTGCTTGGTTCGGGAATCGGAAGGGTGGAAGCGCGTTGGCAGTGGTGGACGATCGAGGCCACTCCGAATATTCCGGACCGCCCGATGAACCCGAGACCGATTTCGGGCGTCAGCCTCCCCACGACTACGTGGCGGAGCAGTCCGTGCTCGGCGGCATGCTGCTGAGCAAGGACGCCATCGCCGATGTCCTCGAGGTGCTTCACCCGGGCGACTTCTACAAGCCCGCGCACCAGTTCGTCTACGACTCGATCCTCGATCTCTACAGCCGGGGCGAGCCGGCGGACCCCGTCACGGTATCGGCCGAACTCGATCGCAAGGGCGAACTCAAACGCATCGGTGGGCCCGCCTACCTCGTGACGCTCACCCAGACGGTCCCCACTGCCGCGAACGCCGGTTATTACGCCGAGATCGTCTCCGAGAAGGCCATCCTGCGTCGCCTCGTCGAAGCGGGCACACGCATCGTCCAGTACGGATACGCCGGCTCCGAAGGGCAGGATGTCGCCGAGGTCGTCGACCGCGCCCAGGCCGAGATCTTCGACGTCTCCGAACGCCGCACCAGCGAGGATTTCGTTCCACTCGAAGAACTGCTGCAGCCCACGATGGACGAGATCGATTCCATCGCCAGCCGTGGCGGCATCTCGGTCGGAGTCCCCACCGGGTTCGCCGAGCTCGACGAACTCACCAACGGCCTGCACGCCGGGCAGATGATCATCATCGCCGCCCGCCCGGGTGTCGGTAAAGCCCTCGCGCTCGACACTGTCCTGCCCACCCCGAACGGGTGGACCACCATGGGCGAGGTCTCCGTCGGCGACGTCCTGTTCGACGCCCACGGCGAGCCGACGCGCGTCGTCGCGGCCACCGAGATCATGCATGGCCGGCCGTGCTTCGACGTCGTGTTCTCCGACGGCACCGTGCTCGTCGCCGACGCTCAGCACCAGTGGCGTACCTCCGACGGCGCCGTTCGCACCACCGCCGAGCTTGCTGCCACCGTCGATGCCGACCACGCCGTCACCAACGCCGCTCCACTCCGGACGCCTGCAGCAGACCTGCCTGTTCCACCGTTCACGCTCGGCGCCTGGCTCGGTGGTCCGTCGGCCGATCCGCACGTCCACATGCGCGTCGAAGGTGAGGGAGGGTGCACCGAGGCCCTGATGGCGCTCGGTGCGCACATCCCCACTGCGTATCTGCGTGCCTCACAGGAACAGCGCCGCGATCTGCTGGCCGGACTCCTCGACGCAGGCGGCACCGTCGACGGCGACGGCACCATCCGATTCGCGTCGGACTGCGCACGCCTGGTCGAGGACGTCGCCGAACTGCTCTCCGGTCTGGGGCACGCCTGCACCGTCGATGGCGACGCGGTGGCGTTCGAGACCGGCGACGACGTCTTCGTCCTACCCAGCAAGGCCCTTCTGCACAAGGAATGCCGCCGCCCGGTGCCGGTCGAGCGTCGCATCGTCGCGGTGCGGCCGGTGGAGCCGGTGCCGGTGCGCTGCGTCGAGGTCGACGGCGAGCACATGTACCTTGCGGGTCGCGCGATGGTGCCTACCCACAACTCGACGCTCAGCATGGATTTCATGCGGTCGTGCTCGATCAAGCACGGCATGGGCTCCGTCATCTTCTCCCTGGAGATGGGGCGCACCGAGATCGTCATGCGCCTGCTTTCCGCGGAAGCGAAGATCAAACTCGGCGACATGCGGTCCGGTCGCATGACCGATGACGACTGGACCCGGCTCGCGCGTCGCATGAGCGAGATCAGCGAGGCACCGCTGTTCATCGACGATTCACCGAACCTGACGATGATGGAGATTCGTGCGAAAGCGCGGCGTCTCAAGCAGAAGCACGACATCCGTCTCATCGTCATCGACTACCTGCAGCTCATGACGTCCGGCAAGAAGGTCGAGTCGCGCCAGCAGGAAGTCTCGGAGTTCTCGCGAAGCCTCAAGCTTCTCGCGAAGGAACTCGAAGTTCCCGTCATCGCAGTCTGTCAGCTCAACCGTGGTCCCGAACAGCGAACCGACAAGAAGCCGCAGGTCTCCGACCTCCGTGAGTCGGGTTGCCTGCCTGCGTCCACCCGGATCCTGCGCGCGGATAACGGCGCGGAGATCACTCTCGGGGAACTTCTCGCGACGGGTGAGCAGCCGCTCGTGTGGTCGCTCGACGAGCGGATGCGCATGGTCGCGCGGCCGATGACGAAGGTCTTTCCCAGCGGGCGCAAGGAAGTGTTCCGGCTGCGGCTCGCGTCCGGCCGCCAGGTGGAAGCGACGGCGAACCATCCGTTCCTGACCGTCGACGGCTGGATGCCCCTCGGTGAGTTGATGGTCGGCGGACGTGTCGCGGTGCCGCGTGCACTGCCTGCACCGATCGACATGGTGACCTCCTCCGAAGACGAGATCGTCGAACTCGCCCTCCAGGCCGTCGCCGATGCTGCCGTGCCTGCGCGTGCGTTTGCGTTGCCCAAGGACCAGGTTGCGGCGCTGCTCTGCCACGTGTGGGAAGACAGCGGCCTGCTCGCCTGGGACGTCGACGCGCAGCAGGCGATGATCCGGTACTCGACCGCCGACCGGCGATTCATCGATGATCTGGCCGTCCTGTTGCTGCGGATCGGTGTGTTCTCGCAGATCACGGAAACCGCGTCGGGCTACGACCTGCGCGTGACCGACCCGGACGGACAGGCGGTGTTCCTGCACGACGTCGGCGCCCACGGCACGGCAGCGCAGTGGGTGCTGACACAACTCGGGCCCACGCTCACACGTCGCAGCGTCGACGGCGTCACCCCCGAACTCGAAGAGTCACTGGGCCGGCTCCTCGCTGTCGAGCGGTTCACGCCGAGCGAGCTCGTCGGTGCTGGGGCCCCACGTTCCAGCCTGGCCGAGGTGGCCGGTGTACTGGGCGAAGCCGATATCGACATGGTCGCCACGAACAACGTGTACTGGGACGAGATCGTCTCCATCGTCAGTCTCGGTGAACAGGACGTATTCGACGGAACCGTCCCGGGCACACACAATTTCGTCGCCGACGGCGTCTCGGTGCACAACAGCCTCGAGCAGGACGCCGACATGGTGATCCTGCTGCACCGTCCCGACGCCTTCGAACGCGACGACCCGCGTGGCGGCGAGGCAGACTTGATCGTAGGTAAGCACCGTAACGGCCCGACGGCCACGATCACAGTGGCGCACCAGCTCCATCTGTCGCGTTTCGTGGACATGGCGCGCGGCTGACGTTTTGTTGTCGAGTTGCAGCGCAGATCACGAAGGTCGCACAGCTTGCTCAACAAGCCTGGACACGGCGAAAAAACGCTCCGATCAGGTCAAACAGTGCACGGTGAGGTCCGGCATCGCCAGGCGATGCTCGTGGCACCGAACTCGCCGAGAACAGGTTGCCGCGAGCGGACCGGCCGCCAGTGGCGGATCAGTCGGTCCCGAATCCCGATGACGGTCGGGTGAACACCTCACGCAGCATCGGCACGAAGTGGTCGACCGGCAGGGTCGGGTACGCCGGGTCGAAGGAAACCTGGTCCCATTCCGCACAGAAGTGGGCGCATGTATCGAAATACGGTGAACCTCGGAACTTTTCACGCGCATTGGTGTCGAGGCCGAGCCGGTCCCAGTAGTGGTAGCCCTGGAAGATCCCGTGGTGCTGCACGACCCAGGTCGATTCCGCGTCGAGGTACGGACGGACGATCGACGCCGCCAGTTCCGCGTGGTTGGCTGGTGCCATCGCGTCGCCCACATCGTGCAGCAGAGCCGCGACGACGAGATCAGTTCGGGCACCTTCTCGATATGCCCTCGACGCAGTCTGCAGCGAGTGCTCGTAGCGGTCGACCTGGTAACCGAGCGTCGGCCCCTTGAGCGAGTCGAGCAGGTCGATCATCGTGTCGACGAGGCGGTCGTTCAGGAACTTCTTCGACTCGGTGAAAATGAGTGCGATGTCCTCCTTCGTCGATTCGTCCATTCTGGTGAAGCCGACCATGCGGTTCGGTTGATCGATCTCGGTCACATGGATCTCCTGTCCTTCACGGATACGGAATCGGGACCCGCGGGGTGTGTTGCCTTCCTACCGGCGTGACCGCGACACGGCAATCGGTCGTCTCTCTCACCGGGCCGAATCTTCACGGCTGCCCTACCGGGAACGAACTCGGTCGCGGACACACTGCCGGACCCGCCGAAGCATCGAGTTCACCGGCGGCGAGCGCGGCCAGAGCCAGGTCCCGAACCTGCCCCTTCGCCAGCTTCCCTCCCGACGACCGGGGCAATGCGTCGACCACGAGCAGAAACTCGGGCAGGTATTCCTTGGTCATGCCGTGCCCGGCCAGAAACGCGGTCAGGTCGGGCAACGTCAGCCCGCCGGCAGAACTGCCGCTGACCACGACGCAGACCCGCTCGCCGAAGACCTCGTCCGGAAGCCCCACGGCCACCGCCATCTCGACATCCGGGTGGGCCTCCACCTCACGCTCCACGTGGGCCGCCGAGATGTTCTTCCCGCCTCGGATGATGATCTCGGCCTTGCGTCCCACGACGGTGAGATAGCCGCTGTCGTCGATGGTGACCAGATCGCCCATGAGCAGCGCGCCGTCCGGAGCGTAGAGCTCGTCGTTGGCCGCCGGGTCGTCGTAGTACCCCATACTCAGGAGCGGCCCCGTGCCGCCCGGCTGGCCCGGCCCGCCGCTCGCGGTGATGTCCCGTCCCTCGTCGTCGTACAGCCGAACCGTCATCGACGGCACCATCCGGCCCGCGGTCGTCAGCCGCTTCTCCCGTGGGTCCCTCGTCGTCGTGTAGCTGAACGCACCGCTCTCGTTCGATCCGAAGAATTGCAGGACGGTGGCGCCGGTCCGGTCCTCGAACCGTGCCGCGTCGGGATAGGGCACCGCCTCCCCTCCGGTGAACATGACCTTCAAGGACGACAGGTCGACCCGGTCGGCGACATCGGACGCGAGAAGCATTCGGAATTGCGTACTGACACAGCACAGTACGGTCGCGCGTTCCTCCGCGATCTTCCGTGCCATCTCGTCGGCGTCGAACCTCGGCAGCAACACTGCCGGCGCCCCGAGCATGGCCGGCGCGAAGTGGCTTGTCCACAACCCGAAGCCGAAGGGTGCGGGGACCGCGGCGAGGAACACCTCGTCGTCACCGAGTTCCCCGGCCTCGACCGCCAGCTGGGAGAAGTGCATCCATCGGTTCTGGAACTGCACCACGCACTTCGGCAGTCCGGTGGTCCCGGACGTGGAGTTCAGCATCGAGACGTCGTCCGGTCCGAGGGCGCGCGGACGCACCAGTTCGGGCGGGGCACATTCGACCGGGATCTCACGCCAGCGCCCGGCGTCGAGCCGGCGGAGCGACTGCACCCGGCCGGCACCGACGACGAGATGCAGGCGTACCGGCAATTCGGCGGCCACGACGAGCCGCCCCAGTTGCTCGGCGTCGCGTCCGCGGTCCTCTGCCCGGGTGATCAGCGCGACCGCCCCGGAGCGGCCCAGCAGGTGCGTGATCTCGGCGTCGCCGGCGCGTGCGCCGATGCCCATCGCGACGAGACCGGCGCGTTCGGTTCCCACCAGCGCCGCGTGCACATCGGCGGTGTCCGGCAGGAGCACCCCGACGCGGTCGCCGGGTTCTACTCCGGCAGCCACCAGCACGGCCGCGATCTCGTCGGCGTACGAGGAGTAGCTGCGCCAGCTCATCCGGTCTGCACCCGCGACGAAGGCCGTGGCCGTGGGAATCCTCGTCGCGTGGTCAGCGACGAGCTGGCCGAGTGACCGCGTTCCCCACCAGCCGGCTTGTCTGTAACGCGCAACCGCCGCGTTGTCCATCACTGCCTCCCTGGCCGAACTCACTGATCGTGTCCGCCATCACACGATGGCCCGACGCCACGGTAGCGCCAACCCGGCGAGATAGCCAACCGCTTGATTGGGAGTCCCAATCGACTGCTTGATCGACACGGCCGCAGCCGCTACCGTAAGCGTCATTCGTGACTCACCTCACACGCCCGAGGTTCACCGAGCCCGGTCCGTGCACTGCGCGGTCCCGGATTCGGCGGACGAAACACATTCGCCACGAGAGAGATCGGATCGCATGGAGACCCTCGACTACGACGCCACGACCCGCGGGCCGTCGGCCACCGACAAGCTCCACTACCACGAAGCAGGTGAGGGTCACCCCCTCGTCCTGCTGCACGGGTCGGGTCCGGGTGTCTCCGGCTGGTCCAACTTCTCGAAGAATCTGCCGGTCTTCGCGCGCAACTTCCGCACCATCGTCGTCGACATGCCCGGTTTCGGTGCCAGCCCGGATTTCACGTACGACCGCCCGTACCCGGAGGTTGCCGCTGAGTCCATCGTCACGCTGCTCGACGACCTCGGTATCGACAAGGCCCACCTGCTCGGAAATTCGATGGGCGGATGGGTCGCCCTCGAGACGGCGGCGATCGCACCCGGCCGGGTCGAGCGCATGGTGCTGATGGGCCCAGGGGGTCTGTACGCGCCGCTGCTCGGGCCGATGATGAGCGAGGGTGCCCGGCGCCTGAACGGTTTTCTCGTCGACCCGACCCGCGAGGCCCTCGAAGCATGGGTCGATTCCATGGTCTACGACCCGGTGACGATCACGCCGCAGCTGCTCGACGAGCGCTGGAACAACGCCACCGCACCGCGGGCCGTCGAACGCATGCGTGCGGTGATGGCGTCGCTCGCACTGCCGGGCAAAGCTCCGCTGTGGGCGCGCACCGACGAGATCCCCCATCGGACCCTGGTCACCTGGGGTCGCGACGATCGCATGCTGCCACCGGACGGCGCCCTGTTCGCGCTGCGCCGCATGCCCCGCGCCGACCTGCACATTCTCGGCGAATGCGGACACTGGGCGCAGGTCGAGCGCAAACACGATTTCGAGTCGCTCACCACCGACTTCCTCACCCGCTGAATTGACCCGATCGACACCGAAGGAGTTTTCCCACATGGAATTCCGGCACGAAGCACTGGATGTCGTCCTCGCCGCGAGCGACCGGCTCGAGGCACTGGAGTCCGACTGCAACGAAGAGCGCCGACTTTCGGCGGACACCGCGAAGATCCTGCGTGACGCGGGTGTCATGCGACTGATCCAGCCCAAGCGGTACGGCGGCTACGAAGCGGATCCGGGTGTCTTCAACACCGCGATGTACGAGATCGCGCGGCGGTCGAGTTCGGCGGGCTGGGTCACCGGTGTCGTCGGCGTCCATTCCTGGCACCTCGGCCTGTACCCCGACCGGGCTCAGAAGGACGTGTGGGGAGAAAACCCGGACGCGTGGATCAGCTCGTCCTACAGTCCCGCCGGCACGGCCAAGATCGTACCCGGCGGCTACGAACTGACCGGCCGGTGGGGATTCTCGTCGGGCAGCGACCACTGCGACTGGGTCTTCGTGGGTGCGATGGTCACCGACGAGCACGGACAGCGAACGGGCCGGCAGGTCCACCTTCTGCTCCCCCGCGCCGATTACACGATCGACGACGTGTGGTTCATGTCCGGGCTTGCGGGCACCGGCAGCAACGACATCGTCGTCGATGGCGCGTTCGTGCCCGAACATCGCGTGCACGACGTCCTCGACCTGTACGCGGAGCGCTATCCCGGCAACGAGGTGAACACCGCCGGCCTGTTCCGGCTGCCCTGGTACACCCTGTTCGTCAACGCCGTCTCGGTGCCGTTGATCGGCATGGCCCGCCGGGTGATCGACGAAGCGATCTCGATCCACAAATCCCGCTTGGCGATCGATGCGTCGAAGATGCCGCACGCGGCCACCCTGGCACGGCTGGCCGAGGCCGATTTCGAGGTCGACACCGCGTACCGGATCCTGCAGTCGGACCTCGCGGACGCCGTCGGAGCCGCCGACCGCGGCGTGCCGGTTTCGATGGCGATGCGCCAGCGAACCAAACGCGACCACATCGCCGCCGTGGGACTGGCGGTTTCCGCCGCGGACAAGGCCTATCAGGTGGGCGGGCCGAGGTCGATCGCGTTGTCGAGTGCCCTGCAATCGGTGTGGCGGGACGTCCACGCCGGCCAGCATCATGCCATCAACCTGCCCGACATCATCAACTTCGAATACGGCCGGTACCTGCTCACCGGCGAGCCCGGCAACCTCTACTGACCTGAGGAGTACGCAATGCCTGTTCTCTCACTGGGATATCTACGCCTCGCGGTCGAGTCGGCGGACCGATGGGATCCCTTCGTCCGCGACTTCATCGGCATGATGCCGGTCGAGGGCCCCTCGCCGGATGCACTGCACTACCGCATGGACGACTATCCGCCCCGCCTGGTCGTCACCGAATCGCCCACCCCAAGGCTGGAAGCCGCCGGCTTCGAGGTCCTCAACCGTTCCGATCTGAAGGATCTCGTGTCCCGCGTGGAGGCCGCGGGCATCCCGACCCACGCCGGCACCGCCGAGGAGTGCGCCCTGCGCCAGGTGACGGGGTTCGCCGCGTTCAACGACCCGTCCGGGAACCGGGTGGAACTGTTCTACGGACCGGTCCTGAGCCACCGGCGTGTCGAACTTCCGCATCTGTCCGGCTTCGTCACGGGCGATCAGGGGATGGGGCATATCCTGCTCAACTGCGTTGACACCGAAGCCGCCTACGAATTCTATGTGGGTGTACTGGGATTCACGGAACGCAACTCACTCGAACTGCCCGGTGGAACGAGCTACTTCCTCGGCTGCAACGCCCGCCAGCACACGCTCGGGCTCAGTCCTGCCTCGGGTCCCGCACTGCTCCACTTCATGGTGGAGACCACCGAGATCGACGACGTCGGCAAGGCCCTCGATCGCGCCCACGATCTCGATGTCCCGATGATGCAGTCGCTTGGCAAGCACACCAACGACCGCATGCTCTCGTTCTACACCTACTCCCCCGAGGGGCACGCCACCGAGATCGGGTGGGGTGGGGAGCGGATCGAGGACTCGATGCCGACCTACCGGATCACCGAGGGTGCGGTGTGGGGTCACCGATACACACCGCCTCCGGCCGGAGCGAAAGGACTTCCCCAGTGACGGGCACGGTCGACCGTGCCGCGGCCGATACCGCGGGCACCCACCAGTGGACCCCCCGGCTGATCGCAATCCTGATCATCCTGATCCTCGTCAGCGAGATCATCCCGGTCTCCGCTGTCCTCGCGGGCACCGCCCTGCCGACCATCGCGGCCGAGTACGCGACCACTCAGGCCGGCTGGACCATGACGATCGCGTTCCTCACCGCGAGCATCGCAATGCCGTTGGTGGGCAAGCTTGCGGACATGTACGGCAAGAAACGCCTGCTGATGGTCGTGCTCGCCGTCACCACCCTCGGCTCCGTGCTCTCCGCGATCGCATCGAGCTTCCCGGTGTTCCTGCTCGGCAGGGCGCTGCAGGGCGCGATCTTCTCGGTCGCGTTCCTCTGCTATTCGCTCATCCGCGACATCTTCCCGGAGAAGATCGTGCCGTTCGCGGTCAGTGTCACGGTGACCGGTACCGGCATCGTCGTCGTGCTGCAACCGTTCCTCGCGGGCTGGCTCATCGACAATCACGGTGTCGCGGGCGCCTTCTGGTTCGTCACCGTGCTCACCGCCGTGCTGGCCGTGGCCGCACTGCTCGTGGTCCCGGAATCCCCGGTGCGGTCCGCGGATTCACGTCCCGATCTGGTCGGCGCGTTCCTGCTGGGCAGCTCGGTCGCGGCCGTCCTGGTCGCGGTGAGCTCGGCGCCGCAATGGGGTTGGACCAGCACGGGAACCCTCGGCCTGCTGGCGGTGGGGTGCGCACTGTTCGCGGCCTGGATCGTACAGGCGGGCAAGGTTCGTGAACCACTGGTCGATCTGCACCAATTGCGGCGTCCGGCACTGCTGTACACGGTGCTCGCGTCCGGCCTGGTCTACGGTGTCGGAACCACGACCAGCTCGATCCTCGCGCTCATGGCGATGACTCCGCGGGAGGCGGGCGGCGACTACGGGTTCGGGATGACCGCCAGCGAGTACGCGGTCTTCGGCGTCGTCAACGGGATCGGCATCGTGGCCGGTGGCCTGATCGTCGGACTCACTGTGCGTCGGCTGGGAGCGAGGACACACATGATCGCGGCCGCCGTCACCGTCGCGGTGGGCGCGCTGACGATGGGAATCGGCCGCGGCGACGAACTGATCGTGCTCGCCGCGACTGGCCTGGTCCACCTCGGTGTGGGGCTCGGCGGGGCCGCCATCCCGAATCTCGTCATCGCGGCGGTGCCACCCGACAATCAGGTGGTCAGCGCCAGCATGACGGAGGTCAGTCGCACCCTGATGGCCGGCGTGGGCACGACCGTGGTGTTCGTGGTCCTCAACGCGAACATCCAGACGATCGTCGCCGGACGGCCGGTGTACGAGGGCATGGGATTCCAGTGGGCGTACGCGCTGGTCGCCGTGTGCGCGGTGATCGGGGGCCTGGCGGCGACCCGGCTGCCCGCCAGAGCCGGTGAGCCCGTCGTGGCATGACCACGGCATCACTCCGCCGTCGGTGATACCGCGTCCGTTCCTGGTCCGAAGTCGGTGTACCGGTTGCCAATACGCCCGGTGGCCATGCTGCGTCGGTCGCGGAGTGGGCGGTCGCGGCCACCGCGAATCTGTGCCGCTCGATCGGGTGGGCCGACGCCGAGATGCGTGCCGGACGATGGCCGCAGGAGTCGATCCTGCACGGACGGTCCGGGGCCAATTTCGGTAAGTTTGGTAACTTTGCACATCATGATGTCCGTGGACGGAAGGATGTGACGGCAGTGCCCGCACAGGGACAGGACCGGAAGTCGCACGCCCCGGATCCGGGCAGCCTGCGCTGGCGGCGACTGGCCGAGATGGTGGCCGACCAGATCCGCGAGCGCATCCTTCGCGGCGACCTCGGCGAGGGTGAGATCCTGCCGAAGGAGGCCGAACTCCGCGAGCAATACCCGGTGAACGTCCAGTCCCTGCGCGAGGCGCTCCGCATCCTCGAGGCCGAGGGCCTCGTCCGTGTCCGCCGCGGCAATCGGGGTGGCGCCGTCGTGCACCGGCCCACCCCGGGGAACGTCGCCTACAGTCTCTCGATGGTGCTCGCGATGTCGGGTACGGACATCGACGACGTCGGCCGTGCCCTGCACGAGGTCGAACCGATGTGCGCCGCCCTGTGCGCGGAGCGCGAAGACCGCGCGACCGAAGTAGTCCCGGCCCTGCGTGCCCTGCACGAAGAATCACTGTCCAAGATCGACGATCTTGTTGCGGCGACCACGCTTTCGCGCCGATTCCACGAATCGGTCGTGGAACTGTGCGGAAACAGATCGCTGATCGTGCTGGCGGGAGCACTCGAGGCGCTGTGGTCGAGCCATGTCACGGACTGGGCGAGCGAGCGGGCGGACCCGGAGCGGATTCCGCCGGCCGAACGGGCCCAGGCGCTGGCCGTGCACGGACAGATCCTGCAGTGCATCGAGGACGGCGACGCCGCATCGGCGCGGGTGATTGCCGCCCGGCATCTCCGGGATGTGCAGACCTACCCCCACGACCCGGCGAGAGCCGCCGTCCCCCTCGATCCCGCGGTCGCGCGGGACCGCCTGTTCTTCGGCTGAGCGGGCCGGGCGGGCCGGGTCCGCTCAGCCCTCGGTCAGAAACTGTTCGGATCGTCGATCACACTCTGCGGCACGGGATGCCGGTACAGCATGGAGGCATTCTCCCAGGTGATCTTCCGTAGCTCGTCGGCCGACAGTCCCTTCATGGACTCGTTGACGACCTCCATCGTCCGTGGCCACAGGCTGTCACTGTGCGGGTAGTCCTCTTCGAGCAGGATGTGGTCGATCCCGATCCGGTCACGCAGGACCATCGTCGACGGGTCCTCCACAGCACAGAACCAGAAGTTCCGTTTGAGCACGTCCGCAGGGGTGATGTCGATACCGTCCCACGTGCCGTACATCGACGAGTAGGTGGTCATGTGGTCGAGCCGGTCGAGAAGCGCGGGAACCCAGCCGATTCCGCCTTCCGACATCACGATCTTGATGTTCGGGAAGCGCACCGGGATCTTCGAGAACAGCCAGTCGACGGTCGCGAACATGGCGTAGCCGAAGAACAGCGTTCCGGACACGTCCGGCGGGGCGTCCTCCGACGTGCTCGGCGACGTGCTGGACGAACCGATGTGCAGGTTGATGACGGTCTCGGTTTCCTCACAGGCCCGCATGATCGGATCCCAGTGGCCCGAATGCACGGACGGCAGACCCAGGGCGTGGGGCCCCTCGGAGAAGGTCACCGCCTTGAATCCACGCTCGGCGTTGCGGTAGATCTCCTGCGCACCGATCTCAGGGTCGAGGAAGTACGGGATCTGGCAGGGGATGATGCGGTCCGGGTACGGGCCCGCCCACTCCTCCAGGTGCCAGTCGTTGTAGGCGCGGGTCGCGGCGAGCGCCAGCTCTTGATCGTTCGTGCTCAGCTGTAGACGCTGACCTGCGAACCCGGGGAGGAAGGACGGGAAATTCAGGGACGCATACACACCTGACAGGTTCATGTCCTTGACCCGGTGGTGGATGTCCCACGAACCGCGGCGCATGTCCTCGAAGCGCTGCGGGTCGAAACCCCACTCGTCCACGGGACGCCCGACGACCGCATTGAAGCCGACGTTCGGGATCTCCTTGCCGTCGTACACCCAGATGTCCGCGCCGTCGCGGTGGATGACCCTGGGCGCCCGGTCGGCGAGTTTCGCCGGCAGACGGCCTTCGAAGGTGTCCTTCGGCTCGACGATGTGATCGTCGACCGAGATGAAGGGGAAGGGCCGGTGCGCCTTTTCCGGCTCGGGCAGGAAGGTGACCTTTCCCTTGACGTTCCGGGTGAAGTCGGTGTTGTGGATCAGTTCGTCGAGATCGGCCATCTCGCACACTCCTCGAGTATCGGTGGGTCGGTGAATACCGGCGGCGCTACATGCGTAAGCCGGGAAGGGTTGGGGGGTGAACGGACTCAGTCGAGAACGCCGGGATCGGTCCTGAGCAGCTTGCGGACCGCGCCGGCCCAGTAGACCCCGGCCGCGCGCTCGACGAGCGCCTTCTGCATCGCAGCCCGGACGCTCTTCTCGATCGGCAAGGGGTCTTTTCCGAGCAGCAGGATGTCGTACGCGAGTCGGCAGAACCTGTCGATCGACGCCGCACGGTAGACCGCGAGCTCGATCGTGTCGGCGGTGGTGATGATGCCGTGGCTGGCGAGGATCACGTTGTTGCGGTCGCCGATCCGGTCGGCGAGATCCCTGCCGAGTTCGGCGTCGTCGACTTCACCTCCGTACTCCTCTACGAGGGACAGGTCGTCGTCGTACAGACTCCCGGTCTGGTGCGCGATCATCGGCAGCACGCCGACGGCTGCCAACAGGGTCACGTAGTACGGGTGGTTGTGAACGACCACCCGGGCGTCCGGACGACGCCGGTGCAGTTCGGTGTGGATGTGATAGGCGGGTGTGACGTCCCATTTACCTTCTATCACAGCACCGTTCGAGTCCACTCGGCACACGTCGGACGCCGAGACCTCGTCCCACCACAGCCCCCACGGGTTGATCAGGAGGCTGTCGTCGTCGCGGTCGGCCCAGGTGATGTGGCCGGCCATGTTCTCGCTGAATCCGGCGTGCGCCAGGATCCGGAACGCGCACGCGAGTTTCTGCTCACCGGTGAGGTCGACCCCGATCGGGGGCGTGGCGCGCGGACGCCACCCGTCCATCGGATCGGGGCCGCTTCCGATCGCCGTCGATTCGTCGTACACGGTCACAGCGCCTCCGAGCGGGATGAGATTGGGGTCACATTGTCGAACGAGGCGAAACTCTATCTTACAAAAGATACCGATGTAAGCCCCCTAGTCGAACCGGGCCGCCCCTTCCTCTGTGGAGTGCCGCGGCAATCCAGGGTCAGCCATACGCTTGATTGACAGAGTGGGCAGAGCGACCTAGATTTGTGACCCGCGACATACTTTGCGCATCCTCAGCGTTCTCGTGCGACCCGTCGGTCCCCCGACTCCGACCACACACAGGAGGAGACGACCGATGCAGCTCAACGGCAGCACCGAGTTCCCCCTCGGCCCGCCCACGAACGCCGAGCCTGCCCCGCCGTTCCCTCTGCTCTCCCGCATCCCTCCCGACAAGGAGAACCGGCATGACCGACGCACCGACACAGAACGGTCCCGCGGAAAGTCCGAAGCATTCGACCCGATCCGAGGTCCGCGGCCGAGCGCGGATGATCCTGGCCGTCAACATGGGCAACACGCTGGAGTGGTTCGACTGGACCGTTTTCGCGATCTTCGCGGTCTACTTCTCCAACCAGTTCTTCCACTCCACCAACGAGGTGTCGAACCTGCTCTCGACCATGGCGGTGTTCGCCGTCGGGTTCGTGATGCGCCCGATCGGCGGCCTGCTCTTCGGACTCCTCGCCGATCGCCGTGGGCGAAAGTTCGTCATGGTGCTGACGATGTCGCTGGTGGCGGCATCGAGCGTCCTCATCGCGATCGCTCCCACGTACGACCGCATCGGGGTGTTCGCGTCGTTGTGGTTGCTCGTCGTCCGATGCATCCAAGGTGTAGCGCACGGCGGTGAACAGGGCGGCTCGTACACCTACATCGCTGAGGTGGCGCGACCCGACAACCGCGCACTGTGGGGTTCCACAGTCATCATGTCCACCGTCGGCGGAACGGTACTCGCCACGCTCCTCGGCGCGGTGATGCGCTCCGTCATCGACTCAGAGGCGATGGCCGACTGGGGCTGGCGCATTCCGTTCCTGATCGGCGGCGTGCTCGGATTCTTCGCGCTCTACCTGCGCCGCGGCCTCGAAGAATCCGGCGCCTTCGTCGACCACGCCAATCGTTCCGAGGACCAGACACCGTCCTCGGCCCGATCGGCGCTCCGCGACATCTGGGCACAGCGCACGTCGATCCTGCGCGTCGTCCTCCTCGTCGGCGGCACCTCGGTGTTCTCGTACACCTGGTCCGTGAATGCTCCCGCATACGCGATCAGCTTCCACCACGTGAACGACAAGCTTGCGATGTGGGCCGGCGTGGTCGCCAACATCGTCTTCATCGCCGCGCTGCCGCTCGCGGCACGTCTCGCGGACCGATTCGGACGTCGCCCCAACAACATCGCGTGGGGACTGCTGGTGGCCCTGCTCGCCTTCCCCCTGTCCGGGATGCTCGACGGCTCGGCACGCACCCTGGCCGTGACGATGTGCCTGGCGCTCGTCGTCCAGGCACTCGCGGCGAGCACCCAGGTCGCCTGGTTCGCCGAACTGTTCTCCACGAAGTCCCGTGCTGCGGGTACGGGCATCGCCGTATCGCTCGCGGCCGCTATCTTCGGAGGCACCGCGCCGTACCTCAATTCGTGGCTGACCTCCCGCGGCACGCCCGACCTGTTCACCTGGTACGTCATCGTGCTCGCCCTCGCGGTCGCCGCCGCCGCCTACTTCACGCAGGAGACCAAGGGTATCGCCCTGACCTCGGAGACGGACACTCCGCGAGAGGTCCGCGCCGGCGTGGCGTGACAACCGAAGCCCCTGCACCCGGAACAACCGAGACCGAGAGAAGCTGACATGGCCGACAACACCCGTACCGTCGACTTCACCCGCATGGACGAAGCGACCGCAGCCGAGATGGAACTGATCCGAGACGAGGCCGCGATCCACCGTCGCGACCACTGGCTCGAAACGATCGTGCGCCTGCTCGAGTCGATGAAGGGCTACACCTTCGGCTATCGCGTCGATCGCTACGAGCACTCGCTGCAGTCCGCGACCCGCGCGCACCGGGAGGGCGCCCGCGTCGACCTGGTCATCGCGGCACTGCTGCACGACATCGGCGACGATCTCTGCCCGGACAATCACAGCGAGGTCGCCGCCGCGATCCTGCGGCCGGTGCTCGACGAAGAGGCGGTGTGGGTCGTCAAGCACCACGGCGTCTTCCAGACTTACCACTACGGCGAGAAACTCGGCATTCCCACCGACAGCCGTGACCGGTATCGAGACTCCCCGTTTTTCGATACCTGCGCACACTTCTGCGCAGCCTGGGACCAGGAGTCCTTCGACCCCGGCTACGACACCGAACCCCTCGAGTTCTTCATGCCGATGCTCGAAGAGGTCTTCTCACGCCCGCCGCGCTCGTGGGGCGACCAGGACCTGGTGTGGTCGAGGGAGACCTCCGCGGACCCGCAGTCGGCGTAATCCGATACCCACCCCGCACAGGAGGAACCTGTTCATGTGTGTGATCGATGAAGCAACGGCGCTGCAGACCCCCGAGCAGCCCGTCTCCACCGCGCGTTACGGGAGTCGTGCGCAGCGTGCTCTCCGGGCGCGCCCGACGGGTGCGGCGGCCACGCTCGAGGGCAGCGCTCGACTCCGCATACCGGCGATCGAATCCGTTGCGGTTGCGTCGTCGGATGCGGTCGCATCATGACCAGGGTCAAGACCGTCGACATCTTCACGTGCCGGGAGATCCTCCGGATCCGTTCGGGTGTCGAACAATACACGGCCGCGGAGGGATTCGGCGAGTACTACTGGGCCGAACTGCTCAGGGACTGCTCCGAATCCGACGCACTCGAGGCCACCTGGGCGCACTATCGCACGAAGACACGTCCGCTGACCCCCGCGGACATCCTCGGGCAGGTCGAGTCGGAACGCGCGACCCGGGTCGCGACGGTCGCGAGGACCGCCGATCAGCTGCTCTACGAGCGCAGCCAGTTCGGTTGGACCGCAGAGCAGCTCACCCAGTGGAACATCACCTTCGAAACCGAGATCGGCCGAGGAGCCGACATCGAGGACGCGCGTGACTGTGCCGATCTGGATGCACACGACGAGGACGACAGCACCGACACCCGCGTAGCGCGGGTCGCACCTCCGGCGGCGCTGCTCCTCCGCATTACCGGGCCTGCCATTCCGGTCCGCGCCACTCACCCGGCCGCACCGACCGACAGGACACGGCTTCCTTCGTGAAACTCGGACTCTTCCTCGACATGCGCAACCCGGCCCGCTGGGAGCGTCCCGGCGCCGAGCATTACGGTGTGATGCTCGATCGGGTCACCCGGGCCGAGGAACTCGGCGCGAACTCGGTGTGGCTGACCGAACATCACTTCTTCGAGGACGGCTACCTGCCACAACCGCTGACCCTCGCGGCCGCGATCGCCGCGCGGACCGAACGCGTCAGGATCGGTACAGCCGTGCTGCTCGCCCCCCACCGGCATCCCGTCCATATCGCGGAAGAAGCGGCCCTCGTGGACCTGGTCTCGGGCGGCCGACTCGAACTCGGACTCGGAGCCGGGTGGTCCCGGGAGGAGTTCGACGCATTCGGATCGGATTTTCGCGCCCGGTACGACGTCACCGACTCGGTGTTCACGGCGGTGCGGAACCTGCTGTCGCAGGGTGGTGTCACACCGGGACCGGTTCAGGATCCGGTCCCGATGTGGCTCGGATATCAAGGGCCCCGCGGTGCCGCCCGCGCCGGACGACTCGGGGCCGGACTGTTGTCTCTCGATCCCGCGCTGTCGGCACCGTACCTCGCCGGTCTCGAGGAAGGCGGTCACCCCGCGGGCGCGGCCCGACGCGGCGGCGTGATCGATATCATCGTGGCAGACGACCCGGAATCGACTGCACGACAGCTTATCCCGAATCTGGCGCACCGACAGGCCACCTACCTGGGCCGGCGTGGTGATACGCGGACCGTCGCCGACCTGGAGATCGAGTTGACTGCCGAGTTCGATCGGAACCGTTCGGTGCCCGGACTGACGGTCGCCACAGCCGAGGCCGCCGCCGGTGAAATCCGGGCCCGAACCCGGCACATGCCCGTCGAGCACGCCTATCTGTGGGCAGGACTCCCCGGGATGTCCGACACGCTGGTCGATCGCCACATGGAACTCCTGTTCACCCGCGTCGCGCCGGCACTCGCCGAGGCGGCGCCGTGCTAGCCCGCAAGGTGTTCCTCTCGTTCACCCATGTGACGGATCCGGCGTCACATGCGGAGTGCAACGCCTGGTACCAGCTCGACCATCGGCCCGAGAACCTCGCCCTGGGCGGTGTCGTCCACGGCGAACGGTGGGTGCATAGCCCGGTCTGCGCCGAATCCACCCGGACCTGCGCGGCACTCGACGGACTGCACTACGCCAACAGCTACTGGTTCCGGAACCCGGTCGACGAGAGTTTCGCCCAGTGACAGGAACTCGCGGTCCGGACGTTCCACCAGGGACGGCGACCCGATATCCGGATCAGCCGCCGCCTGGCGATGGGCACCTTCATGCCGGCCAAGGGCTACGTGAGCCCGCGCTGCCTGATCGGTTCGGACGCACTGCCGATACGTCCGAACAGGGGAATCGCCCGACCTCACCCGAGGTCGTATGCTTGTCCGGCCCGACAGACAGCAATGACTTCCTCGACATCGTTCACGTAAATGGCCCTGACCTGCTGTTAGCCTCGGGTGCAGTACAGATCCAGATCGTCAATCCGGACACGAGAGGTGAACAGTGACAGCCAGCCGGCGTCAGATGATCCTGGCCGAATCGGCTCGGCTCTTCTCCGAACGAGGTTTGTCGGCCACCACGATCCGCGAGATCGCCGACGCTGTGGGTCTGAACTCCGGGACGCTTTACCACTACTTCAATTCCAAGGACGCGATCGTCTCCGAGATCCTGAGGAACTTCCTGGCCGATCTGGTGGGCAGTTACGCGAACGTCCTGGCCGGAGTCGGGACAGCCCGCCATCGCGTCGGGCTGATGGTCCGGGTCTCGCTCGAAGTCGCGGACAAGCATCCGTACGCCACCGAGATCTATCAGAACGAGTTCGAGAATCTCGGTGCGCTACCGGAGTACGCGGAGATCGCCGGTGCTGTCGAGTCGTCGCACCGGGCGTGGCTCGAGGTCGTCGACGAGGGTGTACGGAGCGGTGAATTCAACTCCGGCATAAGCACATTCGAGTTCCAACGAATGATGCGGGAGTGCGTGTTCCAGTCCGTTCGATGGCATCGGGACACCCTCGCCGCCGATATCGAGTCGATCACTGCCACCGTCACGTCGGTTTTCCTCGACGGGTTCGCCCCGGCACGCACAGGGTCGGCCGATCCGACGCCGGCACCGACCCGAACTCAACCGGCGCGTGAACCGGCACCCGTCGCGGTGCCTGAACCGGATTCGTCCGCTGGCGAGTTGGATGACCTGCGCACCGAGATGGACGAACTACGCTCCGACATGCGTGCCATGCGCAGTCTGATGGAGTCCTTGTCCAAGTCGCACATCGCGAACGGCGGTACGGCAGCCGAAGGCTGACGCCGTGGTACCGGGGATCTCGAGACCTCCTCCGCTTGTGCGGGTTTCCGTTGGTCGTGCGGCAACGGAAACCCGTGGTACCGGAGGAAAGTCCACACGTGACTCCAGGAGCAACGACGCGGCCAGCGCACCACTATGCTCGGCGAAATGCTCATCTGGATCAACGGGGCGTTCGGTGCGGGAAAGACGCAGACGGCGTTCGAGCTGAATCGACGCGCCCCGAGTTCGCACGTCGCTGATCCCGAACTCATCGGATTCGCGGTCCACAAAATGCTGCCCGCGTCTGCGCGAGGCGATTTTCAGGACCGCCCCCAATGGCGATCGGCTGTCATCGCAACGCTCGCCGACGCGGTCGCTGCCCACGATGGCCCAGTCATCGTGCCCATGACGTTGGTCGAACCGGACTATTTCGACGAGATCATGGCAGGCCTGGCTACCGAGAGGGTCGACGTCCGGCATTTTTCCCTTGTCGCATCACCCGAGACCCTCCGCAGCCGACTGCAGACCCGCACCGGTTACTGGCTTGGTCGTGTAGTCGGACGGGACGAGACCTGGGCCATGCAGCAGATCCCGCGCTGTGTCACTGCGCTTGCCACGGAACGATTCACTGAACACGTCGACACCGATGGCCGCGCGATCGACGAGGTTGTCGAAGACATCGCGACGCGCGCGGGTCTGGATCTCATCCACGACCGACTGCCGCCCGTCCGCTATCAGTTGCGGCGAGCGGCAGTCGGTGTCCGTCACATCAGGGTGTGAGCAAGGGGCTTGGTATCAGTCTTCCGCGATCTGGATGGCGATCCGTGGACAACTTCCCGCTGCCCTGCGCGCCGCGTCGTGATGTTCCGGTGCGGGATTGTCGTCGAGGATTGTCACGATGTCCTCGTCGCCGAGCTGAAACAACTCCGGGGCACTCGCTTCGCACAGGCCGTGTGCCTCACAGAGATCCGTGTCCAGTGTGACCTTCATCTGCTCTCCAAGGTGGATGGTGTCGAGCCCGGCGCAGACCCCCCGAGGGCTGCTGCGCCGGACATTCCTCGAGTTTCGGTGATCAGCCGATCGGGTCGTACTGCAGGTGCAGGTTGTTCAACCCACGCAGGAGGTAGGTGGGTTCCCAGGTGAACTTGCGGTCCGATTCGGGGCCGTGTTCCGTCTCGTCGAGCTTGATGTCGCCCATGCGGTCGAGGAACCGCTCGATGCTGACCTTCGCTTCGACGCGCGCCAACGGTCCGCCCGGGCAGGAGTGCACGCCGCGGCCGAAAGCGATGTGCTCGCGCAGGTTTTCGCGGTCGACGCGGAACTCGGCGGGACATTCGAAACGATCCGGATCGCGGTTGATCGCTCCTGGCAGGATGGCCACCGGAGTGCCTGCGGGAAGGTCGATGCCGCGCAGTGTGGTGTTCTTGAGCACCAGCCGGAAGTCGGTCTTCACCGGGCTTTCCACGCGGAGGGTTTCCTCGATGAACGCGGGGATGAGTTCGCGGTCGTCGCGCAGTTGCTTCTGGATGTCGGGCCGCTCGGCGAGGACCTGGATGGACGAACTGAGCAGTCGGGCAGTGGTTTCCTGACCGGCGGCGAACAGGAAGGTCGCCAAGCGCACCACATCGATGACCTCGGGCAGGGTGCCGTCGGGGTAGGTGGCGGTCGCGAGGTCGGTCAGGACGTCGGCGCGAGGATTCTTGCGGCGGTCCTCGATGTAGCCGCTGAACTGGGCGTCGAGCCACTCGAGCGGATTGACCTCGACTTCTCCGTCCTGGTTGAGCGTGCGGGCGGTCTGGGAGAGCAGCTTGTCGCGGAACTGGTCGTGGTCTTCCTCCGGAACGCCGAGCAGGTCGGCGACCACGATCAACGCGAAAGGTTTCGCGTAGTCGTCGAGCAGCTCCATCCGGCCACTGCCGAAGAACGTGTCGATCTGCTTGTCGGCGAGTCGCCACATGAACTCTTCGTTCTCCTTGAGCCGCTTCGGCGTCAGGAGTCGTTTGAGGAGGGCGCGCTGGGCCGTGTGGTCGGGCGGATCCATCGTGACCATGTGCTCGTTCAGCGGCAATTGGTCGCGGTGTGCGGCGAGTTGATCGGTGATGTCGTCGCCCTCGGGGGTGAACGGCAGTGGCGGGAACGGCCCGAGGAAGGCGTTGGCCGAGGAGTACACCTCGTGGTTGCGGTACACCTCGAGGGCTTCGTCGTAGCCGGTCACGGCCACCACCCCGTGGTGCGGCATGTGGGTCACGGGGCACTTCGAACGCAGATGCTCGAAATACGGGTAGGGATCTTCCACGAGGGATACATCGGTGAAGAAATCGATCTCGTCGAAACCGGTCAAGTCTGCCTCCTCTTCAGGGGTGCGCAACGGCGTCGTCGCACACGGGATCTTCAGCACGGCCTGCGGTGAACGGCGGGGCTGTGCCGTGCGGAACCGGATATCCGATTGAGAGAATACGGTATTAATTCCCGCATGGGAAGAATAACTATCCGCGTTCATCGCAACAACGGGCATACAGGTCAGGGAGCTGAAACAGCGTGACGGTAGGAGAGGGATCCTGCGGAGTGGCCGGAGATCGTAGGCTTGCCGGGTGAGCAGCGAGGAGATCGTCCGCAGTGCGGGCACGCGACGGCGCCGTGGCCGTCCGAGCAAGATCAGCCGCGAGCGGATCGTCTCCGCGGCACGATCGCTTGCTCCCGACACGCTCACGATGCAGGCCGTGGCAGACGAACTGGGGGTCGACCGGAAGGCTCTCAACTACTACGTCAGCGACCGGCAGGGCCTCCTCGAGTTGGTCGCGCTCGATGTCTTCGAATCCGCGATCCGCAGCGTCGACACACCGGAAAGCCAGGACTGGCGCCAGGTGCTGCGATCCTGTGCGCGAGCAATGAAGGAGGCGCTGACGGCCGCAGGCGTTCTCATCGTCTACGTCAGATTCGATGGAATGACGGATCTCGGCGCACTCGCGACTGTGGAGCGAATCATGGAACGCCTGGTGCACGCAGGATTCGACGCCGAGGAGGCGGGACGTGTGATCACTCTCCTCGCCGTGATCGCGCATGCGTCGGCACGAGAGGACATCGCCGCGGCGTCGGGTGCCGCAGATCCGCAGGTCGACAATGTCGTACGAACGGTGGAAGCCGGATCTACCGGCGACCTGCCGCTGCTTCACAGGTTCGCGTTGAGCCGTGAAGCGCAGTCCCGCGCCGTCGAACAGTTCGAGTTCGAACTGGACCTCATCGTCGACGGGTTGGACAGGCGCCTCGAGGAGCGCGCGAGATGAAAGGTGTGGGATGACGTTCATCAAGATGTGCGGGCTGCAGGACGAGTCGACGGTCGATCTTGCCGTAGAACTCGGTGTGGATGCAGTCGGTTTCGTGTTCGCCGACAGTCCTCGCAAAGTGTCGGCGGAGCAGGCCGGTCGGTTGCGGACGCGGTTGCCCGCGGGCACACTCGCGGTCGGAGTGTACGTGCGGATCCCCCTCGACGAGATCATCGCGACGGCGAAGACCGCAGACCTCGAGCATGTGCAGGTGCACGATCTCCGTTCGGCCGACGACGTGCGCGTCCTGCACGACGCGGGGCTGACGGTGATTCGCGCGGTCAACTCGGGTGGCGCGGAGTCGCTCTCCGACGACTTCGGCGCCGACCTGTTGCTGGTCGACGGCGCGATCGCCGGAGCCGGGAAGACCTGGGACTGGCAGGACCGCAGCGCTCTGCCGTCGGGCCGGTGGGTGCTCGCGGGCGGCCTGAACGCCGGCAACGTGGCGCGGGCACTGGCGACCTCAGGTGCCTGGGGTGTGGATGTGTCCAGCGGTATCGAGTCGAGCCGGGGTGTCAAGGATCCGGAGATGATGAGAGCATTCGCCGATGCGGTACGAGGTGCCGGGAAATAACGGGACCGTCGGCGCGGTCGCTAAAGTGGCCGGGTGTGGCCGTCGAGGTGGCCCACGGATCGAGTGAGAGCGGAACATGAGCGAGAAACTGTTGGTCGATCGTCCACTTCATCTCGTGGTCGACGAGGACCCGGTCGACTACGACGTGGCGATGGCGCGAATGCAGGAAATGTACGAGGAGCGCCGCGGGTCGCAGCGACCCGACACACTCTGGTTGCTCAGCCACCCGTCGATCTTCACGGTCGGAGCCCGGACGAAGCCCGAACACCTCCCGTTGGACGGCAGCATTCCGGTCAAGGAGACACGTCGCGGCGGCCAGTTGACCTATCACGGTCCGGGCCAGATCGTGGGATACCTCATCGTCGAGCTTCGTGCGGGTGAGGGCGTCGTGGACTATGTCCGCGAGGTCGAGCACCGCCTCGTCGACGCGCTCGACGCGTTGGGAGTTCCTGCCGAGCGGCGCGACACCCCGCGGGGCGCCGACCTGCTCACCGGGGTGTGGACGAAGAAGACCGGCCGGAAGATCGTGTCCATCGGGATGCGGTCCGGCCGCGGCATCACCACCCATGGGTTCGCGCTCAACGTCGAAGGCGACATGCAGCCGTGGCACCAAGCTGTCGCATGCGGACTTCCGGATGTCGAGATGACCAACGTCGAAACCGAATTGGCCGAGATCGGGCTCGCCTCCCCGGGGCTCGAGAAGGCGCGTGCCGCGTTGGCGGCGGCGTTCCAGGCCGCATCCTGACACCTGCGAGTTACCGCACGCTGCTCCAAGGGATTACGAGGGGACCTGCTGTTCCGCATCGCTGATTCCGAGCCGTTCGAGCATCCACGCATCGATACCGCGTCGCGCCGTCCGGGCAAGTGCGAGCGGATGGCACGTGAACCCGTGTGGCGCCTCGGGATAGATCCGGAGCTCGATGTCGTTGCCTGCTGCGGACAGTCGGCCGGCCATCGCGAGGTTGTCTTCCAAGAGCACGTCCTCACGCCCGACCACCATCAGGGTCGGCGGTAGGCCGTGCAGGTCTGCATAGATCGGGGAGATGTCCGGGGCGGTGCGGTCGGCGACGTGACCGACGTAGGCGCGGAGGAAGTACTCGTCGGCGATCAGGCGCCCGGCGGGGGTCTGCGCGCTCATGTCGTAGGTACCGAACTGCAAGGCGGCACCCGCAAACCCATCGGCAACTCCCTTGTCTCGAAGCCGGATCAGGGTGGTGAGGGCGAGCGATGCGCCCGCCGAACGTCCCCCGATGATCAACCGTGACGACCCGAAGTGGGACGCTGCATTCTCGACCAGCCATGCCGCGACCGCTTCGCAGTCGTCGGGGGCGGCGGGCCACGGGTATTCGGGTGACAGTCGATATCCGACACCGACGACGACAATCTCGAGATCATCGGCGAGTTCGCGGTTGGACACATCATCTCTGGCCGCGGAACCCATGTAGAAGCCACCGCCGTGGATGTTCAGATAGACACCGCGGATCCGACCGCTGACAGGAAGCGTGATCCGTACCGGGACGCGAAGGTCGTCGCGATCGACCGTCTCCTCGAGCGCCGGTGGTTCGGCCGGCGCCGGAGCAGGGGTCCTCGCCCGTATCTCCGTCAACTCGTCGAAACTGGTGGGGCCATGCCCGGAAGGTCTCGAGGCGTAGAAGTTCCGGGCTTCGTCGAGCTGATCCACGGGCACGACTGCAGACAGGGCTTCCAGGTCGAACCGCATGCAGTCTCCTTGCATCTCGGTGATGGGGTGTGACGAGTGTATGCGGCGATCGACCGGCCCGAACTCGGTGATTTTATTCGGATGCGTGAGCCCGGAGCGCGGGTTACCCTCGCGTCCATGCCCCTTCGTTGCGCTCACATTGCAATGGTCGGTGTCCCCGCCGTCAGCCACGTCCTGCCGAGTCTCGAGATCATCCGCGAATTGGTTGCCCGTGGTCACCGAGTGACATACGCCAACGACTCGGCAGTGTCCGGGCTGATCGAGGGCGCCGGCGCAGAATTCGTTCCCGTGTCCTCCGAATTGCCGGTGGCCGAAAATGATTGGCCCGACGACCCCATCGCGGCGATGACCCTGTTCCTCGACGATGCGATCCGGGCACTCCCCCAATTGCATGCTGCCTACGACGATGATCAGGCGGACCTGTACCTGTACGACATCGGCGCCTACGCTGCGCGTGCCCTCGCCGAATCGCAGGATAGACCCCTCGTGCAGCTGTCGCCGACATTCGTCTCCTGGGAGGGATACGACCAGGAGGTCGCGGCCCAGCTGTGGGAACTGCCGGGCGCCGACGCATACCGGTCGAAGTTCTCACGATGGCTCGCGGAGTGCGGGGCAACCACTACCGACGTGGATGTCTTCCCCAACCGTCCCACCCGTGCTCTGGCGTTGATCACGCGGGCGATGCAGCCGCACGCCGACCGGGTCGACACCGACACCGTGACCTTCGTGGGCCCCTGCTTCGACCTGCGCGCAGAGCCCGACGCCTGGACTCGTCCGGTCGACGCGACGAACGTGCTGCTGATCTCGCTCGGCTCGGCATACACCCGGCAGCCGGAGTTCTACCAGCAGTGTCTGGCGGCCTACGGCAATCTGCCCGGCTGGCACGTCGTACTCCAGATCGGCAAGTACACCGATGCGCGGGAACTCGGCGACATACCACCCAACGTCGAGGTGCACTCCTGGGTTCCGCAGCGGGCCATTCTCGAGCAGGCGGACGCCTTCGTCACCCACGCCGGCATGGGCGGCTGCGGCGAAGGACTGCTGGCGGGTGTGCCGATGATCGCGGTGCCGCAGGCCGCCGAGCAATTCATGAACGCCGACAAGCTCGTCGAGCTTGGTGTTGCCCGCCGCATCGACACGGAGGAAGCTACGCCGGAGAACCTGCGGGCCGCGTTGGTCGATCTGGTCGATGATCCGGAGGTGCGCACACGTTCGGCGCAGCTGCGTGCCGACGCGCTGGCAGAAGGAGGTACCTCGCGTGCCGCCGACCTCATCGAAGACATGTTGTCCTGAACAGGCGCGGTGCGCCTACCGCTCCAGGAGGTCGCGGAGGCGTTCGAGATCCTTCGCGACCGTCGCGGTGTCCCTATCGAACTCTTCGTCCGACAGGTCGATCTGGCGAACGGTGAAGAGAATCTCGGAGCCGTTCGGGTGCGCGAGTACGCGCACCGGGTTGTTCACCGTCGTACCCGACGGCAATGTGACGTCGTGGTCGAGTACACCCAGGTCGTTGTGCGGTGTGAACCGCACTGTGACACGACCCATGGGAGAGTCCACCACGAGGGTGCCGCCGTCGCGCTCGACGTGACTCTGCGCCAAGCCCGATGCCCACCGGGGCAGGTTGTCGGGATTCGCAGCGAACTCGTATACCTGTGCGGGCGGACATGCGATGACCTGACTGACGTGGCGGCTGCGGAGGGTGTTCGGATCGTTGCTCATGAGCGAAACGCTATTGCTCTGAACGGCGGTTGTCTTCCCCCAGGTCGAGGCAGCCGTCCGGAACGATCAGTTGCAGAGCAGGAGAATTACTCCGGCGTTCCCACGTGCATGCCACCACATTCGGAGGATCCCGGTTCCCTGATCCCCCGTTGTGGGGAAGGATTCGGTGCACCACCGTGCTCGAGAGAGGGGAACTCGTGACCGAAACCGCTGCTGCCGCAGCCGCCGGGCCCGGCCGTGACCGTCAGGGCACCGTCTACCGCGACGGCGCGCTCGGCCGTAGGCCTGCGGTGCCCACGGCATTCGGCGATCTCGAGCGCGCGGCACAGCGCGCCAGCTCGACGCGCGCCTGGGCGTATGTCGCGGGTGGTGCAGGTGAGGGCCGCACGATGCGTAACAACCGTCGCGCGTTCGACAGGTGGGCGATCGTTCCGCGCATGGCGCACGGCGTCACCGAACGAGATCTGAGCACCACCGTCGTGAACACATCGTTGTCGTCGCCGTTGCTGTTGGCTCCGGTGGGTGCGGGTGCGCTGATAGCCCCCGACAGTGATCTGGCGATCGCGCGGGCCGCGGCGGCGACGGGTGTGCCGTACATCTTCTCCAACCAGGGCTGCAACCCGATGGAGGACTGTGCCGCTGCGATGGGTTCCGCGTCCCGCTGGTTCCAGCTCTACTGGAGTTCCGACGAAGAACTCGTCGACAGTCTGCTGCATCGGGCCGAGGCGAGCGGCGCCGAGGCGGTCGTCGTCACATTGGACACGACGATGCTGGGGTGGCGTCCGCAGGACCTGAACCTGGGGTCGTTGCCGTTCGCGCGTGGCGAGGGCATCGCGCAGTACACGTCGGATCCGTGTTTCCGCGACATCGTGCGGCAGCGGATCGTCGCGGCCCGGGACATGGTCACCGAGCGACCCGACGTCACGCTCGGTGCAATCCGCACTCTGATATCGATGACACGCAACTATCCGGGCAAGTTCCTCGACAACCTGCGCTCCCCTGTGCCGCGCGCTGCGGCCGAGACCTTCCTCGACATCTACTCGAATCCGGGACTGAGCTGGGAGCACCTGGCGACACTCCGCGACCGGACGAGACTGCCGATCGTGCTCAAGGGGATTCTGCATCCGGACGATGCGCGCCGGGCCGTCGACCTGGGGGTTGACGCGGTCGTCGTGTCGAACCACGGCGGACGTCAGATCGACGGCTCGATCGCGTCGCTCGATGCGCTCCTCGAGATCCGGGCGGCGATCGGCCGTGAGCCGACACTGCTTTTGGACAGTGGAATACGCACCGGCGCGGATGTATTCGTCGCGCTCGCACTCGGTGCCGACGCGGTGCTGCTCGGCCGCCCCTACATGTACGGGCTTGCGATCGCGGGGCAACGCGGTGTCGAGGAGGTGATCCGCAACGTGGTCGCCGAGTTCGATCTCACGATGGCTCTGACCGGTGCGCGTTCGATCGCGGATCTCGACGAGCGTTTCGTACGGCCCAATCCATCTTTCTGACAGGAGTTTCGGTAGATGCCCACCATTGTGGTGTACGGCGCGGGAAGTATCGGCTGTTATATCGGGGGACGGTTGGCAGCGGCCGGTGCGGAGGTCGTGTTCGTGGGGCGGAAGCGGCTCGCCGACGAGGTGCGTGAACACGGCCTGCGCCTGACCGATCTCGACGGTGCCGACATGCACGTCGACCGAGTGGAGTACCGGACCGAGCCGGACGTCGTCGCAGACGCGACACTCGTGTTGGTCACGGTGAAATCGTCTGCAACCGAGGAGGTATCCGAAACGATTGCTCCCCTGCTGAACGACGCCGCCGTAGTGGTCGGCCTGCAGAACGGGCTGTCCAATGCGTCGGTGTTGCGGGAGCAGATCGACCGGCCGGTGCTCGCGGGGATGGTGCCGTTCAACGTCGTGGCACAGGGCAACGGGTGGTTCCACCAGGGATCCGAGGGTGGCATCGAGGTCGAGGACAGCGGCCTGCTCGCCCCCTACCTGAGCCTTTTCGATGTGGCCGGACTACCGCTGACCGTCAGATCCGACATGGACGCGGTGCTGTGGGCGAAGCTGCTCCTGAATCTGAACAACCCGATCAACGCACTGTCGGGTCTGCCCCTGAAGACCGAACTGTCGCAGCGTTCCTACCGTCGTTGTCTCGCTGCGGCGCAGCGCGAAGCCCTCGCCGTAGGGAAGGTTGCGGGACGCATCGCGGCGCGCCTCACGCCGCTGCCGCCGGCATGGATCCCGCGTCTACTGACGGTGCCGGACATCGTGTTCCGCAACGTTGCGTCGTCGATGCTCGCGATCGATCCGCTCGCCCGATCGTCGATGTGGGAGGACCTGGAGGCCGGTCGTGTCACCGAGGTCGACTGGATCAATGGCGAAGTCGTGCGGCTCGGCCGTGAGTACGGCGTCGCGACACCGGTCAACGACCGGCTCGTCGAACTGATCCGCGACGCGGAGCGCGGTGGCCGCCGGAATTGGTCGGGTCCCGAACTGCTGGCAGTGCTCACTGGTTGCTGATCGCGTGGATCACGACCGTTCCGCGAGAAGTATCGAGATGAGCCCGGCCTCTTGGCTCTGTTCCTGCACCATGCTGCGCGCCATACGGTCGACGGGACCGCTCGCGAGCAGGGCGTCGGCGGTCTGCGCCATCTCGATGCCGCCGAGGTGGTGGAGGTGCATAAGCTGCAGGAACAGCACCTCGGCGTCACGTCCGGTCGCGGCCGAAAGTGCGTCGAGCTCGGCGGTGGTCGCCATTCCCGGCATCGACTCGTCGGGAACGGCGCCGCCGTGGGTGTGTCCGGGCGTTTCGTGCCACGACATGGGTTCGGGATTCGTCGGTGGTGCGTCGGCGAGCTGCAGCCAGCCGGTGAGGATCCCGATCTCGGTACGCTGGGAGTCGCCGATCTGCCGGGCGAGTGCAGCGACAGCCGGGTCGACATCCGGCGACAGACGCATCGTCATGGCCAGGGCCTGCTGATGGTGTTCGGCCATGTCCTGTACGAACCCGATCTCCACGGCATCGAGCACCGGTTTGACCCGCGACACCTCGGGCACGATCAACGGACGCAGCGCCGCCCCCACGACCAGCAGGAGCAACGCCAGCGATCCGAATCCGGCGATCTGGACCGTCCTGCGCATCAGGATCCGATCGTGGTCTGCTGATCGGCGGGCGGCGTGTAGACGGCCGGGTCGAGTTGCAGCGTCAGGAACCCGTTGTCGGCACATGTGACCCACAGTTCGTTGCCGCGCCACGCGGGCGGCGAGACGCACCAGTCGGACGACAGGTCGCCGCCGAGGACCATTCCGGTCCGGTCGCTCAGTGCCTCGGCCGGATCGAACTGCCCGGCCGCGGCGGACTGCGCGACCGCGGGCAGGCCGAGGACGGGAACCCCAATGATCGATAGCAGGGCGTGCGACGAGTTGGGACGTTCGTCGGCGCGGCCGGTGAACGCCGGCGGGTTGTAGTAGGCGATCTCGCGCACGTCGAATGGATCGCTGACATCGAACACACGAATACCCGAACCGAACCACCCGCACGCGAGAGCCGTAGGATTCGCGGGGCGGTCGGCGCTGCAGTAATGCGCCTCGTACGAGAAGATCGAACCGCCCATCGCGGACGCGACCTGGCTGTCGATGTTGTCCGGCAGATTGATCTCGAGTTTGATCGAGTTCACGACCTCCGGGGATGTCTCGTCATCTATGTCGATGAGTTTGACTCCGCCGGAACCGCCTTCATCGATGGTGAAGAGGTAGGGCCGGCCGTCGTAGGTGACAGGAATGCTGTGCTGGGTGGCCCAGCCATCCGTCCACGACATCTGCGATATCTGCGGCACCGTCGGTTCGGGATCACGTCGCTGTACTGCACTGGTGTCGAGGATCGTGAGGCCGCCGAAGTTGTTCGCCAGGTACATCCGGTTGCCGTCGGGGCTGAATCCGAATCCGTGCGCGGAGATCCCGGGCCAGCCCTGCCACACCACTCGAGGGTTCGTGGGATCGGAGAGGTCGACGGCGCTGACCACACCCTCGTTTCCGGTCGACCAGTAGGTCATCCCGTCCGGAGAGAACCCGCCCTCGTGGGCCGTGATCGGCAGTGGCATGTGGAGGCTGCTTCCCGGCCCCGGGTTGAGCAGTCGAGGGTGAGCGCAGTCGGTGATGTCGTATACCGACAGGAGCCCGGCTCCGAAGTTCGCGGGAACACCGGTTCCCACCAGCAGTTTCCGTCCTTCGTGGACCTTGAGGCTCTCCCATGTGCCGGCGAGCATCGCGGGCTCGGTGAGATTCGCGCTGAGAGTCGGTGCGGCCGGGTGGGACACATCGACGACGCGCACCCCCGCCGAATCTCCGATCAATGCGGACGGGAACACCGATCCCATGTAGGCGCAGTGGCCATAGCTCGCCGAGACAATTCCGGAGCCACCGCCATCGAACCCGCCGATCTGTGACATGTTGCACCGGTACCCCTCGGTGCTGCGGCCGCTTGCTCGGTCGTCCGCCGGAACATCGCCTTGCAGACCGGTTTCCGGATGTGACCCCGATCCGCACTCGGCACGACCGGCGGCGACGTCGTGGACGTCGTACTTCTCGAGTACCGGCATCGTCGGTGCGACCGTAGGGCCGGCCGCGGCCACACCGCCGAGGCAGGTGGCGAGTACCGTTAAGGCGACGGCAGACGCCGATCGCCTGCGTGTTCTCGTCCGCATGTGTTCTCTTTTCGAATCGTCTGTCCCCCGGCATCCGGGCGGAGTGGCACGGGCACGCCGCCCGAATGTACCGGCGTGGGTCGAAATGTCCTATGGGGTGACCGGTTGGTCTTCGGTGCCGGCACCGAGCACGGAATCGAGCTGGAAGGTCAGGGGCACGCCGGTGTAACGGTCCTGGGGTGGGGAATACTTCTCGGCTACCCGTGTTGAGATAGTTGATAAATCAACTATATGACTCCGAGGAGAGCTAATGCCTGCCGTGAGCGTCGACAACGTCCTTGCGCTACCGCGCGTCACGGAACCCGCACAGGGTGCCGTCGCGCGACCGGTCCTGTCGGTGACCACCGCACCCACCGGTTACGAAGGCGAAGGTTTCCCGGTCCGCCGCGCATTCGCGGGTGTCGGCCTCGAGCACCTCGACCCGTTCATCCACATGGATCAGATGGGCGAGGTCGACTATGCACCCGGAGAGCCCAAGGGCACACCCTGGCATCCGCACCGTGGCTTCGAGACCGTCACCTACATGATCGACGGGACGATGGAGCATCAGGACTCGAACGGGGGCGGTGGTGTCATCAGTGGCGGCGACACCCAGTGGATGACAGCCGGCGGTGGTGTCCTGCACATCGAAGCCCCGCCGGAGCAACTCGTCGTGACGGGCGGACTCTTTCATGGCGTGCAGCTGTGGGTGAACCTGCCGAAGAGCGACAAGCTGGTGGCTCCTCGCTATCAGGACATCGCCGGTAGCAAGGTAGCGCTGCTCTCTTCCCCGGACGGTGGCGCACTGATCCGCGTCATCGCGGGCGAACTCGACGGCCACCAGGGTCCCGGATCCACCTACACTCCGATCACGTTGCTGCATGCCACCATCGCGCCCGGTGCACGCGTGACGCTGCCGTGGAATCCCGAATTCAATTCGCTCGCCTACGTTCTGGCCGGGAGTGGTCTGGTCGGGAGTGAGCGGCGTCCTGTGCGCGAAGGTCAGCTGGCAGTGTTCGGGCGTGGTGAGACGATCACGATTGCCGCAGCCGATACCCAGGACTCGCGTACAGCGTCGGTCGAAGTATTCATTCTGGGCGGCAAGCCGATCCGTGAGCCGGTCGCGATGGCCGGACCGTTCGTCATGAACACGAGGGCGGAAGTGATCCAGGCCTTCGAGGACTTCCAGGCAGGTCGTCTCGGTTCGATCCCCGCTGCCCGTGAAACAGTGGACTGAACGCCACTGAGGCAGCGGAGTGAGGACGTCGTCTCGGAACGCTTCGTCGGTGCGATCGGTGAGCACGCTGTGATCGACTCGGTGCATCCCGACGAATCCATCGAAGTGCTCCGTGAGGAGACGTCGGGTTACAAGATGATGGCTCAGATGATCTTTCTTGCGGACGAAGTGCGGCCGTCCGAGACCCGTACCGAAACGACTTCGGCGCGGTGAAACGGCACGGTGAAATAGGGGCAGGCCCCCATCTCGGATAGCATCGCGTGGCGTGAGTGAGGCCAGTACGACCGAGGACCCCGTCCGACCACCGGCAGTCGAGCCGTCGGCGACCCGATCCGAGGTGACGCGAGCCCGGCTCATCGCCCTGGTGGGTGCGCTGGTGGGCATCGTCGCCGCGTTGGCGATTCCGTTCCTTCCCGTGACTCAGACGCAGGGGACGCTGAGCTGGCCGCAGGACGGCAGCGCGAGTGTCACCGCGCCGTTGGTGTCGTACGCGCCTGTCGAACTGGATATCACCATCCCCTGCGCGGTCGCGGGGGGCGCCGAAGGCGCGACCATCGTCTCGACCTCCCCGCAGGGTGCGCCCAACGCCGAGCGGTACGGGCTCGTTGCACGGGTCACGACCGGTTCCGACGCGCGCCCGGCCACCCTCGAGGTGATCGCACGCAACACCATGCTGCTCTCGGTGCCCGTCGACGAGCTGGGCACCGGCTGTGCGGTCACGGTGAACTCGACCCCCACCCGCACGGTTGCTTCGGTGACCGGCGCGGGCGGCTCCGACACGGAACAGGTGTTCGATCGTGACCTCCGCCCGCAGATGGTCGGAGTGTTCACCGGCCTGACGGGCGAGCTTCCCGCCGGACTCTCGGTCGACGCGACCCTCGACACCCGCTTCACGTCGTCCCCGACCTACCTCAAGCTCATCGCGATGATCGTCGCGGTGCTCGCCACGGCGCTGTCGCTGTGGTCGTTGCACCGCCTCGACACCACCGACGGCCGACGTTCCCGTCGCATCCTGCCCGCATCGTGGTGGTCGTTCCGCCCGGTCGACGGCGTTGTGGTCGGTACTTTGCTGCTCTGGCACATCATCGGCGCGAACACTGCAGACGACGGCTACCAACTGGGTATGGCCCGGGCGGCAGGCGAAGCCGGTTACATGGCCAACTACTTCAGGTGGTTCGGCGTACCGGAGTCGCCGTTCGGCACACCCTTCTACGACGTGCTCGCGCTCATGACCCACGTGTCCACGTCGAGCGTCTGGATGCGACTGCCCGGCCTCGTCGCAGGTCTGCTCGCGTGGTGGGTGATCAGTCGCGAGGTCGCGCCGCGGATCGGCGCCGCGGTCCGCCGGAACTCGATACCGCTGTGGACCGGCGCCTTCGTCTTCCTGGCGTTCTGGCTGCCGTTCAACAACGGCCTGCGTCCCGAGCCGATCGTCGCGACCGGTGTCCTGCTGACCTGGTGCTCGGTCGAGCGCGCCATCGCCACCCGGCGACTGTTCCCCGCCGCGGTGGCTGTCCTGATCGGCGCCGTCACGGTCACTGCGGGCCCCTCCGGCATCATCTGTTTCGCGGCACTGATCGCCGGCGCGCGGCCGATCGCCCGCATCATCCTGGCGCGGGGTCGAGAGTTCGGCTTCTTCGTCGTGCTCGCACCGATCGTCGCAGCGGGGGTCGTGATCCTCGCTGCCGTGTTCGCCGATCAGACGCTCGCCGCGGTGCTGGAGATGCAGTCCGCGCATGTCGTCGGCCCGAGTGTGCCCTGGTTCCAGGAATACCTTCGCTATCAGTATCTGCTGCAGATCACCGTCGACGGCTCGCTCGCGCGGCGTTTCGCGGTATTCACCATGGTGTTGTGCCTGGTCACGGTCATTCTGGCGCTGATGCGCCGCGGTGGCAAGGTACCCGGCGCGGCGCAGGGGCCGTCCCGGCGAATCGTGGGCATCACCCTCGGCGCGATGGTGCTGATGATGTTCGCCCCCACGAAGTGGACGCACCACTTCGGGATCTATGCCGGCCTGGCCGCCTCGGTGGCGATCGTCGCGGCGGTCGCCGTGGGACCGATGGTGCTGCGGTCGCGCCGCAATCGTGCCCTCTTCGCCGCTGCGGTGCTGTTCACGCTCACGATGTCGTTCATCGGCCCCAACGGCTGGTGGTACGTGTCGAGCTACGGCGTGCCGTGGTGGGACAAACCGCCGTCCATCGCAGGGTTCGGGTTCTCCACCGTGTTCTTCGGCCTGACAGTGCTCGCACTGCTGCTCGCGGCGTGGTGGCACATCCACCCCGTCGCCTCCAGACGCACCGATACACCCTCACGACTCTGGTCGATTCCGCCGCTCACGGTCGCGGCCGCCGCAATGGTGCTGTTCGAGGTGCTCTCCCTCGCGAAGGGCGCGGTGTCGCAGTACCCGGGCTACTCGGTGGCCAGGTCCAACATCGATGCGCTCACCGGTTCGGCGTGCGGCCTCGCGAACGACGTCCTGCTCGAGATGGATCCCAACGCGGGAGTGCTGACGCCGGTCAGTGGCGACATCGCGAACGCACTGGTGGCAGGCGGCGGCGATGGTTTCAGCCCCAATGGTGTCGCCGACGACCTGACCGCCGACGACGAATCCGCCGACGCGGGTACCGCGAACACCGTCGACTCCGACAACGACCAGACGGCAGGTGGCACGGCAGGTACCCAGGGCGGTACCGGTCAGGCCGGTGCAAACGGCAGCATCGTCGCGCTGCCGTTCGGACTCGATCCCGCCACGACCCCGGTCCTGGGTAGTTACGGCGGCAACACCGGGAACGTCACCACCGACTGGTACCGCCTGCCCGAACCGGATGCGGCGGGCTCGCGCGGCGACATCGTGTCGATATCGGCGGCCGGACGCATTTTCTCGGTCGACGCCGACGGCACCGAAACCTACGGGCAGCGCATCGAACTCGAATACGGTGTCGCTGAGGGCGACACCGTGCGCACACTCGGATCCACCCTCCCGATCGACATCGGACCGGCGCCGTCGTGGAGGAACCTGCGGGTGCCGCTCGACACCCTTCCCGCGGAAACCGACACGGTGCGCATCGTCGCGCACGACCACGATCTGGCGCCGGAACAGTGGCTCGCGTTCACACCACCCCGTGTGCCGCAGACACAGACGGCGCAGGCCGTTCTCGGCACCGAGTCCCCGGTCCTGCTGGACTGGGCGGTCGGTCTGAACTTCCCGTGCCAGCATCAGATGTTGCACAGCAACGGTGTCGCCGAGATCCCCGAGTTCCGCGTCCTCCCGGACCGCGTCGGCGCCATCTCGACGAACCTGTGGCAGGACCACTACGGTGGCGGCCCGCTCGGCTGGACCGAGATGTTGCTCGGTGGCCGCACGATCTCCTCGTACCTCGACAACGACTGGGACCGCGACTGGGGTTCGGTCGAGCAGTACCGTCCGCTCGACGCGTCGGCCGAGCCGGCGCACATCGACACGGAGGAGAGGACCCGGACCGGGTGGTGGACGCCCGGACCGATCGAGACCTCGTATTGAGTCGGCGGGCGGGGAGTCTCCCGTCGCTTCGCTCGCCCCGAGCGGCCGGGTAGGCCAGAATGGGGCCATGCGGTCCCCGATCCCGGACTACCTGACTCAGGTACTCGATGCATGTGCACCCGATTCCGGTGAGCTCGCCGAATACATCCCGGAGCTGGCGACGGTCGACCCGAATCGGTTCGCGCTCTCCTTGGTGACGGCGGAGGGCGACGCGTACTCCGTTGGCGACCACCAGGACGCGTTCACGATCCAGTCGATCTCCAAGCCGTTCGTGTACGGCCTCGCACTCGAGACCCTCGGGTTCGAGGCCGTCCTCGACCATGTCGGTGTGGAGCCGTCCGGTGAGGCGTTCAGCGAGATCTCGCTCGAGCGGAACACCGGTCGTCCGCTCAACCCGATGATCAATGCAGGTGCGCTCGCGACGCATGCCCTCGTGGCGTCCACCCTGCCGGCCGAGTCCGGTGTCGAGCGGATCCGGAAGTTGCTCTCGTCGTTGGCAGGGCGCGAGCTCGACATCGATGAGAAGGTTGCCAGGTCCGAGCTGGACAACGGTTACCGAAATCTCGCTCTGGCCAATCTTCTTCGCAGTTACGACGTCTTCACCGGTGATCCGCGCGCTGTGGTCGAAGGGTATGTACGACAGTGCGCGGTGCGTGTGACGACCGCCGATCTCGGGATGATGGCTGCAACTCTTGCCAGTGGTGGAGTTCAGCCGCGCACGGGCGAGCAGATATTCTCCAGACCTGTGGTGCGTCAAGTGTTGTCGGTGATGGCAACGTGCGGAATGTACGACGCGGCAGGGGACTGGCTGACGAACATCGGGATCCCCGCCAAGAGCGGTGTATCCGGCGGGATCATCGGAATCCTCCCGGGACAGTTGGGGATTTCGGTTTTCTCGCCGCGCCTCGATTCGCACGGTACCAGTGCTCGCGGAGTCGAAGTCTGCGAACGTCTTTCACGAGACATGAATCTGCATCTCATGGACGCACCCATGGTGGCGCACTCGGTTCTGCGTCGCCGCAGGGAATTCGGAGACGGAGATACCGCCGTCACCCTGCTGGTGTTGCAGGGCGACCTCCAGTTCACGAACGTGGAGACGATCGTGCGCGACCTGATCGACGAACCGATCGTCACCCCGCGGCTCGTGCTCGACCTGGCCCTCGTCCGCTCGGTGTTCCCAGCAGGTAGAAGGGTTCTGCTCGAGATGGTCCGCCGACTTCACCTCGACGGGATCGAGGTGATGTTCATCGATCCCGAGGAACATTTCCCCGATCCCGAGGTCGGCGGCGGTTACCGCCCCTCGGTGCTGGAGTCGATCGGCGAGTTGCCGATGGATGTGCAATGGAGACGCGGGCTGCCTGATTGACCGGTCAGTTCGTTCCTGCCTGCTGAACAGCACGGACCGCGGCGACCACGCCACCGTCGACCAGAAGGTCTGTGCCGGTGATGAAACCGGCCTGCGGGTCGAGGAGGAACGCAGCTGCACCTGCGATGTCATCGGGGGTGCCGAGTCTGCCGGTTGCCGACATGTCCACCATCGATTGCATGCGCTGCCCGGATTCACCGGAGAGTTCCTGCCTGCCCATGGGAGTGGAGATGACGCCGGGGCTGATGGAATTGATTCGCGCCCCGCGCTTTCCCCATGCGGCCGCCGCTGCCTGCACCCGCAGGGCATTTCCACGTTTCGCGACGGTGTACGCGATTCCGGGGTGTCCCAGCTTCTCGGGGTCGAGGAAGGGAAGGTCGAGTAGTTCGGCTGCCGGCGTGACAGCGAGCGCCGTCTCGTGTTCGGAAGGTAGGGCTCCCATGTGGCCGGCCATGCTGGCGATCACGACGCCGGCCCCGCGCGGAGCGATGACCCGGGCGAACTCGTCGAGGACGAGTGCGACACCCAGGAGATCCACTTTCAGGACTGTGTCGATGGGCGCCTGCTCGGGCGACACCCCGGCGGTGTGTGCAACGTGAGTGACGCGTCCGAGTCCGGCCGCAGAATCGGCGAGCGAGGCAACCGAATTGTGATCGGACACGTCGACGACGTGCGTCTTCACGGTGTGGCCCTCGCCGTGGAGGGTAGTTGCGGCGTTGCCGAGGGTTTCCTCGTCGAAGTCTGCCAGTAGAACGGTGCGGCCTGCGCCGAGTCGCCGCGCAATCGCGAGTCCCATTCCGCCGACGCCGATGACGACCAGTACGTCGATGTCCATCATGTTCCTTTCGCGAGATCTGCTGAAGGTCAAGACCGTACGGTGCTGTGGCAGAGGCCACAACGTGATCGGAACGATACTCGCCGATGGTGCTGATGGGGAGATTGGTACTGGTGTGCGTGCTCTGAGAAGCCCTGCTGGCGTGAGTGCCGAACAGTGAGCTACGGTGTCCTGCGGTGTGCCGGAAGTCTGGTCGGCGAGAGATGTGTCGTACGTACGAGAGAAGATCCAAACATGCCGTTCACCTGTGAAGATGCAGCTCTGGTCCGGATCGGTGGGTGACTGGGAATGCTCACCAAGTCCCCGTACCGTTGTCCCGGCGATGACAGCGTCATCCATCACGCGTGTGCAGGAATGCTGTCGCACTGGCCGAGGCCCGTCGACGAGCAGGTAGCACGTACGTCCCTCGGAGAGACCCACGTGCTCAGCGTCGGGCCCGCGACGGGGCATCCGATCGTCGTCCTTGCGGGAGGTGACCTCCCTGCTGCGGGCCTGCGCGATCTGGCCGACTCGTTCGATCCGTCCCGGCGAGTGCTGCTCGTCGACCTGCCCGGCTTGCCGGGGGCCAGCGCATGCACCCGCCCTGAGGGCAACGTCCACGCCGCGTACGGCCGATGGCTCACGGAGATCCTCGATCTGCTGGAGATCGGCGTGGCACCGATCCTGGGGCTCGGATGGGCTGCGTCGGTTGCTGCTGCGATCACCGACGTGGAGCGGGTCGAGAAACTCGTCCTCGCCGCGCCCCTCGGACTGGTACCGCGTGCGCGTTGGCACCGCGCACTGATTCCGGGCCTCCAATGGCGCAATGAGCCGAACTTCGAGAACACCGAGCGTTACCTCCGCGCTCTCGCGGGTTCGGGCTTCGAGCCGGACGAGGCCACACTGCGGTGGTCGTGCCGCGTCGGTGCGTACTGCACGTCGCTGGCGGGGATGCCTCGTATCGGCCGGTCGCTGTGGCAGCGGTGGAACGGCCGCGCTGTGGAGCTCGTGGTGGGAGATCAGGACCCGCTCGTGCAGGTCGCCCCGCTGAGGAAGATCGCGAGCGAGATCGGCGCAACTGTCGAGGTCGTGCAGGGTGCGGGCCGCCTGCTCCCGCTCGAGGCGCCGGCGCTGCTTGCCGAGGAGATGTTCGCGCCGATCCGATGAGTCGGGCAGTGTGCTCGACGCGCGGATCCCTGTGTGAACGTCATGATTTCGCTCACTCATGGGTATCGGGGTCGTGTGCCCCACGCGGTGACCTGTCGGGTCCGCTGCCGCGCGCGGCGATGTGACTCACTTCGCATTCACATCCAAGTTACTCGGTGGTAGACCCGTAACGGACAACCTGTGTGTTCGGGAGCTCCGTCGTGGGCGCTCGGCCGTGCGCACTATCTGGCAGATCCGCACGAAAGGTCAAGCATGCTCTTCAGCGCGATGTTCCCCCTGGCCGGACGCAAGAGTCGTCCCGCACCGGCAGCGTCGTCCACGACGCCGTCGGCGGAGTCGCTGCGCGTGACCGCGTCGGCGCTGCGGGCGTGGGGTGCAGAGGTCGACGCTGACGAGCTCGAGGCCCGAGCTGCGCGAGTGGCCGCTTCATAGTTTCGGCGGTAGGTTCCTACTTCTCACGGGAAGGAACTGACCTGTGGTCGACGACCGAGGTGCCGCCGCATATCGCCGCCCGTCCGCGCTCGCGGCGGTCGCCGTCGGCGGTGCGCTCGGGACGCTCGGTCGTTACTACGCCGGCCTCGTGTTTCCTTCCTCGCCGCACGGCTGGCCGACCGCCACGCTCGCGGTCAATGTCGTGGGAGCCTTTGCTCTCGGTTTGTTGCTCGAGGCTCTGCTGCGAACAGGGCCTGATACGGGTCGTCGATACCTGCTTCGCCTTGCCGCGGGGACGGGCCTGCTCGGCGCATTCACGACATACAGCACCTTCGCCGTCGAAGTGACGACGTTCGGGCGTGACGGCAATCTCGTGCTCGCTGCGTCCTACGCGGTTCTCTCGGTGATTCTGGGCGTCTGTGCGGCGGGTATGGGCATTGCGGTGGGTGCGCGCCTTGGCCGGCGTGGCGCGTCGTGATGTCCCTGTGGGTGGCTCTTGCGGGAAGCCTCGGCGCGCTGGCGCGATTCGTGGTGGACGGGGAGATTCGCAATCGTCGGAGCCTGCAGTTCCCATGGTCGACGCTCGTGGTCAACGTGTCGGGATCGTTGTTGCTCGGGATTCTGATGGGCCTCGTCTTGCTCCACGACGCGGATCGGCGACTCGAAGTCGTCCTCGGCGTCGGATTCTGCGGCGGATACACCACATTCAGCACGGTGAGCGTAGAAACGGTGCGGCTGCTCGAGGAGGGCAGGTACCGCGCTGCGTTTTTCGGGGCCCTGGGGGCCCTTGTCCTCGCGGTGGTGGCAGCGGCCGCTGGATTCGGAGCCGTCCGGCTCATGTCGTGACGGCGAGCGCCCTGAGGGGCGCGACGCCGGGCCACCCCCGACGGGTGCGTTTCGGCCCGGCGCCGCTGGTCTGTTACTCCCGTTGCCGGGATTACCACGACCGTAGGCGAATATAACGGAAAGGTCACGTCTTCATTGCGGCCATTTCCGGTGCAGGCTACGGGGTCCGCCACTATTTCTGCTGGTAGGAGTTGGAATCCGGCAACCGGGAGACCGAACGGTATTCTTTGAAATAAGTGTCTGCCGTCACTTTTTTCGGTGATGATTGCGAGAAGATCACGATCCGGAGGGGCATGTCGGACCGAGTCGGACGCTGTAGACATACGTGCGGCCGACGACAATGTCGTCAGCCGCACGTATGTCGGTATCGGTGGCTCGCGGTGAGCCCGGGCTCAGTCCTCGCGCCTGCTCGGCCACCGCTCGTGGAGGCGGCCGCGCTGGATGGTCGGGCTCGTGCCGGAGTTCTGCGAGCGCGGTGCTGGATCCTGCTGCCACTCACCGTCGACGTCTTGCCCCTGACCACCCTCGTACGGCTGCCCGTGCTGTGGGCCCTGACCGTACTGGGGTTCCGGCAAGTACTGGGCCTCGGAGTTGTAGTTGTACTGAGAGTCGGAGCCGTACTGGGGCTCAGGATCGAACTGCGCCTCAGGATCGAACTGCGCCTCAGGGTCGTACTGCGGGCTCGAGTCGTACTGCCCTGTGTTCTCGGAGAACGAATTCCTCGGCGGCTGCTGTCCTGCGGGCCGTTCGGAAATCTCCTGTGCGAGCGGGTACGGGTTGATCGCATGCTCGGTCTCGGTCGCCGATCGCTGCAGCCGCCGCGGACGGTCGATCTGGTACGTGTCGCTGACAGAGTTGCCCACGCCCTTGAGCAGTCGGATGGGCAGATAGACGCTCGCGGTGATGCCGGCGTTGGTCGTGGAGTCGAATGTCGGGCGCAGGCGCACCGTGATCCCGTTACGCGCAGCGAGGCGCGCGACCACGAACAGACCCATGCGTCGGGCGGCGCCCCAGCTGCCCTCGTCGTCGCTCGAGAGTCGATCGTTGACGTCGATCAGTTCCTCGCTCGGGATGCCGATTCCGCGGTCGGCGATCTCGAGCAGCAGCCCACCGTCGACCGCGCGGGAGAACGCGAATGCGACAGTGCTGTCCGGTGGGGAGGCGCGGAGCGCGTTGTCGAGGAGTTCGGCGACGAGGTGCACGATGTCGGTCACGGAGCTGCCGAGCAGGCTGCCTTCCGGTGCGTTACCGAAATCGACACGCTGGTAGTTCTCGACCTGGGAGACCGCGGCGCGGAGCACGTCGCTCAACGGGGTGTCGGGCACGCGTCCCATGCGCTGACGGGTGCCTGCGAGCACGAGCAGCGAATCGCCGGTGCGTCGCATACGTGCTGCAAGGTGGTCGAGCGCGAACAGGTTCTGGAGTCGTGTGGGGTCGCGTTCTTCGTGCTCGAGCGAGTCGATGAGCGTGAGCTGCTGCTCGACGAGGGTCTTGTTCCGCCGCGCAAGGGTTTCGAGCATCTCGTTGACCTGACGGCGAAGTGCTGCCTGCTCACCTGCGAGGCGGAGCGCACCCGCACCCATGTTGTCGACCGCGCGGGCGACCTCACCGATCTCCTCACGCGTGGTGACGCGGACCGGATCGAGATTGACCGTTTCGATGTCGGCGCCGTTCTTGATCGTCGCGATCGCTTCCGGCAGGCCGACTTCGGCAGCACGGAGGGTGTCGTTGCGGAGGCGTCGTAGCGGCCGGATCAGAGAAGCGGCAACAAGCAGGGCGAGGGCGAGGGCAAGCGTGAGGATGACCGTCACGCCGATGGCCGTTCCCCAGGCGTCGCGCTTGGCCGTGGACGCGAGATCGTCGAGGGTCGCGACGATGCGGGTACCTGCCCCGTCGACGACCTCCTGGTACATGGTCAGGGTCGCGAAGATGGAGTTGCGCAGTGCAGAGACGTCGGTGGACGCGTCGTCGATACCCGCGATGAGGGCTCGTCGCTGGTCCATCAGTCCATTGAGCTGGCTCGCCAGCTCGGGATCATTGACGCTCTCGAGGAACAGCGCGAGCTTGCCCGCCTCGGCGGCCTGCGCGTTGGTGAACATGAGGCTCGCCGCCTCGGACCCGTCCATGAGCGCCCCGAACGCGACGATCTGGTCGATGATCTCCCACTGGGTGTCCCAGGTGGAGAGGAGCAGGCCGGCATCGTCGAGCACCTGGGAGTCACCGGTCGAGTCGACGATGGTGCGGAATACCAGCGTGATCCGGGAGACGAATCCCTGGGCCTGTTCGTGGAGAGCCTCACGCGATACTCCGCCTTGCGTGGCGCTCTGGTAGAGGGCCTCGCCTTCCTGGACAGCGCGCGACACTGCGCCCATGATCTTGGGATCCAGCTCGTTGTCGGCGAGGAACGCGTCGAGCGCCGGCTCGTTCTCGGAGATGATCGCCGCGGCGTTGTCGGTGGGCAGGTGGATCATGTTTGCCAGCGCAGCGCCTGCGACGCCCATGCTCCACTGTGCCAATGTGGGGATGATCGTCACCCGCTCGGCCTGCTCGGAGTAGTGCGTCGCCTCTTGGACGGTGTCGTACACGCGCAGTCCGCCGTAGAGCGAGGCTGCGATGAGGGGCACAGCGACAACCGCCGTGACCTTCTGCCACAGGCGCCAGTTGTCCGGTGTCGGCAGCCGTAGGTTGCGGAAGAGGCTCATGGGGGGTGGGCCTGGCCTTTCTGATCCGTGTCTCACACCGGCCGGGCCGAAATCGGGACCTTCCCCTGAAAAAAGATCGGCAATCTAACACTCAACCAGTGAGATCTGGGCCAGATTAGGGCCGTGTCATGCGTTTATACAAATTGCATGTCCGATTTGGATATCAGGTATTCGATGTAACAGATACCGGACGTTCAGTATGTAACGGGCGACTGGGATAGGATCCCCCAGGCCGAGCAATCCCCCATGAAGAGGAGAAATGCGGTGGAACTGCGTCGAGTCGATCTGAATCTGCTCGTCGTCCTCGATGTCCTCCTCACCGAATGCAATGTGACGAAGGCTGCACGCCGACTGAACATGTCGCAACCCGCCACCAGCACCGCGCTTGCGCGCCTGCGCAAGCAGTTCGACGACCCACTTCTCGTCAAGAGCGGACGAACACTGCGGCCGACGCCGCGTGCACTCGCCCTCGCCGAACCGCTCCGCCGCGTGCTGTCCACCGTGGAACGCTCGATCCTCACTGTCCCCGAGTTCGATCCCGCGACAGCCGAGCGTGCCTTCACGCTCTTGACCGGGGACTACTCGGAGGTGACGCTGCTCCGGAATCTCCTGAGACGGAATCGGTACCGATCACACGGCATCAGGTTCGACATGCACCCACTGTCGATGGCCGGGATCGAGGCATTCCACAGCCACGAGGTCGACCTCGCCGTGGTGCCGGAACAACTTCTCGCCACATCCGAATTCGAACAGTGCCGTCGCCGGGTCGTCCTCCACGACCGATACGTCGGGGTCGTGTGGAGCGGACATCCGTACGCAGGTATCGAACTCACCGCGGATGTGCTCGCCGGCTACCCGCTGCTGTCCTATCTGCAGTACGGCGGCGACAAGAGCCTGAGCCGAACCCTGTCCCGGGCCGGGATCGGTACGAGGCCGTCCGCGACGACCACCAACATCGCGGTGTTGCCGTACGTGCTCGAGATGACCGACCTCGTGACGATCATTCCCGAGCGCATGGCACGGCGGATCGCCGGTGTGGCGCAGCTACGGATCCTCGAACCGAACTTCTCGCTGCCCGCCGTCCGTGAGTGGGCGGTGTGGCACGAGGAGTTCGACGACGACCCGGGCCACCGCTGGCTGCGCACCGAATTGTCGGTGATCGCCACACCCGATCTGGCTGCCGGACTCCACACCACACGCCTCTCCGCGGTGACCTGAAGGTCTTCCGGTCACCGCGGAGAGCGAGCGGTGCGGTCAGTTCGAGCGCTTGCGGAGGATCACCACGAGGATCACCGCGAGAATTGCGGCGATCCCCACGACCGGCGCGATGCGTTGCACGGCGGAACCGCTCGCATAGTGCATGAGGTCGAGCGGCTCGGCTTCGGGCTGCGCCGCCGGTGCCTGCGGCTTCGGTGCGCTCGCCGGTGCCGAAGGAGCGGTCGACGGAGCAGCAGTCGCCGGAGTGGAAGCGCTCGCGCCTGCGGCAGGAGCCTCCTCGGGCTCGGCTGCTCCCGGGCCGAGCTTCTCGGACAGGCACGCTGCGAACTGTTCGAGGATCTTGCCGCCGACGTCCGAGATCATGCCGCGGCCGAACTGCGCCGGCTTGCCCGTGATGGTCATGTCGGTGGTCACGGTGCCGTCGGTGTGGTCGCCCTCGCCGGTGAGCACGATGGTGATGGTGGCGCTGACGGTTCCGTTGCCCCTCGCGTCCTTCGCGTTCGCTTCGATGACTGCTCGCCTGGCCGACTCGTCCTTCTCGACGTAGACGCCGGTGCCCTTGTACGTGAGCGCGACCGGGCCCAGCTTGACCTTCACTGTGCCGGTGAAGGTGTCACCGTCCACACCGGTCAGTGTTGCCCCGGGCATGCAGGGAGCGACCTTCTCCGGGTCGAGCAGCGCGGCCCACACCTCGTCGACGGGTGCCGGTACGGACAGCTGGTGTTCGAGTTGCATCGATTCTCCTGCGTCGTTTCTGCGGGGCTACTCAGAGTCCCGCCGCGGTCGTCACGGCTCGCCGGGCGAGGACCGTCGCCAGGTGGCTTCGATACTCGGCGTCGGCATTGCCGTCGGTCATCGGATCGGTCCCGTCTGCCGCGTGTTCGGCGGCTGACGCGATCGTGTCGGCGGTGGCCGCTTGCCCGACGAGTGCTTCTTCGACCGCGCGGGCCCGTACGGGCACCGCCGCCATGTTCGTCAGGGCGACCTTCGCTTGTCGGATCGTGCCATTGTCGATGTCGATTGTCGCTGCGACACCCACGATCGACCATTGTTGCGCTGCACGATGGAACTTCTCATAGCGTGCCTGCCACCCCGTGTGCTTGGGAATGCGGATCTCCGCAAGGATTTCACCGGGCCGAACTGCGGTCGTGAAGTAGTCCTCGAAGAAGTCCGACGCCGTGACGGTGCGTGTACCGGACGCGCCGACGACGACGAATTCCGCGTCGAGCGCCAGAGCAGGAGCCGACAGGTCCCCTGCGGGATCGGCATGCACGAGCGCACCGCCCAACGTTCCGCGGTGGCGGATCTGCGGATCGGCGACGGTGGCGGTGGCCTCCGCCAGCAACTGTGCATGCCGGGCGACGAGCGGATCGTGCAGCACCTCGTAGTGCGTAGTGGTCGCGCCGATCACCAGGGTATCGCCGTCCTCGCGGATACCGCGCAGGTCAGAGACGCGACCGAGGTCGATGATGGTGGTCGGTGCTGCCATCCGGAGCCGCAGTACCGGCATCAGGCTCTGGCCTCCGGCCAGCACCTTGGCGTCTTCACCGGCTTCGTTCAGTGCCGAGACGGCCTCGTCGAGTGTGGTGGGAGCGGCGTACTCGAATTCAGCGGGAATCATCGGTTTGTCTCCTCGGCGGAACGGAGGGCGTGCCAGACCCGCATGGGCGTGCACGGCATGTCGATGGAACGAACCCCGAAGGGCCGGAGCGCGTCGAGTACGGAGTTGACCACGGCGGGTGTCGACGCGATCGTGCCTGCTTCACCGACTCCCTTGACTCCTAGCGGGTTTCCTGGAGCCGGTGTGTCGGTGCGGTCGGTGACGAAACTCGGGAGATCCACCGCCGTCGGCAGCAGATATTCGGCGAACGAGCCGCTGAGCAGTGTTCCGGACTCGTCGTGGACGGCCTCCTCGTACAACGCCTGAGAGATCCCCTGGGCCAGACCACCGTGCACCTGACCCTCCACGATGAGCGGGTTCACAACGTGCCCGATGTCGTCGACGCATACGTACTTGCGGATGCGTACGTGCCCCGTCTCGGTGTCGATCTCCACCGCACACAGGTGTGTGCCGTGCGGGAACGAAAAGTTGTCCGGATCGTACGTCGCTTCGGAATCGAGATTCGGCTCGACGCCGTCGGGTAGGTCGTGCGCGGCGAACACGGCGAGTGCGACGTCGGTCAGCGCAACGGACTTCTCGGTGCCCTTCACCTTGAACCGGCCGCCGGTGAATTCGAGATCGTCTTCCGCACATTCCATCAGGTGCGCCGCGATCGGCCGCGCCTTCGCCACGACTTTCTCGGCAGCCTTGACCACGGCGATACCACCGACAGCGAGCGAGCGTGACCCGTAGGTGTCGAGTCCACGGGGCGACGACTGGGTGTCGCCGTGCAGGATCTCGATATCGTCGAACGGAATTCCCAGCTGATCGGCGACGATCTGGCTCCACGCGGTCTCGTGTCCCTGGCCGTGGGCCGACGACCCGGTGACCACTTCGACCTTCCCTGTGGGCAGCATGCGGACAGCCGCATGCTCCCACCCGCCTGCTCCGTACGACAGCGATCCGAGGACTCGAGACGGTGCCAGACCGCACATCTCGGTGAACGTGGACACCCCGATGCCGAGCTGTACCGGGTCCTTGGATTCACGTCGTTGCGCCTGCTCACGGCGCAGGCCGTCGTAGTCGAACAGTTCCAGGGCTTTCGCAGTGGCCGCTTCGTAGTTGCCCGAGTCGTAGGTCAGGCCCGCCACCGAATCGAACGGGAACTCTTCGTGCTTGATCCAGTTCTTCTCACGTACTTCGATCGGATCCATGGACAGCTCGACGGCGAGTTCGTCCATCATCCGTTCGATCGCGAACGTCGCCTCGGGGCGCCCCGCACCGCGGTATGCATCGGTGGGCACCTTGTTGGTGAACACGTTCGTGCAGGTGAAGCGGTAGGAGTCGAACTTGTAGATTCCGGTGAACATGAACGCGCCGAGGATCGGGACGCCCGGCGTGACGAGACGCAGGTAGGCGCCCATGTCGGCGAGCAGCTCGACCTCGAACCCGGTGACGGTGCCGTCGCGCCGGGCGGCGAGCGTGAGTTTCTGCACCTGGTCGCGGCCGTGGTGCGCCGCGGCCATCGACTCGCTCCGCGACTCGGTGTACTTGACCGGTTTGTGGAGCCTGCGCGCGATGAGCAGCGTGAGTACCTCTTCCGGGGTCACCTGCAACTTGCCGCCGAAGCCGCCGCCCACATCGGGTGCGATCACCCGCAACTTGTGCTCGGGTATCCCGAGGGACATCGCCAGCATCAGCTTGAGCACGTGTGGCACCTGGGTGGCCGACCACATGGTGATCTGCGTAGCGGTCGGATCGACGACCACCGACCGGGGTTCCATGAACGCAGGAATCAGGCGTTGCTGACGAAAGGTGCGTTCGATGAGCACTTCCGCGTCGCGGATCGCGTCCTCGACGTTGCTCCCGCTGCCTGCTTCGGCGGAGTCGAATGTCCATGTGGCGCTGCGGTTGGTACCGAGGTCGGGGTGCACCAGTTCGGTATCGGCTGCCGCGTCCGTGAGGTCGAGCACCACCGGTAGGTCCTCGTAGTCGACGTCGATGACATCGAGTGCGTCGTGTGCCTCGTAGGCGGTGCGGGCCACCACGACCGCGACCGCCTCACCGGCGAAGTTGACGGTGTCGACGGCCAGTGACGGCGCGGGCGGAGCCAGCTGGTCCTCGGTGATCGGCCACGCACACGGCAGGCTCCCCTGCTCTTCGGCGAGGTCGGCGCCCGTGTACACGGCGATGACGCCGGGCAGTGTCTTCGCCCCCTCCACATCGATGCCGGTGATGCGGGCGTGGGAGAAGGGACTGCGCAGGATCGCGGCATGCAGCATGCCGGGGAGAACGATGTTGTCCGTCCAGCGGGTCCGGCCGGTGAGGAGATGCTCGTCCTCCTTGCGGCGACGGGACTGCCCGATCTCGGGCTCCACCCCGCTGGCGCTGCGTGATTCGGTGGTGGTCATCGGGCATCCTCCGTCCGGGTTCCCTGCATACGCCGGGCAGCGTCCTGCGCGGCGGCCACGATGTTCTGATATCCCGTGCAACGACAGAGGTTTCCTTCGAGGCCGAGCCGGACCTGCTCCTCGTCGGGGTCGGGGTTCTCGTTCAGCAGGTCGACGGTCGCCATGATCATGCCGGGCGTGCAGTACCCGCACTGCAGCGCGTGTTTCTCGCGGAAGGCTTCTTGGACGGGGTGGAGCGCGCCGTCCTTCGCGAGGCCTTCGACCGTCGTGACAGCCCTGTCGTCGGCCTGCACGGCGAGCACCGAGCAGGACTTGACGCTCTTGCCGTCCAGCAGGACGGTGCACGCACCGCAGTTGCTGGTGTCGCATCCCACGACAGTGCCCACCTTGCCGAGTCGTTCCCGCAGGTAGTGGACGAGAAGGAGCCGGGGTTCGACGTCGTCGGTGTAGACCGCTCCGTCGACCGTGACCACGATGCGCATCGGACCTCCCAGTGCTTTCCGCAATCCCGTGTGTATGCCAGTGATATGAGTCACTGCCAGCTTCCTGTATCCCGCGCGTAGAAAGGAGGTGATTGACGGAAATCTCTCGGCCGCAGCAGCGCCGGCGGCCGAAGCTCCGACCGCGAGAGGAACCGCACATGGCCCGGCTCGACAACAAGATCGCGTTCATCACCGGAGTTGCCCGTGGCCAGGGCCGCGCCCACGCCGTACGGCTGGCCCGTGAGGGCGCGCAGATCGTCGGAATCGATCTCGCAGGCCCGCTACCCGGCGTCCCCTACGATTCCGCTACCCTCGACGACCTGGAGGAAACGCGGCGGCTCGTCGAGTCGGAAGGTGCGAAGGCGCAGCTGAAGCAGTGCGACGTCCGCGATCTCGACGGTATGAAAGCGGTGGTCGAGGAGGGAGTCGCGCAGTTCGGCGGTCTCGATGTGGTGGTCGCCAACGCCGGTATCTGCATTCCGCAGACGTGGGACGAGGTCACGCCCGAGAGCTTCCGCGACACCCTCGACATCAACGTCACCGGTGTGTGGAACACGATCACCGCGACCACGCCGCACCTGATCACCCGCGGCGGCGGGTCGATCGTCGTCACCAGCTCACTGGCCGGGGTGAAGCTGCAGCCGTTCATGGTGCACTACACCACCAGCAAGCACGCGCTCGTCGGCATGGCCCGCGCTTTCGCGGCAGAGCTCGGGCAACACGACATCCGCGTCAACAGCATCCATCCCGGCGCGGTGAACACCCCGATGGGGTCGGGAAGTATGCGTGAACGCATCGCGCAGACCGCGGAGTCCAATCCGCGCCTCGGCGGTATGACGATGCCGTTCCTGAACAAGTACATGGCGGAGGCCGACGAGATCTCGAACATGGTCGCGTTCCTGGCCTCCGACGAATCGGCGTTCGTCACCGCGCAGAGTCTGGCGATCGACGGCGGAGCCCAGTACTTCTGAGAACGGCTTTCGGCCGACGGCCGAATGTCACCTTCAGTCACGTCGACTGTACGAAGGTGACATTCGGTCATCAGCTGTCGTGTGTGTGGATCGGCCCTTGCCGGTCCGCGAGGCGTTGCCCCTGTCCGCCCCACCGCAGCGCGATGATCTCGGCGCCGATCGACACCGCGGTCTCTTCGGGGGTGCGGGCCCCGAGATCGAGGCCGATCGGCGAGCTCAGCTTGGCGATCTCTTCGTCGGTGATACCGATCTCGCGCAGGCGGGCGAGCCTGTCGTCGTGCGTGCGGCGTGAGCCCATCGCTCCCACGTAGGCGACATCGATTCGTAGCGCCACTTCGAGAAGCGGTACGTCGAACTTCGGGTCGTGGGTGAGCACCGCGATCACCGTGCGCTTGTCGACCCGGCCCGCTTCGTGTTCGGCGGCGAGATAGCGGTGCGGCCACTCGACGACCACCTCGTCGGCCGACGGGAAACGTGCGGGGGTCGCGAACACACCGCGCGCGTCGCACACCGTCACCCGATAGCCGAGAAAGGCACCGAGCGTGGCCATCGCGGCCGCGAAATCGATTGCCCCGAACACCAGTAGCCGGGGTCGCGGCTGGAATGCGTTGACGAACACGGACATACCTTCACCGCGTCGCTGACCATCGGGTCCGTAGTGCAGGGTCCCGGAACGGCCCACATCGAGCAGGCCGCGCGCATCGTCGGTGATCGCGTCCGTCATGCGGGCAGACGGCAGTTCGCCGTCGGACCGGTCCGGCCACACCACCATGCGGCGCCCGATCACGGTAGGGTCGGGATGTTCGGTGACGGTGGCGACCGCGACGGGTTCGCTCGCGTGGATCGAGTCGATGACGTCGCCGAGCGCGGTGAACTCCGCGGGGTCGATGCGTTCGACGAAGACGTCGATGATGCCGCCGCAGGTCAGGCCGACCGCGAAGGCGTCGTCGTCGGACACCCCGTATCGCTGCAGCACGGCGTTGCCGTCGCCGATGACGTCTCGGCCCAATTCGTAGACCGCGCCCTCGACGCATCCGCCGGACACGCTGCCCGTGACGGTGCCGTCGCCCGCGACGAGCATCGATGCGCCGGCCTCGCGTGGCGCGGACCGGAACGTCGAGACGACGGTGCCCAATGCGACGGTTTCTCCTGCGCGGTAGCGGCGCTCGAGTTCGTCGAGAACATCACGCACGATGGACCTCCTTCAGCAGTTCCTCCAACGTCGCAAGGCTGTGCCCGGCGAGCAGTCGGTCGAGGTGCGGGAGTGCGGCCGAGATCCCGGACTGGATGGGTTCGTAGCCGTCGGCGCCCGCATGGGGGTTGACCCACAGTACGGCGTGGGCGAGCCGGCGCAGCTGCGCCATCTGTTCGGCGAGCAGAGACGTGTCGCCGCGTTCCCAGCCGTCGGAGAAGATGACGACGACAGCGCCCCGGGCGATGCCTCGTCGGCCCCAACGGTCGAGGAACGCACGCAACGTGTCGCCGAGCCGGGTGCCGCCTGCCCAATCGGGAACGGTGCTCGATGCCGCGGCCAGCGCGCGTTCGGGGTCGCGGGCACGCATCGCACGCGACAGGCGGGTCATGCGTGTGCCGAGGGAGAACACTTCGGTGGCAGCAGGGTTGCTGCGGGTGACGACGTGCGCGAAACGCAGGAGTGCATCTGCGTAGGGGCTCATGGAGCCGGACACGTCGATGAGCAGTACCACCCGGCGCGGGCGGGTCGCGCGACTATGCCGGGCAGGCCGCACTGCTTCACCGCCCGCGGCGAGCATGGCACGCAGGGTGCGCCGCGGGTCGACGGTGCCGCGTCGCGACGGCCGCAGGCGCGCTGCGGGTCGTCTCGGTGGGCGGGGTTCGAGCAGCGTGAGCATCTCGTCGAGGTGGGCGCGTTCGGCCGGGGTGAGCTCGGCGATGTCGCGGTGCCGCAGGATCTCGGTGTCGTCGGCGGCGACCTGGAGTCGTGGCGAGTCGTCGCCTTCGCTGTCGGACCCACCCGGCGAGGTGAGCGCGGCAACCGTGGCGGTGCGCTGCTGCTGTCCGGTGGTGCGGGAGATGACGGGCAGGTCGCCGCCGAACCACGCTTCGAACGCGAGGTCGTAGCGGGGGATGTCGTCGGGGTCGCGGCAGAGGGTCGTGCGACCCGTCCAGTACACGTGCGCCGGGTTGCTCGCATCCACTTCGAGTAGGGCACGAACGTAGGCGTGCGTGGCGTCGAGTGTGACCGGGAGGCCGGCTTCTTCGAGGGCTCGCGCGAACCCTGCAACGCCGACGAGCGCACCGTCGCCCATGTGTTCAGCCTGCCAGGATCCGGTCGAGTCCGGCGCGCGCGACCCGCTCGAGGTCTTCGCGATACTTCAGGACTGCGCCGAGGGTCGCGGCAGCGGTCGTGGTGTCGAGCACGTCGCGGTCGAGTTCGATCAGTGCCCGTGCCCAGTCGAGGGATTCGGCGACACCCGGGGGTTTGAGCAGGTCGGCGTCGCGGAGAGCGTGGACAGCGCGGGCGATCTGTTCGGCGAGTGCCGCATCGATTCCGGGCAGACGCATACGCAGGATCGCGATTTCGCGATCGAGGCCCGGGTGCTCGACCCAGTGATAGAGGCAGCGTCGTTTGAGCGCGTCGTGCACCTCACGGGTGCGGTTGGACGTGAGTACGACGAGGGGCGGAACGCTTGCCCGGATCTCGCCGAGTTCGGGGATGGTCACCGAGTTCTCGTCGAGAATCTGCAGCAGGAAGGCTTCGAATTCGTCGTCGGCGCGGTCGATTTCGTCGACGAGCAGCACACACGGTGCGTCGGTCAGTGCCTGCAGGAGTGGGCGGGCGAGTAGGAATCGTTCGGTGTAGAGGGAGCGTTCGGCGGTATCGGCGTCGAAGCTCCCTTCGCTTGCGGCTTCGAGCGTGCGCAGGTGCAGCAATTGCCGGGGGAAATCCCAGTCGTACAGCGCTTGTGAGGCGTCGATGCCCTCGTGGCACTGTAGCCGGATCAACGGCAGGTTCAGTGCTTCTGCAAGTGCGACGGCCAGGGAGGTCTTTCCCGTGCCGGGCTCTCCTTCACAGAACAGAGGCCTGCCCATGCGGAGCGCGAGGAACGCCGACATCGCGACACCCTCGTCGGCGAGGTAACCGGTCGATTCGAGTGCGGCCGTCAGGTCCTCGAGGGATCGAATATCCACCGTCATGTCTGCCATTCTGTGAGCCTAGAACCTCGTTCGCTCGGTGGGGAGCCTAGAACCTCGTTCACTCGGTGGGGAGCCTAGGACCTCACTCACTCGGTTGGGACGGATGCGGGCCGCGGGATGCGCGCCGGATCGTAATTCGTCATCCGCGTGGCGATGAGAACGACCGCGGTTGCTGCTGCGGCCGGTGCGATGAGGAGCCACGGGTCGTCGAAGCCGCCGGCGTCGGCGGTCACCAGGTTCAGGCCGAGGTGGATGAGCGTCGCCGGGATCATGCGCTGCGCGAAACTGCCCCGGGCGATCAGCACCATTGCGAGCCCCATCAGTGCCGTCGAGAGGGAAAATCCCGCGACGAACAGGGGGCCTTCCGACCAGTAGCCGACATGGGTCGCGCCGAACACTGCGCCGAGAAGCAGGGCAGCTACCCATCGGGACATCCGTGATTCGGCGAGATGCTGCAGCGTGCCGCGCCACCCGATCTCCTCGCCGAGGGCCCCGACGGCTTGCGCCACCAGCACCACCGCGAGCGGAACTCCGGCGACACCGATTCCGGAGCCGAACGAGAAGCCGGCTGCGACGAGTCCCGCGGTGAACACTGCAATCCACACGAGGGCGAGCACGGTGGGCCACACGATCGCGCGGGTGGCCACTGGCGGCCACGGCGCCGGAAGGTCGCGTCGCACTGCGAGCCACACGACGGCCGACGCGAGGGCAGGCGCAAGCATGACCAGCGCCAGCACATCCGTGGACAGGCCGGTCGCGTCCTGCACGATCGGGGCGGCGAGCCCACACACTGCCCACACGACGATCCAGAGCAGGACTGCACGCCACAGCCGGGGGCGCGAGATGTCGTGTACCGCGGTCCTGCTCACCCGATTCTCCTTGTCGCGTCGTACAGGATCGTCGACCCGACGGTACGGGAATCGGTGGTGTGGAGCAGAGTTCAGTTGGGGCGCACCGTGAGGATCTGCGACATCGTGCCGACCGGTCCGGCGGTGTCGTGCAGGACGCTGCTGGTCAGGCCGATGCCGTCGGCCCCGAACGAGACGGTGGTGTCGAAGCCGACCCAGTCACCCTGCGGCTGCCTGAACAGATGGGCGGTCAGATCGAGGTTGGGGAAGGCGACGGCCTTCGGGTCGGCGCGCACGGTCATGCCGTTGGAGATGTCGAAGAGCCGGACAGCGTGGGCGAGGTCGCTGACCTTCTCATCGGCGAGCAGCGGAATCGGGGTACGTACCCAGAACGAGGCTCGTCCAGGCTCTACCTGATCTCGCCGGACCTCCGCAGATTCGATGAACCCGCCCGGCCACACCTGCGAGGCGTCCCAGGGTTTCATCTCGTCCGGCGAGACGATCCGGGGTAGCGATGTGCCCTCGAGTGCATCGGTGGCACCCGGAGCCATGAGCCACGCCCGCAGTCGCACAGCGGCACGTCCGCCGTGGCTGAGCACGGCCTCGACGAGTTCGATGGTGCGGCCCGGACGCAGCACCGTCACCTCGGCATCCATATCGCCGATCGGAAGGACCCCGAGGATGTCGTAGGAGAGGCGGCCGATCACCAGGCCGTCGTTGCGCCGTGCGTCGCGGTCGCATTCGACGACGTGCGCGAGCAGTCCGAAGGCGGGCGCGATGTGCTGTTCCGTGATGTTCCATGCGCCACCCACATGCTCGGTTGCGCGGAAAGAGTGCTTCCCGGTGCGTTCGAAGTAGCTCATGACCGATCTCCTTGTCCTACTTATCCACACGTGTGGAGTCGAGTGCTGCGAGTGCCATCCGTCGCAGCACGGTGCGGGTGCTGCGCGGTGACCGAGGGTCGGCGCTGTGTGGTGTGGAGTTGATGAGCCCGAAGGTCGCATGCGCCATGGTGCGGGCGTCGGATTCGGCGAGTGCCGGATCGATACGACACAGCACGCCCACCCAGATCTCGACGTAGCGGCGCTGCAGGGTACGGACCTGGCGTCGTCCCTCTTCAGTGAGTGAGTGCAGTTCGCGGTCCTGGACGCGGATGAGGTCCTGTTCTCCCAGCGCGAAGTCGAGGTGGAAGTCGACGAGGCCCTCGAGTGTCTCGCGGGGATCGGAGGTGCGCTCCTCGACCGCAGTGCCGCCGGCGAACAGGCGTCGGCTGATGTCGACGAGTATCTCGACAAGCAGTGCGTCCTTGTTGGGAAAGTGCCGGTAGACCGCTGGTCCGCTGATGCCGACGGCCGCCCCGAGATCTTCGAGCCGCACGCCGGTGAAGCCGCGCTCGGCGATCAGTCTCGCAGCGGCCACCAGTAGTTGCCGTCGCCGCTCGGCTTTCGCGAGTGACCGCGGCGTGAGCGTGGCCTGATCCACGTCGGTGGCCTGGTTCATGCGGAAACTCCACTCGATGTGGTGTGGACAACTCGGTTAATCATGACTAACCTAGTCTTTCAGTTAATGGTGATTAGGTCAAACAACCGAGGATGGTGACCGTGACAACCGCTCACGCTCTCTCGAAAACTAGCCGTGACCAGCACGAACAATTGGTCAGGGAACTCCGGGAGAAGCTTGCTGCTGCAGCCCTCGGGGGCAGCGAGAAATCCCGCGAACGCCACGTCGCGCGAGGGAAGCTGCTCCCCCGCGACCGCGTCGACGAGCTTCTCGACACCGGAAGCCCGTTCCTCGAGCTGTCCCCGCTCGCGGCGAACGGCATGTACGACGACGAGTGCCCCGGCGCCGGAGTCATCACCGGGATCGGCCGCGTCGCCGGTCGCGAGTGCGTGATCGTCGCGAACGACGCCACGGTCAAGGGCGGCACCTACTACCCGATCACCGTCAAGAAGCATCTGCGCGCGCAGGAAGTCGCGTTGCAGAACAAGCTGCCGTGCATCTACCTCGTCGACTCCGGTGGCGCCTTCCTGCCCCGGCAGGACGAGGTCTTCCCCGATCGCGAGCATTTCGGCCGCATCTTCTACAACCAGGCGACGATGAGCGCGCAGGGGATCCCGCAGATCGCGGCGGTCCTCGGTTCGTGCACCGCCGGCGGCGCCTACGTGCCCGCGATGAGCGACGAGGCCGTCATCGTCCGTAACCAGGGCACCATCTTCCTCGGCGGCCCGCCGCTGGTGAAGGCCGCGACCGGTGAGGTCGTCACGGCCGAAGAGCTCGGTGGCGGCGACCTGCATTCGAAGGTTTCCGGCGTCACCGACCACCTCGCCGAAGATGACCGCGACGCCCTGCGCATCGTGCGCAACATCGTCTCGACCCTCGGACCGCGCACCCCGCGCCCGTGGGACGTCGCACCGACCGCCGAACCCGACGCCGACCCGGCCGAACTCTACGACGTGGTCCCCACCGATTCGCGCACCCCGTACGACGTGCGCGAGGTCATCTCCCGGGTGGTCGACGGCTCCTCGTTCCACGAGTTCAAGGCCGAATACGGCAAGACCCTGGTCACCGGATTCGCGCGCATCCACGGCCACCCCGTCGGCATCATCGCCAACAACGGTGTGCTCTTCGGTGAATCTGCGCTCAAGGGCGCACATTTCATCGAGCTGTGCGACAAGCGCTCCATCCCGCTGCTGTTCCTGCAGAACATCTCCGGATTCATGGTCGGCCGCGACTACGAGGCTGCCGGCATCGCCAAGCACGGCGCGAAGATGGTCACCGCCGTCGCTTGCGCCCGCGTTCCCAAGCTCACCGTCGTCGTCGGTGGTTCCTACGGCGCCGGCAACTACTCGATGTGCGGGCGCGCGTATTCACCTCGCTTCCTCTGGATGTGGCCCAATGCCCGCATCTCGGTGATGGGCGGCGAGCAGGCCGCATCGGTCCTCGCGACCGTGCGTTCGGATCAGCTCGACGCATCGGGCAAGCCGTGGTCGGCCGAGGACGAAGAAGCGTTCAAGGCCCCGATCCGCGAGCAGTACGAAGATCAGGGCAACCCCTACTACTCCACCGCTCGGTTGTGGGACGACGGCATCATCGACCCTGCCGACACCAGAAAAGTTCTCGGACTGGCACTCTCGACGTGCGCGAACGCGCCGCTCGAGCCGGTCTCCTACGGCGTCTTCCGGATGTGAGCGAGATGAGTGACACGAAACGCATCGATACAGTACTGGTAGCCAACCGCGGAGAGATCGCCGTCCGCGTCATCCGCACGCTGCGGTCGATGGGCATCCGCTCAGTCGCAGTGTTCAGTGAGGCCGACCGCGACGCCCGGCACGTGCGCGAAGCCGACACCGCTGTACTCCTCGGGCCCGCCGCGGCCCGCGAGAGCTACCTGGTGATCGACAAGGTCATCGCCGCGGCAGTCGAAACCGGTGCGCAGGCGATCCACCCGGGCTACGGATTCCTGTCGGAGAACTCGGCTTTCGCTTCCGCGTGCGCCACGGCGGGTATCGCATTCCTCGGCCCGTCCGCCCACGCGATCGAGACCATGGGCGACAAGATCACGGCCAAGGGCGCGGTCTCGGAGTTCGATGTCCCCGTCGTCCCGGGTATCTCACGACCGGGCCTGACCGACGACGAGTTGATCGCCGGCGCCGCCGAAGTCGGCTACCCGGTGCTGGTCAAGCCGTCGGCCGGAGGTGGCGGCAAGGGCATGCGGCTGGTGCACGATCCCGCCGATCTTCCCGACGCCCTGGTCTCCGCGCGTCGCGAGGCCGCGTCGTCGTTCGGCGACGACACACTCTTCCTCGAGCGATTCGTACTGCGACCGCGACACATCGAGGTGCAGATCCTCGCCGACACCCACGGCAACGTCGTCCACCTCGGCGAGCGCGAATGCAGCCTGCAGCGTCGCCACCAGAAGGTCATCGAGGAAGCGCCGTCACCGCTGCTCGACGAGGCCACCCGCGCTCGTATCGGTGAAGCGGCCTGCAACACCGCGCGGAGCGTCGACTACACCGGCGCTGGCACCGTCGAGTTCATCGTCTCGGCCGACGCCCCCGACGAGTTCTTCTTCATGGAGATGAACACCCGCCTGCAGGTCGAGCATCCCGTCACCGAGATGGTCACCGGCCTCGACCTCGTCGAGTGGCAGGTGCGTGTCGCCGCCGGGGAGCCCCTCGGATTCACCCAGGACGACATCGCCCTCACCGGTCACGCCATCGAAGCCCGCGTGTACGCCGAGGATCCCGGTCGCGGGTTCCTGCCCACCGGCGGCACCGTCGCCGACGTGGTCGAAGCGTCCGGTCCCGGAGTGCGCGTCGACTCCGGTCTGCAGCCGGGAACCGTCGTCGGCAGTGATTACGACCCGATGCTCGCCAAGGTCATCGCGCACGCCGACGATCGTGCCGGAGCGCTGCGGCGCCTCGATCGCGCGCTCGCCGATACCGCGGTGCTCGGTGTGGTGACCAATATCGACTTCGCGCGGTTCCTGCTGGCCGATCCCGAGGTAGTGGCAGGCGCACTGGACACCGGCCTGCTCGATCGGCGGCTCGGCGACTACACCGCACCGCAGACCTCCGATGCCGCCCTGGTCGCTGCGGCCGTGCTTCGCTGGTTGCAGCACTGGCCCGACGACACCTCCGACCCGTGGGACATTCCCGACGGATGGCGCGTGGGCCCGCATGTGCCCACGAGTTATCGCCTTGCGTCCGGTGATCGCACCGCGCACGTGCGGCTCACCGGGACCCCCGTTTCCGGAATCGTGAATGTCGAAGATGGCAAAGAGTATTCGCTGTCCGCGACCCTGGACGGTTCGGTCCTCGCGGTCGTGCTCGACGGCCGCCGTCAGGTGTTCCGGGTCGCGGAGGTCGACGACGCGATCTGGCTCGCCGACGGACACGGCGCCGTCGCGGTCCGTGAGGTCCGCGAGGCCAGCGTGCGTGGCGGCGACGATCAGGCCGGCGACGCCGATATCACGAGCCCGATGCCGGGTTCCGTCATCGCCGTCCCCGTAGACGCAGGCGCCGAGGTCACCGCGGGCCAGACGATCGCAATCGTCGAAGCCATGAAGATGGAGCACGCGCTCACTGCCCCGATCGACGGCGTCGTCGAACTGTTCGCTGCCGCAGGCGAACAGGTCAAGGTCGATCAACTGCTCGCACGCATCACTCCGCACGCCGACACGAAAGAAGATGTGGCATGACCGAGCCGACAAACCACGGTTCCCCGTCGTACCTGGCCACCGGCCAACTCCCCGACGAATACGAACAGCTGAAGAAGTCCGTCGCTGACTTCGCGCGCACCGTCGTCGCGCCGGTCGCGGCCAAGCACGACGCCGAGCATTCGTTCCCGTACGAAGTGGTGCAGGGAATGGCGGATATGGGTCTGTTCGGTCTTCCCTTCCCCGAGGAGTACGGCGGAATGGGCGGCGACTATTTCGCCCTCTGCCTCGCACTCGAGGAACTCGGCAAGGTCGATCAGTCGGTCGCCATCACCCTCGAGGCGGGCGTCTCGCTCGGCGCGATGCCGGTCTACCGCTTCGGCACCGAGGAGCAGAAGCAGGAATGGCTGCCGCAGCTCACGAGTGGCCGCAACCTCGCGGCGTTCGGCCTGACCGAGCCCGGCGCCGGTAGCGATGCAGGAGGTACCAAGACCACCGCGAAGCTCGAGGACGGGCACTGGGTGATCAACGGCAACAAGCAGTTCATCACCAACTCCGGCACCGACATCACCTCTCTCGTCACGGTCACCGCGGTCACCGGGGCCGACGCGAACGGGAAGAAGGAGATCTCGACGATCCTCGTGCCCGCCGATACCCCCGGATTCACCGCGGAACCCGCCTACAACAAGGTCGGCTGGAATGCCTCCGACACCCACCCGCTGACCTTCGCCGATGTGCGCGTCCCCGAAGCGAACCTCCTCGGGCAGCGTGGTCGCGGCTACGCGAACTTCCTGCGCATTCTCGACGAGGGCCGCATCGCGATCGCGGCGCTGTCGGTCGGTGCCGCGCAGGGCTGCGTCGACGAATCGATCAAGTACGCCAAGGAGCGCGAAGCGTTCGGCACCGCGATCGGCAACAACCAGGCCATCGCATTCAAGATCGCGCGGATGGAAGCGCGTGCCCATACCGCTCGTACCGCCTACTACGACGCCGCGGCTGCCATGCTCGCCGGAAAGCCGTTCAAGAAGCAGGCGTCCATCGCGAAACTCGTTGCCTCCGAGGCGGCCATGGACAACGCGCGCGACGCCACGCAGATCCACGGCGGTTACGGGTTCATGAACGAATACGCCGTGGCCCGGCACTACCGCGACAGCAAGATCCTCGAAATCGGTGAGGGCACCACCGAGGTGCAGCTGATGCTCATCGCACGGGGGCTGGGACTGTGAGCGAGACCGAAAAGCGAATTACTCAGCGTGGTCTGTGGTTCGAAGAGTACGAGCTCGGCGCGATCTACGAGCATCGGCCGGGCCGCACCATCACCGAGGCCGACAACACGCTGTTCACGACGCAGACGATGAACACGCAGGCCCTGCACCTCGATGCCGCGTACGCTGCGGGGACGAGTTTCGGTGAGCGACTGGTGAACTCGATGTTCACCCTGTCCACGATGATCGGCCTGTCCGTCGCGCAGCTCACGCAGGGCACGATCGTCGCAAACCTCGGGTTCTCCGAAGTGTCGTTCCCGAAGCCGCTGTTCCACGGCGACACCCTCTACGTCGAGACGAAGATCCTCGACAAGCGTGAGTCGAAGAGTCGCCCAGGCGAAGGCATCGTCACCCTCGAGCACACGGGCCGCAACCAGCACGGCGATGTCGTCGGCATCGCGGTCCGTAAAACACTCGTACAGAAGAGGCCCACCTCATGACTTGGGAACTACCCGGCCCCGCATGGCTTTTCGTACCGGCCGACCGTCCCGAACGCTACGCCAAGGCAGCCGACCGCTCCGACGTCGTCATCATCGACCTCGAGGACGCCGTGTCGGCCGGCGACAAGCAGGCCGCCCGCGACGCACTCGTCGCCACCCCGCTCGACCCGGAACGCACAGTCGTGCGGGTCAACCCGGTGGGAACCGCCGATCACGAACTCGACCTCGAAGCGCTGCGTCGCACGTCCTACACCCGGGTGATGCTCCCGAAGTGTGAAAGCGCCGACGAAGTGCGCTCCCTCGAACTGCTCGAGGTCGTTGCTCTGATCGAGTCGCCGCTGGGAGTGCTCGCCGTCGAGGAGATCGCGAAGGCGGACAACACGATCGGTGTCATGTGGGGTGCCGAAGACCTTGTCGCGGGCCTCGGCGGCAACTCGAGCCGACGCGCCGACGGAACCTACCGGGCTGTCGCGCAGCATGCTCGGTCGGTGTCGCTGCTCGCCGCGAAAGGTCATGCCTGCTGGGCGCTGGACTCGGTATACCTCGACATCAAGGACACCGATGGGTTGTACGAGGAATCCCTCGACACGGTGGCTGTCGGATTCGACATCAAGGTCGCGATTCACCCCGCTCAGATCGAGGTGATCCGCCGTGCGTTCGCGCCCACCGAGGAAGAAGCCGACTGGGCACGGCGCGTGCTTGCCGCCGCGCAAAGCCAGCGAGGCGTCTTCGATTTCGAGGGCAAGATGGTCGACGGCCCGATTCTGAAGCACGCCGAGCGGCTGCTTCAGCGGGTCCCGAGCCGCACGGACTGACGCTCGCCGGGCCGCTGATCCCGCAAGGGTCAGTGGCCCGGCTGCGGCCGTCGTCGTAGTAGTTGAGTGAGCCGGTGCGCCTGGTTCAGCAGCGACTCACCGAGGCCGGCGCGGCGGTCGTCGCGGAAACGGCTTTCGACACCGGTGATGCTGAGCGCCCACGTCGGGGTGTCGCGTGTGTCGAACACTGCCGCGCCCATGCCCCAACTTCCCTCGACGATGAGCGCCGGATTGACCGAGTACCCGGCCAAACGGGTAGCGGCGATGCGCTTCTCGATATCACCTCTCGCGTGGTCTGGCCCCCACTCCGTCGAGAGATCGGTTCTCGACAGATACGCGTCGATGTCTCGGTCGGGTAGATGCGACAGGATCGCCAGCCCCGCCGACGCCACGCCCAGCGGGAACCGGATCCCGACGTGCAGCACATGCGAACGCAGCGGAAAGCTGCCTTCCTCGACGGCCAGGCACACGGTCTCGTCACCACGCCGTGCGGAAAGATAGGCGCTCTCCCCGGTTTCCCGGGCGAGGTCGCGTAGGACGTCCCCTGCGAGTTCCGCGATGTCGTAGCGCGCGGCTGCGAGTGAACCGAGCAGGTACAACTCCGGGCCCAATGTCCATCGCCCGTTGTCGCGGTGCCTGTCGACCAGTCCTTCGTCGGCGAGCGTGGCGAGCAGGCGGTGGACCGTCGGCCTGGCAAGATCGGTCTCGCGTGCGAGGTCGGACGTCGACACTCCGGTCGGTTCGTGGGCGGAGACGGCCCGCAGGAGTGCTGCAACCCTCCCGACCAACTGTCCCTGAGCGCCTGATGTCACAGGCTCAGCATACGTCCACTGAGTGAACACTCTCCGATGGCGTGTTCGTTCAGCGACCAATGTGCAATTTCAGCCCGCGATGCCCTTGCAATGTGATCACCCACACTATTAATTGGTACACAGCAAAGAAGGCGTGTTCACTCAGCGGACACATCTGCCCGGTGGCGATGTGTCCCATGGACCGGAGAGGTATTGGATTTGGCTTCCAAGGTATTCGAGACGCCCGAGGCCGCCGTTGCGGACATTCCGTCGGGTGCGCTGCTCGCCGTCGGCGGTTTCGGTCTGTGCGGTATCCCCGACGAGTTGATCAAGGCGATCGCCGCGGGCGACGCCACCGATTTCGAGGTGTTTTCCAACAATTGCGGTGTCGACGGGCACGGACTCGGGATTCTTCTCGGTGAGAAACGGATCCGGAGGGTCACCGCGTCATACGTCGGTGAGAACAAGGAATTCGCACGCCAGTATCTTTCCGGTGAGCTCGAGGTGGAGCTGACACCGCAGGGCACCCTCGCGGAGAAGCTCCGCGCCGGTGGCGCCGGGATTCCGGCGTTCTTCACCCCCGCGGGTGTGGGTACCCCGATCTCCGAGGGCGGGTTGCCGTGGCGGTACGCCGCCGATGGTTCGGTGGAGATCGCGTCGCCGGCCAAGGAGATCCGCGAGTTCCGCGGCAAGCGGTATGTGCTCGAGGAGTCGATCAACGCCGACTATTCGCTGGTGCACGCGCTGCGCGGTGATACCGAGGGCAATCTGGTGTTCAACAAGGCCGCGATGAACTTCAATCCGCTCGCGGCGATGGCGGGCACGGTGTGCATCGTGCAGGTCGAGGAGCTCGTCGAGCCGGGTGAGATCGATCCGGGTCAGGTGCATCTGCCGGGGGTGTTCGTCGATCGCATCGTCCATACGGGTGTGCAGGACAAGCAGATCGAGAAGCGCACCGTCAGCGCCGGAAAGGGAGCGTGAGCATGAGCACCAGTGTGAACACCGCCGAGACCGTCGGGTGGTCGCGTACCGAGATGGCTGCGCGTGCCGCGCAGGAACTGTCTCCGGGTGAGTACGTCAACCTCGGTATCGGTTTGCCGACGTTGATCCCGAACTATCTGCCCGAGGGTGTGCGAGTGACGTTGCACAGTGAGAACGGGATCTTGGGCACGGGCCGGTATCCGACGGACGAGGAGATCGATCCTGATCTGATCAATGCCGGTAAGGAGACGGTGACGGTCAATCCGGGTGCGGCGTTCTTCGATTCGTCGTTGAGCTTCGGCATGATCCGTGGCGGCCACATCGATACGGCTGTGCTCGGTGGCATGGAGGTCTCGGCCACCGGTGATCTGGCGAATTGGATGGTGCCGGGCAAGATGGTCAAGGGTATGGGTGGTGCGATGGATCTGGTGCACGGTGCCCGTAAGGTGATCGTGTTGATGGAGCACACCGACAAGCAGGGCAACCCGAAGATCGTGGAGAAGTGTTCGCTTCCGTTGACGGGTGAGGGTGTGGTGCAGCGGATCGTCACGAATCTTGCCGTCATCGATGTCACCGACGATGGGTTGAAGCTGGTCGAGACCGCGCCCGGCGTGTCCGAGGAGCAGGTCCGAGCGGCCACCGGAGCCTCCCTGGCTTGAGTCGGACACTTGCACCGACCTCACATTCGGCATGACCCATGACGGATCGAACGAACAGGGCCACGGGCACCGTAGGGTGCCCGTGGCCTGATCGTGTGGCATCCGGGGATTGGGCCGCTATCGAACGCGAGATGGATGCCTACGGGTTTATCGCGCCCGAAACCATCGGAACCGTCGCCGGCGTTCGGTGCTCGCCGGTGGCTGCGCAGCGCTCACTTGTTCGGCCAAGGAATTCTTCGCTTCCGTGCGCCGTCGCTCTCTCGCTGTGCGCCAAGTTTCGAGCACGTCGTCGACATCGACCTTGTGCAGTGGAACGGGGAGGCGTTCCGGAGAGAGCAGGCACGCGGCGACACGGCGGTTCAGATCGGCGACGACCCGCCGCACGTCCCTCTCCGTCGGAATCGTCCGCACCGACTCGGGTAGTCGTTCGATCTCCTTGCGCAACTGTAGTTCCGGCGGCAGCAACGCCTCCCCCGACAAACCCTCGCGCTCGAGATAGGTCTTGAGCCACCACATTTCGTCGTTCCCGTGGTTCGGGATCGGTTTTCCGGCGCCGGGAAGGTTGTCGAAGTCGCCACGTTCCTGCGCGACGCGGATCTGTCGCTCGACCCACGTCTCGAAACTCACGTCCGGACGCTTGCGCTCGGTCACGTCCTCCAGGATGCCATCGCCGACAGTCCGACGCGATCGACCTCATGTCATTGCAGCTTTTGCCTCGTCGCTGAGCTCGACGAGTTGCACGTAGTTGCCGTCCGGGTCGATCGCGGTCGCGAAAAGGCTGCCGTCGCGATCTTCGAGGGGCGAGTGCCACTTGGTGCCGAGTTCGTCGAGGCGGGCAACGATGTCTCGCGCACCGGTCACTTCGAGGTTGATGATCAGACGTCCGGGTTCGGGATTGAGCGCACCGATATCGGCGCGACGGTCGAGCATGACGTAGAAGCCGTCGAAATCGAGGACGTCGTATGCGGGTTCGCCGGGGGTGCGCTCGGACTTCACCGAGAATGCGCTGGTGTACCAGTCGCGTAGGCGCTCGGGATCCGTGCTCGCCAGAAGCATGCTGCCGAGGGAGGGTGCGGCCATGAGGTCTCCTTCCGGACGGGGCCCGGCGGTGTGCCGTGCCATCCATCGGATACCGACCGTCGGATCGGCCGGAACTCATCGCAGACGCATGTGAGGACGACCCCGATGGGGCCGCCCTCACATGTTCTTGCTGCTACGCCGTCATTCCTCCGGCGTCACGTGCTTGGCCAGATAGAGCGGCTCACCGAGCTGCTCCAGCAGGTCGAGCTGGGTTTCCAGGTAGTCGATGTGTTCTTCTTCGTCGGCGAGGATCGCCTCGAAGATGTTCGCCGACGTGATGTCGCTGACCGAACGCATGTACTCGGATCCCTTGCGGAGCCGATCACGTGCCTCGACCTCGACGACCAGATCCGATTCGAGCATCTCTTTCACGGTCTGGCCCAGTCGCAGCGACCCGAGCCGCTGATAGTTGGGGAGTCCGTCGAGGTACAGAATCCGGTCGGTGAGCTTTTCGGCGTGCCGCATCTCGTCGAACGACTCGGCGCGCGTGTGCGAGGCGAGTTTCGTCCATCCGCGATCTTCCTGCATCTTCGAATGAAGAAAATACTGGTTGATCGCTGTGAGCTCGGCAGTGAGCTGCTCGTTGAGTAGTTCGATTACCTTCTTGTCGCCCTTCATGGCACCTCCCGGGTGAACCATCGGGTTTCACCGCCGGGTAGGGGCTGGCTACACGGCGGTCTCGAGTTCGATGATCTCACTCTGAGCGCGGGCGTGCCGGATGATCGCCGAGATGTTGCGGACGCAGTTGCCGCAATCGGTGCCTGCTCGACAGGCTGCACTCACCTCGCGGGTGCAGCGCGCACCGGCTGCGACCTCCGCCTCGATGTGATGATGCGTGAGTGCGTGGCAACTGCAGACGATCATGAGCCACCATTCCTGTTGCCGAAGACACTTTCTTAGGTTGTCCAAACCTTACATCTGGTTAGGCTACCCTAGCGTGTGATCGTAGTCACAAAATCGGAATAGCTGATCCGTGATAGACCCAGGATCGACCCAGGGGGTGTTACCCCTGTTGCTGCTGTAGCTGTTGTGACACCACCTGGTTGATTCGCTGCAACCCGCCTGACGACAAGCCCGGGATCTGTCCCTCGATGGTGCGCACGAGCGACGAATCGTGGATGACCTTCTCGCTCGATTGGATCAGCACCGTGCCCGCACCGGTGAAATCGAACTGGCGCTCTTCGCCGGACTGCACCCCGAACAAGCGTGCACCCGCAGACATGAACCCGGTGATCCACGCTTCGTCGAAGTGGTGGCTGGGCGACGGGCAGTCCGCCCATCCGACCAAGGCCTCCGGATCGACGCGCAACGGTGGCTCGGCGAACATCACCGGCCCGTTCGACGACGCCAGGAACTTGCCGGTCCCGATCAAGGTGAGAAACCCGGGCACGATGGACTGCTTCAGTGCCAGACCGGGCTCCCACGCAAGTAGGTTGGCCTGCCGAACGGTGAGGTTCCCATCGTCGAGGTCGAACGAATTGATGTCGTATCCCCGATCCCCGAGGATCAGCTTTCCGAAACCTTCTGCCACGACGTAGTCGCCGAGATACATCGGCGCCGAGAACGACCGAGCCACCATGTGCAGCATCTGGCCGTGCAACTGAGTGAGCGCATTGAACTGCACCTGACCGTAGTAGGCGATCATCGCGCCCTTCGACAGGAACCACGGCGACTGCAGATCGATGCTGAACGCATAGTTGTTGCCGGGGACGTTGTCGCTGCCCACCAGGTGTGACGGATTCAGGACGGCACTCACAGCTTCTCCTCCGATGCCTGCACGTAGACGATTCCTTGACCGGTGCATTCGAGTTGCATCGACTCGCCGCCGGTGCGGCCCGCATTGCGCCAGGTCATCGACGACTTCAGCTCGGTCCGCACCGGACCGTACGAGGCGACGAAGGCCTGCGGGTCGACGACCACCGGGGACGGCCCGCCCACCTGCAGTTCGAGTACCCCACCGTGCGCGAGCAGTACGGCTGCGCCGTAGCCGGACAGCTGGGTGGTGAACATGCCCTGTCCCGTCACCATGCCGGTCGCGGCGCCACGCAGGGCGCCGAACAGTCCGCCGCCACCACCACCGCCGGACGGCGTCGCATTCGCCGACACCACCGAACTCTGCAGACCGACCGTGTGGGCGAGCATCCGCGACGCTTCCACGCGGAGCTCACCGCCGGCCGACATGTCGACGACGTGTGTTTCGAGCCCCTTGAAGCCGTAGTGCACGCTGCCCTTGCCCTGGGCGAGCATCGTGGCCTCGTGCTCGCCCTGCAGCATCCGGCCGGCCATTCCTGCCATCCCTCCGAGGCCGGGAGCGCCACCCGCCCCACCCGGGCTGCCGTGTGGAGCGAACTGCACCTCGCCCGTGTAGAAGAGCATTGCGCCGCGGCGCGCGACGATGGGCCCCGATTGCATGAGGTCGACCCGCACGACCTTGCTGTTGATCTTCGTGAATGCCATGTCCTGCCCCTTACCGTTCCGCCGGCTGAATGGACACGATGCCGGAGCCCTCCCAGCGGAGCGAGAATGCCTCGCCGCTGCCTTGGCCGATTGCCGACCGCCACGACACATCTGTCACGAACGATTGCGTCAGCATCCCCTTCGCGCAGACGAACGCATCAGGGTCGACGACGAGCGGGTACTGCGGAGACACTTCGAGGTGGATCAGCGGGCCGCCGGCAGAGAGCAAGGCCACCTGTCCGGATCCCGACACCGTCGTCGTGAACAGGCCCTGCCCGCTCATCCCGCCGCGCACACCGGCAAATGTGACGTTGGTGTTGAGGTTTCCGTTCAAGGCGAGCAACTGTTCGGACTCGACCTGCAACGTCTCGTTGTTCAACTCGAGTACCGTCGTGTCCTGTGCCTCGTGGGCGAGGTACACGACGCCGGTACCCGTGCATTCCATGAGGGACAGGCCTTCGCCGGCGGCGCGCTGGCGCAGGCCGGCGAGTACCCCGTCACCTCCGCCGAACCCCGCAGATTTGAACGTGATCTGCCCTTCGTACGCCACCATCGACCCCGACAATGCGCGGATTGTGGAGTTGTTCAGCTGGGCTTCGATCACCCGTTTCGATTTCTCGAGCAGTCGCATGGCGCGAAGAGTAGCGGCTGGTGGTGACGCTGTCGTTGCGGGTCCCCTACCACTCGCCGACGGAGCAGTTCACAGCGGCAGCGGCCGATTCTCCACGACACGTTTCATGACGAGCGTCGAACTGAGGCGTTGGACGCCGGGCAGCGCGGAGAGCTGTTCGTCGTAGAGCGTCTGGTAGGCCGACAGGTCGCGGGTGAGGACGCGCAGGAGATAGTCCGGGTCGCCGAACAAGCGTTGCGCCTGAATCACGTTGGGAATCGTCGCCACGGCCGTCTCGAATGCGTCGAGGGTGATGCGTTCCGCGGTGTGCATCGTGACGAACACCAGGGATTCGAAGGTGAGGCCGAGGGCATTCGCGTCGAGCTGGGCGTGGTAGCCGCTGATCGCTCCGTCGCGCTCCAGTGCGCGCAGGCGCCGGTGGCAGGGCGAGATGCTCAGACGCACGCGGTCGGCGAGCTCGGTGATGGTGAGGCGGCCGTCTTTCTGTAGCTCGGCAAGAATTTCCCTGTCGATTGCGTCCATGACGAAGATCTTCCCTCAAATGACCCTCGTCGAGGTAATACTCGCAAACACATTCCAGGCAAGGATTCCTAATCTTTCCTTGGGGCTGATCGTCCCGTTCAATTCACGGAAATGAGGTGACCATGGCTGCCGGTGTCGTTGCTGCGTTTTGGATGGTGTCGATACTGTTCGTACTGACGCCGGGGGCGGACTGGGCTTATGCGATCACTGCGGGACTGCGCTATCGGAGTGTCGTGCCTGCCGTCAGCGGAATGCTGCTCGGGCACCTTGCGATGACCGCGATCGTCGCGGCCGGTGTCGCGGCTGTGCTCGCACAGTCGCCGGTCCTGCTCGCGGTGCTGTCGACCATCGGTGCCGCATACCTGATCTGGCTCGGCGTGGGGATGTTCACGAGTCCGTCGGCTCCGCAGGAAGGCGGACCGGGTGGCGCCGACTCGTGGGCGCGGCAGACCGTCAAGGGTGTGGGGGTCAGCGGCCTCAACCCGAAGGTGTTTCTGTTGCTCCTGGCGCTGCTGCCGCAGTTCACCGATCCGGCGGGCCCGTGGCCGCTCGCCGCGCAGATCGCGATGCTCGGTGTGGTGCACGTGATCACGTGTGCTGTGGTGTATCTGGGTGTCGGTGCCGGCGCGAGAAGGGTGCTGCGCGCCCGTCCGTCGCTGGCGAGTGTCGTGAGCCGAGTGTCGGGCGTTGTGATGATCGTGCTCGGAGCGGTGCTGGTGATCGATCAGGCATTCCTCTAGCACCGACGAGAAATCGCGGACCATGTTTCCTGTGAGGGAGCATGATCCGCGATTTCTGTGTGGTTCCGGTTCGCGGCCGGATCAAGTCAGAGGCCGAGATCTTTCGCGATGATCGTCTTCATGACCTCGCTCGTGCCACCGTAGATGCGGGTGACGCGGGTGTCGGCGTACAGGCGCGCGATCGGGTACTCGGTGATGTAGCCGTATCCGCCGTGCAGCTGCAGGCACTTGTCGATGATCCGACCGGCGGTCTCTGTCGCGAAGAGCTTCGCGCGAGCGGCATCCGGGACGGTGAGTTCGTCACGATCGTTGAGCTCGATGGCGTTGTCGACCATGATCTGCAATGCCTGGAGCTCCGCAGAGCACTCCGCGAGCACGAACTTCGAATTCTGGAACGACGCCACCGGCTTACCGAAAACCTTGCGGTCCTTGGTGTATGCGATGGCGTGGGCGATCGCGGCCGACGCGGTGGCTGCCGCGCCGAACGCAATCGTCAGGCGCTCCTGCGCGAGGTTCTGGGTGAGGTACGAGAAGGCCTTGCCTTCTTCACCGAGCAGATCCGTGACCGGAACCTTGACATCGTCGAACGACAGCTCTGCGGTATCGGAGGTCTTGAGGCCGATCTTCTTCAGCTTGCGGCCGACGGAGTAGCCTTCGCTCGATGCATCCACTACCAGGATCGAGAGGCCGCCGCGACGGTCTTCCGGGTCGTAGGGGGTGGTGCGGGCGACGACGAGCACGCGGTCGGCGAGTGCGCCGCCGGTGATGAACGTCTTCGATCCGTTGAGGACGTAGTGGCTGCCGTCTTCGGAAAGCTTTGCGCTGGTTGCAATGTTCGCGAGGTCGGAGCCGGTACCCGGCTCGGTCATCGCGATCGCGAACATCAGCTCGCCGGAAGCGAATCCGGGAAGCCAGCGTTGCTTCTGCTCGTCGGTCGCATTCTGCATGATGTACGGCAGGATCAGGTTCGAGTGCACCGACGACGAACCGAACGACGCACCCGCAGCCGACGCCTCTTCCGCGAGGATCACATTGAACTTCAGCGACTTCTCGCCGCCTCCGCCGTACTCTTCGGGTACCTGGATGCCGAGGAAACCGAGTTCACCCATGCGGCGGTAGAAGTCACGCGGGGGATGTCCCTCTTCTTCCCACTGTTCGTAGACCGGCGTGACTTCCTTCGCGATGAAGGTGCGAACCGTATCGCGGAATGCTTCGTGATCCTCGTTGAACACCGTACGCTGCACGGATTTTCCTTCCGGGTTATGTATGACAGGGCAGCTGGATTACAGCGCGTATTCGCGGAGGATGCCCTTGCTGATGATCGTCTTCTGGATCTCGCTGGTGCCCTCACCGATGAGCAGGAACGGAGCCTCACGCATGAGCCGCTCGATCTCGTACTCCTTCGAATAGCCGTAGCCACCATGGATGCGGAAACTCGCCTGCGTCACCTCGGAGCAGTACTCACTCGTCAGGTACTTCGCCATACCTGCCGCGACGTCGTTGCGCTCACCCGAATCCTTCAGGCGCGCAGCGTTGACCATCATCAGGTGCGCGGCCTCGACCTTGGTCGCCATCTCGGCGAGAGAGAACCCGATCGCCTGGTGTTGTGCGATCGGCTTGCCGAACGTGGTGCGCTGCTGCGCATAGCGCGCTGCGAGCTCGAATGCGCGGATCGCGACACCACACGCGCGAGCGGACACGTTCACACGACCGACCTCGACGCCGTCCATCATCTGGAAGAAGCCGCGACCCGGCTCGCCACCGAGGATCGTATCGGCGGAGGCCTTGTAGTTGTCGAAGACGAGCTCGGTGGTGTCGATGCCCTTGTAGCCCATTTTGTCGATCTTGCCGGGGATCGTCAGACCCGGCGCCACCTCGCCGAACCCGGCGGGCTTCTCGACGAGGAACGCCGTGAGATTCTTGTGGGCTTTGTCGGAGCCCTCTTCGGTCTTGACGAGCGCGGCGACGAGAGTGGAGCTGCCGCCGTTGGTCAGCCACATCTTCTGGCCGTTGATGACGTAGTTGCCGTCGGCGTCGCGCTTGGCCTTGGTACGGATCGCGGCGACGTCCGAGCCGAGTTCGGGCTCGGACATCGAGAAGGCACCGCGCACCTCGCCGGTCGCCATGCGCGGCAGGAAGTGCTGCTTCTGGGCTTCAGTGCCGTGCTGGCAGATCATGTACGCGACGATGAAGTGCGTGTTGATGACGCCGGAGACACTCATCCAGCCGCGCGCGAGTTCCTCGACGCACAGCGCATAGGTCAGCAGTGACTCGCCGAGTCCGCCGTACTCCTCGGGGATCATCAGGCCGAACAGGCCCATCTCGCGCATCTGATCGACGATCGCCTGCGGATAGGTATCGGAATGCTCGAGTTCCTGCGCGTTCGGGATGATCTCGCGGTCGACGAACCGTCGAACGTTGTCGAGGATCTCCGACTGGAATTCGGTCAGTCCGAGGGTCTGGGCGAGGCGGGTCATGCGAGGTCCTTCTGCTTGGTGTGGACGGCGCCTGCAGCGGCGAGGGCATCGACTTCGTCGTCGGTCAGCCCGAGGTGCTCGACGAGGACGGTGGCGGTGTCGTCACCGTTGGCAGGGGCGGGACGGACGGCCGGGTGCACGCCGTCGAACGACATGGGGGTGCTGGCCGCGGAGTAGGTGCCGATGCGCGGCTGGTCGAGTTGCTGGAACATCGGATTGTTCGTGATCAGCGGGTCGGCGGCGAGCTCGGCGAAGGTGCGGTAGCGCTCGTGCAGGATCGAGGTGCCGTCGAGTGCGGCTTCGACCTCTCCTGCCGTCCGCGCGGCGAACCACGGTGCGAACAGGCCGTTGAGGACCGCGCGGTGCTTGTAGCGTTCGCCTTCGTCGCGAAAGTCGGTGCCCAGTGCAGCTTCGACGGCGGTGACGGCGGCGGTCGTGCCGGTCAGTTCGGTGAGGTCGCGGAAATGTCGCGGGGTCAGTGCGACGGTCATGAACCGGGCGCCATCGCTGGTGGCGAAGTCGCACCCGTAGGTGCCGTAGACGGCGTTGCCGACCCGGCCGCGGCCGGTCAGGCCGAGCTGGGCCTCGGCGATGTAGCCGAGGTTGCCGACGGTGGCGAACGCGACGTCTTCGAGAGGGAGAACGATCTTGGTTCCGGCGCCGGTGATCTCACGGCGGTACACGGCGGAGGCGACGGACAGTGCGGCGTAGAGGCCGCACGAGACGTCCCATGCGGGCAGTACGTGGTTGACCGGGCCGTCGAGGTTCTCGGGTCCGGTGACCTGGGGGAATCCGGCTGCGGCGTTGACGGTGTAGTCGACGGCGCCGGTGCCGTCGGCGCGCCCGAGGACCTGTACGTGGATCAGGTCGGGGCGGATGGCGGCGAGTTCGTCGTAATCGAGCCAATCGCGTCCGGCCGCATTGGTGACGAGGATACCGGCGTCGATGATCAGATCTCTGATCAGCTTGTGCGCCTGCGGATTTCGGAAGTCGGCGGCGAACGAGCGTTTGCCCTTGTTCAAGTTCGCCCAGTAGATCGACTCGCCGTCCGCAGTGAGGGGCCAGCGCTTGTAGTCGGCGGCTCCGCCGATCGGGTCGACACGGATCACGTCGGCACCGAGAGCGGCGAGCGTCATTCCGCACAGGGGCGCGGCCACGAAGCTCGACACTTCGACCACACGGACTCCCGCGAGGGGGGCGGTGGACGAGGGCAACTCGTCTGTGGAAGCGGTGGAATTCATGGCGTCCTGTCCTCGTCCGTCGCGTGTTCCGGGCACACGCGACCCGAATCGGTTCCCAGCCAGCATGCAACAGCTTTCGGGGGCGGACCAGCACCGGATCGGCTATTGCTCGGTTAGCGCAGACCAATATCCCGACCACTTGTGATGGGTCATAGGTTCTGGTGATCGATTGGTTCGCGTAAGGCTCTTTGTGTTCGGTGAGCTCGGTCACGTTCAATGAATTCAACGCCAGGCGTGACGGTCCACGCCGAGTGCGAGTCAGAGTGCGGCCTGCGTCGTTATCCTCCGAGTCTGAAGGGACTCCCGCGTGACTACAGGTGAAATCGTGAACGGTACGTCCAGTACCCACGATGGCCCCCAGCCATCCGAATCCAGATCACCGTTCAAGGTGACTCCCGGCCGCGCGTGGGGGATGACCAGTCTTGTCATCTTCCTGTACGTGGTGAACTACGCCGACAAGGCCGTGCTCGGCATCATCGCCCAGCCGCTCGCCCGTGAATTCGGGATGACCTCGTCGCAGATCGGCCTCGTCGGTTCCCTGTTCTTCGTGACCTTCACGATCGGGGGCTTCCTCGCCGGACCGCTCGAGAAGAAGCTGACTCTCAAGTGGGCACTGCTCGCACTCGGCCTGATCTGGTCGGTCGTGATGCTTCCGCTCGTCGTCACCGGCGGCTTCGTGGTGCTCGTCGTGTGCCGCATGCTGCTCGGCCTGGGCGAAGGTCCGAGTTCGGCGCTCATGCACACCGCCGCGTACTCGTGGCACCCGCCCGCCAAGCGCGGTCTTCCCGGCGCGTTCCTCGCCGGCTCCGCCTCGGTCGCGAAGATCGCACTCGCACCCGTCCTGACCTTCATCACCGTCGAATACGGCTGGCGGATGGCCATCGTCGCGCTGTCGGTGCTGGGTCTGGTGTGGATCATGTGCTGGGTTCCCGGCTTCAAGGAAGGCCCTTACACCACCAAGGCGGTCAAGGGCGCCGATACTGCTGTGGCGTCCGCTCCGACCGAGCCGTCCGTGCCGTGGCGCAAGATCTTCTTCTCCCGCACCTTCGCGAGCTGTGCCGTCATGATCATCGTCGTCTACGCGCTCACCACCGTCGTCCTGACCTGGCTGCCGTCGTACTTCGAACTGGGTCTCGGCTACAGCGCTCTGCAGGCAGGCTCGATGTTCGCGCTGCCCTCGATCGTCGGACTGTTCCTGATGATCTCGTCGGGCACCGTCACCGACCGCCTACGCAGCCGCGGCCACACCTCCCGCGTGGTCCGCATCATCGTTCCCGCCGTCGGTGTCCTCGTCTGCGGTGCAGTCCTGGTGTTCCTCCCGTCGATCGGTACTCCGGCGTTGGCGGTCGCGCTCGTCTCGATCGGCTACGGCTTCGGTGCCATCGCCTTCCCGCTGATCAACGCCGCGATCTCCGAGCTGTGCCCGCCGCAGCAGACCGCAGGCACGATGGGTGTGTTCCTCGCGCTCATGGCGATCGGTGGCCTCGTCGCTCCCTACGGCACCGGCCTCATCGTCGACAACGCTGCAACCGCGGCGGAGGGCTACGCGACATCGTTCCAGATCATCGGTGTCCTCGGTGCGATCGCCGCGGTGCTCGTGCTGGTATTCGCCAACCCCGAACGCGACCGCAAGATCATCCGCGGCGTGGCCTGAACGAAGTCGGCATAGCTTCCGCCTAACGGAAGCTTCCGCCGAAAGACTTATCCTCACCGGCCGGGTGCGTGGTCTCCTCGAAGTGAGGGCCACCACCCGGCCGGCTGCTTTTCTCCGGTGCTCGCTCCACCGGTTGCCCACAAGACCCGATTGTTCGCTTTCACAAAGGACCCGATCCCCATGCGCGATGCCGTGATCGTCGATGCCGTCCGTACCCCCATCGGGCGCCGTAACGGTGCACTGTCCGAAGTTCACCCCGTCAACCTGTCCGCACACGTGCTCACCGCACTCGCCGAGCGCACCGGTCTCGACCCCGCCACCGTCGACGACGTCCAGTGGGGTTGTGTGAGCCAGGTCGGAGCGCAGGCCGGAATCGTGTCGCGGAGCGCGGTCTTTGCCGCCGGATGGCCCGAGACGGTGCCTGCCACCACGATCAACCGTGCATGCGGTTCGAGCCAGCAGTCCGTGTCGTTCGCGGCAGGATCGGTGATCTCCGGGCAGGCCGACGTGGTGATCGCCGGTGGTGTCGAGTCCATGTCGCAGGTTCCGATGGGCAGCGCCGTGAAGACCCCCAACGAGAACTACCCGGCCGAGGTGCTCGAGCGGTTCGGCGTCTCCGGATTCAGCCAGGGCATCGGTGCCGAGATGATCGCCGAGAAGTGGGGTTTCTCCCGCACCCAGCTCGACGAGTTCGCTCTGCGTTCGCACGAACTCTCGGCAGCGGCCACCGACGCAGGCGCATTCGACCGGCAGCTCGCGCCGCTCGCCGGCCTCACCACTGACGAGGGCATCCGCCGGGGCGGCAGCCTCGAGTCGCTCGCCAAGCTCAAGACCGTGTTCAAGGAAGACGGCGTCATCCACGCGGGTAACTCGTCGCAGATCTCCGACGGCGCCGGCGCACTGCTCGTCACCACCAGTGAGTACGCGGCCGCGCAGGGATGGGCTCCCCTCGCACGCATCCACACTGCTGTCGTCGCGGCCGACGACCCGGTCGTCATGCTCACCGGCCCGATTCCCGCCACGGAGAAGGCGCTGAAGCGCTCGGGTCTGTCGATCGACGACATCGGCGCGTTCGAGATCAACGAGGCCTTCGCGCCCGTGCCGCTCGCCTGGCTCGCCGAGACCGGCGCGAAGCTCGACCGGCTCAACCCGCTCGGCGGCGCGATCGGTGTCGGTCACCCGCTCGGTGGCTCCGGCGCGATCCTCATGACCCGACTCGTACACCACATGCGTGACAACGGAATTCGATACGGACTGCAGTCGATGTGTGAGGCCGGCGGTATGGCCAACGCCACCATCCTCGAACTGCTCTGATATCCACATAACTCACATCAAGGATCGAAAATAATGGAACTCAAGGGTCTTTCCGTCGCAATCACCGGTGGTGCCTCCGGGCTCGGACTTGCCACCGCCCAGCGCGTGCTCGCCGCAGGCGGCAACGTCACCCTCATCGATCTGCCGTCGTCGAACGGCGCCGATGTCGCCAAGGATCTCGGTGACGGTGCGACGTTCGCGGGTGCGGACGTCACTGATGCGGAGCAGTTTGCCGCCGCACTCGATGTCGCGCACGAGCGCGGCGGACTGCGCGGCGTCGTGCACTGCGCCGGTGCCGGCCGCAAGATGCGGATCCTCGACAAGGAAGGCAAGGCCGGCTCGCTCGAGGACTTCGAGTTCGTCATCCGCCTCAACCTGATCGGATCGTTCAACGCGCTGCGCCTGGGCGCCGAGCGCATGGCGCAGCTCGAGCCGATCGACGGTGAGCGCGGAGTGGTCGTGATGACGGCGTCTGCAGCAGCGTACGAAGGCCAGATCGGCCAGATCAACTACTCGGCGTCCAAGGCAGGCATCGTCGGCATGACGATCGTCGCTGCCCGCGATCTTGCAAGCAAGAACATCCGAGTCAACACGATCGCCCCGGGCATCATGGACACGCCGCTGCTCGCGCGTCTGCGCGACGACGTCCGTGCATCGCTCGAGGCCACTGTGCCGAACCCGTCGCGTATGGGCCGTCCGGAGGAGTTCGGTCGTCTCGCCGCATCGATCCTCGAGAACGGCTACCTCAACGGTGAGACCATCCGCCTGGACGGTGCCATCCGTATGGCCCCGCGCTGATCCGGGGATCGAAGATGACTTCCGTTCAATTCGGTTGGGCAGACACGTCGTTGTCCTACCCACAGGTTTCGATGGCGGTGTGGGCGCCGAGTCTCGCCGCCATGTACGGCGACCGCGCTGCGGTCGTCGACGGTGATCGGGTTCTGTCGTACCGCGAGCTCGACGAGAAGTCGGCGCAGTTCGCAGGTGCGTTGAGCGCCGCCGGTGTCGCCGAACACGACGTGGTGCTCATGCATCTCGGCAACTGCGCAGAGTTCCACATCGCGTATTACGGCGCGTTGCGTGTCGGTGCGGCCGTGACCCTTGTGAATCCGCTTCAGCCCGAGCCGGGTCTTCGGCGTCAGATCGAGGAGACCGGAGCCGTCGCAGCCGTGTCCCAACCGCAGCAGCTCCCCACGCTGCTCGGTGCTGCGGCAGGCACCACGATCCGTCTCGTCGCGGTCGTGTCCGACGAGCCTGTCGAGACCGGTGCGGTCGAGGCGGTCCGGTTCGACGAGTTGCTGGCCGGTCACGCCACCGAGTTCGCACCTGCGCAGGTCGGCGGTGACGATGTCGCACACATCGCGTACACCGGTGGCACCACCGGCATTTCGAAGGGCGTGCGGGTTCTGCACCGCAACGTCGTCGGCAACGTGACGCAGATGTGCGGGTGGCGTGCCGGGTACCAGACCGTGGTGAAGGATGGTCTGGTGTCGCTCGAGAAGATCGACGGCCTCGACATCGCGGGCGTCGTTCCGGGCGAGGGGTCGACGATCGTCGTGTCGCCTCTGTTTCACGCACATGCGCTGATCAATACGTCGTTCCTGCTGGCCTGCGGTCTCACACAGGTGCTCGCGGGCCGCTTCGACCCGGCCCGCATGCTCGAACTGATCGAGATCCATCGCGCCGGCTACATCACGGGCAGCCCCGCGATGTGGCACGCGCTTGCCACGCACCCGGATGTCGCGACCCGCGACCTGTCGACGGTGCGGGTGGTGTCGTCGGGCGCGGCTCCGATCGACCATGTCACTCTCGAGGCACTTGCCGTCGCATTCCCCAACGCGACCGTTGCCGAGGGTTACGGGCTGACCGAGGGCACGTGCGTGGTCACCGCCATGCCACTGGCCCGGGGTCTCCGATATCGGATCGGAAGCGTCGGCCTTCCTGTCTTCGACACCGAGATCGAGATCCGGCCGCAAGGTGACATGACGGCGACGGCCGGTCCGAACGAACGTGGCGAACTGTGGGTTCGTGGCCCGCAGGTCACCGACGGGTATCTCGGTCACCCCGAGATCACGGCGGAGCAGTACGTGGACGGCTGGCTCGCGACCGGTGACATCGCCTACCGCGACGACGACGGTTATCTGTTCATCGCGGACCGCGCGAAGGACATGCTGATCTACAAGGGCTACAACGTGTATCCGCGTGAGCTCGAGGAGATCCTCGTGACGCATCCGTCCGTGTCGACCGCTGCGGTGGTCGGTCGCGATGTGGGTACGACAGGGCAGGAGCCCGTGGCATTCGTCGTGCCTGTCGCGGGTGCCGAGGTCGATGAGGACGAACTCATGGCGTACGTGGCCGAACGTGTACTGCCGTACAAGAAGATCCGGGACATCGTGATCCTGGATGCGCTGCCGACCTCTGCCGCCGGAAAGATTCTCAAGACCGACCTGCGCGCCCAGCTGGAATAACGCAGCGAACCGCCGCCCGTGCATGGCTCCGGTAGACCCATACCGGATCTGCGCACGGGCGGTTGGTGTTTCACGGGTGGAGTTCGCGCACGAACGAGACAGCCACACCCCGTCGACGAGGTGTGGCTGTCTGTGCGTGAAGCGGTTACGACGAGCGCTGGGCCTGCTTGACGAGTCCGCCGCCGATGATCAGACGCTGGATCTCGCTGGTGCCCTCGTACAGGCGCAGCAGACGCACGTCGCGGTAGATGCGCTCGACCGGCACCTCGCGCATGTACCCGGTGCCGCCGTGGATCTGCACGGCAAGATCGGCGACCTTGCCGACCATCTCGGTGCAGTACAGCTTCGCCACCGACGGAGCGATGCGGCGGTCGGTCTCCTCCACCCACGCCTTCGCGGCGTCGCGCACGAGGGCGCGGCCGGCCATCACACCGGTCTGCTGATCGGCGATCATCGCCTGCACAAGCTGGAAGTTGCCGATCGGGTTACCGCCCTGAGTTGCGGTGGCCGCGTACTCGACGGACTCGTCGAGCGCGCGCTGTGCCTGTCCGACCGACAGCGCAGCGATGTGGACGCGACCGCGCGCGAGGGAAACCATCGCGGCCTTGTATCCGACGTCCTCGCTGCCGCCGACGAGAGCCGAATTCGGCACCCGTACCTCGTTGAAGTGCACGTCTGCCGTCCAGGCGCCTTCCTGGCCCATCTTGGCGTCCTTGCCGGAGACTTGCACGCCTTCGGTGTCGGCGGGGACGAGGAACACCGCGATACCGGTGCCGTCGCTGTCGGCCGGGCGGGTGCGGGCGAACACGACGAACAGGTTCGCGAGCGGCGCGTTGGTGATGAAGCGTTTCTCGCCGGTGATCACCCAGTCGTCGCCGTCACGGACGGCCTTGGTGCGCAGGCCCGACGGGTTGGAGCCGGCGCCGGGCTCGGTGAGCGCGAACGACGCGACGACGTCGCCGGAGGCGATGCCCTCGAGCCACTGCTGCTTCTGCTCGTCGGTGCCGAAATTGACGAGAACCTGACCGGCGATGCCGTTGTTGGTGCCGAACATCGAGCGAAGCGACAGGGTGGTGTAGCCGAGTTCCATGGCGAGTTCGGCGTCCTGCTGGAGGTTCAGGCCGAGACCGCCCCACGCTTGCGGGATCGCGTATCCGAACAGGCCCATGTCCTTGGCGGCCTGTCGAATGTCGTCGGGAATTGCGTTGGTGTCGGCGATCTCCTGCTCGCGGGGGACCACGACATTGCGCACGAACGCGCGGGTCTGGGCGAGGATCTCGCGGAAGTCGTCTTCGTCGACCTCGGGGGTCGGAGTCGCAAGTGTCATGCCTACCACTTTCGAGGCAGTCTCGGGTGGTGTCCAATACGAATGGCGCCATTCCCATATAGGCAGTCTCGATGGATTTCGTGGGGTGATTCGGGTCGTTGCGTGGATATATTCGAAGACATCGACCCGTTTCGGGGACAACTCAGTTCCCCTCGAAAGGATTTCAGATGTCGCTGTTGGAGAACCGTACCGCCGTGATCACCGGCGGCGCCCAGGGTATCGGCTTCGCGATCGCCCAGAACTTCGTCGACGCCGGCGCCCGAGTCGTCATCGGCGACCTCGATCTCGACGCCGCCACCGCAGCAGCGGAGAAGCTCGGCGGACGCGACGTCGCTCGCGCGGTCAAGGCGAACGTCGTCGAATCCGCCGATTGGGACACTCTCCTCGCAGAGGCTGTCGACGGGTTCGGTTCTCTCGATGTCGTGGTCAACAACGCAGGTATCACCCGCGACGCGACGATGCGCACGATGACCGAGGAGGATTTCGACCTCGTCATTTCCGTGCATCTCAAGGGCACCTGGCACGGCACCCGCAAGGCTGCCGCGATCATGCGCGAGGCCAAGCGCGGCGCAATCGTCAACATCTCATCGCTGTCCGGCAAGGTCGGCATGGTCGGCCAGACCAACTACTCCGCGGCGAAGGCGGGCATCGTGGGTCTCACCAAGGCGGCAGCGAAGGAGATGGCGCACCACGGCGTCCGTGTCAACGCGATCCAGCCCGGCCTGATCCGCTCGGCGATGACCGAGGCCATGCCGCAGAAGGCATGGGACGGCAAGATGGCCGAGATCCCGATGGGCCGTCCGGGCGAGGTCGATGAAATTGCTTCTGTTGCACTGTTCCTCGCTTCCGACATGTCGTCCTACATGACCGGCACCGTCCTCGAGGTCACCGGCGGCCGCTTCATGTGACGGTCTCTGTCGTCACGTTCTCTTCCCGAAAGGTCATCATGCGCGAAGTTGTCATCTGTGAGCCGGTTCGTACCCCTATCGGTCGCTACGGCGGAATGTTCAAGTCCCTCACTGCCGTCGATCTCGGTGTCACGGCACTGAAGGGTCTGCTCGATCGGACGGGTGTGTCTCCCGACGAGGTCGGTGACGTCATTCTCGGCCACTGCAACGGCAACAGTGAGGCCCCGGCCATCGGTCGTGTCGTCGCTCTCGACGCCGGGCTTCCGGTCACCGTGCCCGGCATGCACATCGACCGTCGGTGTGGCTCCGGCCTGCAGGCCGTGATCCAGGCTGCGCTGCAGGTCGGCAACGGCGACAACGAACTCGTCGTCGCCGGTGGCACCGAGTCGATGAGCAACGCAGCGTTCTACTCGACGGACATCCGCTGGGGCGGTGCACGCACCGGTGTGCAGATGCACGACGGCCTGGTCCGTGCCCGCTCGACTGCCGGAGGCAAGCACTACCCGGTTCCCGGCGGCATGATCGAGACTGCCGAGAACCTGCGCGCCGAGTACGGCATCAGCCGTCAGGAGCAGGATGAGCTCGCCGCAGAGTCGCACCGCCGCGCGGTGGCCGCTCAGCAGGCCGGCATCCTCGCCGAGGAGATCATCCCGGTCACCGTGCCCTCGCGTAAGGGCGACCAGACCATCGACACCGACGAGCATCCCCGTGCCGACACCACTGTCGAGACCCTCTCGTCGCTGCGGCCGATCATGGGCAAGCAGGATCCCGGCGCCACCGTCACGGCCGGCAACGCCAGCGGGCAGAATGATGCCGCGTCGATGGCGATCGTCACGACACCGGAGAAGGCTGCGGAGCTCGGCTTGACCCCGCTCGTGCGTATCGTGTCGTGGGGTGTGGCTGGTGTTGCGCCCAAGGTCATGGGCATCGGCCCCGTGCCCGCGACCGAGATCGCACTCGCGAAGGCCGGTATCACGCTTGCCGATGTCGACGTCATCGAACTCAACGAGGCGTTCGCGGCGCAGGCGCTGGCCGTGACCCGTGAGTGGAAGTTCGGTGCCGCAGATTTCGAGCGCACCAACATCCACGGTTCCGGTATCTCGCTCGGTCATCCGGTCGGCGCGACCGGTGGTCGCATGCTCGCGACACTGGCCCGCGAGTTGCACCGACGTGAGGGCCGCTACGCCCTCGAGACCATGTGCATCGGCGGCGGCCAGGGCCTCGCTGCGATCTTCGAACGCGTGTCCTGATTCGTCGTCACGTTTGAGTTCCCCCGACAACGGTCGGCCGGCATCTGCCGGCCGACCGTTGCTTGTTTCCGCTGGTCGGACGCACCCATTGATGCCAGAACTGATATGTGTTCTACTTTTGCCCAGAGTGGCGTACGGCACATTTCGGGCAGAGATGCGAGCGGCGCCGTTGCACGACCGATCGGAAGGAACAGCACAATGTCTCTGAATCTGGCCGACCTCACCGAAGCGGTGGTCGACGCGATTCCCGATCGCACGGCCATCGTCTGCGGCGACCGATCGCACACCTACGCGCAATACGATGCCGCCGCCAACCGGATCGGTCATCACCTCGCCGCAGCGGGGGTCGCACCCGGCGACCATGTCGGACTGCACATGCGCAACAGTCTCGAATACCTCGACACGATGCTCGGCACAATGAAGATCAGGGCCGTCCCGATCAATATCAACTTCCGATACGTGGGCGCCGAACTCGACTACCTCTACAACAATGCCGAACTCGTCGCGCTCGTGGTGGACGCAGACCTGACCGACGTCGTCGCCGAGGTTTTGCCCGACTGTCCCCACCTGCGGCACATCGTGGTCGTCGGAGATGCTCCCACGCCGGCGCTCGATGACGCAGCAGCGCTCGCCGAGGTCACCGTCGTGCGGTACGACGACGCCGTCGCGGACGCCTCGGATGAGCGCGACTTCGCTCCGCGCAGCGACGACGACCTCTACATCCTCTACACGGGCGGCACCACCGGCATGCCCAAGGGCGTGATGTGGCGGCACGAGGACTTCTACTTCGCCGCACTCGGCGGAGGCAACGCGTACGGCGACCCGCACGACAGCCCCGAATCGCTCGCTGCCGCGGCCGCCGCCAACGAACACCCGTTGACGTATGTCGTCACCGCTCCGCTCATGCACGGCGCTGCCATGTACGCCGTGTTCATGGGCCTGTTCATGGGCTTCCCCCAGGTGATCATGCGGAACTTCGAACCCGCGGAGGCGCTGCGTCGGATCGACGAGCACAAGGCCGCCGTGCTCATGGTCGTCGGAGATGCCATCAGCCGGCCCATCGCCGACGTCCTCGCGGAGCGTCGCGACGAGTTCGACCTCAGCTCGCTGATCGTCATCGGTTCGGGAGGTGCGCTGTGGTCGGTCAGCGTGCGCGACCGCCTGAAGGAACTGCTCCCCAACGTCATGCTGCTCAACTCTTTCGGCTCGTCCGAATCGGGAGCCAATGGTGCCCTCACCCCCGGCGAGGACGGCAAACAGAGACTGCCCGCGTCCCCGAAGGTGCGCGTCGTCGACACCGACTATTCGACGATCGAACCGGGCTCGGACGCCATCGGCTACCTTGCGCGGGTCGGTCACGTACCGGTGGGTTACTTCAACGACCCCGAGAAGACCGCCGCCACCTTTCCCGTCGTGGACGGCACACGGATGTCGCTGCTCGGCGACCTCGCCACGGTCGAGGCGGACGGCTCGATCATCGTGCTCGGCCGCGGCTCGGCGTGCATCAACAGTGGTGGCGAGAAGATCTACGCCGAGGAGGTCGAGGAGGCGGTCAAGGGGCATCCCGCAGTGGAGGATGCACTCGTCACCGGCGTACCGGATCCCCGTCTGGGCGAGACGGTGTCGGTGGTCGTACAGCTACGCGAGGGTGCGCACGAGCCGACGCAGGAGGAGCTCGCCGAACACTGCCGGACCGTCATCGCCGGGTACAAGGTCCCCCGGCACGTCGTCGTGATGCCGCAGATCGTCCGCTCCCCCGCAGGCAAGGCAGATTACCGGTGGGCCAAATCGGTACTGACGCAGTCGGTGACCACCGAGGTCTGATCACCTGTGAGGGCTGCACTCGGGCCGGTGTTCGCGGCGCCGATGAGGGACTCGAGGGTGGCGGTCAGCACGGATCGGCTCTTGCCGGCAGCCCACCGCGTGACTGTGCCCCTGCGGTACTCGATCAGGGTGAGCGCGTCGCTGTCCTCGAGCGCTGACGGCGCCGGAGCGCCGCTGCCGGAGCCGATGCTGGTCTGATGCAGGGCGAGGACGTCCAGCGAGATCCCGACACGAGCGAGTGCTTCGGTGACGGCCTCCACCGGGCCGACGCCGTGATGCGAGCTGGAGTGCTCGGAGTTATCCACGCGCAGTGTGAGAGTCGTGGTTTCCTCGGTGGTATCGAAGCCCGTCAGTTCGATGGCGGGCTTGCCACCCGGCGTAACGATGTACTCGGCCTCGAAGATGTCCCACAGTTGTGATGCGGTGACCTCGCTGCCGGTGGCGTCGGTGTGCTTCTGTACGTGGCGGGCGAAGTCGATCTGCAGACGCCGGGGCAGTTCGATGCCGTACTCGGTTTCCAGCAGGTAGGCGATTCCGCCCTTACCGGACTGCGAGTTCACCCGGATGACGGCATCGTAGCTGCGGCCGAGGTCGGCGGGATCGATGGGCAGGTACGGCACGCGCCACTCGGTCTCGCTGACTCGACGGCCCTCGGCGGCCGCGCGGGCATGGTGCTCGGCGAAACCCTTCTTGATCGCGTCCTGGTGAGTGCCACTGAAAGCGGTGTGCACGAGGTCTCCGACATACGGATGTCTGGGATTGATCTCGATACGGTTGGCGTGCTCGACGGTGCGGCGGATCTCGTCGATGTCGGAGAAGTCGATCATCGGATCGACGCCCTGCGCATGCAGGTTCAGAGCGAGGGTGGCGATATCGACATTGCCCGTGCGCTCCCCGTTGCCGAAAATGCAGCCTTCGACGCGCTGTGCTCCGGCCAGGACGGCGAGTTCGGCACACGCGACCCCGGTACCGCGGTCGTTGTGTGGGTGTACGGACAGGATCACTGCATCACGGCGAGTGAGGTTCTTGTGCATGTATTCGATCTGATCGGCATAGACGTTCGGCGTTGCGATCTCGACGGTCGCGGGAAGGTTGACGATGACGGGACGCTGCGCCGAGGCATCCCACAGCGTCGTCATGTCGTCGCAGACCTCGAGGGCGTAGTCGGGTTCGGTGAGGTTGAAGACCTCGGGCGAGAACTCGAAGCGCACATTCTCCAGGTCGCCGGCGAACTCCAGTACGTCGCGTCCGCCGGAGACGATCAACTCTGTGAGTGCAGTGCGGCCGTGCCCGAGCACGACATCGCGCCATGTCGGTGCGGTCGCCGTGTACATGTGGACGACAACGTCATTGCGGACACCGCGGATCGACTCCACGGTGCGCTCGATGAGGTCGCGGCGGGCAGGGGTGAATACGACGATGGTGACATCGCCGGGTGCGATGTCGGTGTCGGCGATGAGACGGATGAAGTCGTAGTCGGTCTGCGAGGCCGACGGATAGCCGACCTCGATCTCCTTGTAACCCATCGCGACCATCAGTTCGAACAAACGGCGCTTGCGGGTGGGGTCCATCGGCTCGGCCAGCGCCTGATTGCCGTCGCGCAGGTCGACCGGCACCCACAGGGGAGCTGCCGTCATGCGCTTGGACGGCCAGTCACGCTCTGTGAGTGGCACTTCCACACGTGAGTACACATCACGGTAACGGTGGGAGGGCATCTGTGAGTGCGTCTGCCGATTCCAGGACGGAGCATCGGCGGGTACCGGTCCGGCTGGAGTGTTGATGCTGGGGAAGGCGGTCATGTTCGTGGTTCCTTCTACGGGTCGTGAAATGTCGACCGGCGCGATCGGGCTCCACGACGGGAGCCGGTCGGGCTACACCCCGCCGTGGCGGCGAAGAAGGAGGAATCCGAGGATGAGCATGCGGCGACGCTACCACAACTACTCAGACAAGCTGAGGAGCTGGAGGGTGCTGAGTCCGGCATGGGAGAATGCCGACATGTCACTCGTCCGTCGTGAGTCACTCGCCGAACAGGCTGCCGACCTGCTGTTGTCGCGAATCAGAGACGGCGAGTGGAACGTGGGAGACAAGTTACCCGGGGAGACGACACTCGCCCCTGCGCTCGGAGTCGGCCGCTCGACCGTGCGTGAGGCGATCCGGCAACTCGCCGGCCAGGGGGTGCTCGTTTCGCGTCAAGGGGCAGGGGTGTTCGTCACCGCCCTCGATATTCCGGAGAACTGGGATGCAGTGCTGCATCGAGCCGACATCGTCGCCGTCATCGAAGCGCGCATCGCGATCGAGGTGGAGGCATCGGCACTGGCCGCTGAACGTCGCACACCGGAGGAACTCGAGGACCTGCGCCGCGCGCTGACCGACCGCGCGCACCACCGCGTCGACGTCGAGAAACACGTCGACACCGACATGGCGTTCCACCGTGGCATCCTCCGTGCGGCGCACAGTCCGATCCTTCTCGAGTTGTTCACTCATTTCGCGCCGCGCAACCGGCGGGCGATGGTCGACATGCTCCGCGACCGAGGCGATCACGGCGATGACGCCGACCAGGCCACGCACGAACGCATCTACGACGCGATCGACTCACGTGATGCCGGGCTCGCAGCCACCCTCACCCGTACCCACCTGAATACGCTCAAGGAGCTGCTCATCCGATGACGCGGCGATGAACGACGGTCGACATCGATCTACGGATCGAGATGTTGTCCGGGTGGTCTCGGAGCATGCAGGGAGAATTGCACGCCGAGCATCCGAATTGCGAAACACAATGCGGCAGAGCTGAGAAGAGCTACCGTTCCACCGAAACCGAGACTGTGGGCGGTGGCGAATCCGGCCGCACCGACCAGCGCGGGAATGGCGTAGAGCTCGCTGGTCAGCACCGTCGGAATCCGCATGACCATGACATCGCGGATCGTGCCACCGCCGACCGCGGTGATCGTGCCGACGATGACGGCCTGCACGACGCCGAAATCCAGAGCCAGGGCTTTCGCGGCGCCGAGGACCGCGAACACGCTCAAGCCGATCGCGTCGAGGACCGTGATGGGAAACGAGAGGCGGTCGAGCACGCGACTCAGACCGAACGCGATCAACCCGCCCGCCGCGGCGATCGCGAGATAACGCCAGTCGAGGAAGGTGGCCGGGGGCAGTGCATCGAGGAGGACATCCCGGATCGTGCCGCCGCCCAGCGCGGTGAACATGCCAAGGGTCACCACGCCGACGATGTCGACCCGTGCGACGCGGACCGCGGTCAGTGCACCGTTGAGGGCGAAGACGAAGGTGCCGGTCAGATCCAGAACGAGCAACAGCGTCGAGTCGGTGGGCATGGTCGTCTGTCTACCGGACGCTGCAGACTTTCACCCGCCCGACAGCCGGTAGAAACGGAAGAAACCGAAATTCTCGATGGGAAGGACATCCATCCGGGCGAATCCGGCCTCGTGCGCATATCGCCGCAGCGTCGCGGGCCGCATGACCGTTCCTGTCCCCACGCTGGGCTGATGGTTCATACCGTCGGGAAGACAGAACATCAGACTGTATCCGTACATGAGCCGCTCGACCTCGTCGCCGGGCGCCGTGAATTCGTCGGCTACGGCCTCGTCCATGACGATCACCACGCCACCGGGAGCCAGTGACCGGCGTGCCGCCGAGAGCACCTCGACGGGCTGCGGCATGTCGTGGATGCACTCGAATGCGAACACCGCCAGGAACGTCGACTCCGGCAGCCCGGCTGCGTCCGTCTCGGTAATCGTGATGCGCTGTGCTACTTCGGGTTCGGACGCGACATTCGACCGGGCCATTTCGACGGTCGCGGCGTCGATGTCGAAACCGTGCACTGAGGCATCCGGGTAGGTGCGCGCGAGCGTGAGAGTGGACCATGCGCCGCCGCACCCGATGTCTGCGATCGCGGCACCAGGGGTGCGCAGCAACTCGTCGAGATCGGGTACGGAGTGCAATGCGCCGGGCAGGGCCTGTTCGAACCACGGACGATTCACGTCGGCCTGGGACTCCCGGGCATCGCTGCCGTACTGCGCCCAGCCGACGCTGCTGCCCGTGCGATACGCCTCGAGCAACGCAGGCATCTGCATGGCACCGCCGGTGAGGATCCGCGGCAGCGGAGTCATGTACGACAGGCTTCGCTCGTCCGTGAGTACTTCCGCACCGGCCGCAGAGAGGGTGAACCGCGGAGGTTCCGCATCATCGACCGAGAGCAGGCCCGTGGCAGCCTGTTGCTCGAGCCATTCCCGCGCATACCGCGGATGCGTGCCGGTGCGGTCGGCAAGTTCGTCTGCCGTCGCAGGTCCGTCCGAGGCCAGACTGCGGTACCACCCGAGCCGGTCTCCGAGATAGATGGAGAACACGTCGATCGCGCCGAGTGTGGCATCGAGGATGCGCTGTGCGAAGTCGTCGACGGATTCGGTTCGGGCAACGGAAGCCGAGGGCTGTTCGGGTATCGATGTGGACATAGCGGTCATCTCCGTGCAGGAGGACGAGTGATTGTTTCCATCGTCGTCCGCGGGCAGGCCTGTGTCACCGGTCGTTCGCCGTCCAAATCATGTCCAGGAGGGCTACCGTGGTCAGGCATGATCTCGTCTTCACGTGCTGGAGCGGTCCTCGACGCACTACCAAGTGTGCGCAGTGGGCTGGAGGACTTCTACCGCGATCTGCACGCGCACCCGGAACTCTCACATCAGGAACACGCCACTGCGAACAAGGTCGCAAGCCGCCTCCGCGACACCGGATACGCGGTGCACGAGGGAATCGGTGGCACCGGCGTCGTCGGGATTCTGCGCAACGGGCACGGACCCACCGTTCTGCTCCGCGCCGATATGGACGCCCTGCCTGTGGCAGAAGCGACCGGTCTCCCCTACGCCAGTACCGTCCGGACGGTCGACGGAGACGGAAATGATGTGCCGGTGATGCACGCGTGCGGGCACGATGTGCACGTCACGGCACTGCTCGGGGCGGCGGATCTGCTCCGGCAGGGCTCCCACCATTGGCAGGGCACCCTGGTGACGCTGTTCCAGCAGGCCGAGGAAACCGGCGACGGCGCCCGTGCCATGGTCGACGACGGCCTCGCGGAACTGCTGCCCGGCGTCGACGTCGCGCTCGCTCAGCATGTCCTTCCGGCACCGGCCGGCGACGTCGGCACCAGATCCGGAGCGGTCCTGTCCGCCGCGGACAGCATGCGCATCACCGTGTACGGGCGGGGAGCGCACGGTTCCATGCCGCAGGCCGCGGTCGATCCCGTGGTGCTCGCCGCGATGATCATCGTGCGCCTCCAGACCGTCGTATCGAGGGAGACCGCGCCCGGCGAGTCCGCAGTGCTCACCGTGGGCAGTGTCCACGCGGGCAGCAAGGGCAACGTGATCCCCGACAGCGCGGTGCTGCAACTCAACATGCGTACCTACGATGAGGGCACCCGCGAGACGATGCTACGCGCGATCCGCAGGATCGTGACTGCCGAATGTCAGGCCTCGGATTCGCCGAGAGAACCGGAATTCGAACTCTACGAACGTTTTCCGCTGACACGCAACGACGGTGAAGTGACCGCAAGGGTGGCGGTCGCGTTCGCGGAGCATTTCGGTGACCGGTACCGGGAACTGCCCCGGCAGACGGCCAGCGAGGATTTCAGCGACATCCCGAATGCGCTCGGCGTTCCCTACACCTACTGGGGTATCGGTGGCATCGACCCGTCGGCCTATCGGAACGCCGTGGAACGCGGCCGGGTCGCGCAGGACATCCCGGTCAATCATTCACCGGCGTTCGCACCGGTCGTGCAACCCACACTGGACACCGGGGTGGAAGCGCTCGTCGTCGCCGCCCTCGCGTGGCTCGCGGAACACTGATCGCTTCAGGTCCGGTTCGTTGCCGTTTTTGCCAGGTCGACGAACGCGCGTCCGGCCTTCGACAGCGCTGCGGGATCGAACACCAGGCCGAATGTACGGGTGAAGGTGGGTTCGCAGGGCCGCACGACCGCAATGTCACGGACGGACTCGGCGAGCGAACGCTCCACCAGCGACCCGCCGACACCCGCCAGCACCATCGGCAGACGCGCCTCGCGGTGATTGGCGAGTGCGGCGATGCGGGGCCGATGGCCTCCCTGGCGCATTTCGTGATCGAACTCGTCGCTCAACGTCCCGCCTCCGCGCGGCACGAACACCATCGGGATGGGGGGCATCGCCGAGAGCGTGACCGGGCCGGGTGGCAGCTCGGTTCCCGGTGGATACACCATCCAGTACTCCTGTTCGCCCAGCTCGATGACGTCGAGTCCGAGCCTGCCTTCGAGCGGCAGATGCGCGACCACGAATTCGCAGTGCCCGTCGCGGATCAACGAAGCCGAGTCGCCCTCGGTGCGGAGATCACCGAAGCGCACCGTGGCTTTCGGGTGAGCACGCCTGAACTGGGCGACCAGATCGATGATCGGGCCGGTTGCGAGCGCCGGGAATACCATCAGGTCGAGACGGCCCGTGACCTCGGCCGACGAGGAGGTCAGCAGCTCTTCGACCCCGGCCACGTCACGCAGGATCTGGCGGCTCGGCCCGATGAGGCTGTGTCCGGCAGCGGTGAGCACCATGCCGCGGCCGATGCGGTGGAACAACTGCACACTCAGCTCGCGTTCGAGGCTGCGCAGCGCCTGTGACACGGTCGGCTGCGCGACGCCGAGCGCGGCAGCCGCGCCGTTGATGCCGTCGTTCTCGACGACTGCGAGGAAGTATTCGATCTGGCGGAATTCCATGGTGTCTACGCTCCCGGTTTCGTGCCGGTTGCGGCAGAGATGAATGCGGCCGCTGCCGGTGACGGCTCCCCGGCTCGCAGAACGAGTCCGACGGGACGGTGCAGCTGCGGGTCGAGGCGCAGGACGGTCGCGCCGGGGATCTGCTTCTCGGCGACCTGCCGGGGCACCACAGTCGCTCCGGTGCCGCGCATCACGAACCCCCAGATGGCAGTGGGGTGGGCGCAATCGACAACGACATTGTCGGAGCCCAGCAGCTCGCCGGTTTTCGCGGCATCGGCGGGTGATCCCAGATCGATGACCAGGGGAACCTTGCGGACGATCTCGCGCGGGACGGGGTCGGGAAGGCCGGCCGCGAGGTCGGGGTGCAGAGCGAGGACCATCTCCTGCTCGAGAAGTGGAACGGTGATCATGCCTGCGTGCTCGGCCGACAGATCGGTCACTCCGATCTCGGCCTCGCCGCGCCGGAGGGCGGAGTGCACACCCGCCGGTCCGTCGGAGTCGGAGATCGACACCATGATGCCGGGGTGGCGGCTTCGGAACCGTCGGACGAGTTCGACGACGGGATGGATCGAGAACGCGGAGTAGGTCACGATCTGGATTCGGCCTGCCTCGAGCTCGCGGACCGCAGCGACCTTGCTCTTCGCGCGTTCGACGTCGACGAGTATGCGGCGTGCCGCGATCTCGAGGGTGCGGCCGTCCTCGGTGAGGGTGAGGCGCCTACCTGTCCGGTCGAACAGGGTGGTGCCGAGCCTTCGTTCGAAGGTGCGGATGGCCTGCGACAGTGATGGCTGTGAAATATACAGAGCCTGAGCTGCTTTCGTGATTCCGCCGTGGTCGATGACGGCCACGAAATAAGTCACGAGATGCAGGTCCACCCGTTCATGTTAGGCGGTCGGCGGATTGTGGTGCCCGGCGGTGCGCACGAACGCACCGCCGGATGCTCCATCGGGAAGCTCTTTCTATGCGCCTGTCCAGACCGGAGCACGCTTCTCGGCGAATGCCTTGGCGCCTTCCTGAGCATCGTTCGATGCGAACACGGGGTCGATGAACTTGCGCTGCGCGACGAACGCGTCGGGGTCGGTGTACTTCGCGGACATCGCCACGACCTGCTTGGTTGCCTTCACCGCGAGCGGTCCGTTGGCAGCCACGCGTGCAGCGAGTTCCTTCGCGACGGTCAGCGCCTCACCCGGTTCGGTGACCCGGTTGACGAGACCGTGCTGCAGGGCGACCTCGGCGGTGAGCGGGTCGCCGGTGATGGCCATCTCCATGGCCAGCGGGTACGGGAGGATCTTCGGCAGGCGCAGCAGGCCACCGGCCGCGGCGGCGAGGCCACGCTTGACCTCGGGGATGCCGAACTTCGCTTCGCGCGACGCGACGATCAGGTCGGCGGACAGCGCGAGTTCGCATCCGCCCGCGAGTGCCCAGCCTTCGACCGCGGCGATGAGCGGCTTGGTGGGCGGTGCCTCGGTGATGCCGCCGAAACCGCGACCGGGAATCGAGGGGCGCTCACCGCGCGAGAACGCCTTGAGATCCATGCCGGCGCAGAACGTTCCGCCCGCGCCCGTGAGGATGCCGATGGTCAGGTCGGGGCGTGCCTCGAATTCGTCCATCGCGGCGGCGAGTGCCTCGGACACCTCGAGGGTGACGGCGTTCTTGGCCTCGGGGCGATTGAGAGTGAAGACGGCGATGCCGTCGGCGAACTCGGTGAGAACAACGCTCATGTCTGCTTTTCCTTCGTTACTGGTCGGCGACGGGTGTGGCGAGACTCCATCGAGAAGGAGTCCCTCCATCAGAGAGAATGACATTTCGTTCGGAAAGAACGATCAGGTGGGCCTGTGTCTCGCGGACGGCGAGCCGGAGCAGCCTCGGGTCCATCGCATCGATCGGCCGCGACCAGGTGATGTGCGTGGTGACCTCCCACGCCGTCGACTCCGGGCGTGCCTCGATCGCGGCGCGGATCTCCTCGAGACGATCGTCGTGGTGTCCCATCAGTTCCCGGGCGCGCTCGGCAACACCGCGGAACCGGTATTCGTGTGCGGGCAGCACCTCGCAGTCCGGCAACGAGGTCGTCGCATGCAGCGACAACAGGTACCGATGCAACGGGGACTCGAGTTCGCCAGGACCGGACGAGATGTTCGGGCTGATGCGCGGCAGCATGTGGTCGCCACTGAACAGCAGGTCGTGGTCGCGGTCGACGAAGGCGAGGTGGCCCGGAGTGTGCCCGGGTGTCCACACCGCCTCGATGTTCCATCCGGGCAGGTCGAGGCGATCGCCACCCGACAACACGAAATCGGCCGACTCACCCGCCTTGAACCGGACGAGGTCAAATCGGGGTGCCGCGACGACCTCCGGTGGAGCGCCGAGGTCGGTCAGATCCACCCGCCAGGCTTCCACGTCGGCGGCCACATCGGTGGGAGTGAAGTGGCCCAGTGCTGCTGCCTCGGCGGTGTGCATCGCGATCGCAGCGCCCGTGGTCTCACGTAGTCGAGGAGCGAGACCGAAGTGGTCGGGGTGCAAGTGTGTGATCGCCGCATACCGGACGTCGGAGATGTGGTGGCCGGTCGAGGCGATGCCGTCGACGAGAGCCTGCCAGGACTCCTCGGTGTCCATGCCGACGTCGATCAACGCGAGTCCGGTATCGAGTGCGAGTGCGTAGATCAGGACGTAGCGCAATGCATTTCCCGGCATGGGGACGGGAATCGACCACAGCCCCGGCCGCACCTCCTCGACCGGTGGGAGGGTCTTTGCGGCCCACGCCTCGCGCTGGGCGACACCGATGTCTTCGGTGATGATCATGATGTTGCCTCCACTCGGGTGCCGAGAGTGTCGCGCAGAGTGCGCTTGAGGATCTTGCCGCTCGCATTGCGCGGCAGTTCGGCGACGATATGAATCCGCTGCGGCTTCTTGTACGACGCGAGCCGACCCACCGTGAACGCGATGAGTTCGGCTTCGGACGGGCGCTCGACGCCGTTCACCAAGCGCACTACCGCCGTGACCGCCTCGCCCCAGCGCTCGTCGGGTAGGCCGACCACGGCGACCTCCGCGACAGCGGGATGCTCGGCGAGTACCGCTTCCACCTCGACGGGGTACACGTTCTCCCCGCCGGTGATGATCATGTCCTTCACGCGGTCGGTGACGAACAGGTAGCCGTCCTCGTCGATGTGGCCGGCGTCCCCGGTGCGCAGGAATCCGTCGGAGGTGTACAGCGACGCGCTCTCGAGGTCGCGGCGCCAGTACCCCGAGACGTTGTTGCGCGATCGCGAGACGATCTCGCCGGTTTCGCCTTGCGGAAGTGCCACGCCCGTGACGATGTCGCGGATCTGCACCTCGGTGCCTGGAAGCGGCGTGCCTGCGGATCGAAGGAGATACGTGCGTGGACCGTGCGGGTCGTGGTCTTCGGCGCGCAACGCGGTGAGTGCGCCCATCGTCTCGGTCATCCCGTAGCGCTGCACGAGGCGGCATCCGAGGGTGTCCATGGTGCGCGCGAGCATCGTCGGAGTGATCGGTGACGCCCCGTATGCGACCACCTTCAGGCTCGACAGATCGTAGTCGGCGAGGTCGGGCAACTCGAGGATCATGCCGATCGCGGAGGGCACGAGAAATGCGTGGGTGACGCCGTACTCGGCGATCGTCGCGGCCACCAGCGCGGGGCGCATCTCGCCGAGCAGCACCAGATGCAGACCCGCGGACAGGCATGTGCTGGTCCATCCGGAACCGGCAATGTGGAACAGGGGGAGGGCATTCAACGACACCGAATCGTCGTCGAACTCGTAGAGCTCGAAGTTCTCGGGCACGTTGTAGAGGTTGCGATGCACGGCGACAACGCCTTTGGGTTTTCCGGTGGTGCCGGAAGTATAGAGCTGCAGGACCGCGGTCTCAGGGTCGTCGCCGAGGCCCGGGTCGGTGTCGTCGCCCGATGCGACAAGTTCGTCCCAGCTGCGGGCACCGTCGAGGGATGCCTCACCGACAACGATGGTGCGCACATCCGGAAGCGCGGCGGCGACAGCGCGGGCGGCGTCGGCGAAGTCTGCCTCGACGATGAGCACACCGAGCTGCGCGTCCGCTGCGATCCACGCGATCTCGTCGGGGTTGAGGCGCCAGTTGATGGGGGTGAAGACGAGTCCGGCCTTCGCGCAACCGACGAATGCCGCCGCGCCGGGTAGACCCATGCGGAGCAGTGCACCGACCCGGCCGGGTGACGTCGCCAGCGCGGTCAGTGCTGTGGCCACCTTGTTGGTGTACGAGTCGAACTCCGCGTACGTGAGGGTTGTGCCTTCGGCCGTGACCGCAGGCGCCGACGGCTGGGAGACCGCCAGCTGCCGGATACGGTTGGGAAGGTGCAGTTCGCTCACGAGACACTCCTGGTCGACATCTGTCCACACGGACTACCGGTCCGGGGATTCCCAGTCGATCACGACCGTGACGACGGCGACAAAGACCTGCGACCGCATCAAGCGATAGGGCAATCCTATGTGCGTCGGTCGGTGCGTCCGGGTTCACCGACGACCGACGTCACGAGGCTGTGCACAGCGTGGGCGAGTCGTTCGGTCTGTCCCGCCCGGATGTGCTGCAGGATCACATCGGGGTTCAGGGCGCCGAGGAGTAGACGACCGAGGACGGTGGCGTCGACGTCGGGCCGCGCTTCTGCCAGCAGTGCGGCGATGTGTCGCGCCCAGAACACGTTGATCTCGTCTTCCTGAGCTTCGCTGGTGGAATTGCCGTACGCGATCATGAGCTCGACGTTGTCGACGATGAGCCGGAACATCGCATCGAAATAGGCCAGGAGCCGGTCGGGTGCAGGTGCTCCCGGGCCGAGGGGCGGCTCACCGTCGGTCACGGCATCACGCAGGTCCAGGGCGCGCTCGCGCACGAGTTCTCGCATCAAGCCCGCACGGCTTCCGAAGCGGTGGAAGATCGTGCCCTTGCCGACGCCTGCCGCTGCCGCGATCTGGTCGATCGACACGTGCTCGGAGCCGTGGGCGGCCAGGAGGGCGTCGGTGGTGTCGAGGATCGCGCGACGATTGCGTGCTGCGTCGCTCCGCTCCTTCTTCGGCTGTGGATCCGCCATCGTGAAGCCTTCCGTTGACAACTGGACCGTCGGTCCATATCGTCGGCTGCACGTCGAATTGGACCGGCAGTCATGTTATCGAGTCCGGCCCGAGACACTGCATCGCACAAGCGTCACCGGTCGGAAGGACCTGGAGAACATGTCGCACTTTCCGAAACCAGAAGAAGGAAGCTGGACCGCGCACTACGGAATCGGTACGACGCCGATGTCGTACGAGGATTCGATCAGCCCCGAACACTATGACCTCGAACGCGAGGCAATTTTCAAGCGCTCGTGGCTCAATGTCGGTCGTATCGACCAACTCCGGAACGACGAACGCCGCTACACGCAAGACATCGTGATCGCAGAGGTCACCGTGCTGATCATCGAAGACACCGATGGGACGATCGCTGCCTGCCGATTCCCGATCGGTGAAGACCCATCCACAGCCGACCTCACTCCCGTCCAGGTCGACGTGTGGGAAGGGTTCATCTTCGTCAACCTCGACGACTCGAACACGAACCCGCTGCGCGAGAGCCTGGGCAAGTTCGCGGCCGGACTCGAAGGGTTCCCGTTCGGTGAACTCACCCAACGGTTCACATACCGGTCGGAGGTGGGAAGTAACTGGAAGCTCTACATCGACGCGTTCGCCGAGTTCTACCACGCCCCGGTTCTCCACTCGAAGCAGTACGTGACGGAGGAAGCGCAAAAACTCCAGGGCTACGGCTTCGAAGCCCTGCACTACGACGTGGACGGCCCGCACGGAATGGTGTCGTCGTGGGGCGGAATGGCTCCGCCGAAGGACCCTTCGATGGTCAAACCCATCGAACGTATCCTGCGCAGTGGCAATTTCGGTCCGTGGGACAAGCCCGACATCCCCGGTCTCGCCGATCTGCCCACCGGACTCAATCCCGCTCGGCATCCCTCGTGGGGCCTCGACTCCTACGTGTTCTTCCCGAACTTCATGCTCGTCATGTGGGAGCCGGGCTGGTTCCTGACCTATCACTACTGGCCGACCGCGTACAACCGCCACATCTTCGAAGGCACTATGTACATGGCGCCGCCTCGCAACGCCACGGACCGCTTGCGTCAGGAGATCGCTGCGGTGACGTTCAAGGAATTCGCACTGCAGGATTCCAACACGCTCGAAGCGACCCAGAAGATGCTCGAAACCCGTGTGGTATCGGAATTCCCACTGTGCGATCAGGAGATTCTGCTGCGTCATCTGCATTCGTCGGCGCAGAAAATCGTCGACGAGTACCGGGCGACGCACACCCCTGCAACGGCCTCGGCCGGATAGGAAGTCAAAGCCGCTATGACACAGTTGCTTCCCGAAGAGTTCTCCGACCTCGAGCCGTGGGCCGACTGGGCGCTACCGACCGAGGCGCAGCGCTACGGCCGGCGTCTCGAGAGCACGATGCCCGAACTGCAAGCGTTCTACGACGCAGCTCTCCCCCGGCTCGCCGATGCCGCAGCGTATCTCGACACGTTCGACCTCGAGAACCTGCCCGAGGACGCCACCCGGCTCCTGCACGTCTGCTACTCGTTGATCAACATCTCGTTCCCCGTGGAGGCATGGCATCAACCCCGAGTGCCCGACACGGGGGCTGCGAGTATGGATGCGGTGCTAGAGCCGGTGCCGTGACCGTAGCCGAAGGGGGTGTTGTGTGCGGAGATTCGACGAAAGTCGCACACAACCTCCCCTTCGCGCTACGCCGTGCCGAGGGTTGCGACCACGCGTCGCAACAGGACCGCGTCGGCGGGAATCACATCGGGAGTGAAAGTCCAGTCGTTGCCGGTCCACGGATCCGCGAAATGCCCATCGTCACTCGACGGTAGGTGCTGGGATTGTTCGAGTAGCGCCCGGTATGCGGGATCATCGACCACGGAGTCGGCTGCGCCGGCGATCACGATCGAGATGTGCTGCGCACCGGACAGCTGGGTTAGCCGAATGATCTGAATGAGGTCGGCGCTGCTGTATCCGTGAGGCATGCCTGCCAATACGAGAACGCGCGGTTCCAAGTGTGCTGCAGCAGGATCGGTGGACATCGACAGGGCTGTCAGCTCGGCGCTGTCGGCCAGGCCCTTCAGTTTCGCCGCGACACCCCCGATACCGAGGACGGGTGGTCCTGCGAGCACCGGGGCAGTCAGCTCCCTGAGCTCGACGAGCGCACCCGCAGGGTCGATGACGTCGATACGTGTGCCGGGCTGCGCGGCGAGCAGACGCAACGCGAGTGCAGTGACGATCTGCTGTGAGGCCGCATCATCGCCGTCGATCCACAGCGGCCGGCGCATGGGCAACGGCACGCACAGCGGCACCCGGAGTGTTCCGCGTTCGGGTGCCGATAGCTCGCCCACTCGGATTCCGTCACTGGTCGTGCGCAGTGTGTTCCAGGCCGGGGACGTCCACGATGCCAGCGACGCGTGAAGCGTGACGTCGATTGCGCGGAGTTCGTCGGTGAGACTCGCAGTGTCCTCACGGTGCCGCTTCTCCGCGGCAGCGTTCAGTTCCTCACACCGTCGGTGGGCCAGTGCGCGTGCTGCTTCCGCTGCCGCGCCGGTGCGGGTCGCGGGATCGGAGACTGCGGCGGAGAGTTCGTCGTCGAGGCGGTGCTGCGCATATTCGTGGGCCGCCACGTAGGCCGCCGCGGATCGTGAGGCATCCTCGAAGATCTTCCACAACCACTCGAACGACGGTGTGGCATCGCTCGTGGCGGGTGCGGATGGCTGCAGCTGCTCTCGCGGCGGCGGATCGTCGTCGACCTCGACTCCGTGCGCGGTGAACATCTCGCCCAGACCACCTGCATAGCCCTGACCGAGGGCCCGCATTTTCCAGTTTCCGCTGTGCGGGTAGAGCTCCCAGCACAACAGTGCGGTTTCGGTGCCCGATGGTTCCACATCGAATGCGGCGAGCGGTGCACCCGCCGGATCTGTCAACGAGGTGGAGACGGCGACGGCCGAATCCGTGCCCACCGCGCACAACACGCGAGCACCGCTGCGCAGGGCGTCCAACTCGACGACGATCGCGTCGCCGTCGAGTCGAACGCCCTGCGTCCGAGGCTGGTTGTAGAACACGACGTCGTCCGACGAAGCGACCTGCAGGCGGTCGTCGACCACGAACGCACACAGGTCGGTCGGGATGTCGGCCGAGACGGTGAAACGGACGGCTCGGGCTGTCAACGGAGCGTTCTGCCCCGGAGAGAACACTCCGTTCACGTTACGACGCCAGGAAGCGACCGAGCTGCGGCGCAGCCTCGCCCGGATGCTTGGCCTGGATGCCTTCACCGATGGCCTGCAGTTTCCATTCGCTGCCCTGGCGATACACCTTTGCCATCACCATGCCGGTGAACGGCATTCCGCCCTGAAGCGTGTAGCGGGCGAGTTCGTCGTTGGTGGTGCCGTCGACGAGGCGGCAGAATGCGTTCTGGACCTGCTCGAAGGTGTGGCCCTTGTATGAGGTGACGATGAACATCACCGTGTTGATGTGCGGGGGCACTCGTGTGAGGTCGACGAGGACCACCTCGTCGTCGCCTGCGCCCTCGCCCGTGAGGTTGTCGCCCTGGTGCTGGATCGAGCCGTCTTTCGCGGTGAGCTGCCCGTAGTAGGCGACGTCGACGATGTTGTGATCGGCGAACATCACCGCCGACGCATCGAGGTCGATGTTGGCCGATCGGCTGCCGAACAGGCCGCTCTTCTTGACGGGGTCCCAGCCGAGGCCCATCCGCAGGAAACTGAGTGCGACACCGCCATCCTTGCGGAGCGTGACCTTCTGCCCCTTGACCAGACTCACCGGACGACTCTTCGTCAGGCTCACCTCGGGCGGCCCGGTGGGCGTGGGGGGTGCCTGGTTGACCTGCTGCTGAGGTGGCGCGAACTGTTGCTGCTGCTGTGGGGGCGGGTTGTAGGCAGGCGGCGGGGGCGCCACGGGTTGTGCAGGCGGCGGGGGTGCCACGGGTTGCGCAGGCTGCGACGCAGCGGGGGTTGCCGGAGCATCGTCCACGGAAACGCCGTGATCGGTCACCAGCGCCGCGAACCCGCCGGCGTAACCCTGCCCGACCGCCCGGACCTTCCAAGCGCCCTGGCGGCGATACAGCTCGAGCGCGATCACGATGGATTCAGTGCTCAGGCCCTCGATCCGGTATTCGTAGAGCACCGTGCCGTTCGCGTCGGACACTCGCGCGGTGGGAGGCGCGAAGCGCCCGAAGCTGCTCGACGCGTCGTCGAGGGTGATCACTGCGCGTACCTGCTCGATATCGGCCGGAACCGCACCGAGCGACACCGCGAGCGACGCGGCCTGTCCGGGCGCACCGGGCACAAGGTTGACACCGGGGCCTGTGGGCTGGTTGAAGAAGACGAAGTCGGCGTCGGATCGGACTTTGCCGTCGGCCTTGACCAACAGTGCAGACAGGTCTGCCGGTGTCGTCAGTTCCAGGGAAACGACGACGTCGTTTGCGCTGAGGGGGCCGTTCTGGCCTTTGGCGAGCGGGCTGGACAAATCGAAGTCCTCACTGTGTCGGCGGGTGGACGGTTGAGCATAGGGGCGGGGTCGGCGGTGATGACACCGCCACCAACTCTACGAAGCGACGGGTACTGCTGTTGACCGGGTGAACCAGGTGAGGATCTCTTCACCGGCCGTGATGCCCGTGCTCTCCGTGACGGTAAGCGTCGGATGCTGCCAGTTCATGGACTCGAGCTCTCCATGCCGGGGGCGTATCGCCGAGTCGGCGGACGCGAGCATCTCGGCATCGAGTGCACCGTCGCCTGCCGCGAACACCTGCGCGCCAGAGGCGAGCAGTCCCGCATCCGTCAGCCGTCGGTGCACCTCCGCGACTGCGCGGCTCTTGCACACGGGGTCGGGCATCGAGTAGATCTTGCGTCCCTGCTGTGAGGCATTCCAGCCGTGACCCGCACACCACGCGCTCCAGTCGCTCATGAAGCCCCGGGGCTGGGCGGCGACATCGACGACGAGATAACAGAACAGGTCCTCGGCGATCCGGAGCTTCGAGACCCAATCGTCGGATATGCGTCGCCTGAGCTCCGTGACGACCTCGTCGAGGCTCGCGGAGGATGCGCGCACCGTGTCGTCGATGCCTCGCCGCCAGCTCACATCGGCGTCGCCGTCGACGAGGATCGCTCCCCCGTTGCTCGTGATGGCGTACGGCCAGGGACCGCCAGGGAGATCGATGCGGCGGAACTGTTCGGGAGTGCGCGTGGTGGTGGGCACCACCGGCAGAGTCGCGGCGAGTTCCCGGAGCCCCAGCGCCGCTTTCTCGGTCACATACGACAGCGGAGCACCCTCGTAGTATTCGACGCACACGAGCCCGCCTGCGGCGAAACGGTCTTCGCCCATCGCGCCGCGCGAGTAGATCATCGTGCGATCGAGATCGGTTGCGATGAGCGCGGTGGCGGTCACGGGAGATCCTTGATCAGGCCCATGCACGAATAGGCGAGGTCGGGGACTTCCACCACGGGCACGTCCCGAGCCGAAGCGAGCATCCGGATGTGGGCGTGTTCGTCGGCGTGGATGTCGCGCACGAGTACCTTCCACGGGACGCGCCGCAGGAGTACACGTGTGGTTTCACCGACACCGGGTTTGACGAAGTTGACACTGGAGATGCCGAACTGGATGCGGACCTTCTCAACCGATTCCCAACCGGCCCAGGTGGGCTCGCGGTCGGAGTCCGAGACCTTCCTGGCCTGCGCAACGGCAGCACCGCGATCGCCGAACTCGGCGGCCACGGTGTCGAGAAGGACACCGGAGACGTCGTCTCGTGCGAGTTCGGCATAGAACTTGGCGCCGTGGAATTCGCCCGGTGCGATGAAGTCGTCGTTGAGTACGGTGCGTGAGACGAGGCCGGACACGGTCGAGTTCAGACATGCCGACGCGATGAGGAAGTCGTCGCGTGTGCCGAACGTGCGCACGCAATGTCCGGGGTCTGCGAGTACTGCGAGATCACTCGACAGGACCGGACCGCCAGAGGCGCTGTACTCGGCGAGCGCTGCCGCGAGCTCCCGTGCGATGGCGCCCTTTCCGGTCCAGCCGTCGACGAACACCACGGATTTCGGGTCATGATGTTCGGTGATGTAATCGAGTGCTGCCCTGTCGATTCCGCGTCCGCGCACGATAGAGACGGCATAGTGCGGAAGATCGAGGTCGTGATGCTGCTGTGCCCAGCGCCGGATGAGAATTCCGATCGGGGTGCCTGCCCGGGCCAGCGACACGAGGCTCAGGTCGGTGCCGCGTTCGGCGAGCAGCAACTCGGTGACGGTGCCGACGGCCTGCGCAAGACGGGGCGCGGTAGTGGCGAGGGCCTTGTCGAACAACTCACGGTAGGCGGCGTCGGGTTGGTACTCGATGGGGAGGGACTCGGCGTAGTGGGCAAGTCCCGCCTGGATTCTGGCCTCCCGCTCGGTGATGCCGCCTTCGAGGTCGACGTGGGACAGGTCCTTGAGGAGCCAGCTCACCTCGTCGGCGGCGTACGACCCGAAATCGGGCCCGGTCAACGGTGTGGTCACTTGTTGTCCTCCCTGACACGACCTTCCCTGGATCGGCGCAACTTCACCGGATCCGTGGACGGCACCACGGCGACGAGTACGTCTTCGCCCGCTGCCGTCAGTACATCGAGTATCCCGCCCGGGCCACGCAAGCGTTCGGTGTCGGCCGGGTCGTCGATCACCAGGATCAGTTCGGGACGCGCGTCGGCGTCGGTCCACTGCGCGTTGTACAGGTAGCGAGGTGATTCCGCTTCGAGGCCGACGTCGATGTATTCCGGTGCGGCGAAGGTGAATCCTCGCCGCAGTGGATATCCGGGAACATCGAGGACATACGCAGGGGACCGCGTGGTGGTCTGAAACCGTGTTGGTGTTCCACGTGAGGTGAGTGCATCCGCAAGCCGCAACGGCAGATACATCAGTTCCTCGTGACCGATCACGATCGCCGGACGGGTGGTGTCCCGCGCGTCCGACAGCGCATTGGCGGCGGCGGTGATGGCGATGTCGAACGCCGGGACGTCGGCACGCAATACGCCGTGCCGACCGCCGTCGGGCACGTGATCCGGCCACGGCAATGTCACGAATCGACTGATTCCCCGCTGTGGTGCAACGGGATTCAGGTCCGGATCGGGGAGTGCCGTCACACGCGCGGTCAGGCCGTCGGGGACTTCGGTGTGTCCGCAGGCGAGGCTCACTTGATCGATGTGAGCGCCGAGTTCCTCGGCGACGGCAGCGGTGCGCAGGCGGTGTCCGTCCGAGCGCATATCGACCAGGGACGCGACGACGTAGCGCGGCCGCGGTTGCTGCCGGTGCAGGGCCCGGATCGCGTCGAGTGCGGTGGCGCCGGTGGAGATCTCGTCGTCGACGAGCACCAACGGTGCAGTGTTCGCGAACAGTTCTCCCGAGGTGGGCTGCAGCAGGTGCGATGTGGCGTGCGAGTGGCCTTCTTCGAATCCTGCGAACACGTCGGCACCGGGAACGTGGCGGCGCGTGGAGTGCAGGTAGCACGCCGCCGCCAGCCTGTCGGCAACACAATGGCCCAATCCCGTTGCGGTTTCGGCGAACCCAAGTACAACCGCATCGGAGGCCTCGGGGCCGAGGACGTCGGCGACCAGCTCGCCGAGCCTGTTGCCCGCGGCCAGCACCACAGCGGGATCGGTGGGCAGGTGTTTGCCGAGCACCGTCGAAACCAGCAGGTGTGCGCGGCGCGGGTTTCGGCGCAGGCCCGGCTCGACCAGTTCGAGGACGGTGTATCCCGTCGACGTCAGGTCATGATGCAACTCGAGCCCGAATGTCTCTGTTGCCCAGCTGGGACGAAGTGTGTCGGTCATCGGACCACCAGTGCAGTCAGCAGGTCCACGAACGAGACTCCTTTGTTGGTGACCCCGAAAACGGATGCGCGTACCAGGGTCTGCTGTGCCCAAGTTCGGTGCGGCCGACGTTCGTTCATCTTGTTGCCGTACCCGGACGCTCGGACACCGCCGGTGTCGACTTCGAGAATGTCGATGGCATCGTGGTATTCCTCGTGTGTCACCGCGGACAATGCGTGTACTGCCGCGACATGCGACGGATGGATCACGGTCTTGCCCTGGATGCCGTTGGCGCGGTCGAGCGCGATCTCCCTCAGCAGCCCGTCCAGGTCGCGACTGACGAGCTGTTGCCGGAAGAGCACGGCGTCCTGCTCCTCGAACGGAGTGGCCCGGAGCATCGGCCGGAACATCCGCTCGTGGTCGGCGAAGTACTCCCAGACCGGGCCCGTGATGACGAATCCGGTGCCGTCGGTGCGGCCGAGATAGTTGACGATGGTGGCGATCACATCTACGACGACCCGCACGTCGTAGATGGTCAGGTCGCGGTCGCGCCGAATTCCGAACGTCGCACACATGTCGGTCGCCCCGACTCGGACGGCCAGCACCTGCTGCCGGAATTCGGCGAGCAACTGTGAGATGCCGCGCAACTCTTCGTCGCGGGTCTCTCGGTGCACCACCGAGGTCGATTCGATGACCGGCATTGCGTACAGATGCTTGCGGAGCCGGTCGGATGCGCGCACCACTGCTTCGAGGAACTCGCGGCCACCGACGGAATCGAACTTGGGCAGCACAAACCCGGTGAGCACTCGCACACCGTCGCCGAGGATGTCCGCGATGCGGTCGATGCTGTCGGCCGTGCGGACACGGATGAACAGAAGCATCGGGTCGTCACCCTGTGCGGCAAGCTCGTCGAGAGTGGCGACCGCGTCGCGAAGTCCCTGCTCCACCTCGTGATCGGCGACGGCATCCTCGAGATCGAGGACCATCGACGTGACGCCCTCGCTCGCCCGGCGCAGGATCGTTGCGGTCAGGTCGCTGCGGGTCGCGGGCACGTACAGCGTGGCACCGAGAGCGACCGCGAGGCGCTCGCGGTCGTCACCATCGCCGAACGACTGCGGCGCACGAAAGAACAACCTCTCGAGCGTGGTCCGATCCAGGTGGTGAAAATGGCGCATCGTCTGCGCCTTCGTGAAAGTTGCCCCCGTCATCGGCCGTTGGCCCGTCCTCTCATTCGTTCTACCACTGTGGCGATGAAATCCGACACCGCATCGAGATCGCGCACGTAGGCCCAGTAGTCCGGGTGGACGCCGGTGAGCGAATCGACCGCCCTGTCGATCCGGTCCAATTGAGCGTCGAGAACCGACCCCCACTCCGCGGTCAGGTCACGCTGCACGGCAAGCAGCTGCGCATCACGCAAGCGGAACCGCACCTCGTCGACCTTGGCCTCCGGATTCTTCCGGACGGCGCGCAAAGTCGCCAGTCGGTCGGTTACGGCATCGACGAGTTCTTCGGCGGCGGCGAGATCGACGCGGACCTCGGTGGCGAGATCAAGTGCGAGTTCGGGCCGGGCGTCGTCCGCGGTTCGGCGTGCTTCGCCGAGGCGTGCGTCTGCGCGCTCGAGGAGTGCCTCGGCCTGTCGGGCATTGTCGGACAGATCGGCCGAGCTCGCGGCATTGAATTCACGGAGCAAGGACGAATATGCAGGTGGCAGACCCTCTGCCCGGGTACGCACTGCGTTCAACCGGGTGGTGACCGACGCCACGGTGTTGCGCGCCTCATTCTGACGTCCGGGGGCGTCGGCCAGAGCCTGCCGCAGAGTGTTCGTGGCTTCCTCGACCGCATGTGCTCCTGCGCGCAGAGCGCTGGTACCGCGAGCGGAGTCCAGGGAACGCAGCGCGTTCTCGAGTGTCTCGGTGGCGATAGCCACCGATCGATAGTGCGCGAACGCTGCGCGTTCGGGGGCCTGCAACGACTCGAGCGCGACTCGGGCTTCCGCCCGAACCCGATGTGCAAGTTGGGGAACCGTCTGGGCAAGTGCGGAAACATGCTCGAGGTGACCGCGATTGTTCTCGTAGAATTCATCGAGAATTCTTGTTGCGTCGCCTATTCGACGAATGGCGTGTTCGTAGTCGGCCGTCGACGCCAATTCCTGGTCGGGTTCGGTGTGCGCGAGTTGTAGGTATTCTTCGGCTGCGCGATAGCAGCTCTGTCTGATCGGTTCCCACTGCCGGCGCAGATTCCGCTCGGGAGCGAGTTCGTGAGACTCGGCAACGCCTGCTTCGGCGACCGACTGACGTCGATCCATATCGAGGAACGCAGCCACCATCGCGTCATGGGCACGACGAGCTGCGGGGTCTTCGGAGTTCCCGCCGCCGAAGAGGCGGCGCGTCCATCGGCTCGCCACAAGACCGAATGGTACTGGTCGCCCGGTCTTCGCCACCGTGGCCCGCAACACTGGGCACAGTGGACAGGAGCGTACTTCATTCCCACCTATTACTGTGGTGGAACACGCGCGAAAACCGGACGTACCGCCTCGGTGCGTCGACGACCGATCGAAAGGACCCCGCATGGGCGTCAGCTTGACCAAGGGTGGAAACGTCTCCTTGACGAAGGAAGCCCCCAACCTCACCGCAGTTGCGGTCGGCCTCGGCTGGGACGTGCGTACCACCACCGGCACCGACTTCGACCTCGACGCGAGTGCCATTGCGACGGGCGCCGACAAGAAGGTGGTCTCCGACCAGCACTTCGTCTTCTTCAACAACATGAAGTCGCCCGACGGCTCCATCGAGCACGCCGGCGACAACCGCACCGGTGAGGGCGAAGGCGACGACGAGGTCATCAACGTCGACCTGGCTGCCGTCCCGGCGAACATCGAGTCCATCTTCTTCCCCGTGTCGATCTACGACGGCGACGCTCGCAGCCAGTCGTTCGGCCAGGTCCGCAATGCCTACATCCGCGTCGTCGACCGCGCCAACGGCACCGAACTGGCCCGCTACGACCTCAGCGAAGATGCCTCCACCGAGACCGCCATGGTGTTCGGTGAGCTCTACCGCCACGGCGCAGAGTGGAAGTTCCGTGCGATCGGCCAGGGCTACGCCTCCGGCCTGTCGGGCATCGCCCGCGACTACGGCGTCAACGTCTGACAGTCGCCGATAATCGGATCCGGTCCTGTGCCTCGATGCCGGGACCGGATCTGCATTCGCCGGATTGCAGTAACCACCCTGCATAGCCCTGAAGTCGAAAAGAAAGGCCACGCTTCGTGGTACTGCGAATATTCGGTGCGTCCTTCGCCGTCACCGTCGTCTCTCTGGTGGTTGCCTTCCTCTATGGCGGCCCCCAAGCCCTGTTCCTCTGTGTGATCCTCGGCATCCTCGAGGTATCGCTCTCGTTCGACAACGCGGTCATCAACGCGACCGTCCTGCGGCGGATGAGCGAGTTCTGGCAGAAGATCTTCCTCACCATCGGCATTCTCATCGCCGTTTTCGGTATGCGTCTGGTCTTCCCGCTGCTCATCGTGTGGGTTGCGTCGGGCCTCGGACCGATCGCAGCGTTGGACCTCGCGCTCAATCCCCCGGCGGATGGCGCTGCGTACTTCCCCAACGGCGATCCCAGCTACGAAACGTTGATCACCGACGCCCACCCGCAGATCGCGGCGTTCGGTGGCATGTTCCTGCTGATGCTGTTCCTGCACTTCATCCTCGAAGAACGTGAGATCAAGTGGCTGGAATGGCTCGAGCGGCCATTGGCGAAGGCAGGCAAACTCGATCAGCTCGAGGTCGTCATCGCGGTCGTGCTGCTCCTCATCACGGCTACGGTCATCGCGCCGGACGACAAGGTCTCGACCGTGATGATCGCTGGTGCACTCGGCATGATCACCTACATTGCGGTCAACGGCCTCGGCGAGATGTTCCATATCCCCGAAGAGGACGAGGAACCGACCGGCGGGCCGAGCGGCCTCGCGAAGGCAACCGGTAAAGCCGGCTTCTTCCTGTTCCTCTACCTCGAGGTCCTCGACGCCTCGTTCTCGTTCGACGGTGTCATCGGTGCTTTCGCCATCACGTCCGACCCGATCATCATCGCGCTGGGTCTCGGCTTCATCGGTGCCATGTTCGTCCGGTCGATCACCATCTACCTTGTCCGCAAGGGGACGCTGTCCGAGTACGTCTACCTCGAGCATGGAGCCCACTGGGCGATCGGTGCGCTCGCACTGATCCTGCTGTACTCGATCGGTACTCATGTCCCGGAGCTCATCACCGGCCTCGTCGGCATCGTCCTGATCGGTGCGGCGTTCGGGTCGAGCATCTACCGAAACCGCAAGGAAGCGAAGGCGGAAGTGTCCGTCTGATCGCACTGAGCCCGATGGGAGCCCCCGACCTGATTTCGGGCCGAGGGCTCCCATTTTCCGTATCCGGCACCTGCACACCTGCACACCACTCAGTGAAAGGCACGCACATGGCCATCGACTACAACAAGAAGCCCGAGCAAGGGTCCAGTGGAGTGAACCTCAGCAAGATCAACCTGACGAAAGAATCCCCGACCGTCAGCCTCAGTAAGGGCGGTGCGGGACAGGGCGTGGTCCGCGTGAATCTCAACTGGTCGCGCGGTGAGCAGAAGAAGGGCTTCCTCGCCAAGCTCACCGGTGCCACCGGCGGGGTCGACCTCGACCTCGGGTGCCTCTACGAGCTGGCCGACGGTTCGAAGGGCGTCATCCAGGCGCTCGGGAACAGCTTCGGAGCGCTGAACTCCGCGCCGTATATCCACCTCGACGGCGACGACCGCACCGGCTCCGCCCAGGGCGGCGAGAACATGCACATCAACCTCGAACGCCCCGAACTGTTCAAGCGCGTGCTGATCTTCGCCATGATCTACGAGGGCGCAGCGAATTGGGCCGCCGTCGATGGCGTCATCACTCTCACCCAGCCTTCGGGCCAGGAAATCGAGGTCCGTCTCGATTCGCCGAACAACGGCGCCCGCATCTGCGCGATCGCGATGCTGCAGAGCACCGGGCAGGGTGTGACTGTGCAGCGTCTCGTCGAGTACGTCAACGGCAGCCAGTCCGACCTCGACCGTCAGTACGGATGGGGCATGCAGTGGCAGGCCGGGCGTAAGTAGGCGCGTTCACCCGTTTCCCGCCCGCCAGAGCGAATGTCGCTGTGGCGGGCGTTCGGGTCCGCACGCCTGCGGTCAGGAAATCGGTCCGAAAGCGCCTCGGCCGCACCGGGCCGACGATGCGTTCGCGGTAGGCGGCCTTCCGGGATGAACTCGAGTTGACGCTTGAATTGATGATGGTCAATATAGACATATGTCGAATCAGCTGCCGAGTGAGGGTGAGCCGTGCTGCCCACCCCTGTCGCGTGAGCCCCTCACCTCCGATTGGGCCGGCGACCTGGCCCGCATGTTCAAAGCCCTCGGTGACCCGGTGCGCCTGCGCATGCTCAGCATCATCGCCAGCCACCAGGGCGGCGAGAGCTGTGTGTGCGACATCAGCCCCGCATTCGACCTGTCGCAACCGACCATCTCGCACCACCTCAAGGTGCTGCGCGAAGCCGGCCTGCTCGACTGCGAACGTCGCGGCACCTGGGTGTACTACCGGGTGATCCCCGCCGCGCTCGAACAGCTGTCCGCGGTGCTCGCCACCGAATCCGGCGTGCTGCCCACCTCGGCCTGCACCCCGGCCATCGTCCTCGAGGAGACCCACTCGTGACCACCACTACCGACAAGCGGTCCGTCGCCGGCAAGATGTCGACCCTCGACCGCTTCCTGGCCGTGTGGATCGGCATCGCCATGGTCGCCGGCCTGCTGCTCGGCCGGATGATCCCCGGGCTCGGCGACGCGCTCGGCGTCCTCGAGATCGACAACATCTCATTGCCGATCGCCCTCGGTCTGCTGATCATGATGTATCCGGTGCTGGCGAAGGTGCGTTACGACCGACTCGACACCGTCACCGGCGATCGTAAACTGTTGATCTCGTCGCTGATCCTCAACTGGATCCTCGGGCCCGCCCTGATGTTCGCACTGGCCTGGTTGCTGCTGCCTGACCTGCCCGAATACCGCACCGGCCTGATCATCGTCGGTCTGGCCCGGTGCATCGCCATGGTGATCATCTGGAACGACCTCGCGTGCGGTGACCGCGAAGCCGCCGCCGTGTTGGTCGCGATCAACTCGGTGTTCCAGGTGCTCATGTTCGCCGTCCTCGGCTGGTTCTACCTGTCGGTGCTGCCCGGGTGGCTCGGCCTCGAGCAGACCACCTTGGACGTCTCGCCGTGGCAGATCGCCAAGTCGGTGCTGATCTTCCTCGGCATCCCCCTGGTGGCCGGGTTCCTCACCCGCCACTTCGGTGAAAAGGCCAAGGGCCGCACCTGGTACGAGGACACCTTCCTGCCGAAGATCGGACCGTGGGCGCTCTACGGGTTGCTGTTCACGATCGTGGTCCTGTTCGCCTTGCAGGGTGAGCAGATCACCTCGCAGCCGCTCGACGTCGTGCGCATCGCCCTGCCCCTGCTGGCGTACTTCATCCTGATGTGGGGCGGCGGGTTCCTGTTCGGCGCCGCGATCGGTCTGGGCTACGAGCGCACTACGACCCTGGCATTCACCGCGGCAGGCAACAACTTCGAACTCGCCATCGCCGTGGCGATCGGCACCTTCGGCGTGACATCCGGACAGGCGCTGGCGGGGGTGGTCGGCCCACTCATCGAAGTGCCGATCCTGGTTGCGCTGATCTATGTCTCGTTGGCGCTGCGCAAACGCTTCGCCGACCAAGCCACCCCCACCGCGCCGTAGCCCGAGACGCCAGGGTGCGCGCTCTGCTCACCGAACTCGACACCGTCTCCACTGGACCTTCCCTCACGAAAGGGCCCTCTACCTACATGACCACCGACTCCACGACCGCCAACTCCACACCCTCGGTGCTGTTCGTGTGCGTGCACAACGCCGGCCGCTCCCAGATGGCCGCCGGATTCCTCACGCACCTCGCCGGGGACCGGGTCGAGGTCCGCTCCGCCGGATCCGCCCCGGCCGACCAGGTCAACCCGGCCGCCGTCGAGGCCATGTCCGAGGTCGGCATCGACATCTCCGCGCAGAACCCCAAGATTCTCACTGTCGACGCTGTGCAGGCCTCCGATGTGGTGATCACCATGGGGTGCGGGGACACCTGCCCGGTCTTCCCGGGTAAGTCCTACCGCGACTGGGTGCTCGACGACCCGGCCGGCCAAGGCGTCGAGACCGTGCGCCCGATCCGTGACGAGATCAAAGCCAAGGTCGAGGCCCTGATCGCGGAGCTGGCCACGCGGCCAACCGCAGGCTGACGGTCGCGACTTCAACAGCAAGAGGCCTCGGTGGCCGCCGACTTCTCCTCCTGCTGTTCCGGGGTTGCTGAAGCGGTACCGCAGCACACACCGGCCTCGGACGCCTGCGGGCCGTCGAGGTGCTGCGGGCTCGAACCGAACGTCTCCGAGTCGGCGAGGACGGTATAGACCTCCCACTTCTCCCCGGCCGGACCGGTCACCCACACCTTGTCCTGGGTGGCGAAACAGCACGTGGTGCCGATCTCCTCGTCGGTGAACAACCCTTCGCCGGTCAGTCGTGCGATTTCCGCATGGACCTTGTCGGAGGACTCCACTTCGACGCCGAGGTGGTTGATCGAGCCGCCCTTGCCAGGGTTTTCGAGCAACACGAGCTTGAGCGGCGGCTCGGTCAGTGCGAAGTTCGCGTAGCCGGGCTCGAGCTTGTTCGGCGCCGTACCGAACAACTTCGAATAGAACGTCACCGACTGCTGCAGGTCGTCAACGTTGAGGGCGAGCTGAACGCGGGACATGAGAACCTCCACCTGTGAGACATACATCGAATTAACGAGATTCACTGTCCGCTCCTTTTTGACATATGTCAAGAAGGTGGGAGCATGGAAACCATGCCCAAGACTCTGCCCGTCGTCGACATCACCGCGCCGATCTGCTGCACCCCCGTCTCGGCGGCTCCGATGAACACCGCAGCGGCCCTCGAGGTCGCGCTGCGGCTGAAGGCACTGGCCGATCCCACCCGCATCCAGCTCATGTCGATCCTGCTCACTGCCGAAGACGGCGAGGTATGCACCTGTGACCTCGCCGACGCGGTGGGTCTGGCCGAATCGACCGTCAGCCACCACCTCGGACAACTCCGCAAAGCCGGGATGGTCGACTCGACCCGCCGGGGCATGAACGTCTATCACCGAGTGCGCACCGAAGCCCTCGACGCCCTGCGCGCGGTGCTCGACCCGAACTGCTGCCGCTGACCGGCCCGACCCGCAGAGACCCCGATCCGACAACGAGACGGGGCTCAGGTCAGCTCGGCGAAACGCTCGGTGTCACGGACCTGACCGGAGACGATGATGGTGTCGCCCGGGGCGACAATCGTGTCGGCGGTGGCATAGGTGAACCCTTCGCCGGGACGTTTGATCGCCACCACCGTGACCTTGTACCGGCTACGAATGGTGGTCTGCGCCAAGGGCTGGCCGACCATGAACGCCGGCGGGCCGGTCTTGACCATGGCGAAACCGTCATCGAACTCGATGTAATCCATCATCCGGCCCCGCACCAGATGCGCGACGCGTTTGCCCATGTCGTGCTCGGGCCGCACGACATGATGCACCCCGATCTGGGTGAGGATCTTCGCGTGCGCGTTACTGATCGCCTTGGCCCACACGTTCGGCACCGCCATGTTGATCAGCGCCGAGGCCGTCAGCAGGCTGGCTTCGAGATCGGAGCCGATCCCCACGACCGCCCGGTCGTATTCGTGCACCGACAGCTGTCGCAGGGACTCCTCGTCGGTGGTGTCGGCGACCGCGGCATGGGTGAGCCGGCTCGACACCTTGTCGATCACCGCTTCGCTGGAGTCGATGCCGAGCACCTCGGTGCCCTGCGTCATCAACTCGAGCGCCAGTGACTTGCCGAAGCGGCCCAGGCCGAGGACCACGACGACGTCGGCAGCGGGTTTTCTAGCCAATGAAGGGCCTTTCTACGGGACGTTCGAAACGTCGATTGTTCTCCCGGGCCGCCAGCGCACCGACCAGCGTGATCGGACCGATCCGGCCCAGATACATCAAGACGACAAGGATCACCTGTCCCCAGGCCGGTAGCTGCGCGGTGATGCCGGTGGACAGTCCCACCGTGGCGAACGCGGAGATCACCTCGAACAGCAGCGCGTCGAGGTCGAATCCGGTGCCTGCGAGCAGGGCCAGGGTCGGGATCACCACCAGCGCGACCCCGATCAGCGCCACCGACAGGGCCTGGCGCTGCACCCGGGGATCGATGCGCCTACTCGTCCGGTCGTCACCGATTTCTCTCCGCGCACCTCGGCGAGAATGACGAACAGCAGCACCGCGAAGGTAGTGACCTTGATACCGCCGGCGGTGCCGCCGCTGCCGCCACCGATGAACATCAGCAGATCGGTCACCAGCAGCGTTGCCTCGTCCATCTGGGCGTAGTCGACACTGTTGAACCCGGCTGTGCGCGGCATGACCCCCTGGAAAGTGGCAATCAGCAGTTTCGCCCCGAGCGGGTGGCCGCTGAGGGTGTGGCCCCACTCGAGCACCATCACCAGCAGCGGGCCGAGCACCAGCAACACCGCGGTCACCGTCACCGTCAGCCGGGTGTGCAGCGACCACCGGCGCCTGCGGCCGCGCAGATGCCGCCCGATCTCGAACAACACCGGAAAGCCGATACCGCCGAGCACCACCGCGACCAGCAGTGGCACGCAGATCCAGGGGTCGTCGGCGAACCCGATGATGTTGTCGCTGTAGAGCGCGAAACCGGCGTTGTTGAACGCCGAGACCGCGTGGAAGCCCCCGAGCCACACCGCCCGTGGGACGGATTCGTCGTAACCGATCACGAACCGGACCGCCAACGCCGTAGCCACGACCGCTTCGATGAGCACACTCGTGCGCACCACCCCGACGACGACCGACCGCACATCCCCCAGGCCGGAGGTACGGACCTCCGCGGCGGCGTTGAGCCGAGCCCGCAACCCGATGCGGTTGGCCAGCACCAAGCCGATCAGCGAGGCCATCGTCATGATGCCGAAACCCCCGACCTGGATCAGCGCGACGATCACCGCGTGCCCGTATCCGGACCAGTAGGTGGCGGTGTCGACGACGATCAGCCCGGTGAGACACACCGCGGACGTCGCGGTGAACAACGCGGGCAACACTGCGGCACCGACCCCGGACTGCGTCGCGGCCGGCACCAGCAACAAGGCGGTCCCCACCAGCAGGGCGAGAGCGAAACTCGATGCCACCACCCGGGCCGGACTGCGCATCACCTGCGCGCTGATCCGCCGCAGCGGACCCGGCCACGCGCTCGTGCGTGTATTCACGTCGTCGCACACTAGACCCGCCATCGTGCCGGGTCTTCCTGAACCCACCCTTGATCAGCGAAAACCGACCTTTCGGGCGCGGAATCGGCGTGCTGTGGCTGTAAATTCCGAGAAAACCGGTTCCGCAACGTGCTCCCCCGCGAACCTCCGGTGGCCGCAGGAGGGAGTGCCCGATGAACGGTGGATCCGCCTTGGCATCCCGGTCAGGCGTCGTTGGCATTTCTTGACGATCTGCTCGCCGGAGCGCGGCATGTGGGTCTCTCTCGACTGGCTGGTGGGTGGCCAGAGGTCATAAGCGTTGAAGGAGACTCTTTGGTAGTGCAAATGAACAGGGAGTGTCGGTGAGCGCTACGGAGAAGCGTCGGCGATCGGCATCAGTACCCGTCGACGGCTCAACGTGATTCCGGAACCCACATCACGATGTCCGGCCACATCAGGAAGATCACACCGAACACCAACAGACCCACCGCATACGGAAACTCCCCCCCAGAAATCTTCCCCGACAGGACGATTCGCCGACTTCGACGCAACGAGCACATTCAACCCGAGCGGCGGCGTCACCAACCCGATCTCAGCGAGCAGCACGACGAAGATACCGAACCACACTGGGCTGTACCCCAACGCCTCGACCACCGGCCCCATGATCGGCACCGTCAACGCGATGATCGCGATCTGGGACGCGAACCACGGCACAGGCCACGCCCAGACCGCTGGCGCGGGCGGGCTCGGCGTTCTCTACGGATATCCCACCATCTCGGCGGCGCTGCGCGGCGGCGCCGATGTCTCGGTCACCGTCCGCCTGACCTCACCCATCAAGACCGCGATCGCCTCGAAGAAGAAGGCCCACCGGGTTCCGGGCCGGGTGGGCGTACGGCGTATCCCGACCTGTGGCCGAAGACGGACCAGGGCCAGGACGAATTGTTCGACGTCTGGCGATTTCATGCCTTCTTCACCACTGTCGACGCCCCCGATCTCGATGTCGTCGCCGACAAGCTCCACCGCCATCACGCGATCATCGAGCAGGTCCACGCGGACCTGAAAGAGCTCCCCTCTCGCTCATTTACTGTCGTCTCGGTTCACTGCCAATGCTGCGTGGCTGGTTTGTGTGGTGATGGCGTTCGATCTCACCCGCGCCGCGGCTGCAGTCACCGGCGATCCGAAGCTGGTCCAGGCCACCACTGGCACCGTCCGGCGGACCATTGTGTCGATCCCTGCTCGAATCGCGTTGTCGGCGCGCCGGTTGACGTTGTATCTACCCGAGGGCCGGCCATGGGAATCGGCGTGGAGCACCCTGTTCGACACGACGTTCGGACGGAACCGACCGATTCTCGGATAACAGACTCTCCCTGACCATCTACGACACGAAAGGCCCAGTGGAACAACCCTATACGAGTGGTCGGATGGTCATCGCCGCCTGCTGCGAGTGTTCTGCCTGTCGACGCAGCCCAGCATCCGATCCAGTCCAGAGTCCCAGACCTACTACGACCGCAAACGCAGCGAAGGAAGACGTCACACACAAGCGGTCCTGGCGTTGGCGCGGCGCAGTGCGAACGTGTTGTGGGCGACGTTGCGCGACAACGTCGTATATCAAACCAGCACCGGCTCTCGCCGCATCGGTGTTAGCCTCGAGATACGGAATGCTCCTCTGCACTGAGCCGAGAGCAGGTGCGAGCCTGTGCTTGATGTATTCGACGTGACAACTCAAGTGTCGAGCGGCGCATCGGTTAGTGCGCTGGTCGGAATTGCGAAGATCAACCCGGGTAACAGACGCGGCCGGGCCCCGACTACCGACGGGCCGACGAGACGGCCGGGGGGCAGCCCCAGTCCATCCCGCCATGTTGAAGACCAGGAGCGTAGACATCGAGTAGTGCAGCGAGTGGGATATCGAGGTCCGGGTCCCTTTCACCTGGCCGGCGTCCACCGGTTGACCACCGATTCCTCGGACTCGACACACGCGTCTTCCCGCATGCACTGGCGATCCTCGCAGTGTGGCTCCTTTGGGTGGTGATCGTGCCGGCCATCGATTCTGCGGTGTCTTCCGAGGATCCTGTCATTGCGGGCGATCGGCTGGCGGTGACCGACACGATTTCGTTCGCACCCGTCCCCGGGTGGAACGTCGACAGCGGATTCCGTGTCGGGCAACACGGCGCATCCGACTCAGTTCCGCAGGTCGCTCTGACCCGTGGCAATGTCACGTTCTCTGTCAAAGCCGACAAGTTCGACGGTACAGCGGACGAGTTGCTGTCGCAGATCGATGCCACAGGTGTCGATGCCATAGGTTCGAACGGGAACTCCGTGCTCGCCCTGTCCAGCGCCCCGCAGCCGGTGACCACCGACGCAGGCCTGTCCGGTGTCCAGGTCCGATTCGACACACCCAGCACTGCCGGGTCGGTGACAGCCTTCGTCGCCGACGGCACCGGCCTGCGGGTGAAGGTGGTCGGCCCGCCCGATCAAATCGCGGACCGTGGCCAGGAAATCCAGGCGATGCTCGCCGGCATGGGAACCACTGAAAGGAACGGACAGTGAGCCCTGCACTGCTCGAATCACGATCAGCGGCGCTCGACAAGACCGCGTGGGGCGAGAAGTTCCGGTTCGTCCAACCACGAAACGTGGTCTTCTGGATGTATCTGTGGCTCTGCGGGGTCGGCGCGGTCAAGGGCTGGCAGGTGGTGGTCACCCCCTATACCGGGTACTTCGGGCGCGCACTCCTCGTTGCCGGCATCGTCGCCGTCATCAGTGTCATCGTGTGGGGGTGGTGGTTCCGGCACATCGACCGATTCGAACGCCAGCCGCTGGGGCTCGTCGTCACGGGCTTCGTGTGGGGCGCAACAGCAGCGACATTCGTCATGGCCGTACCGGGCAACAGCGCACTCGGCTCCCTCTACACCAAACTGTTCGGGCAGGTGTGGGCCCAGGACTGGTACGCGGCTCTCTCGGCCCCGTTGGTCGAGGAGACGGCCAAGGGCATCGGAATCGTGGTCCTTCTCGCCCTCGCACCGCGCCTGGTGCGCACCGTGACCGACGGACTACTCCTCGGTGCGTTCATCGGGCTCGGTTTCCAGACCAGCGAAGACTTCATGTACTCAGTTGCCGGGGCCACCCAGGGCTTCGGCGCGCATCAGACCGACGGTCTCGTCGGATCGATTGCGATACGTACCTTCTCCGACATCATCTCGCATCCCCTGTTCACCGCGCTCTTCTGCGCGGGCGTGATGTATCTGATCGGCTCTGCTGCCCAGCCGCGTCGGATCGGACGGGGAGTGGCGTTGATCGTGGCCCCGATCGTGGCCCACGGCATCTGGAACTCGCTGGTCGCGATCTCCGGGGGCAGCAGGGCTCTGACCTTGGTCATCGCGCTCGGCGACGCGATCTTCGCGTTGACGGCGCTGTGGATCGCTTTCGTCTGGGCGCATCCTCGAGAGGCTCAATTCGTTCGTGATGTCCTTCGCCCCGGAAGTCGAGTCCGGAGTGCTGACGGACGGCGAGGTGACGGCCGCTGGTGGCTGGCGGCAGCAGCGGCAGTATGTCAAGGCTGGTACCAGTCGTGCCGAACGCCGGCGTCGCCGACACCTGGTCCGCGGGGCGGTGGACCTGTGTGCTGATCTGGCGGCCAGCAAGGGAGCCGACACTCCCGACGTCGTCGAGTCACGCAATGAAATCGCACGACTCCGCACGTCCTGACCGGCATCTGCATGGCATCCGACCGAGTCGAGGCCGGCGGATTCGACAACGGCGACATGGTCGACCTGGCCAGTGGCCTGTGGGGTCGGACTGGACGCGCACGTCGCATCCGGCGTCGGAACATCTGTCCTAGAACAAGCCTTCGCGCAGAAGAGTTTCGGCGTCGGCGAACGCCCGCGCGCGGCGCAGCACAGTGGGTGGTCCGGGTGGGTTTCCGTGCCACTGGTCGAACAGGGTGCTCAGGCTCAGCACCATCCGCTCCGGTGAGCTCCAGTGGTTCCATCGTTCGAATTCGGTGCTGCGAGCCAGTTCTCGTGCTGCCTGGTGGGCCGCGATTCCGCGGTCGTATCGTGCGCGGGCGGCCTCGCTCAACCACACCCAGTACGCGCGTAGTTCACGGATCTCGTCGGCGCCGCACAGTGGTCCGTGACCCGGAACGTAGACGTCGGCGTCCCACGCGAGCAGCCGATCGAGCGCCGCGATCCAGTTCTCGAGCGGGCCGTGCCACAGGATGGGCGTCGTCCCGATGAACAGCATGTCGCCGGCGAAGACCACGCCCGCGTCGGGCACGTGCGCCACGAGGTCGCCCGCGGTGTGGCACGGTCCGAGCCGTTCGAGGTCGACGGTTCGGTCGCCGATCGTGAGCCGGTGGGTCTCGTCGAAGGTGTGGTCGGGGAAGCGGGGCGTCCGGCGCGGAAACCGGGCGCCGGCCCGTACCCGGGCCATGTAGGACCCGGCCGCGCCGACCGGTCCGGGCATCCACCCGATCAGCTCGCCGGCAAAGGCCATCGCGGTCAGCGCCGCCGGAGGCAGATCCTCGTGCATTCCGTCCAGTGCCGCCGCACTGGTCGTGATGCGTGTCCCGGCGGGAAGTGTGTCGTTGCCCCACCAGTGGTCGCCGTCGGAGTGAGTATTGACGGCCTCGGTGATCGGTGCGTCGGCCACGAGCGGTTGCTGCACTTCGGCGACACGTTTTGCCCACGCGACGTCCCACACGGTATCCACCACGAGCGACGCGGTGCCCTGTGCGACGACGAGCCCGGTGTTGGCCTCGCCCCAGCCGCCCGACGGGCGCAGGAACGCCCACACCCCGTCGCCCAGTTGTGTCAGTCCCGACTCCGACATGCGCTCCCCCTCGACAAATTCGGCTTTCTCACGCTACTCCGAACTCAACGAGAACGTTCCGCAGCCGCCTTGATGGCATCGAGCCTGCGATCCCAGCCCGAGCCGACAGCGTCCAATGCCCGGCCCACCGCGCTCAGCCTGGAACCGGCGGCGGAGAACCGGAGTTCGCGGCCGACGCGTTCGGATGTGACGAGTTCGCATGCTTCGAGTACTGCCAGGTGTTTGGCGATGGCCTGGCGCGACACCGTGAACTCGGATGCGAGGCCCGACGCGGACGCGGGCGATCGCCCGAGGCGTTGAAGGATCCGCCACCGCGTCTCGTCGGCCAGAGCCGCGAAAACGCGTGTGGTCTCGGATTCCTGATCGGGCTCAGTGTGCTGCAACCGTTTTCCCCTTCTCCAGGTGAGCCTTGGCGAGGTCCAGTTCGATGATCCAGCCTTCGACATTGCCCTCGTACTTTGCGCGGCGTTCGACGGCGTCACCCGGGAGTGAATCGAACCCGGTCTCCGTCACGCTCAGGACGGTCGAGGTGTCGGAGACGGCATCGAGTCGGAATTCGACGAGCGTGGAGGGGCTGCCGGGGTCTGTGTGGTCGGACAGCCAGCGGAATGCTGCATACTTCGGTTCGTCCAGCGTGACTGTGCGGAATGTGAAGGCGCCGTGGACGGGGTCGTGGACTACAGTGAAGTCGCCGTTGCGTTCGATCCGGTGTTCGGTGATCCTGCTGTCGTTGATGTACCAGCCGGGTTCGGCGACGAGTTCCCATACTCGTGCGGCCGGGGCGTCGATCGTGATCTGTCGTTCGATGGTGCCGAGTTGGTCGGTCATGATTCCTCCTGAGGGTGGATCTCCGGATGAAGTGCAACTCCATGGTTGCAGCGCATGGCCGTTATTGCAACCCCCCGGTTGCATACCGGTGCGCGTATCGCACTACCCAACCGGTGGCATCGGTTCGCCCGGTGTACGGAATGATGGACACATGCTCGAAACACCTGTGATCATCGGAATCGGCTCCATCTGTCTGGGCTTCGTATTCTTCCTCGCCGCGGCCAGCGGAGCGCGAGCCAAGTGGAACCGGAAGCTGACGATCGCCCTGTTCGTCATCGCGATCGTGTTCATGACGGTCATCCCGGTGATCGGCGCGGTCGGATTCGCGGCGTAGATTTCGTCGGATCAAAGGATTGCGGACCGAAATCGACCGCGATTGTTCTTACATTGACTGCATGACCGAAAACATGACCGTCGAAGCCGCCGATATTCTGGCCATGCTCGCGGAACAACGAGACATGCTCCTCATCACCGTGCGCGGACTCGACGACGCGGGCGCTCGCGCCCGAAGCACCGCCAGCGACCTCACCCTCGGCGGACTCATCAAGCACGTATCGGGCACCGAGAGCGGCTGGATCGACAGGATCCGCCAGCTCGACGAGAACGCCGTCTTCGACATGGACTCTGCAGCGGAGTCGTACCACATGAGCGACGACGAGACGCTGGCCGGTTTGCTGGACGAGTATGCGAAGGTGGCGGCCGCGACCGAGCAATTCGTCGCACGCCTCGACCTCGACCTGCAGGTTCCGCTCCCGACCGCACCGTGGGCGCCGGAGCGGGAATGGTGGAGTGCGCGAAAGGTGTTGCTGCACATCATCCGCGAAACAGCCCACCACAGCGGTCATGCCGACATCATTCGCGAGTCGCTCGACGGTGCGAACACCACCATGCAACGCGGCGCCGATGCCGGCATGACCTTCGACTGATCTTCTCGCAGACGTCAGTGGGTGCCGGCGAGCTCCGCGCCGATGCCGGTCTCTGCCCGGACGAGCATCTCGGCGAACTTCTCGTCGTCGTGGACGCCGCGACCATGGCGCTTCTCGGCCACGAGCGAGCCGACGACACAGGCGGCCAGGCCGAGCGGCATCGTGAAGATCACCGGCAGCTGGATCGTCAAGGGCGCGGGTCCGCTGCCCATCCACAGTGCCTCGGTGAACATCAGGCTCACGACGGTCGAGATCAGCCCGGTAAGCACGCCCCACACCGCGCCGGTGCTGTTGAACCGTCGCCAGTTCAGGCTCAGGACCAGGGCGGGGAGATGGGCGCTACCGGCGACCATGAACGCCATGCCCATGAAGAACGTGATGTTGGTGTCGTCGCCGATCAGCATGGTCAGACCGATGGCGATGATGCTGAATACGACCGCGCCGTATCGGGCGATTCGCGCCTGGGCGTTCTCCTCGCGCCGCCGGTCCGCGACGTCGAGATGCTCGACGGGTTCCTTGCGGGTCAGGGCCGGCCACACATCGCGGGCGAATGTTCCTGCGGCGGAGATGACCACACCTGCGACGACGGCGATGATGGACGCGAAGGCAACCGCGGCGACGAGCGCGAGCGCGATCGAACCGCCGGTGGTGCCGATGCCGCCGCCGAGTTCGGTGACGAGGACCGGAGCGGCGAGGTTGCCGCCGGGGCCGACGAGATCGGTACCGTTCGGGCCGAGCAGCGCCGCGGCGCCGAAGCCCATCACGATGACGATGAGGTAGAACATGCTGCACAGCGCGACTGTCCAGCCGAGCGAGCGTCGTGCGGTCTGTGCCTCAGGGACGGTGAAGAACCGGATGAGGATGTGCGCCATGCCGGCGGTGCCGAGTGCGAACGCCAAGGCGTAGGAGACGAGGTTGATCGCGCTGGTCTCGCCGAAGATCAGGCCCGGTGACAGGATGGCTTCGCCCGCAACAGCATTGTCGGTGGCGTCGCCGAGAACCTTGGGGAAGCTGAAGCCGAACTGCGCGAGAATGCCGAAGCACACGATGAGCGCGAGGACCGACAGGATCGACGACTTGATGACCTGAACCCAGGTCGTGGCGAGCATGCCGCCGACGAACACGTAGATACCCATGAGCGAACCCGCGACGATCACCGACAGCCAGAACGGGATACCGGACACCGATTCGAGCAACACGCCGGCGGCGACGAGCTGGGCGAGCAACACGAACGTGCCGGTCGCGATGGTGCTGAGCGCCACCACGACCCGCACATTGCGGGATTCGGTGCGGAAGACGAGCACGTCGGCGAGGGTGTACTTGCCGAGATTGCGCATCTTCTCAGCGAGCAGGAACAGCACCGGCAGGAAAGAGATGACGGACGTGAACAGGATGACGGTGCCGTCGACGCCCTTGGAGAAGATCAGGCCTGTGGTGCCGAGGAAGCTACCGGCGGAGATGAACTCACCGGCGATGGCAAATCCGTTCTGCCAACTAGAGATCGAGCGGCCGGCCGCGAAGAAACCATCGGCGCTCTTGGCGCGCCGGGATGCCGCGAACGTCACCCACAGGGTCAGTGAGATGACGGCACTGCAGATTGCGATGGCCAGGTAATCGGCGTCGCCGGTCATGCGACGACCTCCTCGGTCTCGGGCCGGTTGTCGGCGACAGCGCGGATCGCGGCGTCGGCGGCGGGCTGAATGTAGGTGCGGGACAGTCGGAAATACGCCCATACGAGGACCCAGGTTCCAGCGAACTGGCTCAGAACCACCCAGAGCGAAAGCGGGATTCCCAGGACGGATGTGGAACCGAGTTGATGGGGGAATCCGATCCAGGCCACGAGGAAGCCCGTGAACAACGCGATGGTGATGCCGCCGAGGGTGTTGGTGACCATCTTGCGTCGATGCCGCAGTTCGGCGACCTCGGGTAGCTGCAGCATCCGCGACCAGATCAGATCGTCCGCAGCGAAGGTGCCCTGGTTGGAGACGGTGCCGTTCATGCCCGCACCGCCGCCCGGCGTGCTGTGTCGAGCGCGAAGAGGTTCTCGTCCCAGCCGGCTTCGAGGGGCCCGAAGAAATGGAAACGGACCTGTTTGACGCGATAGAGCCACCGGCCGTCGATCTTGACGACCTCGTCGGTGTAGCGTCCGGCCGCGATGCTTGCCGTGCCGTCGGTGACGCACGGCTGCCACAGGAACGAGCGGACCGTGGCGCGGTCACCGTTGAGGTCGATTTCGAGGTTGGTGATGAAATGCCAGAACGCAGTGAGGCCGCCGTCGGCAAGTCCGGCGAAGAACGTTTTCATCTCGTCCTTGCCCTTGGGATGTGATAGGCCGTCGAACTCGCCGTCCTCGGTGAACAGGTCCATCAGGGCGTCCCAGTTCCCGTCGTCGAGATGGCGGCAGTACCGGGCATCGAGCGTGCGGATCGCCTCCAGGTCTTCGAGGCGAGTGATGCGCTCGATGAGAGAGCGATCGGATTCGGGGTTGGTCACGGGAGAACCTCCGGGAGCGCTGGGATTAACGCATGTTCATGTGATGCGAACCATAACAACGGGTAGGTATGCGGTCAACCGGGGCGTTGTTGCTGGTCGGCGCATGTGCCACTACCCTTCGAAAGATGAACACGCGGTCAACTGCGACTTTGCCGTCCGTCCGGGAACGAATTCTCGAAACCGCTCTCGACGAGTTCTATGCATCCGGATTTCACGGTGCGACCATGCGAAGTATCGCGAACAGTGCAGGTTGTAGTGCTGCAAACGTCTACAACCATTTCGAGAACAAGTCGGAACTGCTGGTTGAGATCCTGCGTCGCGCGAGCGATGAGCAGTTCACCGCGACCCGGAATGCCCTGCGAAAGGCCGGTTCGGATCCGGCCGAAAAATGGAAGGTCGCCGTCGTCGCTCATGCGCTGTTCACGGCGCGGAATCCCCGGGCCTGCCTGGTGGCCAACACCGAGCTGCGCTATCTCGACGATCTCAATCGTCGACGTGTCGTGGGGTCGCGTGACGCGCAGGAGCATTTGTTCGTCGGGATTGCGGAAGAGGCCACCCAGCAGGGGTTATTCGATCTCTCGAACGTGCATCAGGCCGTCACGGCGGTGTTGACGATGTGTGCGGGGATCCCGCTGTGGTTCCGTGCGGACGGCCCGCTCACCGCGCAGGAGGTGGCCGACGACTACGGCCGATATGCGCTCAACCTCGTGGGATGCCGGAAAGTCTGATCCGGGGCGTTGACGGCCGATAGGTCTCGTGCTGTACTGGGTGAACAAGCGTTAATGACCTACTCCGGTCCATAGAGGGAGTACCCATGACTCACCGGCCGTCTCAGCCCCGCACCGACTCGCCGCGGTACCTCACCGAAGAGCGCCTCGGGATCCGAGATCTTGCCCGCGACTTCGCGATGACGCGGGTGTTGCCAGTTGCGAACGAACTCGACCCCGTCCAGGGCACGATCCCGGATTCGCTGAAGAAGGAGATGGCCGAGATCGGCTTCTTCGGGATCATGATCCCGGAGGAGTACGGCGGACTCGGGCTCGGCGTCTTCGAGTACTGCCTCGTTGCGGAGGAACTCTCCCGTGCGTGGATGAGCGTGTCGGGCCTGCTTGCGCGCGGTAACGGCATGGGTGGTGGCTTCACGCCGGAGCAGCAGGAAGCGCTGCTACCCAAGGTCGCGCGCGGCGAATACCTCGGTGCCTACGCGCTGTCCGAGGCCGAAGCGGGTTCCGACGTTGCCAACATTTCGTGCCGAGCCGTGCGTGACGGCGACGAATGGGTCGTGAACGGCACGAAGATGTGGTGCACATACGCCGACGAGGCAGACTACATGGTGCTGTTCGCTCGTACAGACCCGAACAAGGACCCGGCCAAGCCGCATCGCGGGATCAGCGCGTTCCTCATCGAGAAGGAGCGCGGCGGATTCCCCGACGGAATCTCGGGCACGAAGGTCCGGAAGATCGGTTACTTCGGCTGGAGCACTTGGGAATTGGCGTTCGACAACTACCGCATCCCGGCAGGCAGGATGCTCGGCGAAGAAGGCAAGGGCTTCTACCTTGCCGTATCCGGCCTCGAAGTAGGCCGCGCCCACACTGCTGCCCGCGCGATCGGCCTGGCCCGCGCCGCGCTCGAGGACTCCATCGAATACATGCACACCCGCCGTCAGTTCGGGCGCCCCATCGGCGATTTCCAGCATCTTCGGTTCAAGATCGCCAAGATGGCCGCCGATATCGAAGCGGCCCGCCAGCTCATGTACTCGGTGGCTACCGACATCGATACCGGACGCCGCTGCTCGCTCGAAGCGTCGATGTGCAAGCTGGTGGCAACCGAGATGGCCGAACAGGTCACGAGCGAGGCAGTGCAGATCCACGGTGGCGCCGGTTACACCACCGACTTCCAGGTCGAAAGGCATTGGCGCGACGCCCGCCTGACGAAGATCTTCGAAGGCACCAGCGAGATCCAGATGCGAATCATCTCGGACGAACTGCTCGGAAGGCCGGAAAAAGCATGAGCACCGCAATGTCCCCGAAACTTGCCGCGGTCGGCGACCGGACCGGGCCGCAGTCGTTCCTCGTGTCCGAGATCCTCTCGGCTGCCGGGGTGTCCCTGCCCGCCGGCTCCCCCGGTGTCGGTGTGACTGCCGCAGACATCGTCGTCCCCGCCGTACCCGATGCCAACCGGACGCAAGCCCAATGGAAGACGGACCGTCCAGTGGGCGTGAACGACACGGTGATCATCGAGTCCGTGATCACCCGCGTTGCCGGTGGCCGCATCGAGCGGCACATCAGGCTGCGCGACGAAGCCGGGACGATTCTCGAGAGCGGCACCGAAACATGGATTCTCGACGACCCCGCCGCGGCCGTATCCACGCCGGAACTCGACTTCTGCAGCGCTGAATGGGGAAACCTTCTGAGCGACAGCCTCGAAGACGATCGGGGCTTTACCTCGTCACTGTCCACCTGGGACGGCACGATCGGTCTGCGCTGCGGCGACAGGGAACTCCACCTCCGGGTCTACAAGGGCAACATCATCGATGTCACCCGCCGTGTCCCTCACGGCGCCACGTTCACCTTCGTCGCACCGGCCCATACCTGGGTCGACCTCGTGCTGTCGGATGCCGACGATTTCATGCGGCGCGCGATCAGCGGTGAGTTCTCCTCCACCGGAGACGGATACGAGTACCTGAGGTTGACCAAACCGCTCAACATGATCATCGCGCATGCGCGACTCATCGCCCGGAAGGCCGACTCATGATCGAGGCACGTTATCTCGAAATCGATGGCGCTCTCGGCTTCGTCGAGATCGTCACACCCGACCACCTCGACGTCGAGGCATTGCCTGCGGTCCTGTGCATCCACACTGCCGGTCAGAGCGGCGTGCAGTGGCGGCACGTGTCGCGCGACCTCGCAGATCGGGGTTACCGCGTGATCGTGCCCGACCTGCCCGGCCATGGACGCTCCGAGCCTGCACCGTCCGGTCCGGTGACCAGTATCGTCGACTACGGCGACTGGCTGTGCGGCGTACTCGACGCTCTGGAGATCGAACGCCCCTACGTGATCGGTTGCTCGATCGGTGGCAAACTCACCCTCGAACTCGCAACCCGCCCCGAGCGGCCACTCTCCGGCGCGATCGCCATGGAGGCCGAAGCAGGTCCCGGTCGCGTCAACGTCAACGGTCTCCGTCGAGAACTCGAAGACGTCGCCGGTCCTGCTCGTGCCGAACGGACGTACCTGGGTACTCTTGCATCGGTGGGACGTTCGGTTCCCGAGCGCAAGGCCCACCTGATAGCGCTCATGCACAAGCGTGAAGACCCCGAGATCTCGTCGTCCGACCTGATCGGCTGGGGCACTCATGACGTGCGCGACCGGCTGAACCAGGTCACGGCACCCTTGCATGTCGTCGCGGGCCGTGATGACCCGTGGATCAATGTCGACGAAATCGCGCGCGTCGCAGAGCTCGCCAACGAAACCACGCCCGGTCGTGCACGATTCACCGCACTGGACGGGATCGGCCACTACCCGATGGAAGAGATCGACGACTTCGCAGGACTCGTCGATACCTGGATCAACGAATTGCAGCAGTCGGTTGTCGCCGAGGAGGTAGTGCTGTGAGCACCAGAACCGAGACTCTCTCGGCGCTACTGGACACACTCGTCTCCGAAAACCCCGAAGCGGCAATCACGTACGACGTGGTCGGCGACGACGTCATCGTCAGCAGCAGAGCCGATCTGCGCAACCGCGCCGAAGCGCTGTGCGCCGAACTCGACGCCGTCGGAGTCCGTCCCGGCCAATGCATCGCGGTGATGCTGCCCAACTGGTCCGACGCGCTTGTCTGGCAGTTCGCTGCAGCCACGGTGGGCGCTCACGTCATCGGTGTCAATACCCGGTACAACACCGGTGAGGTCGCCCACATCCTCACTGCTGCATGTCCGGCCGTGGTCGCCGTCCCGGCTGCATTCCACGGTTTGGACCTGTTCGGTCGCCTCGCCGAAGCCGCCGCATCTGTTCCCGATGTGGCGACCCCGGTCGTCGCGGTGGTGCACGGACCCATCGAAACTTCCGCCATAACCAAAGAATTCGATCTCGGCGGGGGATCCTGGATCGCTGGGAGCGGAGTCACGGGAGGCATCCGGGTTCCCGACACACCCGATCGGGCAACCCTCACCGCAGCCGGAGTCGACGACGACCCCGACGACAGGCTGGCTGTCGCGTTCACGACCTCCGGCTCGACCGGTGTCCCGAAGCTCGCGGCCCACCGTCACAGCGCCATCGTGCGACACGGCCATGCCGATGCTGCGATCATGCAGGTCGGGGAGGGTGACGTGGGGCTGTGTGTTCTTCCCGTCTCCGGTGTGTTCGGCTTCAGCACCGCCATGGCGATGATCGCCGGGGGCGGAGCACTGCTCATGGAAACGGTGTTCGATCCGTCGGCGGTGCTCCGCCGCATGCGGCAGGTGAAGGTCACCCATGCGGTGGGTGCCGACGACCTGTTCGGCCGCCTCTACGACGAGTGGCATGACGGAGAGCGAACGGATCTGTCGACCCTGAGGTGGATCGGGATCGCCGATTTCCTCGGACGATCGCACGAGATCGCACGGTGGGCGCGCGACGAGTTCGGCACGCACACCTCCGGTGTCTTCGGGTCGTCCGAGGTGTTCGCTCTCACGATGTTGTGGAACGCAGACGACCCGGAATCGGTGCGCTGGAACGGTGGTGGCCGCGCGGTCGAGCCTGCGATCGAACTGCGTGTCGCGGATCCTCTCGACGACACGCGGGTCGCAGACGGCGAGCAGGGTGAACTGCAGTTCCGCGGCCCCAACGTCGTCGACGCCTACCTGGGTAATCCCGAGGCTGCGGTGCGCGCCTTCACGAAGGACGGCTGGTTTCGCAGCGGCGACCTCGCTGTGGCACTGGGCGACGGCGGCTACCGTTACGTGTGCCGCATGGGCGACGTGCTGCGCCTGCGAGGGTTCCTCGTCGGCCCCGCCGAAATCGAGGGTCGCCTCGCACAGCACCCGGGGGTGGGTGTCGTGAAGGTCGTCGGGATCACCGGCGACGGTGGCTACACGCAGGCCGTCGGTTTCGTGGTACCGACGGACGATGCGCCCGCCGACACGGATGCCGAGAACCTGAAAGCTTGGTGCAAGAGCGAACTCGCCGCATTCAAGGTGCCGACGGCCATCCATGTCATCGACCGCATGCCCACCACTGTGGGCGGGAACGGCTCGAAGATCCGGGCCGTAGAACTGCGCGAATGGGCGCAGAACTGGACCGACCGTGAAAGGGATTTCCGTCGTGACTGATTCCAACGCGAACGATGTGGTGATCTGCGAGCCACTGCGTACCCCCGTCGGTCGCTACGGCGGCATGTACATCGACGTGCCCGCCACCGACCTGGCCGCGCGTGTCATCTCGGAGTTACTGTCGCGCACAGCGCTCGACCCCGGGAAGATCGACGATGTCATCTTCGGCCAGTGCTATCCCAACGGTGAGGCACCCGCGATCGGTCGTGTGGCGGCACTCGATGCGGGCCTGCCCGTCACCGTCCCCGGTCTGCAACTCGACCGTCGATGCGGTTCCGGTCTGCAGGCGGTGCTCGATGCCGCGATGCGCGTGCAGACCGGGGTCGCCGACATCGTCATCGCCGGCGGAGTCGAATCGATGAGCCGCTCCGAGTACTACACCGAATCGATGCGCTGGGGAGCGAAGGGTGCGCCCGCCGCGTTGCACGACCGCCTCGCCCGCGGCCGTGTCACCGCCGGTGGCCGCAACTATCCGGTGCCCGGTGGCATGCTCGAAACCGCCGAGAACTTGCGGCGGAAGTACGACATCCCCCGCCTAGAACAAGACGAACTGGCTGTCGAATCGCACCGCCGTGCCGTTGCCGCGATCGAATCGGGGAAGTTCGCCGACGAGATCGTGTCCGTGCAGGTGCCGCAGCGCAAGGGTGATCCGAAGACGATCGACCGCGACGAGCACCCGCGCGCCGACACCACCGTCGAGACGCTCGCGAAGCTCCGCCCGATCATGGGCAAGCAGGATCCCGACGCCACCGTCACTGCGGGCAACGCCAGCGGGCAGAACGACGGTGCCGCAGCCTGTATCGTGACCAACCGCGCGACCGCGGACCGGCTCGGTCTGCGCCCGCTGGGCAAGCTCGTCACATGGGCTGCCGCCGGAGTGGCGCCCGCCGAGATGGGCATCGGCCCGGTGCCGTCCACCGCGAAAGCACTCGATCGTGCGGGACTGAACCTGTCGGATATCGACCTCATCGAACTCAACGAGGCATTCGCCGCACAGGCCCTCGCCGTGACGCGCGAATGGAAGTTCACCGCAGCAGATTTCGAGCGCACCAACGTCAACGGATCCGGGATCTCCCTCGGTCACCCTGTCGGCGCGACCGGCGTGCGGATCCTCGCGACGATGCTGCGTGAACTCGATCGTCGCGGCGCGCGCTACGGCCTCGAGACGATGTGCATCGGCGGTGGTCAGGGCCTGACCGCGATCTTCGAGCGGGTCGCGTGACCGTGCGGCCGTTGGACGGCGTCCGCGTAATCGATCTGTCCAGCTTCGTCGCCGGGCCGACGGCAGGCCGGATGCTCGCCGAACTCGGCGCCGACGTCATTCGCGTCGACCCGGTCGGCGGTGCCGTCGACGGAGGCCGCTGGCCAGTGACCGAGAACGGCGCGAGCCTGTACTGGACGGGGCTGAATCAGGCGAAACGTTCGATCGCGGTGGATCTGCGCAGCGACGAGGATCGCGCCCGCGTCATCGAATTGATCGCCGACGCAGGCATCGTCCTCGAGAACGCGGCGCACGCCCCGTGGCTCGCCCACGATGTGCTCCTCGCGCATCGGCCGGACCTGATCCACGTGCATATCGCGGGCAATGCGGACGGCACCCCGGCGGTCGACTACACCGTCAACGCTGCCGCGGGCATCCCGCTGATGACGGGCCCGACCGGTCTCGGTGCACCGGTCAACCATGTGCTTCCCGCGTGGGATCTGCTCACCGGCGTGCATGCCGCACTCGGCATCGTCACCGCGCTGCGTCGCCGTGAACAGACCGGCGAGGGAGCGTATCTCGAACTCGCGCTCGACGACGTCGCACATGCTGCGGTCGCGAGCATGGGCTGGCTTGCAGAAGCTCAGGCACGTGGGTCGGGGCGTGAGTTGCAGGGCAACGCCCTGTACGGCAGCTACGGTTCCGAGTTCGCAACCGCAGACGGCCGCTACGTCATGATCGTCGGTCTGACTCGTGGACAGTGGCGGGCGCTTGTCGAGGTCACCGGCACCGGAGCGGTGTTCGACGCGCTCGGTGCGCAGCGCGGGCTCGACTTCGATCTCGAGGGCGACCGCTATGCGGCGCGCGAGGCGATCACCGCAATCCTTGCACCCTGGTTTTCGCGACGAACCCTCGCTCGAATCGAAGCGGACCTCGCGGGCACGCGGGTGTTGTGGGCGCCGTACCGCACGATGGACGAAGTGGCCGCAGATCTCGCCGCCCGCCCCGACTCGGTGGTGCAGTACATCGATCAGCCGGATATCGGCCCTGTGCTCACCGCGCGGTCTCCGTTGCGCTGGAACGGCCGGTACACCGATGCGCGTCCAGCACCTCGGCACGGGGAGCACACCGCCGAGGTGCTCGGAGCAGGTCAGCTGCCGGGCGCTCGATAGGACGCATCGCGGCGCGAAGCCTCATCGACCTGCTCGGGGGTGAGCAGCGCGATCGGCTTCGACCGCGCTGCACCCGACGCGATGGTGCGCAGTTCCAAAGTGGCGGCGGCAATTTCGTCGGGCACCTCACCGAGCACGTACAGATCGTGCCCTCCCAACGCGAAGTGCACGGACTCGACGGTGCCGCCGACGCTTTCGACCATGGCGACGATCGCATCGCGGCGGGCGCTCCCGCCGTCGCTCAGTAGTCCCTTTGCGCCCTCTGCGGTATAGGTGACCTGCCACAGGTATGTCGGCATGGTTCCTGCTTTCCTCGGCCGGCGTTGCTGTCGCCTTCCATGGTCGGACACCTCGCGCGCAACGCGCGGTGGTTTCGAGGAAAGAGACCCACCTGTCGACGAGGCACCTTCGGGAGCGCGCTTCCCTAGACGATGCGAACCTTGTCGTCGTCTTCCACGGGGACCAGGGACTCGGGTCGAGACGATTCGGCTGCTGCCGGGTGGATCTTCGTCGCGGTGAGAATCGCGATCAAGCAGAGCACCCCCGAGATCAGGAATGCCCAGCGGGCTCCCGCCATCTCCGCGGCAGGTCCCGTTTCGGTCGCCTTGGAGGCACCGAATGTCATGGCCGCCACCAACAGTGCGGTGCCGGCAGCTCCGGCCAGCTGCTGGAAGGTGTTCATGATCGCTGAACCGTGGCCGTAGAGGTGGCGCGGTAGCGACGAGAGCGAGGCGGTCAGCAGGGATGTGAGCACGAAGGCCATACCGGCTCCGTACAGGGTGTTGAAGAGCAGCACGTACCAGATCGGGGTGGACGTGGAGACGAAGGCCAGCGCGAACATCGACACGGCCAGGAGGACGGTCGCGGGAAGGACCAGCGGGCGGGGGCCGACGCGATCGAAAGCCCGGCCGACGAAGGGTGCAAGCACCGCCTGGACGAGCCCGGCGGGTAGCAACAACAGTCCGACCTCGAGCGAGTTCATTCCGAGTCCGTGCTGCAGAACCATGGACAGCAGGACCACCGAACCCAAGAGCAGGCCGAAGCCGATTGCCACGGTGATGACGGAGTAGCGGAACGTCGGCACAGAGAAAGGGCGCAGATCCAGTAGTGACGCGCCGCGGTCCTGCAGCATCCGCTGGCGCGCGACGAAGAGCACCAGCCCGACGGCTCCTACCGCAAGGGCTATGGCCGTGGGAATCCATGCGCCTCTCAGTGCGGCCTCCGCGCCCGACAGGGCGTAGACGATGCCACCGAAACCGAACGCGGACAGGACTACCGAGAGCACATCGAGCGGGGCGCGCCGGGGCTCGCCGCCATTGGCGATGAAGGTCAGTCCGATCGGCAGCGTCACGGCGGCGATGGCGACCATCATCCAGAAGATCCAGCGCCAGCCGACCGAACCCAGGATGGCTCCGGAGAGCGTGGGGCCGACGGCCGGGGCGCATGCGATGACGATGGTGTTCATGCCCATGATCGCGCCGCGTCGGGCCGGGGGTACCGAGGTGAGCGTGGTGGTCATGAGCAGCGGCATGATGATCGCGGTGCCGCCGGCCTGGACCACACGGGCAGCGAGCATGACGGGGAAGTTGGGGGCCAACGCGGCGATCAGCGAACCGGCGAGGAACAGTACGAGCGCGCTCGTGAACAGGGCGCGGACCGTGAAGCGTTGCAGGAGAAAGCCGGTCGTCGGGATGACTACGGCCATGGTCAGCAGGAATCCCGTCGAGAGCCACTGGATTGCTGTGGCGTCCACGCCGAAGTCGATCATGAGTTGCGGCATGGCCACTGCCAGGACCGTCTCGTTGAGGATCATGACGAAGGCGGCTACGGCGAGCACGGTGATCGTGCCCTTCACAGCCGGCGCGAGTGCTGTGGGTGCGGCGGTTCGGGCCGTCGTGGTCAAGGAGGTACCTGATTTCCGAGTGGGATGCGGAGACAGGAAATTATGACACACTCTGCCAAGTTGGCGTAATGCGACAGAATGGTGTGGTGCCCCACAGGATCGATGCGGCAGGATGTCGATATGTCTGAATCCGCACCCGCGCGGGGATTGCGCGAGCGCCGCCGTCGCGAGACCACTGCGCTGATCCACCAGGCCGCTGTCGATTGCGTGGAGCGCGATGGGCTGGAGGCGACGACGGTGGCTCGGATCGCGGAGACGGCCGGCGTTTCCGCACGGACCTTCTTCCGTTATTTCCCATCCAAGGAGGCTGCGATCCTGCCCGGGCAGGGCGAACTCAGGGTGGCCCTGCTTGCCCTCGCGGCGAATCACCCCCCGGACGCCGATGCTGCGCTGACTCCCCGGCACGCCGTAGGACGTTTGATGGGCAGGCTCGGAGAACTCATCCGCGACGATCCGATCGATCATCACGAACATCGGCGCATCGGCGCGCTGCTGGATGCGGAACCGGAACTGCGTGCCCATCTCTCGAGCGAGGATGGTGAATTGACCCGTGTCGCCGTCACGGTCCTGCGTGCACTGGCCCCGAGTTTCGACGCGGGCGAAGCGCGACTCCACGCGGAATTGGCTTTCAGCGCCTGGCGTGTGGCGTTGTGGACCTGGGACACGATGGGTTCCACTCCGGAGCATCCGACGCCGTACTCGCGATGGTTGTGGGCGCTGGATCGGATGGCCCCAGCGGTGGCTGCCATGACGTCGTCGGCTGCCGACGGATAGAGGTTGCCGGCGCAACCACGGTTGCCGATGGAGGACGGAGAGATGTGTAGCCTTCCGGAGCCTGGGCGTGTCGGCTGGGTGGCGTGTGACCCGATTGTGGTGTAATGCCAATCACAATGAAATGTGTTTGTGATTTCACCCATTAGTTGTTGACACGTTGGATCCGTGGAGACCTCCGAAAGGCAACTCATGACCGCAGTCCGTCCCGACACATTCGTCTCCCCGGAACCCGTGCGGCCGGGCGCAACCCGACCACGGGTGCTGCTGATCGGGACCCCGGCCAGCCTGGCGGAGCTCACCCGATGGGAACTTGTGCGGCGATGGGCGGTCGAGCACGGGCTCACCCCGACCCGGGAACTCGATGAGCGGGTCGTCTACGCGGTCGCGACCGACAACGTCCTCGACGGACTGTGTACTCCCGCGGAGGCCACGCTGATGCAGCGCGCCAAGTCCTGGGGCGTGCCGTGCAGTGGTGTGGACGAGGCGCTGCGGGATCCGGGGGAGCAGGCCGAACACGGCGGTTTCGCTGCGCTCCCCAAATGACCGTGCGGGAGGCATGGTCTCGAGACCGGTGTTCGCTACGCTCGGGTTTCGAACTCGAACAGACCACCGTCCTGGAGGAGTTTCACCGTGCCGAAGCCCCCGCTTCCCGACGCCGTTGCAGAACTACTCGCTCGTCCCAACCACGCAACGATTGCTTCGTTGCGCGCCAGCGGCCAGCCCGTTTCGGTCCCCACCTGGTACATCTACGAAAACGGCCGCATCCTCGTGAACATGGACGAGGGCCGCAAGCGTCTCGAATATCTCCGCAATGATCCGCGAGTGGCTTTGAGTGCGATGGATCCGGACGACTGGGTCACCCACGTGAGCATTCAGGGCAGGGTCGTCGAATTCGTCGACGACCCCGACCTGACCGACATCGATCGGATCGCACGGCACTACACCGGGCAGCCCTATCATGTTCGCGACCGTAAGCGTGTGAGCGCGTGGATCGAGATCGACCGCTGGCATGCGTGGGGCCGGTTGATGAACGCGTGAGGCCGGCGCCGGGGAGCGGCCTGCTCACATGATGCCGGCCTTCTTGGCGGCGCTGCGAACCTGGAACGACATGACGATCAGCAGGATGCCGAACAGGATCGCGTAGATGCCGAGCAGGACGATCAGGCCGAGGATGCCGGAGCCGGGGAAGATCAGCAGGATCACGCCGAAGATCACTGCAACTACCCCGGCGATCAGCGACCACACCCACCCGGAATCCGGGACCTTACGGAACCGCAGGGCACCGACAATGCCGATGATGCCGAACAGGATTGCGTAGAACGCGATCAGGTACAGCAGTACCAGCGCTGTGATTCCCGGCCAGAACAGCGCGACCAGGCCGGCAACAACCGACAGGATGCCCATGGCCAGCCACAGCCCCCAGCCGTCGAGCGTTGCTCGATCGCGGATGGAATGCCACACGAGGACAACCCCGTCGACGATCGCGTACGCGGCGAATACGACAACGAGGGCCCACACGGTGATCCCCGGCCATACCAGGGCGACGATGCCGAACAGGACCGCGAGGATGCCTCGAATCAGCACCACCCACCACACTGTTTTGAACACCGAACGGAACAGGTCGGATGCTGACTCCGGATTCGCGGACATGACGGCTCCTTGCGTATGACGACGCGATCTTGATGGTCCGATGTTGATGGTCCTCAGAATAGGTCGGCTTACCTTGATCCGCAGGGGAAATCGAGACCGTCATATCGATGGACGAATGCAGCCGTAGTCTCGGGACGTGGCATCGGCACGGATCGGTAACTCGGGTCGACGAATCGATCCACCTCGTCAACGGGATGCGACGAGGTGGGAAGAGTGGTCACACCTGGATAGCCCGCACTGTGAGCAGGAGTCCGAACTCCACATGCTCGTCGTAGCTGATTCTCAGCCGGTGGCCATTCGGTGCGGTGGCCATATACACCTGCTCGCTGCGTTCGAGGTTCGGTCTGCGTACCTCTTCGCGGAACGGTCCGTCATCGATACTCACATTCCATCGGTAAAGCTCCTCGCTCACACCGGACCGCTCCAGCAAGGCATCTCGCGTGGCGTGTGACGCGGTACGAACCATGACAGTTCCGGAGGAGTCCGGGAAGCTCGAGTGCCATTCGCAAGAGACGACATCGTCGTCGCCGGACAGATGCAGTCCCAACTCGGACGCGAAGGGGAGGGCGGAGTCGCAAGGGTCGTTATGAAACGCCCGAGGAATGGTGGAGATACCTGTGATGAGGAGAGCAACCGCAACTGCCCCGCATGTGAGCCACAACCACACGTTACGGACCGAAGAGCCACAAGTTTGCAACCGATCGCGCATCCATCACATCGTACGGGCCGACAAGCACCATGAAATCGGGCCGAGACCACAGGAATAAGCCCGGATGCCATGGCGATCGACTGGACGAGGACCCAGCGCGGGTACCCATCGAAGTGGTCGATTGCGATGACTTCAGGCCTTGTCGTCCTGTGCCGAGGGTCCGCGTGCCCAGAGGCGGACAAGCGCCCACATATTGGCACCCGCGATCACGGCGAACGGCGTCGCGAACACGAGAGTTTCAAGGGCGGACAGTGACGGTGTCCAGCTGTTGGGGTCCTGCTGCCGAATGCCGCCGGAGAGCGCTTCGGTGACACCGGCGTAGGTGAGCGCGGCAGTTGCCAGCAGCGCTGCCGTGCACCCCACCGTCGACAGCAGACGCCCGATACGGAACCGGCGGGACAGCGCTGCGGCCCCACAGAGCGAGACCGCCAGGACCGGCACGATCACCACGGATCCGAACACAGCGACGAAGTACCAATTGCTCAGGACAACGCCAATGGCGGATTGGCGGTGCTCGTCGAGGTAATGCGCGCTGAGCAGGGTTGCGGCTGCGAACAGTATGGGTAGCAGAGCCACCACCGTGATCCACAGAGTCTCGTGTGGCCGGTGTTGTGCCCGTGATCGCGGTGCACGGTTGCTGGCAGCTGGCCACGGCGGTTCAGGAGCGTGGCTCCCGCTCTGACCTGTCACTGCAGCGTCAACGCCAGCACAGACGCGACGACGGAGTCGCTCCGCCACAGTTCGAGGTCCTCGATCGTCCACAGTGTCGTCATTTCGGTCCTGCCCATACGAGAAGTCTTCTATCGATGACATGGACTCGAGACGGCGACACGCCCGACGGCATTGACGACATGAAAGGATTCGCCCCGTACGACGCGCTGTCATTGCAGCGCCGGCTACGACCCGGAACCGCCGGGACCGAGCGTCTGGAGGAGTAGCACGTGTGGCCCGAACATTGGCCGACGATCACCCGGCAGATCGCCACTGAGACCGACGCCGCGGTGACCGCGGCCCGCAGCGAGGCGGTGCTCGCGTTCGACGAAGCGCTCGCCGAGCTGGTCGCGTTTCCGTACGAGCAGGTCACCGCGGTGCACGCGGGGATGGTGCGCGAGTTGCTCGAGGAGCTTCACCCGGACGGATTGACGGGTGAGGATGTCCAGAGCGTGCTCGAGCGAGCCCTTCGGCACGGGATGCGCTGGCTGCCGTCGCTGCAGCCCGACGCGGTGGTTGCCGTGCTCACCGGCACCTTGGGTGTGCACGACGAGGAAGCGCCGAAAGTGCGACCGGCCGACTACCTGAGCGCGGGTGTACTGGTGCTCGCCGACCTTCTTGCCGCGCGCCGATCTACGCCGGGCCCGTATCTGCGACGTGCTGTCGCCGAGATCGAGCGGTCCGAGACCATGGAAATGCCCTGACCGACACTGTCCCGGGCGCGCGTCAGCGCAGCGTCTGCTCTTCGACATTGCGCGCGATGCGCTGCAGCAGTCCGGTGAGCACGTCGAGTTCGTCGTCGCTGAGTCCGTCGAGCATCTTCTTCTCGCTTGCGACGCGGCGCGGAAGTTCCCGCTCGACGACCTCGCGCCCCTCATCGGTCAGCGAGAGCAGGACCACGCGTCCGTCGCGTTCGAGACGCTGACGTTCGATCAGGCCGATCTTCACGAGTCGTTCGGTGTGCTTGGTGGTGGAGGCCCCCGAGATGCCGGTGACGGAGGTGACCTCGCTGGCACGTAGTGGGTGTTCACTGCGTGCGAGTGCGCTGAGTACCTCGAATTCGGTGCGTCCGACGCCGCTCGGCTCGAGTTCTTTCTCGAGCTGCGCAAGCGCGAGCGAGCCGATTCTGGTGATACGGCCGATCACGTCGATTGCGCGGAGATCGAGTTCGGGGTAGCGGGCCGCCCACGCGTGACGTATGCGTTCGACGTAGTCGGGCGGGGTGGGGTGCGTGGGCATGTGTGCATTCTAACGTCCGAGAACCAACAACTTCGTAGATATTTTACCTGTGAAGTATTAACCTGGAATCATGCTTCCGACACGCCGACTCTCCGACCGCGACCGCCTCCGTGATTCGGGCGGCGCTCTGGCGCATTCGGTGTCGGCCACCGCGTGGCGGGAAGCTCTCGAGATACGCAGGGGTGATCCCACGATCGCTGTGGCCGTTCGTGTCGGCGTCGCCACCTTGATCGCGCTGGTCGGGGGTGGCCTGCTCGGCCACCCGGAAGTTGCGGGATTCGCCGCGCTGGGTGCGCTCTGTTCGGCCTTTCTCCGCTACGAACCGTTTCCGAGGCTCGCCACGAAGCTTGCGTGCGTTGCCGGCGGACTCATCGCTTTCACCGCATTCGGTGCCACGCTCGGCGCCGTGGGGCTGCCGATGTGGTTGCAGATTCTTCTTCTGTCGGGAGCTGCCGGCGTATCGTTCTGGCTGCTCACAGCCTTCCGTCTCACTGGCCCCGGCCCCGTGATCCTCATCTTCGCCGCAGCTGGTGCGGCCGGTTTCGCCCACAGTGCTGCGGACGTGGGTCTCGTCACCGCTGCAGCCGCCATCGGTTCGATGGTCGGTTGGACTATCGCGATGCTCCCCGCGCTGTCGCACCCGCAGAGTCCGGCGCGAGTCGCAGTTGCCCGTGCGCTGGCCTCTGTTTCTGCGCTCGAAAGTGTCGCGGTGGAATCCGACGGCGCGGCAGAAGTTGCTACGGCCCGCCGGAACATCGCCGCTGCCCGTGAGGTGATCGCCCTCGGTGGCGACCGCCGGATACGAACTCACAGCCGCGAGCTGCTCGCACTGCTCGACGCCGCCGAGAACGTGCTCGACAGTGGGTCCCACGACACGGTGCGTGCGCGGCGCGACGACTTCCGCCGGTTCGAGACGGAATTGCGCAAGGTGCGGCGCGACATCGACATTCCCCGAATCGATGCGGAGGGGGTCGTGGTCGGCGGTGCCGGAGTTGCCGGGCGCTTCTGGGGTTTCGTCGGAGACGGTGTTCGGCGCCTACGCGATGGCGAGATTCTGATGGGCGTCGCACGGGTTGCGATCGCGTCTCTGCTTGCGGGATGGTTTGCCGCCGCCGTCGGTATGGACCATCCACTCTGGGCGACGATGGGCGCGATGGCTGCACTACAGGGCGTGAACTACCGCCATACCGTGCAGCGTGCGATCCAACGACTGATCGGCAATGCGTTCGGAGCGATGCTTGCTGCGGTGCTGCTCGTGCTGGATCCGGGCTACTGGCCGCTGGTCGTCGTCATCGTGGTGCTCCAGACGGCCACCGAAATGTTCGTCACGCGAAATTACGCGCTCGCGTCCGTGTTCGTCACCGCGATGGCACTGATGCTGACCGGTCTGGGAACCGGTCTCGGTCCCGACGTCGCACTCAGCCGCGTCGGCGACACCTTGATCGGCGTTGTGGTCGGTGTGATCGTCGCCGCGCTGACCCTCCAGCGCGGCGACCGTGCTCACCTGACCGAGGTCACGCGTGAGCTGCCTCGAAACTCTCGAGAATGTGCGACGGAATTCGTCCGCGTGAACTGACATCGAAGCCCTGGCCCCGTGCCCAATGACGCACCGCGGCCAGCTGCTCGGGTGAGCGACCGGGAATCACCTTGCGATCGCGTGGCTTTCGCTTCCGTGCCGGAGTGGGTGCCGCTACTTGGGCTGTGGGAGGGATGCTGGGTAGCTTCGGTGTCCGATTGCGCTTCGACTCGTTGAGCCATGGCTGCAGAACGGCCCAGAACTTGTCTGCGTTGGAGGGACGAAGATCGATCTCGTATTCCACGTCGTCGACCGTGATCCGGAATGATTGCGCCAGACCGTCGGTAATCGGTTCGCCGTCGATGTCGTCGTAATACTCGACACGCACCTGCTGCGCCACACTGTCTCCTTGTCCCCGAACTTTCAACCAAGACGCTAGTTGTTACTGAAGGGTAGCTTCAAATTCCGGGCAAATGCACCAACCCGGGCGACGAAGTGCTCGAAGAATGCCTCGGGCCGGGTGCCGGTCACGATATCCGCGTTCGGTTCGCGCCCCCACATGCCCGCCCAGTCGGCGATCGTGGTGCCACGGGTGAGGCGTCCCTCCAACTCGACATCCACGGTCGCGGGCTTGGTCGTGTACTGAATGGTTCCCAGCGCCACGGCTGCCGCGAACGGATCGTGCACGTGCGCGAGGAACCCGAGATTCTGGTCGCGGTGGAACTCCATGTAGAAGCGAAGGGAATCCGACAGGTGACGCACCACCATGTTCGACGCCCGAGACCGCAGCCCCCGCGGATCGTCGGGCGACAGTACTTCGGCAGGAAGGCTTTCCGCTTCCTCCGCGATCCTCGCCACATGCACGGCGTGCATCTCGATGGTCTCGGTGACGTCCAGCGGACACACGATCGGACGCTGCGAGTCGGGTAGACCGGAGAACGCATCGAACACTTCGCGCGCGGCCTCCGGGTCGACCGCCACATTCCATTCGGACGTCGGCGTCGTGTTTCCGGGATGGTTGAAACAACCGCCCATGATCACCAGTCGGCGCAGTCGTCTCGGAAGGTCCGGGTCCATCCGTATCGCCAGCGCGAGATTCGTCATCGGCCCGGTCACTAGTCCGGTCAGCTCGCCCGGGTGTGTGCGTGTGAGCTCGACCCATGCCTCGGCTGCGTTGCGTGCCGACGGCGCGCGCGATGCCGGCGGAAGCTCGGCGTACCCGACCCCCAGCGGTCCGTGGGTGTCCTCGGTGGTCATCAACGGTGCGACGAGCGGAACCTGCGCCCCGACCGCGACCTCGATGTCGGATCTGCCGCACATTTCAAGCACCGCAAGGGTATTCGCGGTCACCTGATCGACGGGAACATTTCCGGCCGTGCACAACACCGCAGCGATGTCGGCGTCCGGGCTCGCGAGCAGATACAGCAGCGCAAGGGCATCATCGATGCCGGTGTCCACGTCGACGACGAGTCGAGCCGGTGTGTTCGGGAGGTCGGGGGAGCCCACAGCACACATCTTGCGACATCGCATCGGCATCGTGCACCCGGGGGTCCCGGTCTGCCGCCGATCCCGGCTTGGGAACATTCGACGATGCAGAAGAAGGCCTGGGGATTTTTCACGGACGCCGAGGGCACATACCTGCCCACCAAGTACGCCGAGAGTCCGTGGTCGTCCACGATGCTCGCGGGGCCGTGCGTGTGCGGGCTGATCGCCCGCGAGCTCGAGAACCTGCACGGCGACGACACGATGGTGCCCGCGCGCCTGACCGTCGACCTGTTCAAGCCGGTCCGCAACGCCGAGATCCGATTCACCACCACGCGCGTGCGCGACGGTAACCGGATCCGTGTCGCCGATGCGCTGCTGAAGCAGGGGGACGACATCTCCGCCCGCGCGACCGTCGTCTTCCTGCGGCCATCGGAGCAGCCGCCGGGTGTGGTGTGGGTCCGTGAGGACCGGCCGGAGCCGCCCGCGGAAACCCCCGCCGATCCGGAGACCGGATTCGTCTTCCCCACCTGGTTCGGTAGCGACGCTCATCCCGACGGGTGGTCGACCACGCGATCCGAACACCAGAACGCGAGTCGCAAGCGCTTGTGGGCGCGCCAGCTGCCCGTCGTCGTCGGGGAAGAAATGTCGCCGTTCGTGCGCACCGCGACGGTCGGGGAGGCAACGAGCCTGGTGACCAACTGGAGCGACCGCGGTGTGGGATTCATCAACGCCGACCTCACCATCACACTGTCACGGCTACCCGTCGGACCGGAAGTGGGTGTCGAGGCCGACCACCACATCAGCTCCGACGGCATCTCCGTCGGCACGTCGGTGCTGTTCGATCGACTCGGGCCGTTCGGTTCCGGAACGGTGACCGCACTGGCCGATCCGCACCGGCAGGTCGATTTCGGCTGAGGGCGACGATGCCGAACTAGCATGTGCGCCATGCGAGTAGTGCGGGTCATCGACCTCAGTCACCCGGTGTCGCCGAGCACGCAGGTGTATCCGGGAGACCCGACACCCGTATTCACGTCGCACGCGAGCATCGCCGGCGACGGCTACAACCTGCTGCACATCGCGATGGGGTCGCAGACCGGCACCCACGTCGACGCACCGCGACACATCCGCGACGACGGCGACTCCGTCGAATTGCTCCCGCTCACCGCGTTCGTGGGCCGAGGCGTGGTACTTGACGTGCGCGGACGCGTCGGCCCGGGCGAGCTGATCACTCCGGACCTGTGGGGTGAGATCGAACTCCGCTCGGGCGACATCGCCGTCGTGCACACGGGCTGGTCGGAGTATTTCGGTACCGATGAGTACTTCCGGCATCCGGCGCTGAGCCCGGACGCCTGCCGGTGGTTGCTGGCCCGCGGTGTGCGCACCATCGGCATCGACGCCCCGAGTATCGATCCGACGGGCGACGAGATACTTGCCGCGCACCACGTGATCGCCGATGCGGGCGGCGTGATCTGTGAGAATCTGACGAACCTCGCGGGGATCGATTTCGACGACCCGCTGGTGAGCCTGCTGCCGATTCCGTTCGAGGGCGCCGACGGGGCGCCTGTGCGCGCGGTGGCGATGCAGCTCGCGCAGTGAAGTCAGGGCAGGTGCGTCACCACGACACGAGCCGTCCCGTACACCGCGGTCCCCGCCGTGATCAGGCCGAACACCACGATCCACACACCTGCCGGGATCCGCGTCAGCCACCTCAGCTGATCGGCGTCCGAGCCCTGGCCACGTCCTCGCATGTGAGTACTGGCGAGCTCGAACACCGGACGCGTCGCGCCGAGCAACAGGACCCAGGTGATCAGATACGCGGCCGCGTAGCGCACGACCGGATCACCGAGATATGCCGCGGCACCCACGATCGCACCCGCGACCACGACGGAGAAAAATCCGTACAGATTGCGAATCAACAGGAGCAATAGCGCCAACGCAGCGAGAATCGACCACAACACCGCCGCCGGCCGGTTCAGGGTCAGCAGTGTGGCCGCGGCGAAACCGAGCACCGCCGGGCCGGTGTACCCCGCGAACGCCGTCGCGACCATGCCGGGGCCGCGCGGGTTTCCCGACGACACCGTCACCCCCGACGTGTCGCTGTGCAATCGGATGCCTGACAGCTTGCGTCCCACCAATGCCGCGACGAGCGCATGAGAACCCTCGTGCGCCTGCGTGATCACGTGGCGGGTCTTGAGCCACAGGGGCCGGACCGTCACGAGGATCAGCGCGATCGCTGCTGTGACCACCACCATCACTGTCGACGCGGGTTCGTCGACGGTCGTGACAGCCTGCCACGCGGATTCCACCGCGTTCGTGAACGAGGCTGCGTTCGTGGACGAATCGGGACTCGACGCCACTGGTCACCTTTCGTCGGGTACGGGTGAGGCACGACACGTCGCCGGCCTCGATAGCCTCATGAGCATGCCTGACAGTCGTGCCATCGCGGTCCGCGCGGGTATCGCGGACTCGTGGGCCGTCGGACTCGGACTGATTCCGCTCGGCCTCGCGTTCGGGGTGGTGCTCACCCAGGGCGGCTTCGACTGGTGGTGGGCGCCGATCTTCTCGATCGTGATCTACGCCGGCTCGATGGAATTCCTGGCGATCGGTCTCGTCAGCGCGGTGACACCGTTCGCATCGATCGCGGCGGCGACGCTGCTCGTGAACTTCCGGCACGTGTTCTACGGTCTGTCGTTTCCCCTGCACTCGATCGGCAGCAGAATCGGCCGCCTCTACGCCGTCTACGCGCTCACCGACGAGTCCTACGCGATCATTGCGCCGAAGGCCGGTCAGGATCTGTCCGGCACCCGCGTGCTGACCGTGCAGGTGTTGTGCCAGGCCATGTGGGTGGTGTCGGGCACTGTCGGCGCACTCATCGGTGCGGTGCTGCCCGCAGGCCTCACGGGCCTCGAGTTCGCGCTCACCGCATTGTTCACGGTGCTCGCGATCGACGCGTTCCGTGTCAACCGCGACGTTCCGGCCACGGTGCTCGCGGTGGTGTGCGGGCTGGTGGCGATGTTGATCGCGAAGGAACAGATGCTTGTCGTCGGACTCGGATTGTTCGTCGCGTGTCTGCTCGCGAGGTTCGTCTATCGGAACAGGGCTGCCAGTGCCTGAATCGGTACCCGGCGCCGGATATGTGCTCGGCGCGCTGCTGGTGATGTTCGTCGTGACGGTCGCGCTGCGCGCCGCGCCATTCGTGGCGCTGTCCGCCCTGAAGCATTCGGCCGTCGTCGACTTTCTGGGCCGGACGATGCCCGTCGGCGTCATGATCATCCTCGTCATGTACACGCTGCGGGACGTGGGTGCGACGACGTGGCTCCCCGCGACGATCGGGTTGTCCGGCACGATCGCGATGCACCTGTGGCGGCGCAACGCGGCACTGAGCACCGTGGCAGGGACCGGCCTCTACTTGGTGGCGTCGGCCTTCTGGAGCTGAGCGTCCGCTGTCGGGATGGTGACCGGCGGGATCGGGGTCATGATCTCGCCGCGGCGGGTGCGTGCGGCGAAGACCGCGGCGACGAACACGACGACCGCGATGATGGCCTGCGAGTTGCCGAGGGTCTCGAGCACCATCTGTTCCACCCAGCCGCGCGACGACGCATCGGTGAGCAGCTTGTTGGGCCCGAACAGGAAGATCAACGTCGCGGGCACGAGTACGGGCCACCAGCGGCGGTAGCGCGGGGCGACGAGCAGCGGCACCAGGAACAGCGAATACACCCAGTGGTGGGTGACGGCGATCGGTGCGGCGAGCAGCGTCGCGAGGCCCACCAGGGCGAGGGCGGGCACGGTTTCTCCTGCGCGGAGGAAGCGGTGCGCGGCCCACGCGGTCGCGGCGACGATGAGCGCGGCGCCGATGATCCACAGGATCTTGCTGGTGCCCTCGGAGAATCCGAACCGGGCGATCAAGCCGGTGAGTGCCTGGTTGCGGAAGAATTCCTGGTCGCCGGCGCGGTCGGTCGCGAAGAATTCTTCGGTCCAGAAGAACACCGAGGAGTCGGGTCGCAGCCAGTAGCCGAACGCGACCGTCGCGAAGAACGCGCCGAACGCCCGGGCCACCGACGGGATGTCCTTGCGGAGCAGGAGCAACAGACCGAACGCGGCGGGCGTCACCTTGATTGCTGCGGCCACTGCGATACCGACCCCGCGGAAGCGGGCGGGAATCACGCCGAGGACGTCGGCGACCACGAGTGCCATGAGGATGATGTTGATCTGGCCGAACGCGAAGTTCGACCGGAACGGCTCGAGCAGAAGGACCACACCGAGGGAGGCGGACGCGACGAGGCTCGCGCGGGTGACGTCGAGGCGCTGGTAGACGACCTTGAGGATCCACCACACCAGGGCGATGAGACCGGCTGTCCACAGCACCTGCAATGTTGTGCTGCCGACCATCGCCATCGGCGCGAACAGGAACGCGGCGAACGGTGGGTAGATGAATCGGAAGCCCGAGTGGCTGTAGAAGCCCTCCGTGTACAGGGGGGTGTGGTGAAGGAAGGCGTACCCGGCGTCGCGGAAGACGTCGAGATCCATGAGGTATTCGGTGAACGCGTCCTGGACATATCCCGCCACCGCGTACGCCGTGACCAACAGTCCGATGGCGATCAGTGCGGAGTGCACGGGCCTTGCGCGGACTTCGGACAACAGCACGGGGTAGACCTCCGGGGACGACGACGTTTCGGGATCCCGTCGGGGCGACCCCGTGGTCACGTTACACAAACGTTGTACGGCGCAGCCGAGTCCGGACGGTTCTGCCACATAAGCTGTTCGGTTTATCCCTTTCAGGCGTTTTCCGAAGGCTTGATACGGAGGCGTATCCGATATATACCTATTTATCGTATATTTGCTAGATATAGGTAGAGACTCCGATAGCGCGTACTCCACCTATGAATATCCAGGTGTATCGGCCTATCGCTAGACTGCCGAATACTTCTCCGAGATCCGGGTTCGCACGCCGAAACCGGCACAGTGCAGCACGAATGCAGATTCGCTCACGTCCTCGGCTCCGCAGAGATCCAACGACAATTCCACCGACTCGGCCAGACGATAAGGCCTGCTATCCACGACCGAGCCCAACGCACGGCGCAACCGCGACACCTCCGCGCGTACCGCAACGGCGTGATCAGCATCGCCGAACAGCGTGTGGCTCAACTCCGTCACCGACATCCCGATTCGGCCACGCATCTGTAACAGCAGCAGGATCTCAGCGTGTCGGACCGTCACAGCGCTGCGCCACTGACGCCCCGTGCCCGTTACCTCGACGGTCGGTGACGATGACAGCCGCAACGTCATGCGGATCGTCGCCGCAGATTCGGACGGCCTGATCAACCATCCGTGCGACAACTGCTCCGGCACGCACAGTCCGAGACCGGGCACTGTCAGGGCGCGGTCGGTACGGGGAGCACCGACGCGACGGGTCGCGGCGACCCCGGACGCGTGCGCGACCCAACCGTGATCGTCGACCAGCAGAACCGGACCGCTGACCGCCGCCAGCAGGGGCGCGGCCTCGGTGCGCAGACGATCGAGTCGTTGTTCGTGCTGCCGCCACAACTGCGATTCGGCGAGGCGCACCGCGGTGTCGACCAACGCTCCGATTGCGGGATGCAGCGTCATGGCCGGCCCGCTGACGTCGACGATGCCCAGCAGATCGCCACTGATGGGGTCATGTATCGGCGCTGCCGTGCAGTACCAGGGGTGTTGCGACTGCTCGAAATGTTCGCCGGAGAACAACTGCACCGGCGCGGTCTCGGCCAGCGCGGTGCCGATCGCGTTGGTGCCCACCTTCTCTTCCGTCCAGACGGACCCCACGCAGAACCCCAGCGCATCGGCCCGCGACCGCACGCGTGCCGAACCGCTGCGCCACAGGATGACGCCGTCCGCGTCCGTCACGACGAGCAACATCTGTGAAGCGTCGGCAACCGGCGAGATCACCTGTTCGAGGTCGCCGATGATCGAGGCCAGCGGCGACGACCGCCGACGCTGTTCGATCTCCTCTGGCGAATACGGAACGCGCACGTTGCTGCCCACTGGGTCGAGACCTGTGCGCAGGACTCGAGACCACGACCGGGCGACAACGCTGCGCGGCTGCATCGTCGGCTTACCGCCACCGATGACCGTGTCGTGCATCCGCATCAGGTCGCGGGCGTAGCGGGACAGATCGGTGCCGGGTGTGATCGCGCTGAACGTACTCCTGTCCATCCGCGTCACTGTCCCTCCGTGTTCCTGCTGGTCTCCGCAGCATAGGTCCCACGTTGTGTCGCGCGCCACACGCAACGTGATGCAACGCTTGCCGCGCCGCTGCATCGAGAGTGTGCTGGATCACATCAACGACCGGAAAGGATCGGCCATGACCGACATTCTCGAGCACCCCTCGGATCGCGTCACCGGCCCGCAGCAGCGGGTCGATGTATGGCTGCGAGATTTCGAAGCGGCGCTCGCTGCACGTGACGTCGAGGCGGCCGCAGGCATGTTCGCCACCGACAGCTTCTGGCGTGATCTCGTGTCCTTCACCTGGAACCTCAAGACTGTCGAGGGACGCGACGGTGTCGCCGGGATGCTGCGCGAACGCCTCGCCGATACCGATCCCAGCGGCTTCCGCACCACCGAGACGCCGACCGAGGACGACGGCGTGGTCAGCGCCTGGATCGCTTTCGAGACCGCCGTCGGTCGCGGCGAGGGGCACCTGCGTCTGAACGACGAGGGCGCGTGGACGCTGCTCACCACGCTCCAAGAGTTGAAGGGGCACGAGGAAGGGAAGAAGGAACGCCGCCCGCGCGGAACGAAGCACGGCGCCGACCGCCACCGCGTCACGTGGTCGGAACAGCGCGAAGCGGAGGAACGCGAGCTCGGTTACAAGACTCAGCCGTACGTCGTCATCGTCGGTGGTGGCCAGGGCGGTATCGCGCTCGGCGCGCGGATGCGTCAGCTCGGGATACCGGCGCTCGTCCTCGACAAGTACGACCGCCCGGGCGACCAGTGGCGCGGCCGGTACAAGTCGCTGTGCCTGCACGACCCCGTCTGGTACGACCACCTTCCGTACCTGCCGTTCCCCGAGAACTGGCCGGTGTTCGCGCCGAAGGACAAGATCGGCGACTGGCTCGAGATGTACACCCGCATCATGGAAGTGCCGTACTGGTCGAAGACGTTGTGCACGTCGGCGTCGTACGACGATGCGGCCGGCGAGTGGACCGTGAACGTCGAGCGCGACGGAGAACCGCTCGTGCTGCGGCCCAAGCAACTCGTGATCGCGACGGGTATGTCGGGTAAACCGAACATTCCGAGCTTCCCCGGCATGGACCGTTTCCAAGGCGACCAGCACCATTCGAGTGCGCATCCGGGACCGGACGCCTACGCGGGCAAGAAGGCGGTGGTGATCGGAGCCAACAACTCCGCACACGACATCTGCGGTGCGCTCTGGGAGGTCGGCGCCGACGTGACCATGGTGCAGCGCTCGTCGACGCACATCGTCAAATCAGATTCGCTCATGGACCTCGGACTCGGCGACCTCTACTCCGAACGTGCACTCGCCAACGGCGTGACCACGCACAAGGCCGATCTGACGTTCGCATCGCTGCCGTACCGGATCATGCACGAGTTCCAGATCCCGGTCTATCAGAAGATTGCCGAACGCGACGCCGACTTCTACGACCGCTTGGAAAAGGCCGGATTCCTTCATGATTGGGGCGACGACGGATCGGGCCTGTTCATGAAATACCTGCGCCGCGCGTCAGGTTATTACATCGACGTCGGAGCCTCCGAGCTCGTCGCGAACGGCGACATCAAGCTCGCCCACGGCAACGTGCGGGAGCTGACCGAGCACTCCGTCATCCTCGAGGACGGCACTGAACTCGAAGCCGACCTCGTCGTGTACGCGACGGGATACGGCTCGATGAACGGCTGGGTCGCCGACCTGATCGGTCAGGACGTCGCCGACAAGGTCGGAAAGTGCTGGGGCCTGGGCTCGGACACCACCAAGGACCCGGGGCCGTGGGAGGGCGAGCAGCGCAACATGTGGAAGCCCACGCAGCAGGACGGGCTGTGGTTCCACGGCGGAAATCTGCATCAGTCGCGGCACTATTCGCTCTATCTCGCCCTCCAGCTCAAGGCGCGGTACGAGGGAATCCCGACGCCTGTCTACGGGCTCCAGGAAGTCCACCACTTAAGCTGACGGATACGCAGCCGCGCGGTGCGGTGGCAGATACCGCCTGTCGACCGGGTGCGTCTGCCACCGCATCGAGCGGTTGCGCTTCCCCTCGCTTCGCTCGCCCCGACTGTGGAGGTCAGGGGATGCTGATCTCGTTGGGGGTGTGCGGCAGGGTCGTCGTGCGGATCCCGCCCGACTCGAGGTCGACGGCGTGCAACTCGTCGTTCGCCGGATCGGTGACGTACGCGGTGTGGCCCTGCACTTCCAATGCTGGTCGCGGCGACTGCCACTCGTCGGGCTCGGTCCACGGGTCGAGGACTGCGATGCGGTCGACGACATCACCCGTCTCAGGGTCGATCACGTGCAGCGCACCGTCGGTACCGAGCACCAGTGCCTCGCCGTGCGGCCCCCGTCCCAGCGAGCGGAACGTGTAACTCGTCCCCAGATCCACGAGTTTCATCTGCGCGGTGCGGGTGTCGACGAGCGCAACTCGTTCGGGGCGTTCGAGCTCGGCGTCGGGGTCGGTCTTGTAGTCGCCCAGCACGATCGGTGACTCGTCGGATCCGGCCTGGTTCCCGAGCCGTCCGTACGGGTCGGGGGCGGTGACCTTCGTGAAGGTGCCGTCGCGGAAGGTCACCATGCCGTCCTCACATCCGAACACGACCGAGTCGGCTGCGACGGCTTCTCCGTGGACTCCGGTGCACTCGTCGGTTCGCGCGACTTCGTTGCGGTCGACGTCGAGAAGAACAACGCTGCTGCGGCTTTCGCCATCGCCCTCGGTGACGAGGAGTGATCCGTCTTCGAGTGGCACGGCGACACCGTGGTGGGCGTCGGGTGTCGTGTACGTATCCGTGTCGGGGCGTGGGCCGCTGGGGTCGAGTTCGTCGGAATCGAACAGTGCGATATTTCCTGTGCCGTCGTCGAACAGTGCGGTTGTGCCCGCGTGGGCGACGATGTGGCCGGGCTTGTCGGCGGGAAACGTCAGGTCGGTGAGCGCCGGTGTTCCTGCGAAGTGGTGGCTGTGGTCGCCGTGGGCGTCGCTCCAACTGCCCGTGTCCAAGGCGCGAAAGCCTCCGGCGGTGGAAACGAACACGTGGCGGTCGTCGCCCGCGGGACCGAGTCGGTTGAATCCGTCGAGTGGCAGATTCGCGACGATGTCGAGTTCTGTCGCGTCGACGACGAGGATGCCGCCGTCGTAGGTGAGGGCCAATCGCGGCTCGGGTGAGGTGACCTCGACGGCCGGTGCTGCGTTGATCGGTGCGGCATCGGCTGGCTGGGGCGATGAGGAGCAGCCTGCAACCAGTGCGGCTGCGAGCGCTGCAGACAGCGCGAGGCTGCCGTGGTGGATCGGTTTCATGGTGAGAATTCAGTCATTAATGAAAATGAATGTCAAAGTATATAATGCGTACTCTTGCATTCGTGTCTCTACTGTCACCCAGGGCGACGTTGGGATTTCACGTAGTCGGCTACCACCGACAACGGGCACCGCCCGCGGTCCCGCAGCAATACGAGCGGGACCATAAATGCCCGCCCCACAGGTACCGGGAAAGGTGCTCCGCGTGATCGCGCCGCAAGTGCCGCGATGACACACTTGAGCGAGTTCACCAGCTTCGACAGCTGCACAGTCGCGGGAGAGCTGATCAGCAGGTGCACATGATCGTCCTCGCCGTAGAACTCCGGCAGTTCGCATCCGAAGTCCACTCACACCTCCCGCATCACCTCCTCGCAGTCCGCCAAGATCGGGCCGGTGAACGCGCCACGCCGATATTTCGTGACGAGCACCAAATGTGCGTGACAGTCCCACACTGCGTGTCTGCCACATCTGACAAACCCAATCTCATCCATGACACCAAAAGTTATCGTCGGGGTGTGCTCAAGCGATACCGCTGCCGTGCCTACCCCACAGGGGAGCAGCACAGGGCGCTGTCGCGACTGTTCGGGTGCTGCCGGGTGGTGTTCAACGATGCCCTCGCCGCGCGGGAATCCGCCCGCAGGGCGGGCCGGCCGATCCCGAGTAAAGGCGAGTTGTCGGCAGCGCTGACCGCCGCGAAGGCGACACCCGAACGGGCGTGGTTGGCCGAGGTGTCCTCGGTGCCGTTGCAGCAGTCGCTGGCGGACCTGCATCGCGCGTACGCCAATTTCTTCGATTCCCATACCGGGAAACGCAAGGGCCGCAAGGTCGGTGCGCCACGCTTCAAGAGGCGGACACATCGCCAGTCCGCTCGTTTCACCCGTAACGCGGGTTTCGGTGTCCTCGAGCCGGGCGCCGGTGCCGGGTTTGTGCGGTTGCCGAAGATCGGGCGGGTGCGGTACGAGTCGTCACGGCCGTTGCCGGCGGACCCGTCGAGTGTGACGGTGATCCGGGAGGCCGACGGTCGGCACTATGTGTCCTTCGTCGTTGATGAGCCGGCGCCGGCGGTGGTTCCGGCTTCGCCGGCTCGGGCTGCCGGTGTGGATGTGGGGTTGACGGATCTGGCGACGATCGTCTATGACGACGGTACTCGCGAGAAGATCGACAATCCTCGCTGGTTGCGGTCGAAGGAGCGAGGATTGGCCCGTGCGCAGCGGGCATACTCACGCACCATGAAGGGGTCGAAGAATCGGGATAAGGCTCGCCGGAAGGTCGCGGCGGCGCACCGGAAGGTGCGGGAGACCCGCCTGGATCACCACCACAAGCTGGCACTGAGGTTGGTCCGCGAGAACCAAGCGGTCGCCCTCGAGGGGTTGTCGGTGGCGGGTTTGGCGCGCACGAGGTTGGCGAAGTCGGTACACGATGCCGGCTGGTCGACCCTCAGGCGGTTGATCGAGGAGAAAGCCGCCCGGTATGGCGCGGTGGTGCACACGATCAGTCAGTGGGAACCGACGTCGCAGGTGTGCGCGGGCTGTGGGGTGCGGGACGGGAAGAAGCCGCTGGATGTGCGGGTGTGGGTGTGCTCGTCGTGTGGGTTGGTGCTGGATCGGGATTACAACGCCGCTGTGAATGTGATGCTCGCCGCTGGGCTGGTGGAGAGGGTAAACGCTTGTGGAGGGAGCGTAAGACGTGTGCTTGCATGCGCGGACCCGGTGAAGCAGGAACCCGCTGAACAGATCTTGCCGGATGGTGAGGCTGCGTAGGAATCCTTCGTGTTCACGCGGAGGAGGAAGTCAAGACACGCGCTAGAGGAACTCAGAATCCCCTGACATCGTCGTTACCATCGACCGATGGACCCGGTCCGCAACCCGTACGCCCCCGGCGCGGGGCAGCGCCCACCCGAACTCGCCGGCCGAGAGAAACAGCTCACAGCCTTCGGCGTGGTGCTCGAACGCATCGCACGAGGAAGACCCGAGCGCAGCGTCGTGCTCACCGGCCTCCGCGGAGTCGGCAAGACCGTCCTGCTCAACCACCTGCGCTCGCTCGCGATCGCGAAGAGCTGGGGTACCGGCAAGATCGAAGCCCGCCCCGATCAAGGTCTGCGCCGGCCTCTGTCGTCCGCGCTCCACATGGCTGTCCGCGAGATAGCTGCGGGCCATCCGGATCCGGAATCGGTCGACTACTTCCTCGGCGTCCTCAAGTCGTTTGCGCTGCGCGCCACCGCCGACAAGGGCATGCGCGAACGTTGGCAACCCGGCATCGACGCCCCTGCGGTCAAGGGTCGCGCCGACTCCGGCGACATCGAGATCGATCTCGTCGAACTGCTCGTCGACGCTGCCGGACTCGCGCGCGACGTGGGCGTCGGGATCGCCCTGTTCGTCGACGAGATGCAGGACCTCGGCCCCGACGACGTCTCCGCGATCTGCGGCGCGTGCCACGAATTGAGTCAGGATGCTGCGCCGCTCATCGTCGTCGGCGCGGGGCTGCCGCATCTGCCCGCCGTGCTGTCGGCGTCCAAGTCGTACTCCGAGCGATTGTTCACCTATCACCGCATCGACCGACTCGACCGCGAAGCGGCAGACCACGCACTGATCGCCCCTGCGGAACGCGAAGACGTCGAATTCACGCAGGAAGCGCTCGACGTGCTGTACGAAATGGCCGATGGTTACCCGTATTTCGTTCAGGCCTACGGAAAAGCCACGTGGGACGTCGCCGCGGCCAGTCCGATCACCCCCGACGATGTGCGAGTCGGGTCCCCCGACGCGGAGGAGGAACTTGCCGTCGGCTTCTTCGGCTCCCGCTACGAGCGGGCAACACCCGCCGAACGCGAATACATGCGCGCAATGGCCGAACTCTCCGGCGACGACGGCCCGGTGCCCACGTCGAAGATCGCAGTGGAACTCGGACGCAAACCGGCGTCGCTGTCGCCGGCTCGCGACGGACTCATCAAGAAGGGCCTGATCTATTCAGCCGAACGAGGATTCATCGGCTTCACCGTGCCGCACTTCGGGAAGTATCTTCGTGCTCAAACAGACTGATCTGTGTGCGTAGACGCGTCAAGGCACGGTGCTGCGCCACGCGCACAGCGCCGGGTGTGGTGCCGAGCATGAGTGCGGTGCGTTCGGTGCTGTAGCCGCGGAAGATTCGCAGAATCACGATCTGGCGTTGTTGCTCCGGCAGTAGGTCGACGAAACGACTTGCAGCAGCGGCGAGTTCGCTGTCGAGTACATCCTCGTCGGGTGAGGGTTCGTGTACCTCGTGGACGGGCGCAACCGGGCGCGGTGCTTTGCGCCGGGCGTCGACGACCTTGTTTGCTGCGATCGCGAAGGCGAACCGCAACACCGACCCGCCTCGATCGTCGTATCGGGGCAGCGCGCGTACCAGGGCCAGGCAGGTTTCCTGCGCGACGTCTTCGGCGGGTGTGTGTGCCCGGGTCTGCTCATCCATGCGGGCGGTGCAGAACTGCAGGATGTGCGGGCGTACACAGCTCACCACGGTGCCGACGGCGTGCGGCTCGCCGGCGACGGCGCGCGGTACCCAGTGGCGGAGCAGGAGTTCGGTGTTCTTGTCGGCCACGGCGGTGGTCCTCTCGGGTGGTGTGGATGTCACACCACCTTCCGTCGCGGCGTGGCCGAGCAATACCGACCCTCGGGTGGGTTATTCGTCCACCCACTCGACGGTGTCGTCGAGCGATGCCCGATCGGTGCGGCACGTGTTGGCCGGATGAGCGTCGTCTGCGTACCCGAAGGCGATCGCGCAGACGACGTCGCGGTCGTCGCCGATGTTCAGTTCGCGCCGCAACGCCGTCCCGGCCATGGGTACGGCGGCCTGCGGGACGGCAGCGATGCCGAGGGACTCCGCGGCGAGCAGCAGCGTGGAGACATAGCCACCGCAGTCGACCGCACCGTACACACCGAGGGCCTTGTCGGTGGTGATGATCGCGACGTGCGGTGCGCCGAAGAATCGGTAGTTCTCGAGCATCTGCTCGGTGCGGCGCGCGTAGTCGTCGCGGGCGATGCCGAGCGCGTTGTACAGCGCGTATCCCGCTCCGCGGCGGCGTTCGGCGTACTCGCCCCGGTACTCGACCGGACCCGGGATATCGGGGTCGAGTTCGCCGGACGAGGCTTGCGCGTAGAGCGCCTCACGAAGGCGTTCGATGGCGTCTCCGTTGACGAGATGCACGCGCCACGGCTGGGAGTTGCACCACGACGCGGTGCGCTGTCCCATCTGCAGCATGCGTTCGATGTCCTCGCGCGGTACCTGTTTGTCGAGGAAGCCGCGGCAGCTGTAGCGGGAGTCGAGGAGGGTCGACAACATCTCTGCGTTGCTGGTCATGTCGACCACGATGGCACAAGCGAGGACTTAGCGCTCGTTCAGGGTCGGTGATCCGGCGTGCGGACCAGGATGGTCGACGTCCTCGGCTTGCGCCTCGATCCACCACCGGTTGCATGCGAAGAATCGAGGAATATACGCATATCTAGCGCACAGCTGAGATATTGGAATATTCCCATGGGGACGTGCGTTCTGTCGCCGAGAGCCACGCTGTGTGAGACTGCAGGAATATCCGCCGACCGCATGTCTCGCAGAAGGGCGTGGGAATGGACGAACAGCCGCTCATGGGACGGTCGTGGCGCACCGACCTCTTCGATGTCCCGGAGTATCTCGCCGCCGTCGGAGTTCGGCCCACCGCGCCGACCCTCGACCTGCTCGAGGAATTGCACGGCGCCCACGTGCGTACCTTTCCCTTCGGGAACGTGGACGTGCTGCTCGGCACCCATCCCGGCGTCGCGCCCGACGCGATCCAGGAACAATTGGTGCGACGAAGCCGAGGTGGTTACTGCTTCGAGCATTCGCAGATCTTCGCAGCGGCGCTCGAACACCTCGGATTCTCTGTGCGCCGGGCATTGGGGCGAGTGCACGAGCCGACCAATACCCGGACCCACATGACGATCCACGTCGAGCTCGATGGTGAGAGATGGTTGTGCGACCCGGGTTTCGGATTCAGCATTACCGGACCCATCGCGCTGAAGGACGGTGCTACACGCGCGGAGGGAGACCGGCAGTTCGGCGTGCGAGGGCTCACCGATCAGGGCACCACCGTCTGGGCGCTCACACGGGAGGGCGACGCCGAACACTACGTCGACGAGAGCCCGGTCCATCCAGCCGACGTCAGGACCGGGCATTTCATCACCTCGCGCGAGGAGAATTCGCCGTTCGTGAATCACCTCATGGTCATGCGCCACATGCCGCACGCTCACGTCACACTCACCGAAGCTGCGCGCACGACCCGAACCCCAGGAAGGGCCACCGAACACACGAAGTTATCGGTCGCCGAAGTCGTCGACACGGTACTGGAACTCGGAATTGCGTTGGACCGGAGTGAGATCAGCGCATTATCGTCCGTCGTGGAGCGGCTACGGTCCCGCAGTTGACATGCAGCGGCCGGACAGTGGAAATCACACGATGTCCTGCTCGTGTCCGGCCGCAACCCTCCGTAGCCCTCGGTACGCCTCGGCAGGCGAGCGCCTCTCCGCGACCACCGCCTCCACCTCCGCCGCGATCGGCATCACGACGTCGTATTCGCGCGCGAGTTCCATCACCGTCGGTGCGGTCTTGACGCCCTCTGCGACCTGACCGAGCTCGGCGAGGGTTTCGTCCAATGTCAGGCCGCGTGCGAGCGACTCGCCCACACGCCGGTTCCGCGATGCCGGGCTCATGCAGGTGGCGATCAGATCACCGATCCCGGTCAGGCCCGCGAACGTGCGCGGATCGGCACCCATTGCTTCCCCGAGCCGGGTCATTTCGGCGAGGCCACGCGCCAGCACCATCGCCCGGGTGTTGTCGCCCACCCCCAGCCCCTCGGCCATTCCCGCGGCGATCGCGATGATGTTCTTCAACACGCCGCCGAGTTCACACCCGAGTACATCGGTGTTGCGGTACACACGAAACACTTTCGACGCGAACAGCGGCTGTAGCGCCGTCGCCACCGACTCGGCCTGCATCGCCACGACCGATGCCGCAGCCATGCCGTCGGCAATCTCGCTGGCGATGTTCGGCCCCGACAGCAGGCCGACCGGGTGCCCGGGCAGGCATTCCGAGACCACCTGCGTCGGCCGCAGCCGGGTGCCAGGCTCGAGTCCTTTCGCCAGGGACAGCAACGGCACCCAGGCCCGCACTTCGTCGGCGATCGGTTCGAGGGTCGCGCGCACCGCGTGCGACGGCACACCCACCACCATCACGTCGGCCTCGTGGGCCGCCTCGACGAGATCCGATGTCGCACGCAGATCCTTCGGCAGTTCCCGGTCGCCGAGGTACCGGCTGTTGCGATGGGTCTCGTTGATCTCGGCTGCAGTGTCGGGGTTGCGCGCCCACAGCAGAGTCGGGGTGTTGCGAGCCGCGAGCCCCGCGACCGTGGTGCCCCACGATCCGGAACCGAGAACGACGACGCGAACCGGACGTGCCATCGGAATCCTTCCGTCGGTGGTCTTCGAAGAACAGATTGTCAGGCACTGCGCTGTCGTGAGTGCTCTTTACCCGACATCGTGCCGGTATCCCCTTCGTTGTTCGTCCAGTTCGCGCTGCGTCGAGCTCACCGGCCGAGCAGATCCGACACCGTCACGAACCGGTACCCCTCGGCGCGCAGACCGTCGACGATGTCGGGAATCGCCTCGAGCGACGACGTCCGGGATGGGTACATCACGTGCAGCAGGATGATCGAACCGGGGCGTGTCTCCTCGAGTGCTGTCCGGACGATCTCGCCGGTGTCGGACGAGGCCGAGTCCGGTTCGACGTCCCACATGACGGTGGTCCGGTCGTGTTCGTCGAGATAGCGGGGAAGCGCAATCAGTTTCTTTCCGTAGGGCGGCCGGAAGGTGATCTCTCCGTCGTAACCGGCGTCGCGGATTGCAGCGTCGGTGCTCTCGATTTCCTCCGCGACGGTGTCGCGGCCGACGAAAACCATCCTGCGGTGTGTTGCGGTGTGGTTCCCGAGTTCGTGACCGGCCTCGACAATCGCTCGACCGAGTTCGGGTCGCTCGGCCATCTCTGTGCCCGTGACGTAGAAGGTGGCAGGTACATCGGCGTCCGCGAGAGTCTGCAACACCTCGGGTGTGAGCGGGCTCGGCCCGTCATCGAGCGTCAGCGCCACGACCTTCTCGTCGGTGTCCACGCGGTCGACGAGGGTGCCGAACAGTTGCGTGCTCCTCGAATCCATGAGGCGATACGCCGTGAATGCGGCGACGATCAGTACCAGCACGACGATCGACACGATCAGCGCTGTGACGCGGGAGCGGAAGGCCATTCACGCATGCTGCCAGAAGCCGGACTTCCTACTCGCCGTGGGGATCCGTCCAATCCTGGCGTTCGAGCAACCACGACACCGCGACACCACCGACGATCCCCCAGAACGCCGCACCGATGTTGAAGAACATCACGTCGGACGCCGTGACGATGAACGCGACGAGCGCACCCATTGTGTAGCGGCGACTGAACCCGGCGACGAACGCACCCTGCAGGGCCTTGAGCATTGCGAGGCCACCCAGGACCGCGACGAACGACGCCGGGGCCGCGATCATCCAACGCACGAACAGTGGTGCGAACAGCCCGAAGATGATTGCCAGCGCGCCGCACGTCAACGCCGCTGTGTACTGGCGGGACCGCTCACCGGACGAGGTCAGCAGCGCGTTCGTAGGGCCGGTCAAGCAGGTCGACACTGCTCCGACGCAGGCAGCGGGGAACGACCACAGCCCGCACATGATCGTGGAGACGTTGATCGGCGGGTTGTGCCCGACCGAGCGCAGCACGGCCACACCTTGCCCGTTCTGAACGACGATGACGGTGATCGCGAGCGGAACCACCAGTTCGAGAAGTGCCGACCAGGTGAAGACCGGCGCGGTGAAGACCGGTGCTGCAAAGACGTTTCCACTGCCGGGCTGCGGTTCGAACCGGCCCGAGAACGCGACCGCGACGGCGCCGGCGAGCAGTGCCCCCAGGATGGGCGGCATCCACCGGCCCAGTGCTCCTACCGTGCTGAGCAGCAGGAACACCACAATCATGGGCACTGCGATCGCGAAATCGGAGCCCAGGGCCTTCACCAGGTTCGTCCCGAACGACAGGAACACACCCGCGACCATGGCCATCACGATGGGCATGGGGAGCGCTTCCATTGTGCGGCGGACGAGGCCCGTCACTCCCAGCACGGTGATCAATGCGGCCGTGGCGAAGAACGCCCCGACCACCTCGGCCCAGCTCAGGTGGGTGAGGGACCCGCCGACGAGAATCGTGCCGGGGATCGTCCAGAAGAAGCCGAGCGGCTGCCGGTAGGCGAGGCTCATGGCGATCGTGAGGATGCCGTTGAGCGCGAAGACCCCGAAGATCCACGACGCCAACTCCGCCTGTGACAGCCCGCCGGTGGCGCCTGCCGCGAGAATCACGGCGACAGGCCCGGTGCACGAGAAGATCAGTCCGATGAGCCCGTTCGATACGTACCTGGGTCCGAAGTCACGCAACACCGCCGCGGGCCGGAGCCATGGCCGAGGGGGCCGCTCGAACAGGTCGGTGTCGGGGCGTGTGACGTCGTCGACAGCTGTCATCGGGCTGCTTCTTCCTTACTCTTCTTGGCGGAAACGTGCTGCGAGCTCGCTGCGTGAGCGGATGCCGAACTTCGCATAGACGCGGGTCAGGTGGTACTGGACGGTCTTGACCGAGAGAAACAGTTCTCCCGCCACTTCCTTGTTGGTGTGGCCCGACGCGACGAGTGTGGCGACAGCACGTTCCTGCGGTGTCAACGCGGACACGTCGGTGTGATTCCGAATGCTCACCGCGTCGCCGGACTTCAACCCGCCCGCTTTGAGCTCGCGGTCGCAGCGCGCGACGATCGAGCCCGCGCCGAGCACGGCATACAGCTCCCGCGCGGTGCGGATCACACTGTCTGCGTCACGTCGCCGTCCGGCGCGGCGCAAGGTCTGCCCGTACGCGAAATTGATGCGTGCGCGATCGTACGGCAATGGGAGGGTGTCGATTTCGGACAATGCACTCTCGAAGGAGTCGCGGGCTGCGTCGATGTCGCCGCGCGCGCCGTGAATGCGTCCGCGCACGTACCCGAGTCGTGCTTTCGCGGAACGGTGACCTCGCTCGGCGGCACGTTCTTCGTGGGGGCGCAGGAAGGCGTCGGCGTCGTCGACGCGGCCGGTCATCACCAGCGCGTTGCCGTAGAGATCGGGCCACGGCCAGAATCCGGGTTCGTCGAGGGCTTCTCTGTGCCGCAGGGTCACGAGGGGGTCGAGTTGGCGGAGCACCCCGTCGTAATCTGCTGCTACCTCTGCGCATTGGGCTGCGGAGATGCAGGAGGGGACGAGCATGAGCGTGTAGTCATTGCTCCCGGCGCGGCCGCGCCGCAGGTGCTCGCGCGCGGCATCCCAGTTGCCGCGCAGCGCATGCACCTGGGCTCCCGTCCAATGGACGAGTGGCCGCAGCAGATCCAGACCGGTCGAATCGAGTTGTGCAGCGGCCCGATCCACGGTGCGCAGGGCATCGCTCCACGCCCCCAGGGTGAACTGGGTGCGGGCGAGCCACGCTTGCGCCCACAGGGAGATCCGGAGAGAGCCACCGCGGAACGTGGTGGGTTCGGAGGCTTCCAGTTCGGTACGGGCACGATCGGGCGCATCCAACGCCAACGCGAGCCAGCCTTCGGCCATGCGGATGCGCTGGCTCTGTGCTCCGAGACGGACGTGGTCGGCAAGGCCGGCGTACGAAGCACGGGCCTCGTCGATGCGTCCGGTCATGCCCAGGCCGAGGCCCCGGATGGCGTTGGACTCCACGACGGCGGGTGCATTGCCCGGGACCAGCGACGAGGCGCGATCGGCCCAGGCCACGAGTTCGTCGCCGCGCATCCTGGCCAGCGAGTGCAGAACCATCCGCTGGCAGATCATCGCTGCCAGTTCGGGGTCGCTCTCCGACTCGTCGACCATCGTCCAGGCTTCCGAGAGCAGGTAGTGCGCCTCGGCGGCGCGGCCCCGCTGGATTGCGAGGTAGCCGAGGACCGCGTTGCGCATCGGACCTCCGGGGGCGCTTTCGATCTCGGGAACGAAGGTCTGAGCCTGGGGGAGATCGGCGGCGCCGGTGAGTGCGTCGACCCCGCGGATCAAACGTTGTGTGCGGAGGTCGCGTTCGGGCGTGATGCGACCTGCCGTGATGAGCGCCTCGGCGGCCTGCGCCCATGCACCGTCGGCAGCGCGTTGCCGAGCGAACCGATCGAGTTTGTCCGCGAGGGTGCCGTCGGCGGCGGGTGTGGCCGACACCAGATGGAACAGGGCGTTGCCCTCGTCGTCGACAAGTGTGGCCGCTCGCGCATGCAGTTCGCGCCACCGCGCCGGCCCGATCTCGTCGGTGACGGCGGCGCTGGTCATCGGGTCGGGGAACAGCAGGGTGACGATGCCCTGCCGTTCCCGCATCGTCAGCAGACCGGCGGTGTGTGCTTCGTCGAGCAACGGTGTGGGGTCGTCGACTTCGGCAAGTGCGGCAGCCGGAGCGAGCGGCGATCCGGTGCCCAGGATCGCCGCTGCTTCGATGAGGGCGCGTGTGTCGGGTGAGCAGGCGGTGAGGACGCGTCGGACTGCTGCGGCGTGTTGCGCAGGTGCGGGGAACCGCGCCTGCCACCGCTGCCATTGGGCGCGCGGGATCTCGTCGAGGAGTTGCAACACCGGCCGGGGACTCCCGAGTGTGTGCTCGTGCAGGCGTTGAGCCGTCCAGGGTGAGAGGTCCACGCCCGCGCGGAGAAGCGCGAGCTGGGCGACATCGCCGGAGGTGAGGGCGCGGACATGGATGGTGTCGGCCCGTTGCGACGACAGGATTCGTGCGGTGGTGTCGTCGATGCCGTCGGGCAGGACGTCGGGGATCACCCACAACATCAGGATCGGGCGTTGGTGTGCGCGGCGGATCATCGACGAAAGCGACTGCAACGACTCGATATCCGACCAGTGGGCGTCATCGACGACGATGATCGTGGTGCTGTGGATCGTGTCCAGGTACGCATGCGCAGCATCGATGGGGTCGGCCCCCGGCTCCGGGGCGTGCGTCAACTGTTCGAGGACCGCCCACGGATGGTCCGACTCCCACGGCGCCCCTGATGCGAACTGTGCGTGTATATCACGGTGCCTGCTCGTGAAAGACCGCACGAGAGCGCTTTTTCCGATGCCGGGTGGACCCTCGACGAGGGCGAGCACGGGAGACCCGGCGCGCGCCCCGTCGAGTAGTCGGTCGAGCTGCGAGAGCTCGGTGTCACGTCCTACCAGCATCGAATTGTCCGTCACGCATCCACGGTAGTCCCGGTCGAGGCGTCCGGAACGTCGATCCGCGTGTTGTGCTGCAGCGGTCGGGGAACGAAGAACGTGACGAGGCCACCGGCGAGAGCGATCACCGCGAAGATGTAGAAGTTCACGTTGTTCGCGAAGCCGGCGCCGATCAAAAGGCCACCGATGATCGGGCCGAAGATCCCGCCGAGTCGGCCGAACCCGGCGCACCATGCGACACCGGCTGCGCGAGCGGGGGTGTCGTAGTAGTTGGACACGAACCCGTAGACGAGCACCTGGGTGCCGATCGTGCCGACACCGGCGATCGCGACGGCGGTGAGGAGTACGGACAGAGGGAACCCGAGCGTGAGCGTCACCAGGGCAACGGCGGCGAGGAAGAAGGTGGTCACGATGACGGATTGCGGACCGCGACCGTCGGCGATCTTCGATGCGATGAGGCCGCCGATGATGGCACCGCCGTTGAGGACGAGGAGGAATGCGAGCGAGCCGTCGGCGTTGTAGCCGGCGTCGGCCATGATTTTCGGCAACCATGTGTTCAGGCCATAGGTCAGGAGCAGGCCGGCGAAGCTCATCAGGCCGAGCAGACCGGTGCCGAGCGCGTACTTCCTGGTGGCGAGCGCAGCGAAGCCGACCTTCTCGGTGGGTGCGGCAGGCGCGGCCGTGGGCATCGGGAAGCCGAACTTGTCGCAGGTGGATTTCGCTTCGTCGAGGCGACCGCGGGAGGCCAGCCACGCGGGTGATTCGGGGAGCTTGGCCAGCGCGAGTGGAAACAGGATGACGAGCGGCAGAGCGCCGATCAGGAACAGTCCGCGCCACCCGATGACGTCACGCAACAGGATCGCGAGCAGTGATGCGAGGACACCTCCGGCGGGGACACCGCTGTAGACGATGGCGTTGAACAGGTTGCGCTTGCCGGGCGGGGCGAATTCCGCGACGACGGCACCGGCGGTGGCGACCAGGCCGCCGACACCGATACCGGTGAAGAACCGGAGGCCACCGAACATCGCGATGCTCGTCGAGAAGGCTGCTGCGCCCATACCGACCGAGAACCACACGATGTTGATCAGCATCATCTTGCGGCGGCCGACGCGGTCGCCGAACGCGCCGGTGACTAGAGCACCGACCATGACACCGATCAGGGCGTAGGAGCCGAGTGCCCCGGCCTGCTGCGCGGAGATTTCGCCGAGCTGGGTGGGGTCGCCCATGAGTGTCGGAAGAACAGTTCCGTACACGACGAGGTCGTATCCGTCGAAGATGATCGCGACGGTGGCGAGAGCGACGATCCAGATGACGCTTCGTTTGTGCTGTGGGCTGGCCCAGGTCTGTGTGGTTCGGGTCATTACATGCTCCGGTTTGTGTGAGAGGTCACAAATGAATTCGGGCAGAAAAGTGGCCTCACCAGCAGGGGAAGGCCCACTGGCGAGGCCCGGTCGAACGGCTGTCAGCCTTGATCGCCTCCGGCTACGGGAAGGACCGAACCGGTGATGTACGAGGCCTCATCGGAGGCCAGGAAAGTAATCGCCGCGGCTTGCTCCTCGAGCGTGCCGTACCGCTTGAGCAGCGAAGAATCGACGGTCTGGTCCACGATCTGCTGGTACCAGGCCTTCTCCTGCTCGGTCTGCGGGGCAGGCCCCCGCGCGACCCGCCGCTCCGGCGCGACGGTCCCGCCCGGGGCGGTGGCGACGACGCGAACGCCGTACTGCGACAGCTCGAGCGCAAGCGCGGAGGTGATGGCGTTGACGCCACCTTTCGCCGCGGCATACGGAACCCGGTTCACCCCGCTCGTCGCCACGGACGACACGTTCACGATCGTGCCGGAACGCTGGTCGATCAGGTACGGCGCAGCCGCGCGGCACGACCACAACGTGGGGAACAGCGACCGGCGGATCTCTTTCTCGATCTCGTCGGGCGCGTAGTGCTCGTACGGCTTGGCCCAGATGGTGCCGCCGACCACGTTGATGAGCACGTCGAGTCGTCCGGCCGCCTGCACCGCGAACGAGAGTGCCTCCTCCGCCCCCTCGAAGGTTTCGAGGTCTGCGGTCACGGAATGTGCCTTGCCGCCGTCGGCGCGCAGTGTTTCGGCGACCTCGTGGACGAGTTCGGCGCGGTCGACGAGGACGACCTCCCCGCCTTCGGCCGCGACGCGGGTCGCAACTGCGAGACCGATGCCCTGTGCGGCGCCGGTGATCGTCACACACCGGCCGTCGAACCGTCCCGGGAAGAACTTCACGTCGCTCATCGTGCACCCGCTGCTGCGCCCTCGGCGATCGCTCGACGCATCGTCTCCTTGGCGTGGCCGGAATGCGCGATCATCAGGTCGCGTGCTGCGGCCTTGTCGCCCTTCTCGAACGCCTCGACGAGCTGCAGGTGCTCGTCGATGATGTGTCCCTCGATCCAGTGCGCGTCACGCAGCACCTGGTGCATCAACTGTGTCACCTCGAGGCGGTTGTAGGCCTCGAGCAGCACCGGATTGGTGCAGCAGCGGAACAAGTACTCGTGGAACGCCGCGGTGGTGTCTGTGAACGCGGCGGCGTCGGTGAAGTGATCACCTTCGACGGACGCGCCGGATGCCTCAGCGAGAATCCGGAACTCCACGAGCTGCTCGGGGGTGAGGCGGCCGATGGTGAGCTCGAGGACACCGAGTTCGAGCGCCATGCGGGCGTCGAACTGCTCGTCGGACTCGGCGACGGGCGGGTGCTCCTCGCCGATCTCGTAGTTGCCCGGCGATGCAGGGGTCTCGAGTGCGACGGGCCGTCCTGTTTCGGCAGCGGCCTTCTCGGCAGCTGCCTTCTCCGCGTCGGTGGGGGCCGGGGCGGTCGCCCCGCCCGGGGTAGCAGAGGTGTTGAACTTCTCGAAGTAGAAGTTCACGGGAGTGATGCTGTTCTCCGACAGGTGATTACGCACCGCTTCCACCATCGGCGGTGGTCCGCACAGGTAGATGTCGACGTCGCCGTCGTTGAGGTGCTGCGGCTCGAACAGTCCGGTCACGTAGCCCTTGTTCGGGGCCGACGAATCCTTGTCGGCGACACAGTAGTCGAACGTGAAGTTCGGCAGAGACTCCGCATAGGCCTGGAGCTTCTCGAGTTCGACGAGGTCGTGGTCGAACGTGACGCCGTAGATGAGGTGCACCGGATGATCGGTGCCCTCACTCTGAATCTTCGACAGGATCGACAACAGCGGGGCGAGTCCGGTCCCGCCGGCGAGCAGCAGCGACGGGCGCTTGCGCTCGCGGAGGAAGAAGCTTCCGAAGGGGCCGGTGAATTCGAGAGTGTCGCCCACCTGAGCGCGGTCGCGCAGGTACTCCGACATCAGGCCGCCCTCGGTGATCTTCACCAGGAATGCCAGCGAATTGTCGTGGGGGCCGGTGCTGAACGAGTACGACCGCGTCGCCAGCTTGCCGGTGCCGTCGTCGCTACCGGGAACCCCGATGTTGACGTACTGCCCGGGCAGGAACACCAGGTCGTCCCGGTTGTCGATCTCGACGGTGAAGCCGACGACGCTCTCGGAGAATCGATTGAGTTCGGTGATCGTCGCGGTGTACGAGGCCGCCGCGGTCTTCGCGACATCCGAGGTGCTGGCGATCTGCACCACCAGATCCGACTCGGGCATCATCTGACACGGCAGGCAGTAACCCTGTTCTGCTTCCTCGTCGGTCAGCGCATCCTCGATGCAGTCGCCGCCGTCGTAAGTGCCGGATTCGCAGAACGCCTTGCAGGTGCCGCACGCGCCGTCGCGGCAATCGAGGGGGATGTTGATCCGCGCCTTGTACGACGCGTCTGCGACGGTCTCGTTCGGCTTGACCTTGATGAAGCGGGTGACCCCGTCCTCGAAGCTCAATGCCACCTGGAATGTCATGGTGCCCAAGCCTCCTCTCGTGATTCCGGGTACTAGACGACGTAGACGTCGACGATGTGGTGGATGTAGTCGTTCTTCAGGACGATCTTCTTCTTCTTGATGACCGGCTGATCACCCGAGACATCGAGCGTGATGAAGGTCGTGCCGAAGTAGGTATCCGTGGTGTTGTAGCGGAAGTACAACGAGAACCAGTTGTGGCGCACATCGATCTCGGTGCCGCGGCGCTCGAGGACCTCGACATTGGTGATGTTGTGGCCGGTACGCGGTTCGGGCAGCGACGTCGCCGACGAACGGTCGGTGCGGATGCGGAATACGCGGTCTTCGAGTCCGCCTCGGTTGGGGTAGTAGATCAGCGAGATCTCGGACTGCGGATCCTCGGTGAGTTTGCCGTTGTCGTCCCACGCAGGCATCCAGTACTCGGCCTCGGGGTGGTAGCACTCGAGCCACTGCTCGAACTCGCGGTCGTCGAGCAACCGCGCTTCCTTGTAGAGGAACTGTTCGATGTCGTTCTGCGTCAAATTTGTTGCTGTGGTCATGATTTCGTACCTCTCAGAGCGCGGTGGGCTCGCCGGCGGCGGATGCTGCAGCTTCGGCGTCGACGGCCTTGCGCATCGTGTCGAGCCAGTAGCCGTGCTGGATCGGATAGAGGCCTTCATCCTCGGTCTTCACGCCGCTGGACAGGACGTTGTCCATGCCGAGATCTTTCGCGACCTGATCCGGGCCGTTGAGGATGTGGGTGGCGCCGCGGCTCATGTCGTTCCACGGAGCTGCGGTCGCGAGGTACGTCTTCTGGCAGGACCGGAATTCCTCGAGGTCGTCGGGGGTGGCCATGCCGGTGGCGTTGAAGAAGTCCTCGTACTGGCGGATGCGGCCTGCGCGTGCCTCGGCGCTCTCACCCTTGGGTGCGATGCAGTAGATCGTCACCTCGGTCTTGTCCACGGAGATCGGGCGGAAATGCCGGATCTGCGACGAGAACTGGTCCATGATGTACACGTTCGGGTACAGGCACAGGTTGCGCGATGCACCCACCATGAACTCGGCCTTCTTCTCACCGAATTCCTTGGCGAGCTCGTCCTTGCGCGGGTACAGCGGGCGGTCCTCCGGGTTGCCCCACCACATCCACAGCAGCAGGTGGCCGTGCTCGAACGAGTAGTAGCCGCCGCCCTGCTTGCCCCACGTGCCTGCATCCATGGCCTTGGTTTCGTTGGCCGATTCACCGGCGGTGCGACGCGCGGTCGTGGCCGCGTAGTTCCAGTGCGTCGCCGAAACGTGGTAGCCGTCCGCACCGTTCTCCGCTTGGAGCTTCCAGTTGCCGTCATAGGTGTAGGTGGAGGAACCGCGCAGCACCTCGAGTCCTTCGGGGGACTGGTCGACGAGCATGTCGATCATCTTGGCGGAGTCGCCCAGGTGTTCCTCGAGGGATTTGACGTCGGGATTGAGCGAACCGAAGAGGAAGCCGCGGTAGCTCTCGAACTTCGCCACCTTGCGCAGGTCGTGGCTGCCGTCGGTGTTGAACTGTTCGGGGTAGCCGGCGTCGCGAGGATCCTTGACCTTGAGCAGCTTGCCGTTGTTGCGGAAGGTCCAGCCGTGGAACGGGCACGTGAAGGTGGTGCGGTTGTCGGTCTTGCGGCGGCACAGCATCGCGCCGCGGTGGCTGCACGCGTTGATCAGGGCGTGCAGTTCGCCTTCCTTGTCGCGGCTGATGACGATGGGCTGACGACCGATGTTGGTGGTGAAGTAGTCGCCGACATTCGGGATCTGGCTCTCGTGCGCGAGGTACACCCAGTTGCCCTCGAAGATGTACTTCATCTCGAGTTCGAAGATCTCTTCGTCGGTGAAGACGTCGCGTCGGACCTGGTGCCGTCCGGTTGCGGGGTCTTCGACGAGGGCTCCGTCGAGATGAGTGCGCACGTGCTCCACGATGTCGGTCATGGGGATCCTCCAGTGTCGGCGTAGTTCCCGGGACGAACAGCGTCGGTGTCCGATTCCGGTCCGAACACAGTTGCCGTGGCGGCGGTCGGACAGGCTGTGTCGGGGTGGGGCTCGGACGGGCTGTGTCCGGCATTACTACTACCCTGACATCCTGTGTTTGCGGTCACACCGGGTAAATGCCTAGTGATACCTAGGACCCCGCGGTCGGAGGACGAAGGACCCTGGACGAACAGAATGGCCGAATGTCACCTTCATGAGCTCGAGCTGCATGAAGGTGACATTCGGCCCATTCGGGGCGCGGGACCTTACCCGGCTGCGGTGAACTTCTCGCGCCGGATCCGGCGCGGGGACATCCTGCGCCGTTTGAACGACTTCACCGCGGCTTCGACGAACTTCTCCGACCCACAGATGTAGCCGGTGAACTCCTTCGCAGAGCTGACATCCTTCACGAAGGCATCGGTGACGTAGCCTTCCCGGTCGCCTCCGTTCTCACGGCTTACGCAGGTGACGTATCGCAGGCCCGGGTGCTTGTCCTCGAGCTCGCGGAAGAAGTCGGCGTCGTACACATCGGCGCAGGTCCGAATCCCATGGTAAAGCAGGATCTCCCGTTCCGGGTCGAGTGCGAGCGCATGACGGATGATGCCCTTGAGCGGTGCGAGGCCGGTGCCGCCGCCGAGCAGCGCCATCGGGCCGGTGGCGTCCTCATCGAACGTGAAGTCGCCGTACGGGCCGGTGATGTCGATCCGATCGCCTACCTCGACCGTGCCGAACAGCCACTCGGAGGCCACGCCACCCGGCTGCCGACGCACATGCAGTTCGAGCAGCTTCGGTTCTGTCGGAGGGTTCGCGAGGGAGTATTGACGCTTCGCCGAACTTCCTGGGACGGTGACCTCCACGTACTGTCCGGCCGAGAACGTGAGCGGTTCGTCGAGAGTCAACAGCACCCGCCGTGTGTCGTCGGCGATGTCTCGTACTTCGGAGACCGTGGCGACGAAGTCGCGCAGCGCGTGAGTGGTCGCGACCTCGTCGGCGGCAGGGGGGTCGATCGACGTGTCGCTGCACGGTGTGGCCTGGCACGCGAGTGCGTAGCCGTCGGATCGCTCGGCCTGCGAAAGGGTGCCCTCGGGCGAGTTCCGGTGATCGACCGACCCGGAGTGCACCTTGACCCTGCACGTGCCGCACGTTCCCTGATTGCACGAGTTGGGCATCCACACTCCGCTGCGCAGGAACGCGTCGAGAATCGGTTGCTCAGGGCCACAGTCGACCGACGTCGTGCCGGTGGTGACGGTGTACGACATGTCAAACCTCCCAGGTTGCGTGCAGTGAGGTGGGGCCGCGGAAGCCCCAGCCCCAGAACTCGACGTCTGCACCGGTGTCGCGTTCGAGGTTGGGGATGGTTTCGAGCAATTCCTCCAAGCCGATACGACAGACGTGGTTCGCGAAGTAGATGCCGGCGCACGCGTGGTTGCCGGTGCCGAACGCGAGATGCGGAAGCGGCGGTCGGGTCATGTCGTACTCGGTGGGTGCCTCGAAAGTGTCGGTGTCGTGGTTGGCCGATCCGTACGAGAGGATGACCACCGACCCCTCGGCGATCTCGATTCCGGACACCACGGTGTCGCGTTTGGCGATTCGGGCGGTGCCGGACCAGATCGGCGACGTCCAGCGCATTCCCTCGGCGATGGCCCGGGGAATCAGGTCGGGTTCGTCGACGATGGCCTCGAACTGTTCCGGGCGGGTGAACAGTCCGGCCAGCGTCGACGACATGGCGTGCCCCGGTTCCTGCATGGCACCGAGGAGGAAGACGTAGAGAGTCGGGTAGATGTAGTCGCGGTCGCGGGTCTGTCCCTCGGGCATGCCGTCGTGCAGCCAGTGCGAGATGGCGCTGTCGTCCGGATGCTCGATCCAATGGTCGATCAGAGGATCGACGATCGACTGGATCTCGGCCTTTGCGGCGTCACCCTCGTCGAACCGTTTCTGATCGGTGAAGTTGCCGTCGGCGTCGACGGCGGCATTGGTGAACGAGTCGGACAGCTTGTGGAACCATTCGCGAAGTTTGTCCGAGCTGACGTCCTTCAGACCGAGCAGATCTCCGAGTGCGCGGACACTGACGGGTTCGCAGTATTGAGTGACGAGGTCGGCCTTGCCGTCCGTTTCGAACTCTTCGAGGTAGCGCTGAGCGATCGGTCGGACGAGGTCCTCTACCCAGCGGTCCACTTCGCTGGGCTGCAGCGCAGGCTCGACCATCGATCGCAGATCCTTGTGGATATCACCGTTGACTCCGATGATCGCCGGATGCCCGAAGGTGCGGCCACCGGCCGGAGTGATGATTCCTTCGAAGTCGTCGCTGTTCGCGATCGTGTGGCACGCGTGCGTCGTCGACGCGACGAATGCCCCCAGCACGGGTACGAATGCGACAGGAGCTTCGGCCCGAAGGCGCTCGTAGATCGGGTACGGGTTTCGCTCGAGCTGGGCCATGGTGACTTCGTCGATCCAGGAGAGAGTGCTCGTCATGTGATGCTCCTCGGGTGGGTCGTGGGGCCCTGTCGCTCGGGCCTTCCGTACGCTGTGATGAGGACCATATGATTCAGATCACTTCGCTTCTACACCGATTGCGCGGAGTCGATACGCATCGCGCGGAAAGTCGCCGAGCAGGAGTCGGGAGGTGATTGAGGTGGCAGAGTTCGAGGACTGGGAGGATGTCTCCCGAGTGGTCGCCGACGTGTACTTCCCGCACGAATTGACCGTCATGTCCGGCGCCGAGCGACCCGAATTGCATTTGTCGTCGGTGGATTTCGGTCCGGTGATGATCGGCAGGCTCGCGTGGGGCGTCGATGTGGCGATCGAGTGCGAGTATCCCGGAGCGTACGAGATCAACATTCCGCTCGCGGGCACCCTGGAATCCAGGGGTGAGGGCGGTGAGGTCGTCTCCGGGCCGGGGCAGGCCACCGTGTTCAGTGCGGATACTCCGAATCGGATCACGCGTTGGGACGCAACATGTTCCGTTCTGGGCGTCAAGTTCGACCGCGATCATCTCGAGCGAGAGGCCGACCGCATTCTGGGCGCCCCCTTGCGGTCCCGGCTCGTTCTGCCTGATCAGATCGATCTGACCGGCTCGGCCGGTGATTGGCGCCGCCTGGTTGCCTCATTGTCGGATCAGCTCTCAGAAGGCGCAGGTTCGCTTGCCAACCCCCTCGTGTCGCAGCAACTCGCGGGTGCCGTCACGACCGCGTTCGTGTTGGCGGTGGCACCTCCGAGCGAAGATGCCGCCCCGGCGGCTAGGCCGGGGATGGTCCGACGTGTCCTCGACGCGTTGCACGACGATCCGTCACGTCCATGGACCGCGGCCGATATGGCCGAGATTGCAGGCACCAGCGTGCGGCGGATGCAGGAGACGTTCGCCGACTATGTGGGAAGCAGCCCGTCCGCGACCTTGCTCGACATCAGATTGGACCGCGCGCACGCAGAACTCGCGGCCGGTGGCTCCGGCGTCACGGTGACCGACGTTGCGTTCCGGTGGGGTTTCAGCAGCCCCGCCCGATTCGCGGCGGCGTTCAAGAAGCGGTACGGGATGACGCCGAGTCAAGCGTTGCGCGACTCCTGACAGCAGGACTGCGTCATCCGAGCCGATCGCGGACGTCTCGGCGGAATCGGTGCCGATGTGTCGTGGTCATTGCTGCCATGTCCGATAAGACGTACAATTTTCCGTACAGTTAGGAGGTTGTCATGAGGACCATGAGTTACAGCGAGTCCCGTGCTCGTTACGCCGAAGTTCTGGATTCGGTGGTGAATGACCGCGAGGAAATCGTGATCACCCGATCGGGCCACGAGCCCGTGGTGATCGTGTCGCTGGCGGATTTCGAGTCGCTTCGCGAGACCGCCTACCTGATGCGTTCACCGGCAAATGCGCGACGCCTGCTCGACGCGATGGAGCGACTCGAAGCCGGAGAGGGTCAGCCGCACGAGCTGATCGACGGTGACGACTGACGATGCGGTTGGTGTGGGATGTCAACGCCTGGGAGGACTACCTCTGGTGGCAGACTCAGGACCGTAAGGTGTTGAAGCGCATCAACTCTCTTGTGCAGGACATCCTACGAAACGGAAACGCCGGCATCGGCAAACCGGAGCCGCTGAAGCACGACTTCGCCGGGTACTGGTCCAGGCGAATCACCGACGAACACCGTCTTGTCTACAAGGTCGCCGACACCGAGGTGCGTATTGCGGCGTGCCGGTATCACTACGGGCGCTGACACGTTCTATCCGATCCACATGGCCGGGATCGGCCGGTCGAAGGACAACTCGGGAAAGTCGTCATCGGCGACCGGTGTCCGCAACCGCCGCTCCGAGTAGTCGTGGCCGTGCGTGCGCATGTACTCGATGCACGCCACCGTGTAACCGAGGGAATCGATCCGGTCGGTGCCGACCGGGCGGAACAGGTTGGGAAATCCGTGCGCGGTCACGGCTGCAGGATCGATGGCGGTGTCCTCACGCCCCTGCAGGTGGATCGTGCCGTCGCCATCGATCACGAACTTGGCGCGGGCGATGACGAAGCTTCCTACGTGGAATTCCCAGCGATTGTCGATGTCGTCGTATGTGGCCGAGGTTACGCTGACCAGCTCGCAGACCGACAGATATAAGTCGTCACGAAGGCGGTCCGCCGCACGCCGGCAAGCGAAGGAGCGCCCGAGTATCACGGCGTCGAACTCCGGGATAGGGGCAGGGGCACCGGAATTCGAAGCGGCGGACATCTCGGACGCTCCTTCGCGTGGGGTGGATGGTTGGGTACCGCGCGCAGGCGGGTAGGTGGGGGTCGTCCGCCTGCGCGCGGTGGTGTGGGGTGTCGTTACTTGTAGAACGCGGAGACGTCGGCGTTGCCGACCAGGTCGGGCACGGTCCAGCCGTCGAGGTCGTACTCGCTCATGAACTGCTCGGCGAAGCCCTTCATGGAAGCCACATCACCGCGGGTCTCGGCTGCGAACAGCAGTTCGGCCTTGACGTTCTCGTGGTTGCCTGCGTAGTTCCGCTCGTACAGCTCGTGACGACCACCGAATTCGGATCCGATCGAATCCCACAGAGCCTTCATGACCTTGACACGGTCGACCGCCTGGATGCCGTCGGATCCACGAACGTACTTGTCCAGGTACGGGCGTACGTCGGGGTTCTTGAAGTCGGCGGCGGACGAGGGCAGGTAGATCAGGCCCGAGGCAACGTCCTGCTCGATGATCTCCTTGATGCGCGGGTAGCCCTGCATCGCGAACATCCGGTACGTCAGGCCGTATTCGAGCCTCGGGATGACGGTGTCGCCGATCCACGGTTCGGGATTGTTGACCATGGAGTCGGTCAGCGACCAGAACAGGTTGCGCCAGCCGATGACCTCACCGACGCGGGTCTGTACTCCTCGGAATCCGCCGGCGCCGGTGGCGTCGAGGGCCTTCATGAGCAGACCGGCGATGAAGTCGAGTTTCACGGCGAGGCGGGTGCAGCCCTGCAGGGTGAAGCGCTGGAGGAAGCCGGAACCCGGCAGGAACTGGTTGATCTTCTCGACGTCCCCGTACATGAAGACGTTCTCCCACGGGACGAGGACCTTGTCGAAGATGAAGATGGCGTCGTTCTCGTCCATGCGGCTCGACAGCGGGTAGTCGAACGGCGAGCCGACGATGTTGGCGTTCTCTGAATAGGAGGCGCGGGAGATCAGTTTGATGCCGGGTGCATCCATCGGCACCGTGCAGATCAGCGCGAATTCCTTCTTCTTGATCGGCAGGCCGTAGTGGGCGATGAAGTTGTAGTTGGTGATGGCCGAGCCGGTCGCGACGACTTTCGCTCCGGAGACGATGAGGCCGGCGTCGGTCTCCTTCTCGACCTTCATGAACACGTCGCCGACCTGGTCCGGGGGCAGCTGGCGGTCGACCGGCGGGTTGATGATCGCGTGGTTCCAGTACAGCACCTTCTCCTGCGATTCCCGGTACCAGCGCTTCGCGTTGTCCTGGAACGGGTTGTAGAACTCGTCGTTTGCGCCGAGGGTGCCGAGGAAGGACGCCTTGTAGTCGGGGGAGCGGCCCATCCAGCCGTAGGTCAGGCGTGCCCAGGTGGCGATGGCATCGCGGTCCTTGACCAGGTCGGCAGAGGATTTCGGGGTGCGGAAGAACGGCATCGTGACGCCGCCGTTGCCGGTGTCGGTGGGGGTGGTGAGCGTGTCGACGTGCTCGCCGGTGTGCAGCGCGTCGTAGAGGCGCGCGGTCATCCGGATGGAGTTTCGGAACGCCGGGTGGTTCGTGAAGTCCTTGACCTTCTCGCCGTGCAGGAAGATCTCGCGGCCGTCGTCGATCGAGGCGATGTACTCGTCGCCGGTCATGGGGCGGGTTGCGAAATTCTTCGTCCGGTTCGCTTCGCACTCTGCGGCGACATTGACCTTGGAGCGGTCGAGGGTGTCCGGGCGCGGTTCGGTGGTGGTCATGGAATTTCTCCTAGTCCGGTGGGGCAGGGATTCGCTGTGTCAGTGGTGGTCAGGCCGGGGATGTGGCCAGGTGAAGCGGGGTGAACTTCGTCTGGGCGTCGAACCATCCGCTGTGCGGATCGTCCAGGCAGCCGTTCCAGGCCGCAGACGCGCTGGGGGCGCCGAGGTCGTGGAAGGTGCTGCGGAAGAAGAGGAGGGGATCGACGTCGCGGCTCGAGGCATCGACGATCTCGCCGATGTAGATGATGTGGTCACCGCCGTCGTATTCGCGCCACGGGATGCACGAAATCGTCGCGGCGGTACCGGCGAGGACCGGTGCGGTGGGGCCGTCCTCCCATGTCGGCTCGGGTGACTGCGGCCTGCCTGCGAAGTGCATCGCGGTGTCGACCTGGTCGGCGGCGAGGACGTTCACGGCGAACGGTGCACCCGACAGGAACCCGCACGCCTTCGAGGTGCGAGTCAAGGTGACCTGGCACAGTCGCGGCTCGAGCGACACTGCGGTGAACGCGGTGACAGTGGCGCCGTGCGGTTCGCCGTCCCGGTTGGCGCAGGTGATGACGGTGACGCCACTTGCGAACTGTCCGAAGATGTTTCGCAGGTCTCGCTGTTCCATGTCTGCGTCCTCCCTGTCCGGTTCGATCTGGTGTGACACAGACCATATGGACACCGGAAGGGATGTGCGATCCAGTGAGCGCGGTCACTATCCACCTGGCGCGGCGGGTAGGTATAAAGTCCTTGTTTGCCAGGGGACGTGTCCCTGATCACACTGGAATCAAGGTCCCCGGTATCCGAAAACGCGAGGGTGGATCACAGAATGGCAGAGGATTCGACTCGACACCCGTCCGACTGGGACGAGGTGGAAGAGGTGGTGTCGCATGCGTACTTCTCGCATGACCTCACCCCCCTCGAGAAGGTCGAACCTCGCCTGAACCTGCGCACATTGCCTTTGGGGCCGATCCGGTTGGCCCGGATCGGCTGGGGTGCCGAGGCGTCGGTGCACAGTTCGCACCCGGGCGCCTATGCCGTGAACATTCCCTTGTCGGGCACGATCGAGTCGATCGCCAGTGGCGTCGAGACCGCATCCGGGGTGGGGCAGGCAACCGTCTTCGAACCGGACATCGACGCGACGATCCGTCGGTGGAGTGGCGACTGCGAGATCGTCGGGGTCAAGCTCGAACGCGACTACCTGCACCGAGAGATGGCCCGCATCCTCGGGCGCCCCGACCTGCACCTTCCCCCTCAGGTCGACCTGTCGACCGACGCGGGGCAGAGTTGGATGGCGTTACTGCGTTCGGTCATCGAGCAGCTCAAATCCGACGAATCCCTCTGGCACAACCCACTGGTGTCCGATCAACTCTCCGGCGCCCTGACCTCGTCGTTCATTCTCGCGGTGATGCCCGACGACGCCGATCCGACGGGAGGTGCGCGGCCTCGGATCATCAAGCGGGTCCTCGACCGGGTGCACGACGATCCGTCGTTGCCCTGGACGTCAGCGGACATGGCGGAGGTCGCCGGGGTGAGTGTGCGTCGTCTGCAAGAGGGCTTCCGGGAGTACCTCGGTGTCTGCCCCCGCGACTACCTGCTCGATCTGCGGTTGTCGCGCATCCACGAGGAACTCTCCGCGGGATCCGGTAGCAATCTGTCGGTGACGGATGTGGCGTTGAAATGGGGGATCACACACACCGGGCGGTTCTCTGCGGCGTACAAACGCAAGTACGGACTAGCGCCCTCCGCCACGCTGCGTTCCTGAAAACGATGGGCGCCTGATTCGGTATCGGTACTGGTCAGCGGTGTCGGTAGCCGAGTTCTGCGCTCAATGTCTCGGCGCAGTCCACCACGCGTTTGGCGCATAGATCCCGGAAGGAATCGAGGGTGTGGCGTCCCGTCGACGTCGAACACGCGAGCACGCCCACTGCATGGCCGGCGGGGTCGAACACGGGTGCCGCGAGCGAGATCAAGCCGTCTTCGAGCTCGGCGGATGCCATCGCGTAACCCTGGCTGCGGACCTCCGCAAGTTCGACGCGGAAGGCGTCGGCGTTGTCGATGGTGGTGGGCGTGAGTTTCTCGAACCGGGTCTCTGCGATCACGGTGTCGAGCTGTTCGCGTGGTGACCAGGCGAGCAACGCGCGACCCATCGACGTTGCGTATGCGGGTACGCGAGTGCCGACCGAGACGTTGATGCTCATGATCCGTCGCACCGGTACGCGGGCCGCGTACACGACCTCGGTCCCGTCGAGTACGCCGAGCGACGCCGATTCGTGCGTATGGTCGGCGATCTCCACCAATTTGGGCAGCGCGGAATCCACAAGGGTGTGCGAGGCCGTGTAGTGCTGCCCTATGCTCAGGACTCGCGGAGTCAGTGACCAGCGCGTTCCGGTCGATGTGACGTAACCGAGCCGCTGCAGTGTCAACAGGATTCGACGCACCGCCGGCCGCGACAGATCGGTCTTGGTCGCAACCTCGGCCAAGGTCGGTTTCGGATCCTTGTCGTCGAAGGCGTGCAATACCGCAAAACCACGCTCGATGCTCTGAACGAAATCGCGGTCGTTACTCCGGCTGTTGCCTAGGTCGGTGCTCGGCATTGCATCTCCTACCTGCGGGACTCGTCGATGTTGCCTCATTCGGTGTTGACAAGCGATGTGACAACACGCACAGTATGTGGTGTACGCATTGCGATCCACAAGTACGCACAGCGTACTTCGTCGGTTCGAAGCCCTGGAACCGACCGGACCAATGCTTTTGCCAACCGCTTTCCACACCGTTCTCAGCCCCGACGAGGAGAGTCCATGACCACCACCGAGAACCCCACCGCTCACGGTTCCGGCAACGCCGCCACCGACAAGTTCAAGTCCGAGCGGGCATCGTCCGACACGTCCGTCGAGCGTGCGGCCGCGATCTACAAGGACGTGCTCGAGGCCCTCGCCGGCGTCGTCCACAAACACGAGGTGACGTACGACGAGTACCGGGTGCTCAAGCAGTGGATGATCGATGTCGGCGAGTACGGCGAGTGGCCGCTGTGGCTGGACGTCTTCGTCGAGCACGAGGTCGAGGAAGTGCACTACAACCGCAAGCACTTCACCGGCACCAAGGGATCCATCGAAGGCCCCTACTATGTGCCGAACGCTCCGAAGCTGCCGTCGAAGTGCACCATGCCGATGCGCGAGAAGGACAAGGTCGCGCCTCCGCTGATCTTCAAGGGCAAGGTGACCGACCTCGAAGGCAACGGCATCGCCGGCGCCACCGTCGAACTGTGGCACGCGGACGAGGACGGCTACTACTCGCAGTTCGCCCCCGACATCCCCGAGTGGAACCTGCGCGGCACCATCGAGGCCGACGACGACGGCAACTACGAGATCACCACCCTCAAGCCGGCTCCGTACCAGATTCCGAACGACGGCCCGACCGGCTGGTTCATCAAGTCGTACGGTGGCCACCCGTGGCGTCCCGCCCACCTGCACCTGCTGGTGTCGGCCCCGGGCAAGCGTGCCGTCACCACTCAGCTCTACTTCAAGGGCGGTGAGTGGGTCGAGAACGACGTCGCGACCGCAACCAAGCCGGAGCTGATCCTGGATCCGCAGACGAACGCCGACGGCATCGCAGAGGTGACGTACAACTTCGCTCTCGATCCCGAAGCGTGATCCACATCTGATCTCGAATGCCGGTGTCCCACAGGGGCGCCGGCATTCGCCGCGAGTGCACCTGCACAGTATCGACCGTCACACCCAGAACTGATTGTGAGCTGACCGAAGATGTCCGACCCCGACCTGGCGATCGTCTCCGTCGAATCGACGATCGTCGACGTGCCCCTGATTCGTCCGCACAAGTTCGCGACCACGACATCGGAAGTGCAACCGATCCTCTTCGTCGCCGTTACCACTGCCGGCGGAGTCACCGGCTACGGCGAAGGCGTCGTGCCCGGAGGCCCGTGGTGGGGAGGCGAATCCGTCGAGACGATGAAGCAGATCGTCGATCGCTACATCGGTCCCTACATCATCGGTCGTGGTGTCGACGAGATCAGCGGCGTGATGCTCGACATCGAACGGATCGTCGCGAACGCGCGTTTCGCGAAGGCTGCGGTCGATGTGGCGATGCATGACGCGTGGGGCCGCAGCCTCGGCGTGCCGGTCGCATCACTGCTCGGTGGCGCGTTCCGCACCGGAGTCGACGTACGCTGGGCGCTCGGCGCGGCGCCTCTCGAGGAGATCGTCGAAGAGGTCACCCACAAGATGGAGCAGCGCCTCAACTTCTCGTTCAAGCTCAAGATGGGTGCGCTCGATCCCGTCGTCGACACCGACCGCGTGGTGAAGATCGTGGAGGCGTTCGACGGCAAGGTCGGATTCAGCATCGATGTGAACGCGCGCTGGGATCGTTTCACCGCGCTGCGTCACGTACCGCAGCTCGTCGACGGTGGTGTGGAACTCATCGAGCAGCCGACCCCGGCCGACCAGCTCGATGTCCTCGCCGAGATCAACCGCCGCGTCTCGGCCCCCGTCATGGCCGACGAATCCGTCCAGACCCCGCACGACGCATACGAGGTCGCCAAGCTCGCCGCGGCCGACGTCATCGCCCTCAAGACCACCAAGTGCGGTGGTCTGCAGCGCAGCAAGGAAGTGGTCGCGGTCGCCAAGGCCGCTGGTCTGCGCTGCCACGGCGCGACGTCCATCGAAGGCCCGATCGGTACCGCCGCGTCCATCCATTTCGCATGCTCCGAGCCCGGGATCAACTACGGCACCGAGCTGTTCGGTCCTCAGCTGTTCGCGGTCGAGCTGCTGAAGAAGCCCCTCGAATACTCCGATGGCCAGGTGCACCTGCCGGAGGGCCCCGGCCTCGGTGTCGAACTCGACATGGACGTCGTCAAGAAGTACGCGCGAGACTGAACCCACACTCGAAGAAGGAGAAAACCCATGGCACTGTTCCACGTTCGGATGGACGTCAACATTCCCCGCGACCTCGACCCCGAGGTGCGCGCCGAGACGATCGCCAAGGAGAAGGCCTACAGTCAGGAACTCCAGCGGGCCGGTCAGTGGCCCGAGATCTGGCGCATCGTCGGAAAGTACAGCAACATCTCCATCTTCGACGTGGACTCGGCCGACGAGCTGCACGAGATCCTGTTCAACCTGCCGCTGTTCCCGTACATGGACATCGAGGTCATGGCGCTGACGAAGCACGGGTCGGACGTCAAGGACTGACTCGACCGCCGCGGTCGGAGTAGTGACGTCACCGCCCTGCGGCGATCCGGCGGGTCGGTTGTGATCGCTGTTTGATCGCAACGACAGTCTGGTAGTGATCGCGCACCGATGAGCCCGGAAGTGACCTGACCGATGTGAATCCGCATGCGTCGAGTGCATCTCGCAGAGTGTTCAGATCGAGAAGATAAGACGATCGCGCGAACCGGTAGTTTCGATGTCCCACGGTCATCGCGACATCCCAATGCCGGATGCGGGTCTCGTGGTCGGTGGAGATCTCTTCGATGACGGTTACCGGTCGTCCCGCAGGGCAGAACCCCTGATGCTCGAGAACAGAGGGGGAAGTGTCCGGCCGAGCGGACGGCAGATCCACCAGAAGTGCGCCGCCGGGACGGAGGGCGCCTGCCATACCTGCCACATGGGTGATCACGCGACCGGGGTCGAACTCGAGCGCTGAGTCGGAATCCCACGTGTCGGCGTATGCGAGGGAGTTTCCGCGGCACATCACCATGTCGAACACCTCGGGAAACATCCGGCCGAGGTCTTCCCAGCGAGCGCAGATCGCATCGTTGGAAAGCCCTGCCTCGGTGCAGTTGTGTCGAAATCGGTCGAGCATCTCGGTGCTTCCGTCGGAACATACGAGGGAATAGCCCAACTCCAGGAGCCTGATGGTCCCGAACCCCGTTCCGACAGCGCAATCGAGGACAGGCCCGTTCAATCCGATTGTGTCGAATGCCGCGATCGATTGTGCGACAAAGCGATTCTCGTCGGCGCAGACATTCAGATAGATATCGATGACCTCGGCCGGATGATCCACGGCGAATGTGTTTGTCACGAGCACCCCGACGCGGTGATCTGCCTGACCAGCCTAGTCACAGCATCGCGGTCGATCTTGCTGTTGTGGCGAGGATCTGTTGGCAACGCGCCGGGCAACTGTAGCGGTGTGGGGCCGGGAAAATGCAAGCGCTGTGCGAGGATGGACATGGTGCCGATGTCGACGGCTGACGGATCCTCGTCATGAGGAAAGACATAAAAGAGCCGGTCCGCATCGGCATCGTAGACCACAGCACTGAGTGCAAACCCTGTCACCATGTTCCACATCTGCTCGAGTGCGTCGGGGTAGATGGGCCCATGCGGGGAGTCGACCACATCCCTGTTCCTGCACAGGTACCAGACAAGCCCGGAGTCGTCGATATATCCATGATCTCCAGTGCGGTGCCATATTTCGCCCGTTGGGGAATCCCGCAACTTCGATGCGGCCACGGCATCGTCACGGCGATGATAGGTTCTGACCACCCGCGGTCCCGCAACGATGATCTCACCTGCGACGCCGGTGTCGAGACTTGCAGTTGTCACGTCGAAATTCGCGCCCTTCGACGACGGGGAGATGATGCGGACTTGCATCTCCTCGGTTGGACGACCGAGCGGTGTCCCCTTGCCGTTCCAGGTTTTCAACTGCGACAGGTAGATGTGTTCGTCGGCGCCGACGACAGTGATCGGCATCAACGCTTCGGTGCTTGCATACGGGACGACCACGTCTGTCGGATCGAGTGCGGCGCGCATTCGTTCGATCAACCGGACGCCGATCGCTGAGCCGGCGGTCGCGGCCCGACGAAGTTTCGGAGCAGGCAGACTGTGGCGTTGTATATGGGTGACGAGGCGGTGCCATACGAGAGGCGAGGCGAAGAGATAGTCGCTGCCCGAGCCGGCCAGTTGGCGATAGAACGCGTCGATATCGAGATGAGCCGGCTGAGCGGTGGATAGGTCAGGTAATACGACTCGGCGACCGATCGCCAGAGATACCAAGGCCAGGTGAGGGAAAAGACAGAATTCTGAGCGAATGTCATTGTCGCCGTAGTACCGCATCTGAGAGGAGAGCTCGCGGGAGGTCCAGGGTACTCCTTTGGGAATCCCTGTGGTGCCGCTGGTGTAGAGCATCAGGACGGTGTCGTTCACACTCCACGCGCGCTGTTCCCAGGGTTGTTTCTTGCTGGTAGAGTCGCTGTCGCCCGCGTCGAAAATGGTGTGGTCGGGTGGCCATATGGAGCCGCGGTACAGTCCTCGCGCCGGATCGGGAATCGACGATACCCATACTGCAGCATCGAGATCAGCCAAACAGGGGGCGAGTGACTCCAGAGGCTGATTGGGGTCGACGAATGCGGGAACAGCACCGAGTATTGCTGCGCCGTAACAGTATGCGATAAGTTCGGAGCCGAGCGGCAGCGTCATCACCACGTGTTGCCCTGGTCGTGCGCCGGAACGGTACAGGTGCATCGCTGCCGATTCGGCGGCGAGCCACAGGTTTGAGAACGAGCGCTGCGTCGACGTCCGGAAGTCTGTTACCGCCGTGTGCTCGGGTCGGTTGTCGCGCTGTGCTCGTAGGCCGTCGACGAGGACATTTCCGTACGGCACAGATGATTCGGATGTATTCAAGTTTCCCCCCGCCCGCCGGCCCGGCGGGCTTGTCTTGACTGGCGCAGTGCCTGGGCAGATGTCGGGCTGCCTGCTGAGTCCAATTCCCCTGATAGTGACCTGGCGGGTTTCCCCCTCCCGCCGGTTTCCGGTCGATCTTGATTGATGCCCGAATGGTTGTCAAGCCGAACAGCCTGAGAGTGGGGATGGATAGGACGCCTTGCGGGCGGCTGCGCCAAACCGTACGGAGACCCTGCGGGTCCCTGTGCTTGCCTTCGGCCCCTTCCCCAACGCTGCCCGGTCGCCATACCCCGATAGACCATCTCGGCCAACGCATCTGGCCCCACGTCGGAAGTGACGTGCGGCTTACGCTGGACCCGGTCGTTCGTGTCGACCCTCACGAGCGGGTGCTCCACCGCCAGAATGGAGACGAAGGTACTGGCGCCCAGTCGGTTTCACGCACGGGAATGGCACCCCTGCGCGCAGCGTCGATGCACTGACGTCGGACCTCGGGTGATGAGCGACGAATGCCCGACGTGCCGCGGCTACCGGAACGGCCCGCGTACACGTCGAAGCGAAACACCTCGAGCCCCTCGATGGATGTGGCGAGAGGCTCGTGAAGTCAGGACGTCAGTGAAGACCCCGGTGGGGCGAGAAGGAGGGAATCGGCGTCGAAGGCCGAACCATGAGAAGCGCCCCCTGGGGGCGTGTGGATAGACTCCACCCTACGGTGCATGACAGCTTCCGATCTGTCGTGTGCCCAGACCCCGGTTCGGTGTTGGTAGCACCAGCCGGGGTCGACCTGTTTTCAGGTCGGTGCAGGGATAGTCCCACGTGCGACGATGCCCGTCAACTCGAACATTTGTTTGTTTGCGTAGGTATCCGCGGTGGGTGTGTGCCTCAGCAGTGCTGACGCAGCTCGACGCGCCGGGCGAAGTAAGTGATTTCTGTGTCTGAACGGATCTGACGAAGGAAGAGCGGCGGACAGATACTGTCGTCTCATGTCGTGGTTCGCGCCACGAGCCACGGCACGTGGGTGGCCTGCTGCCGAAACGAGATGGAGATACCGTTCATGAACGCCGGAACGCACATCGTGGTCGGGCTCGACGGGTCCGACACTTCACTGGGCGCTGCGAAGTGGGCCATTGCGGTAGCCGAAAAGCTAAGTCAGCCACTGCACCTCGTGCATTCCGCGCCGAGCCCTGCCCGCACGTCCGATGACGACTTATCGCAACAGTTGATCGACAGCCTCGCCGCTGAGGGGGTCGAGGTGCTCTCCTCTGCGGTCGCCGCCGTCCGCGAATACGCACCCGGCAGTCGCCTGATGACGGTACTCGGCGACGAACCCGCTGCGACAGCGCTGCTCACTGCCGCGAAGGGCGCCACCATGGTTGTGCTCGGAGCGACGGGCCGAGGGACCGTCGAGCGTTGGTTGCTCGGATCGACCGCGGTGCGGGTGGTCAACCACGCTGAATGCCCGGTCGTCGTCTGGCGAGGCGACCCCGCCGATCCCGGGCCCGATACGAGCCCTTTCGTGGTCGGGCTCGACGGCAGCGCTACGTCTACCGCCGCCGCCGAGTTTGCGTTCACATTCGCCGACCTGCTCGGTGTACCCATCACCGCGGTTCGATCCTGGACCGATGAGTACGCGATCGGCGCCGCCAGACCCGAAACGCTGCGCCCGTCGGGCCCTACGTCTCTGCTCGTGGACTGGGATGCTGTCGCCCGCACGGAGGAGACAAGGCTTACCGAGATCCTTGCACCCTTCCGACGTCGCTTCCCTGACGTGCCTGTAGATGCGGTGTCGGCCCGCGGTTCGGCACCGCGGGAACTGCTGCGAGCCCTCGACGACGCCCAATTGGCCGTCGTGGGGAGTCGCGGCCGCGGCCGCATCGCAGCGGCATTGCTCGGCTCGACAAGTCAGAATCTGCTGCATCGTGCGGACAGGACTGTCATCGTCTACCGCGATACGGGCGAAGTGTCCTGACCGCGTGGTGCGGGTCGTCAGCTACCTCCAGAACGGGCGGGTGTCTTCCGTCGCATACCCCACACGCCGATCACCGCAACTGCGACCACGCTGATGGCAGTGAACAACGGCAGTCCGATCGAGGTGATCAGCGGAACGGACAGTGCGGTGAGCAGCCCGCCGCCGAGAAACGGCTCGTACGGCAGCTGCTTGTATCCGTAGGCGTTCGCTGTGGCAGTCCGGCGCTGGGGATCCACCATGTCGGCGAGCACGAAACCGGTGGCCACGTTGCCCTGGGATTGCCCGAAATCGGCGATCGCATGCTCGAACCAGTGCGTGCGGTGGAATCGTCGTCCCAGCCACACCAGAGACACCACGCTCCACCCGACCCCGATGAAGGTGAACACGACGATCGCCGGGATGTTGGATCCGATCGTTGCCAACGACATTGTGCCGATGGCACACACGAGCAGGATGTCGAGGGCAATCGAGGAGATTCCCTCCACGGCGCGCTTGTCGACCCGATGTGCGTGCCCGGTCTTGGTCACCAGCCACTGAACGAGGAACCCACCGATCACGGCGACCGGGAACAGCGGCATCTTGTCGAGAATGTCCGACCCCAGCGCAGAGACCAAGGCCCTCGCCGACCACAGGATTCCCACCGACAGGAGTATTGCGACACCGATCAGCGCGAACGCGAGTGTCGTCGGGTGGAGACCGGTGTCCGTGGACGGTTTCTCGTCGATCGGTGCGACGTGGATGTCGTCGACGTCGTAGCGCTCATCGGATCCGAACTGTTCGTCGCGCACCACCGTGACCTTCGGGCTGCGGACCGCCCACCGAACGAGCACCGAGCCACCGACGATGCCCGTCACCATGCTGATCGTCGCCAGCCCCAGCCCGATGTCGACGAGTTCGGGGATCCCGGTGTCGTCGAAGAGCTGACCCATGCCGGCGATCGTTCCGTGACCGCCTGCGAACGACATTTCGAGTAGGGAGCCTGCCTCGGCGGGTAGCCCGAACACAGGCTGGAGCAGCACGATGACGGCCAGACCGCCGAGGGCGAACTGTCCGAACGACAGGAATGCGCCGAAGAGGGCGTGTGGCGCGGCGGCGTCCCACAGTTGCCGAGGCTTCGGGAGCGTCTTTCCGATCATGATCGCGCCGAACACGACGTTGATCATCAGTCCGGGGATCACCCGCCAGACCTCGATGACGGATTCGGGGATCAGGCCGCTGGTGCCGGTGAGTTCGCCGAGCACCTGTGGGCCGAGCAGCAACACGGCGAACCCCGCGACGACACTCGCCGGTATGAAGAGCGCGCTGAGCGCGCGCACCCGACTTCGCACGAACCACGCGAACACCAGTACGGCACCGAGGATCACCAGCGACACCCCCACGATCTGTGCCTCGCTCAGCTGCTCGAACATTCCGTCCCCTCCCTGCGCGGCGCCGGCCATCGGCCATGGGAAATGACCGTACTGGGAGTCGGTCCTCGAGAGGGGATCAATGATGTTGCCGTGCAGATAGTTATCCGAGCGGGAGGGCTTGGGCCGGATAGGTGTCGTCGAGAGAGGTGCCGGCAGAGAAGGGAGCTGTCGAGCGAGTACTGACGGCATGCGGGAGCTCGGGCCATACTCGGGGTATGAGCCTGCCGCTGCGCGACGTGTACGACGAACCCACTCTCGCCGACCTCCTGCCGTCGGTGCTCGCCTCCGCGGGTGTTGCCGGTGAGATGAACCGCCTCGGACTTGCCGAGTGCTCCCGGACCGTCGTCCTGCTCGTCGACGGTATGGGGTGGGAGCTACTGCAACGGAACAGGAAGGCAGCCCCGTTCCTCACCTCGGCCCCCGGACACTCGATCCGCGCCGGGTTCCCTACCACAACCGCGGTGAGCATCGCGTCGCTCGGCACCGGCCTTCCGTCGGGCCGCCACGGCATCACCGGCTACCAGTCGTACGTCGACGAGATCGAAGCACCCGTCAACTGGTTGCGCTGGACACTCGCGGGCACCGCCATCGACAAGCGCGACGAACTGGTCCCCGAGGACGTGCAACCGCACCCGACTGCGTTCGAGCGCGGCACTGATGCGGGGATCGCCGTCACCACCGTCGTGCCGAGGCATTTCGACGGCAGCGGCCTGACCCGCGCGGTTCTGCGCGGCGGCACGTTCGTCGGTGTCTCCGCCTACGGTGATCTCCTCGCGCGCGTAGTGTCGGCGATCGGAGCCGACGAACGCAGCCTCGTCTACTGCTACCTCGGCGAGGTCGACACGCTCGGCCACGTGTACGGGCCGGAATCGGATGCGTGGCTCGCGCAGCTCACCGTCGTCGACCGGTTCGTCGAGCAACTCGCCGCTGCGCTGCCCCGCGACGCGCGTCTGCTCGTCACCGCAGACCACGGCATGATCGATGCCTCCAGAGGGCGTCGCGTCGACTTCGACCACACTTCGGGACTGGGTGAGGAGGTGAGCGTCATCGCCGGTGAACCTCGCTGCCGGCACGTCTACACCGACAGCGTCGGCAAGGTGCTCGAACGCTGGCGGAACGAACTCGGCGACGACATGTGGGTCGGCACCCGCGACGACGTGCTCGCCGCCGGCTTGTTCGGCCCCGAACCCACGCCGTCGCTCGTCGGACGCATAGGCGACATCGTCGCGATCGGGAGGGGGGAGTCGTCCGTCATCCGTACGGACGGTGAGCGAGTGATGTCGGAATTGCCCGGACAACATGGTGCACTCACCGACGACGAACTATTCGTGCCACTGCTACGTCTTCAGTGACCAGCGGGGGTCTTCAGTGGGAGCCGAGTGTGGTGAACCGCAAAACGGGTCGCGACGTGGGCAACGTCGCGTACCCGCAATCCGATTTGTCACATAGTGTGTGCACATGAGCTTCAGAGCTTCTGTGACCTGGCATGATCGGACGAGTCGGATCGCGCTGATCCTTCTATGGATCGTCCGGATCCTCGTCAAGCCGATTCTGAGCATCTGGCCGAGCAACGACTTCGGTATCGGCCTTCTCGGCAGGCTCTCGTGGGTGGTCGACAAGGTCACCCCCAGGCCCCGATCGGTGGAGATCGTCGACACCGATCTCGGCGGAGTGCCCGGCGAGTGCATCATCTCTCCCAAACCCGTCGACGATCCTCTCGAGGACGCCACCATCCTGTACTTCCACGGCGGCGGTTTCATCTTCTGTGGGCCGTCGACGCACCGGCAGCTGTGCGTGCAACTCGCGCTCGATTCGGGGGCGCCCGTGTACTCGATGGACTACCGGCAGGTCCCGGCGGTTCCCATTGCAGGATCGGTCCACGACGCAATGAACGCGTACACCGCACTGCTCGAGACTGCCGTCGATCCCACCCGGATCATCGTGGGCGGCGACTCGGCCGGTGGGTATCTCGCCGTCAAGGTCGCGGAGATCGCCGCCCGCCGCGGCCTCCAGCGACCGGCCGCCGTCATCGGTTACTCGCCGCTGTTGAGCCTCGACCTCGACGACTCCGGTCACGACCTCGAGTACATGAAGAAGGATGCCTACCTGCCGATCGAGGCGCTCGAAAAGCTGCGCCCGCGCTGGCTGGCGGGGCAGGAAGCGATCGAGGGCGAGATGAACCCTGTCGACGCCGACCCCGACCTCTTCCCGCCGATGTTCCTGTGTGCAGCCGAATTCGAACTCACCCGGCCCGACGTCGAGGACATGACCGAGCGCCTCGCAGAGGCGGGAAACGTGGTGGAGACGCACCTGTGGCGCGAACAGATCCACGCGTGGCCGGTCCTCGCGCGCGCATTGCCCGAGGCGATGGACCTCATCGGGCTGAGCATCCGATTCGCGCGGCGTGCCATCGTCGCCGTAGACAATGGACGCGCCGCCTGATCTGTCACAGGTTGGTGTTGAGTGGATCCGTCGAATCGGGAATTCCGGCACTGTGGTCGTCGCTGCCGGGAATCGAAAGATGCTGAGCGCCGGCGGTGTACGACGTCATGGACAACGACCCGTAGTTCACCCCGGTGACGAGGGTGTCGGGCTGTTCTCCGGCGGCGGCGAGCAGACCTGCGAAATGCATCATCGGAATGAAGTGATCCGGTGTCGGAACAGCTTTCGCGAAATCGGCATGCTCGGCCAACGACGGTGCGTCGCCCGGTCGCTCGCGAAGTAGTTCGCCGGCGGCTTCGTCGAACCGCTTCGCCCAATCGAAGCCCTCGTTCGGTTCACCTGCATCCAGCATGCGGAGGTTGTGCACGATATTGCCGCTGCCGACGATCAGAACACCCGAATCCCTCAGCGCCGCGAGTTTCGCGCCGAGTTCCAAATGGTACTCGAGAGGCTTGAATGCGTTGAGGCTCAGCTGGACCACCGGTACGTCCGCGTTGGGAAACATATGGGTGAGCACAGACCACGTGCCGTGGTCGATGCCCCATGAATCGACGTCGCCACCCACCCATTTCGGACGGGCCAGGTCGGCGATCTCCTCTGTCAGCTCGGGCAGTCCGGGTGCGGGATATTCGACATCGAACAACTCCTGCGGGAATCCGAAGAAGTCGTGGATCGTGCGCGGCGACGGCATAGCCGTCACGGCTGTGGCATTGATGAACCAATGAGCCGAGATCGACAGGATCGCACGCGGCGTCGGCACTGACTTCCCGAACGCGGCCCAGGCCTGCGTGTACCGGTTCGATTCGAGAGCGTTGAGCGGGCTGCCGTGGCCGATGAACGCCACCGGCATGTGCGGGGTCATGAAAGTCACTTACCTTTCCGGAGAGATGCGAGGACGCAACCACTCGACGAGCTCTCCGAGCACCCGGTCGTTCTCGGGCTCATTGAACACCTCGTGGAACAACCCGTCGTAAAGCTTCAGAGTCAGATCTCGCGAGCCCGCGCGGTCGGCGATGAGCTGAGCACCTGCGGGGTCGGCCAGCGTGTCCGCGGTGCCGTGCAGCACCAGCACCGGCAACGTGAGCGACGGCAAACGCTGAGGCAGGCTCTGCTCGTTGTCGATCAGGACGCGCGCGATCCCGGCGGGAACCAATCCGTGGTGCACGAGCGGATCGGCCTGGTACGCCGCGACGACCGCGGGATCCCGCGACACGGCATTGCTGTCGAGTTTCTGCACCGGCAGATCGGGGAGCAACCGGCCGATCACCTTGCCGATCTCCACGACGATGCCCGGCGTCCCGGACGTCACGATCACCGCCGGTCCGGACAGCGCAAGCGCCGTCAGACGATCCTGGTGGTCGAGCGCATACGCCAACGCGATAGCTCCACCCATCGAATGGCCGAGCAGGAAGACCGGCAGGCCCGGATACGCCTGCGTTGCGATATCGACCAGCGAATCGAGGTCGTCGGTGAAATCCGACATCTCCCGTGCGTGCAGTCGTTTGCCGCCCGAGCGGCCGTGGCCGCGGTGGTCGGGAGCGAACACGACCAGCCCCAGCTCGGTAAGGCGCTGCGCGACGTGATCGTAGCGGCGTGCATGCTCACCGAGTCCGTGCGTGAGAACCAGCACGCCTGCGATCTCGGCGTTGTCGGGCGACCACAGGTCGTACACGATCCGAGTGTCGTTGCCTCCGTTGAACGAGGACTCGGTGTGCTGCATGGGCATCTCCTACCGGCTGGTCGACGTGCTGTCCTCGCATCCTTGCACGTGTACCAGGTGCGGTCTTGTAAGTAAGCCGAGACCAGAGGAATCTCGATGCGCGGCGCCACGACGGTGCGTAATTCGATTGACACGGTGCAGGACGGACGTACCCTGGACGACGTGATTCAAGCGCTTCTTTTCAACTGACGACGTAAGCCCCGCGACCCGTGATGTAGCTGGGCGGGGCCGACGCGTGTCCCCAGGCCGCCTACGCGGCCGTTCGTCAGAAGCGCAGTCGTCCATATTGCTGTGGTCGACGCGCCTCCATCCGGAGGAAGAATGACCATCACTATCACCCTGCCCCGGCGCGCGCGTGCGCAACTCGGAGCGACCGGCGTGCACATCGCTCGCGGTGGCCGTCCTGTACTGCAGGGCGTCGACCTCGCCTTGACGCCCGGTGCGAGGCTCGGTGTCGTCGGCGACAACGGTCGCGGGAAGACGACGCTGATCAATGTGCTGGCAGGACGGCTCGAACCAGATGCGGGCACAGTGCGATGCTTCGGGTCGCTCGGGGTCGCCGAGCAGGAGATGGCCGTCACCGAGACCCGCACGGTCGGTGACCTCATCGACATCGAGCTCGTCCATGTTCGTGAAGTGCTGCGCCTGCTCGACGAGGCAACAGTTGCCCTCGCCGAGCAGGGACCGGGTGCGGCGGAGGTGTATGCCGACGTCCTCGATGCAGCCGAGCAGCTCGAAGCGTGGGACGCCGACCGGCGCGTCGATTCCGCCCTCGATGCCCTGGGAGCGATAACCGATCGGTCGCGGTTGCTCACCGAGATGTCGGTGGGGCAACGCTACCGCGTTCGGCTGGCTGCTCTGCTCGGCGCCGAGCACGATTTCCTGCTCCTCGACGAACCGACCAACCACCTCGATGCGTCAGGGCTCGAGTACCTCACCGAGCGGCTGCGTAGCACGCGCAGTGGTGTCGTCCTCGTCAGTCACGATCGTGCTCTGCTCACTGACGTCGCGACGTCGATCCTCGACCTCGACCCCAGTGTCGACGGTCGTCCACGCCTGTACGGCGGCGGGTACGCCGGATATCGCAAGGGGCGAGTCGCGGAGTACGAGCGGTGGGTCGACGAGTACAACCGTCAGCAGGCGGAGCATGCGCGTCTTGCCGTCGATCTCGAGGCAGCCCGGAACCGGCTCGTCTCCGGCTGGCGCCCCGACAAGGGGACCGGCAAGCACCAGCGCGCCACCCGCGCCCCCGCCCTGGTGCAGTCGGTGCATCGACGACAGGAGACGCTCGACGAGCATGCCGTCACCACTCCACCACCGCCGCTGAAATTCTCGATGCCCGCGCTCGGCGCGGAGCTCGACGGGATCGGTACCGACGCCCCGCTGATTCGAGCAGAGGACGTTGCCGTGTCGGGTCGTCTCCGCACGCCGGTCTCACTCACGCTCGGCGCGGGCAGCCGGCTCGCCGTGACCGGGCCCAACGGGGCCGGCAAGTCGTCGTTCCTCTGTGTGCTCGCAGGCGAATTACCGCCCACCTCCGGAGATCTGGAGATCGTCGAGCACGTGCGGGTCGGGCGGCTCGCCCAGGAGTCACAGATGCCGTCCGGGGCGTCCGTGAGAGACGTCTACGACAGGCACGTCGGCGCGCTCGAATCCGCAGGTGTCGTGCCGGGCGCGGAGGTGGTGGCGCTCGAGGAGCTGGGTCTGTTCACCGATCATGACCTGGATCAACGAGTTCGGGATCTGTCGATGGGGCAGCAACGCAGACTGGATCTCGCGATGGTACTCGCCGCCCGCCCCCATGTGCTGTTGCTGGACGAGCCCACCAACCATCTGTCGATCACGCTCGTCGACGAGCTGACCGAGGCGCTCGGAGTGACCGATGCGGTGGTCGTGCTCGCGACACACGACCGGCAGCTGCGACGGGATATCGCCGACTGGCCGCATCTCGAGCTGGAAAGGACTTCCTGAAGTCGTGTGGATTCGAGCCCGTCCAATCCGGGCTCGAATCCACACTTTCTCAGCCGTACACCTGCGCGTAGATCTCGCGAATCTCGGCGTCGGTGGGGATTAGCGGATTGTTGTTCGGCGACCCGGAGGCCAGGGCCTGCTCGGCCATGAGGGGGATCAGCTCGTCCCACCGCGCTTTGTCGATGCCGTAGGCCTTGGGAGTCGGGACCTCGACATCGCGGCACAGTTCGCGTAGTGCCTCGACGAGGTTGTTCGCCGCGGCTGTGTCGTCGTCGCTGCTGGTGGCCACGCCCAGTGCTCGTGCGCAGTCGGCGTAGCGGGATTCTGCTGCTCCGACAGAGAAGGCGGTGACGGCGGGGAAGAGCATCGCGTTCGACAGTCCGTGCGCGACATGGAAATGCGCACCGATGGGTCGGCTCATACCGTGCACGAGGGCGACGGACGAGTTGGAGAACGCGATGCCGGCCTGGGTAGCAGCGAGCATCATCTGCTCGCGTGCTTCGGCGTCGCTGCCATCGACATACACACGTCGCAGCATGTGGCCGATCGTGCCGATGGCGATGAGCGCAAGGCTGTCGGAGAACGGGTTGGCCTTGCGGCTGACGTAGGCCTCGATGGCGTGGGTGAGGGCGTCGACACCGGTGTCGGCGGTCAGTCGCGGCGGCATCGACAGAGTCAGTCGGTAATCGATCACCGCAGCCGTCGGCAGGAAGGCGAGGCCCGGGCAGAGCATCTTCTCGTCGCTCGAGCTGTCGGTGATCACGGTGAATTGGGTTGCCTCCGAACCGCTACCGGCGGTGGTGGGAACGGCGATGATCGGCAGGGCGGGGCCGACGTTGTTGCGCGGGGCTTTGTAATCGCGCATCTGCCCGCCCTGTCGGCCGAGAATGCCGAGGGCCTTGGCTGTGTCCATCGGGCTGCCGCCGCCGAACCCGATCACCGAGTCGGCGTCGTGCTCGGTGAGCGCGACGACACCCGCCGCGAGTGAGTCGGTAGTCGGGTCGGGTACGGCGTCGGCGAACAGGCGTGGTGTGACGCCGGCTTCCTCGAGGTTGCCGAGCATCTTCTGGGCGGCGCCGGTACCCACTTGGAACGAATCGGTCACCACCAGTGGGCGTGACAGGCCGAGGCTCGAGACGACGTCGCCGATCTCGCCGACGGCGCCGCCACCGATACGCATGATGCGGGGCAGTGCGATGGGTGCAGTCATGGTCGGATCATGTCATCCGAAGGCTGATATGGGGTGTCATCATCTCGAAGTCGGTGCTGGGCAGGACGAGAGGACTACTCGCACTGAGCAGTGGAGCGGAAGGCTTCGTACAGGAGCCCGGGCCGCAGACCCTACGCAGCGGGGTGGGTGAGTGTCGCCGAGTGGCCGATGGTCGCGCCCCCGTCGAGCATCGTCTTCATGAAGTGCTGCTGTTCGCGCACACCCCGCGCGGCGGCACGTTCGCGTCCGTCACGGCGTAGCGCAGCACACGACCGCAGGAGGTTGAGTGGCAGTTTGAGTACCGGGTACCAGGGCAGGACGAACATCGGCAGGCCGAGTTCCCGCATGGCGCCGGGGCCGAGGAAGGCCGCCGTGATCGACAGGTGCTGCGATCGCGCGAGCCGGCGGCGAAAGCTCTGCCCGGTCGGATAGTTCCAGGCCAGTGGGTCGTCGGCCATGGGGACGGAAAGCTGCTTCGTGGTCTCGTCCGGCGTCGACAGTGCATACGACGTGTGGAGAAGCACTCGGACGCAATCGCGGAAGCCGATGGGCAGGAACTCGTCGGCTACTCCCATCAGCGTCCCGACGTATCGGGTCAGGTGCGCGACGGCTTCGTACTCTGCGGGGCGATTCACCATGCCCATGCCGATTCCGCCCATGACCGGTGCGACCAGCGCGCCGACGAGGGTCGCGGCCATGTCGGTCTGATTGATGGGTATACCCCACGTTTCGGTGCTCCAGTCGGGCATGGCCGAGACATGGCGCCGGACGATCGCGTGGATGAGCCGGACATGAACGGTCGAGCGGTAACCGATGCCTCGCGGGGTGAGCCCGCCGGGGCTGATGACGTCGATCGCCCATTGGGATGTTTCGGCGAATCGCGCGTTCGACCCTTTCTCGAGCGCTCCGGTCCGCAGGAGTGTCCGGTTGAATCCGGAGAACATGTAGCCGCCGAGCAAGGCGACGTCGCGGGCGATGTACAGACCATCGGCGCCGCCGCTGCGCATCACGCGCGCCCCGAGTTCGATCTTGTCCCAGTCGACCCAGTCGGGCACGGTTTCGACTTCGGTGAAGAAATCTCGGAGTGGCGGGGGCGCGTCGTCGATGCTGTCGATGCCGTCGGCGAGCGCCTTCTCGAACAGCGGTCTGGTGTCTGCCGATCCGACCGAGTACATCCAGTCGACGAGGCGGTCGGCGGGTGCGTCCCCGACGAGAAGGCATTCGCCCATGCGGCGAAATTGTGCCTCGTCGGGCTTGCGCAGCCCCATGATCAGGCCGAACGCTTTGATCCCTGTGGGAACAGCGCATGGTGCGTCGGGGTGGCGCGACGGAATCGGAGTGGTCATGCGCAGCCTTTCAGCGTCCGAACTGTGACAATTGATGTTGTCAGATGCTCGGTCACTCGTCCAGAGCTGGAAGTCCCGACTTCGGGGACGGACCGTCGGTCGGAGGAGTCAGCTACCGGCGTCGCGCGCGGGAACAACACTGTTGCTCGCAGGCACGATCGAATACGCGAGGGCCTGGACCAAGAACTCGAGTTCGGGGGTCGGGGCCGTGCCGCTCCGTACCACGCCGCATACCGGCACCCGCAGCAGACGACGGTTGTCGCGCATGAACTTCAGCCCTTTGCTGGGGGTCTCGGAGGCGGTGCTGGCGTACAGCACCGTCCAGGCGCGCGGATTGGTGAGGACCTCGAGGGTGGCCGTGTGATCGCTTGCGATCGCCGGACCGAGGCGGACACGTCGCCCCACTTCGACGAACGCGTCCTCTATGACGCGGTGCAGCAGCACCTGGCTGTTCCGCGGCGGCAGCAACAGGGGAAAGTGGGCCAGCTCGCCCAGGTCGACGGTCGAGAATGCGGACAGCGGATGGTGGCCCGAGGTCACGATCACCAGATCCTCGATGCCGAGTCGCACCGTTTCGAGGCCCGGGCGATCCACCTCGCCGCGGATCAGGGCGAGGTCGGCTTCGCCCGAGGCGACAGCGTTGACGCGGTCGGTGAAATCCTTGATGACGAACTCGACGTCGATGTGGGGGTAACGCTCGCGGACCTGGGAGATTGCGTCGAGGCTCTGCGTTGCGAAGCTCATGTTGGCAGTGATGCGGATGCTGTCGCGAGGTTCGGTGGCGACTTCGAAGGCGCGCGCTTCGAGGCTGAGAACTTCCGACGCGATCGGCATCAGCCGCAGGCCGGCAGCGGTGAGCTTGACCGATCGCGTCGAGCGGTCGAACAGGCTCGTGCCCAGCTCATGCTCCAGTTTCGCGATCTGGTGGCTGATCGCGGACTGCGAGATGAAGCACCGCTCGGCCGCGCGGGAGAAGCTGGACTCCTCGCCGACCGCGAGGAAATAACGTAGCTGCCGGAAGTCCATCTCACCTCATTTATGAGCAGAACAGATAACAGTTTTTCGAATATCCCAGGTTACTGGATACCAAGGGAGGTAGATACCTAGGTTGGAGGTCATACATGAACTTCAATGTGGAGGTATCGACAGCATGGGTGGTGCAGGCAAGGGAGTGACGACCGTCGTCGACCGGACCGAGGTAGTGATCGTCGGATCCGGATTCGGTGCTCTCGCCGTGGCGAAGAAGCTCGGCAAGGCAGGCACGCCGTTCGTCCTCATCTCGGAGACCACCGAGCACCTTTTCCAGCCCCTGCTGTACCAGGTCGCGACGGGCGTCATTTCGCCCGGCGAGATCGCTCCCTCCGTGCGCGCCATCCTCGCGAAGTACCCGAACGCCGATGTGCGTCTCGGCCGCGTGGTCGATGTGAACCCCGACGACAACACCGTCGTGTACGAGGCCGGCGGCAAGCGTCACACCCTCGGCTACGAGCACCTCGTCGCCGCGACCGGCGCTCGGCAGGCCTACTTCGGCCGCGACGAGTTCGCCGACCTGACCTTCGCTCTCAAGACGGTCGACGACGCCGAACGCCTGCGTCGCCAGATCATCCGCTGCTTCGAGGAAGCGCACATCACGACCGACCCGGAGCTCCGCAAGAACCTGCTCAGCTTCATCGTCGTGGGCGCAGGCCCGACGGGTGTCGAACTGGCCGGGCAGATCAAGGAACTCGCCCAGCGCTACTTCGCGGAGTCGATCGGCAACATCAAGGGCGAGGACGTCACCGTCACGCTCGTCGAGGGCGCCGACAAGGTGCTCCCGCCGTTCGGCGGCAAGCTCAGCGAGTATTCGAAGGAATCGCTCGAGAAGGCCGGTGTCGATGTCGTTGTCGGCACGATGGTCACCGACATCGACGAACACGGCGCCACCTTGAAGACGGCGGACACCGGCGAGAGCCGCCGCCTCACGGCCGAGACGATCATCTGGTCGGCCGGAATCCAGGCCAACGATTTCGCCGACGTGCTCGCCGAGCGCACGGGTTGCGAGACCGTCCGGAGCGGGCGACTTCTCGTCGACAACGACTTCACCGTCGGACGCGCCGACAACATCTACGCCATCGGCGACATGGTCACGCTCGACAACCTGCCCGCGCAGTCGCCGTTCGCGATGCAGGGCGGCCGGCATGTCGCGAAGCTGATCCTCGGCAAGGCGCCCGCGGGGACCGCGTTCCAGTACCGCGACAAGGGCAGCATGGCGATCATCAACCGCTTCCGGGCGATCACCCGCGTCGGCAAGATCGAACTCACCGGGTTCATCGCGTGGGTCCTGTGGCTCGCTGTGCACCTGGTGTACCTCGTCGGATTCCGCAACCGGTACATCGCGGTGATGTCGTGGTGCGGTTCGTTCCTCGGCCACCGTCGCCCGCACTTCTACTACGCGCAGGAACTCGAACCGGCAGCCCCTGCCGAAGAAGAGAAGCCGGCCGACGCGCCGAAGTCGGACGCATCGAAGGCTGCTGCGCCCAAGACGGGCGCAACCAAGAACCTGAGCAAACGGGCGAAGAAGAAGGCTGCGGCGGCCGCACGGGAACCTGTCCCGGTCTCGTAGGAACCCCGGCGCCTCAACGAAAGTTCCACGAACGAGGCCCGATCGCAGACAGTTGCAAGGGGCCACCCGACACTGCTGCCGGTCGGTGGTGATCAGATCGCGAAGACGCTCGGCTGGGTATCCCAGCCGAGCGTTTTGTGTAGGCGGCCGTTGAGTTCGGATCGACGTGCGCGAGGGTTAGGCCAGAATTATGTACATGTCGACTCTTCCTGTTGCCGATGCCCGGGCGCAGCTGTCGCGCCTGGTCGATGCGGCCGAACACACCCATGAACGATTCGAGATCACCCGCAACGGACGCCGTGCTGCGGTCCTACTGGGTGCCGACGACTACGACGCGTTGCGGGAGACGATCGCAGTGTTGTCGGATACCGACCTGCTGGCGGCGCATCGCACCGGGCGGGACGAAGTCGAGAGCGGGGAAGTAGTCGATGCTCAGGACCTGTCCCGGATGATGCGCGATGCCCGGTCGTCGGGAGAGTGACTACGCCGCCAGATGACCGGTATCGGTTGGTGATGGCGCGCTCGGTGCGCTGGCGACTTCCCACCGCGCCGATGCCTATCGCACGTGAATCCGTGTGAGGCCGTGAATGCTTGGAGACGTTGATCGGCTGATGGGAGTGCGGTGCGGGACTGACGTGTGCGCCCCGCGACCCGACCGGGTATATGTATGCGAAAGGGGGGCGCACACCAGGTCACGCATGGTGTGCGGTAGTCAGCACCCTCCTCCCATATCCGAGAGGAGTCGATGTGTCGATCCGATCCACGTCCAACGCCAAGGTCAGGTCGCAGACCCAGCATCAGCGTCCGCACCGCACCGTCGAGCACGACGGTCCTTCGTTCACCGAGGCCATCCATTCCCGCTTGTTCTCGAACTACGAGCCTCCGCGAGGTGATCGTCCCGGAGCGGCCTGACGTCGACGAGACAGTTAGGGCAGACTGCGAGAGTATGAGCGCATCGTCGGAGATCCAGAGCACACGTATCGTCCTTGCGTCTCGCCCCGACGGGACGCCCACGACCGACAACTTCCGAACCGAGGTCGTCGGCCTCCCCGCCCTGTCCGACGGGCAGGTCCTGCTGCGGACCGTCTACCTGTCTCTCGATCCGTATATGCGCGGCCGGATGAGTACCGCCAAGTCGTATGCAGAGCCGGTCGAGCTCGACGACGTGATGGTCGGGGGCACGGTCGGCCAGGTCGTCGAATCGCGACACTCGGGCCTCGCTGTCGGCGACTATGTCCTCGCGGGCGCAGGCTGGCAATCCCATGCAGTCATCAATGGTGACGAGGTGCGCAAGCTCGACCCCGGTGCAGCGCCGTTGTCCACGGCACTCGGTGTACTGGGGATGCCGGGGTTCACGGCCTACTCGGGACTGTTGAAGATCGGGCAGCCGAAGGAAGGCGAGACCGTCGTCGTGGCGGCTGCGACCGGGCCTGTCGGATCCGCGGTCGGCCAGATCGCGAAACGCAAGGGTGCCCGCGCAGTGGGTATCGCGGGCGGACCGGAGAAATGCAAGGCGCTGCTCGACGAATTCGGATTCGACGCAGCTGTCGACCACCGCGACCCCGACTTCGCGCAGAAACTCGCCGACGCGGTACCCGATGGCATCGACGTGTACTTCGAGAACGTCGGCGGGCACGTCGCCGACGCTGTGATGCCGCTGCTGAATCTCTACGCGCGGATTCCGGTGTGCGGGCTCGTCGCCCAGTACAACGGTGCCGACCTCGCACGTCGCGACCGGCTGCCCGGATTCTTCTCGCTCGTGCTCGTCAAGAGCCTCACGATCCGGGGATTCATCCAATCGGAGTTCGTGTCCGAGATGTACCGCGACTTCCTGCACGACGCGTCGGGTTGGGTCCGTAGCGGCGATCTGAAGTACCGCGAGGACATCGTCGACGGTCTGGAGAACGCCCCCGAGGCGTTCATCGGTCTGCTCGAGGGAAAGAACTTCGGGAAGCTGCTGGTGCAGGTCGCGCCGGAGCGGTGACGTCCGCGCCGGCGCGACCGGGCACCGATCAGGCGATGCGCTCGAATACCGCGGCGAGACCCTGTCCGCCGCCGATGCACATCGTTTCGAGCCCGTAACGTCCTTCGCGACGGTCCAATTCGCGCAGCAGCGTAGCGAGGATTCGGCCGCCGGTCGCGCCGACGGGATGACCGAGCGAGATGCCGGAACCGTTGGGATTGAGCCGGCTGTCGTCCGCACCGATACCCCACGTGCGGGTCACGGCGAGTGCTTGCGCGGCGAATGCTTCGTTGAGTTCGATGACGTCCATGTCGGCGAGAGTCAGGCCGAGACGGCCCAGCGCCTTCTCGCTGGCAGGGACCGGACCGATTCCCATGGTGCGCGGCGGAACTCCGGCCACCGCCCAGCTCGCGAGCCGGGCGAGGGGACGCAGGCCGAGCTTGGCGGCCTTGTCCGCGGTGGTGACGATCGCGAGTGCGGCGCCGTCATTCTGGCCGCTCGCGTTGCCCGCAGTGACGGTGGACTCGGGATCGATCTTGCCCCGGATCGGGCGCAGCTTCGCGAGGGTCTCGACGGTGGTGTCGGCGCGGGGATGCTCGTCGGTGTCGACGATCAGCGGATCACCTTTGCGCTGAGGCACTGTCACCGGCACGATCTCCTGCGCGAACACACCGTTCTTCTGCGCGGCGATGGCACGCTGGTGCGACTGCACGGCGAGCGCGTCCTGGTCTTCACGGCTGATGGAGAATTCGGTGCGCAGGTTCTCGGCGGTCTCGATCATGCCGCCGGGGACGGGGAAGTCGCGGCCGCCGGCGGTGACACGGGCACGCGCGAGCCGATCGTTGAGGGCGACTGCCTCACCCTTGACGCCCCAGCGCATCCCGGTCGCGTAGAACTCTGCCTGGCTCATGGACTCGGCGCCCCCGGCGAGGATCAGATCGCTGCCGCCGGTCTGCACCTGCATGATGGCCTGCAGGATCGCTTGGAGACCGGAGCCGCAGCGTCGATCTACCTGGATGCCCGGAACCTCGACGCCGAGGCCGGCGTTGAGTGCGGCGATACGTCCGATCGCCGGGTTCTCGCCGCTCGGGGACGCCTGCCCGAGGATGACGTCGTCGATGTCGGATCCCGAGATACCGGTACGCGACACGATCTCGCGGATGACGGTGGCAGCAAGGTCTTCCGGTGCGATGTCCTTCAGGACGCCGCCGAAGCGGCCCACCGGGGTACGAAGCGGTTCGCAGATCACTACGTCGGTCATCAGTTCTCTCTCCGATCAATTCGTCTGGGTGCGGGCGTAATCCGACGAGATCTCGTCCGCCGTGGAAACGAGGGCGGGGACCAGCCGGTCGCGGAGGATTTCGATCGAGTAGCGGGCGGCATGGGTGGAGATGTTCACCGCGGCCACAACGGCGCCGGATGCGTCGCGGATCGGTGCGGCGAGCGACCGCAGTCCCTCTTCGAGTTCCTGGTCGACGATGCAGAATCCGTCGCGGCGCACCTTCTCGAGTTCTGTGCGCAACGTGTCGCGGGTCTGCACGGTGGTACCGGTTATGGGTTCCAGGTCGGCGTGGGCGAGGTAGTCGTCGAGTTCGCCGTCGGGCAAGCCTGCGAGTAGGACACGGCCCATCGACGTGGCGTAGGCGGGGAAGCGAGTGCCGAGGGTGATGGTGACGGTCATGATGCGGTTGACCGGAACACGGGCGACATAGACGACGTCGCCGCGATCGAGTACCGACACCGACGTCGACTCGTGGATCCTCTGGGCGAGCGACTCGAGGTGCGGTCGCGCGACCTCGGGCAGCGACAGGGCCGAGAGGTAGCTGTATCCCAGTTCGAGGACCCTCGGGGTGAGCCAGAAGTGGGATCCGTCGGTGCGCACGTACCCGAGCTCGGTCAACGTGAGCAGGAATCGGCGCGCGGTCGCGCGGGTGAGATCGGTTGCGCGCGCGACGTCGGACAGGGTGCGGCGCGGGTTCTCCGCGCCGAACGCCTTGATGACGGACAGCCCGCGGGCGAGGGATTGAACGTAGTCGGGGGAGGCGTCCTTCGCGACCGGGCTCGTATCGGTATCGGTCACGACAGGTTCTTCTTCAAGTGCTCGGTGATCAGCTGCGTGACCGTGTCTGCCTGTTCGACGTTCGCGAGATGCGCGCCGGGTGCGACGACGTGGAACTCGGCGGTGGCGATGCCGTCGGCCAGGGCCTGCATCACGGCGGGCGGGGTGGCGGGGTCTTCTTCGCCTGCGATCACGAGAGTGGGTGCGGTGATGCGGGCAAGACCGTCGCGGCCGTCCCAGGTCGCGAGGGCTTCGCAGCATGCGGCGTAGCCCTCGTCGGTGGTGCCCTCGACCATCGCGACGTGCCTGCTGACGAGGTCTGGATCGCTCTCGGCGCGACCGGGACTGAACCAGCGCGACACGATGGATGCGGCGATGGAGCCTAGTCCGTCGGCGCGCACGGTGCGGGCGCGATCGAGCCACGGCTGGGCGGGCAGGAACGCCGACGACGTGCACAACAGCGTGAGCGAGTCGACGCGCTCGGGATGGTTCGCCGCGAGCCACTGGCCCACGGCACCCCCGAGGGAGAGTCCGACGTAGTGCATGGACTGCACGTCCAGGGAGTCGAGCAGCGCGAGGATGTCGGCTCCCAGTGCGCTCATCGTGTAGGGGCCGGGCGGTGTGGGCGACGAACCGTGCCCGCGGTGGTCGACAGCGACGACGTGCCAGGTCGAGGACAGTGCGTCGATCTGCGACTGCCACATCGACAGGTCGGATCCGAGCGAGCCGAGAAAGAGCACAGTCGGCGCGGACGGGTCTCCGTGCTGTTCGTAGTGCAGCGTGACAGTCAATGCATGCTCCATTTGTTCGCAATGAGGACGGATGGACGCTATGCGGACAGGCTAGTGCGGTCCTGAGCGTGAAGCAACGGTCTTGGGCGGAGATGTTCGTATTGCGGACGAGGGTTCACATTACGTACGTCGCCGGTTATTCTGGCATGCATGGACAAAGTCGTTGCCTCCGCCGCCGAGGCAGTAGCCGACATCCCCGACGGTGTGACCATCGCCGTCGGTGGATTCGGCCTGGTCGGCATCCCCGAGATCCTCATCGACGCGCTTCTCGAGCAGGGCGCAACCGACCTGGAGACTGTCAGCAACAACTGCGGTACCGACGGTTTCGGTCTGGGTCTTCTTCTCGAGAAGGGCCGTATCCGTCGCACGATTTCGTCGTACGTCGGTGCCAACAAAGAATTCGCCCGTCAGTACCTTTCGGGTGAGCTCGAAGTCGAGCTCACCCCGCAGGGCACACTCGCCGAGCGGATGCGGGCCGGTGGCGCCGGTATCCCCGCGTTCTTCACTCCCGCAGGTGTCGGTACCGCGGTCGAAGAAGGCGGCCTGCCGCTGCGCTACGACGGGCACGGCGGCATCAAGCTTGCCTCGCAGCCCAAGGAAACCCGCGAGTTCGACGGCCAGACCTACGTGATGGAACGCGGTATCGCCGCCGACTACGCACTCGTGCACGCCTGGAAGGGCGATCGGCACGGCAACCTCGTCTACCGGGCCTCGGCCCGCAACTTCAACCCGCCCGCCGCGGCCTCGGGGCGGATCACGATCGCTCAGGTCGAGCACCTCGTCGAGCCGGGCGAACTGGATCCCAACGAGATTCACACCCCCGGTATCCACGTGCAGCGAGTGGTGCACGTCGGCAAGATCGAGGTCGGAATCGAGAATCGGACGGTGCGCTCATGACACAGTCGGCAAAGGGCATGACCCGCGAACAGATGGCCGCGCGCGTCGCCGGAGAACTGCGCGACGGTCAGTACGTCAACCTCGGTATCGGCATGCCCACGCTGGTGCCGAACTTCATCGAGCCCGGCATCGAGGTCATCCTGCACGCAGAGAACGGTGTGCTCGGCGTCGGTCCGTACCCCACCGAGGAGGAGCTCGATCCCGAGCTCATCAACGCGGGTAAGGAGACGATCACCGCGATCCCCGGTGCCTCGTACTTCGACTCGTCGCAATCGTTCGGCATGATCCGCGGCGGTCAGATCGATGTCGCAGTGCTCGGTGCGATGCAGGTCTCGGCCAGGGGCGATATCGCCAACTGGATGATTCCGGGCGCCATGGTCAAGGGCATGGGCGGCGCGATGGACCTCGTGCACGGCGCCAAGCGCGTCATCGTGATGATGGATCACGTCACCAAGAAGGGCGACCCGAAGATTCTCGAGGAATGCGCACTGCCGCTCACCGGCAAACGGTGCGTCCAGCGGATCATCACCGATCTCGCCGTCATCGATGTCACCGACGAGGGGCTGAAGCTCGTCGAGACCGCGCCCGGTGTCACCACCGAAGAAGTGGTCGCTGCGACGGCCGCGAAGCTCATCGTCTGACGGCCTGGCCTTGCCGCGTCAGCGCGCCTTCGGGTCCTCTGGGCCCGGAGGCGCTGTGCTGTCCGGATCGGGGGGTGGCGCCGTCGAGTCGGGTTGTTCGATCAGCGCGTAGCGCGTTCCGTAGGACTCGACGAGAGCCTGCAGGATTGCGACCACCGGCACCGAAACGAGTGCTCCGACCGCGCCGAACAGGGTCGCCCCGACGATCACCGAACCGAAGGCCACCGCAGGATGGATCGACACGGTGCGTGCCGTGATCCGGGGATGCAGCACATAGTTCTCGACCTGTTGATAGAGCGTGCCGAACACGACCACCCACACCCCATCGAGTGGTTGCGATGCGGCAGCGATGATCGCGGGCAGTGCGATCGCCAGATAAGTACCGAGCGTCGGGATGAACTGGGAGACGACTCCGGTCCAGATCGCGAGCGGTAACCAGTAGGGCACACCGATGATCAGCAGGAAGATCCCGGTCGCGATGGTGCTCGCCGCAGCGAGGATCAACCGCGACACGACGTAGCCGCCTGCTTTCTCGACGGACGTTTCCCATACCTCCGCGATCACTTTCTGCTGCCGCGCGGGAAACCAACTCGAGATCGCCCGCCGCATCTTCGGGCCCTCTGCAGACATGTAGAACACGAACAGGAGGATCGTCAGCAACTGGAAGAGCGCGCCGACCAGGGTGCTCACGACGCCGAGCACGCCCGGTGTGAATCGCTGCGCGAGATCGCGGATCGTGTCCGGCGTGAGGTGGAGCAGGTCGTCGCCGGTCTTGAAGTTGGTGTCGAATGTGCGGTTCGCCCAATCGGTCACACGCGACAGAGCGTCGGGAAGTGTGGTGAGCAACTGTGCCACCTGTTCGGCGAGGATGGTGCCGAACAGCGCGAAGAACCCGACGGTGAGCACGAACAGGCTCACCATGACCAACCCGGTACCGGCCCCTCGCCGGAGGCCTCGACGCTCCAGCAGGTCGACGATCGGCTCGATGGTGACGCTGAACAGCCACGCCAGGAAGATCAGGCCGAGAAAGCCTTTCAGGTTGTGGAACAACCAACCCGACATCTGGTAGAACGCGATCGCAAAGAGCACTGCGATGATCGTCGGTCGTAACCACCGAGGCGCACGTGGACGGTCCGCAGTATCGGCGTCATTGCTCATCGCACCTCCTCGGGCGATCTGCTCTGACGCGAAATCTACTCGGCGTTCCTGCTTTGCGCGGCGGTACCGGCTTCGACAGTCCGGAGGAAGCGGGTTGTGAGCTCCGCCAGTTCGCCTGCGTGCGACCGCGGCGACCAGTGCCCCGCGTCGAGCGGCTCGCGGTGCAGATCCGTCACCCACCGTTCGGTGTCCTCGTATCCGACAGGGCGTACTGCCAGGTCACGAAGATTCTGGACGAGCTGCACCGGAACGTCGGTTCGGCGTTCGCGCGGCCGGAGCAGATGCCGGCGCACGTTCGCCCGGTACAGCTTCAGTCCGTGCACCATGTCGTCGGCGACGGTGGGTGCGAGCGGCCCGATCGCCGCGGGATCGGTGCGATCGAAGGCCCCGACGAAGCCCGGCCAGTGCCGGGAGAACCACCATCGAAGCGCGGGCACGGGTAGCCCCGGAATCTGGAAGAGAACGGTGTAGGCGGAGGCCAGTGCTTGCTCGAGTGGTCCGAGCGGGCGTGCTTGCCGGAGGCGTCGCCGCATCCACATCGCGAGATGGTCGAGATTGGGCCCCGACACCGAGGTGTACGACGCGATGCGTTCGGCGGCCCCCGGTTCGCACACCGCTTCCCAGCACAGCACTGCACCCCAGTCGTGTGCGAGCAGGTGAACGGGGGTATCGGGGCTCATCGCGTCGATCACCGCGAACAGGTCGGTGGCGAGGTGCGTCAACCGGTAGGCGGCGACATCCCGGGGAACTGTGGAGGCGCCCGCACCACGATTGTCGAATCGGATGATGCGGAATTCATCGGCCAGGTGAGGCACTACCCGGTCCCACAGCATATGGGTGTCGGGCCAGCCGTGGACGAGGATCAGGACCGGCCCGTCGGGGTTTCCCTCTTCGACGGTGTGAAGGCGGATCGGCCCGTTGGTGACGATACGTGTGCGCATGCGGTTCCTCAGAGGTCGAGTACGAGCCGGCCATCGGAGCGGGAGACACAGACGAGCATCTCCTCGCGGCGTTCGTCTGCGGTGAGCCGGTTCTCGCGGTGGTCGGGACTGCCGGACAAGACGCGTGTGCGGCACGTGCCGCAGAAACCTTGCCTGCACGAGTAGGGGACATCGGGACGGTGTCGGCGGATCACATCGAGTGCAGATTCGTTTGCGGACACCGGAAGAACTGCCCCTGTGCTCGCCAGTTGCACCTCGAACGGGCGGCCGTCGACGATGGGAGGTGCGCCGAACCGTTCGAAGTGCAGCGCGTGGGCGCCGGTCTTGCCGAATCCGGTTTGTACGGTGTCGAGCATCGGCGGGGGTCCACAGCAGTAGACGGCGCCGCCGGCAGGCGCTGCGCCGAGGAGGTCGTCGACGGTGGGGACACCGTATTCGTCGTCGGGACGGATGAAAACCCGTTCACCGTAGCGCTGTTCGAGTTCGCGGACGAACGGCATCGCGCTGCGGCTTCGGCCCGTGTATGTCAGGAGCCAGTCGATTCCGGTGAACTCGGCAGCGCGCACCATCGCCAGGATCGGCGTGATCCCGATGCCGCCCGCCAGGAAGAGCACTCGTCCGTCGGCAACGAACGGAAATCCGTTGCGGGGCCCCCGCACCGACACTGTGTCTCCGGGTTCGAGCGCGTGCATTTCGAGTGAGCCGCCACCGCCGTCGGGCACACGGCGCACCGCGACGACGTAGCTGCCGGTGTCAGCGGGATCGCCGCACAGTGAATACTGCCTGCGCCGTCCGGACTTCAGGTGCACGTCGAGATGCGCGCCCGGGTGCCACAGGGGCAGCACGGCGCCATCCGGTGCCTGCAGTGTCAACTGCACCACATCCCCGTCGGCGGCCACGACCTCCTTGCGCGACACGGTGAGTCGCATCTCCGGGTCCGGTTGCGCAAGGTGTCCGGTCCCGCTGCCGAGTGGGGCGACCACGCCGACGTACCGGTCGACGAGCACTTTCAGGAGTCCCATCGCGCGGTCGGGGCGCCTGCGTCCACGGAGGTCGTGCGGACGTTCCTGCCGAACAGCCAGGCCGGTCACCGGTGTGCTCCGCGGGCTGCGGGGGAGGATGCGAGGTAGCGGACGGCCTGGGCAGTCGACCCCTCCCGACTCGGGTGGTACATGCGATCGAAGTACCGGGACAGTCGCCTGACGAGGTCGGACGGCCCTGGCATGGTGCCGCGCCTGCTTGCGGCGAGCCAGTCCGAGACGTGCGGTGTGCGCGCCCTCGCGGAAGCATCGGTGAGCTCGGGGTCGTGCGACATGAGGAATCGGGTTCCGCGGATCCACAGCCAGGTGAGAATTGGGGCGACGATGATCTGCGTCCGCAGGCGGCGTGCCTCACTGGGGTCGAAGTAGCGCATCAGGTCGTAGGCGACGCTGCGATGCTCGACTTCTTCCGCGCCGTGCCACCGCAGTAGATCGAGCATCGTGGGATCCGTTCCCGCTGCGTCGAGTCCTCGTGCGTTGAGGACCCAGTCGCCGAGGAACGCCGTGACGTGCTCGATTGCTGCGATGATGGCGAGCCGCTCGACGAGGTAGTTCTCGGCGCGCAAGCCGGTTAGGGGGCGTGGGCCGAGGAGGCGTCCGAACAGCCACTGGATCTGGTCGGTGAACGGTGTGGGATCGAGTCCTCGGGCATGAAGGTGCTCGAGAACGCCACGGTGCGCGTTGGCGTGGACCGCTTCCTGCCCGATGAACCCGAGGACGTCTTCGCGGAGTTCCTCGTCGTGGATGTGGGGGAGCGCTTGTTCGAAGGTCTCGACGAACCACTCCTCCCCGGCCGGGAGGAGCAGATGCAGCACGTTGAGCACGTGGGTGCTGAACGGATCACCGGGGACCCAATGCGCGGGCAACGCACTCCAGTCGAAATGGACGTCGCGGGCGTGCAGGAGTACGCGATCGGGTGCGACGGGCATCACAGTGCTCACGGAAGGGTCCGGCCCGTGCGCGCGGCTGCGGTTGTTCATGTGAGCGAAGGTTACAGTAACTGCTAGTAATAAGTAATAGGGCGGACCGTTCGGATTCACCCGGCGGGAGTGGACACAAAAAGACTTCAGGCCCGGCTTCCGTGGGAAGCCGGGCCTGAAGTCGTGGTAGCGGGGACAGGATTTGAACCTGCGACCTCTGGGTTATGAGCCCAGCGAGCTACCGAGCTGCTCCACCCCGCGTTGCCTGACCTACAGTACACGATGTTTCGGGGAGCAATTACCAGGGCCGCTCTACAGGCGAGGAGCGCCGATCGTTTCGGAGTAGTACCCGCGGATATGACCCTCGATCCGTCGGCGCGCGAGTTCGGCATCTCCCGCACGCACTGCCTCGACCAGACCACGATGCTCGTGCCGCAGCCGCCCGCACGTCGTGGGCCAGATCGCGAGCGGTGCCCCGGCCAGGACGTATCCCTCGATGGATTCGCGCAGCCCCGCCATCATCGCCGCGATCACCTGGTTGCCTGCGGCGTCTGCCATAGCGATGTGGAACTGCGAGTCGAGTACCAGGAACTCGTTCGCCTCCAGCGCGGTGTCGTCCATCGCGTCGAGCAGTTCTTCGGCGTTGCTCAGATCCGGTGTGGGGTTGCGGGTGGCGAGCAGCTGCATCACCTCGGTTTCGAGGACGAGGCGGGTCTGCACGACGTCGGCGACCGGGAAGTTCTGGGCCGCGACCTGCATCCGCATGAGCATCGTCATCCCGCCCGTCGGCCGCGAGACGATCATCGCTCCGGAGGTGGGCCCCGACCCGGTCTGCGACTTGAGTAGACCCAGCGCCTCCATCACGCGCAGCGCTTCCCGGACCGACGACCGCCCCACTCCGAGCTCGGCGGCGAGTACGCGTTCACCCGGCAGACGCTGGCCCGGGGAGAGCTCCCCGGAGACCAGCATCTGCTCGAGATGGTTCAGCACGTGTTCCCACGCGCGTGGCTCGGACTGTGGCGACATGACTCGACAGCCTATGTGTCGGGGCAGGTCAGGGCAGCATCCAGGACAGCACTGGCGTCGACTGCAGGTACACAAGCACACACAGGACGGCGAGCATGCCGATGCTGTACCAGACCACCTTGCGCAGCAGTTCCGGCTCGCTACCGGGCCGGTCGACGGCGGTGGCCGCGATGGTGAGGTTCTGCGGACTGATCAACTTGCCGACCACACCACCGGAGGTGTTTGCGGCAACCAGCAGTGTCGGGTCGATCCCGGCGGTCTGACCTGCAGCCTGCTGCAGGCGGGCGAACAGTGCGTTGGCCGAGGTGTCGGATCCGGTGACGGCGGTACCCAGCCAGCCGAGAATCGGCGAGAACAGTGCGAAGACGGCCCCTGTGCCCGCGAGCCACGTGCCGATTGCGACGGTCTGCCCGGACTGATTCATCACGTACGACAAGCCGAGCACGGTAGCGACCGTGGCGATGGCCAGGCGCATCTTCCATGCGGTGCTCCCGAGGGTGACCACGGCCAGGCGTGCGCCCATCGGGAACTTTCCGGCGTTGTTCCATATCGCGTAGACAGCGGTGACGATGGCGCCCGAGATGAGCAGGAGCGTGCCCGGAGTGGACAGCCATGGCAGCGTGTAGATCGCGCCGGTCGACGCGGAGCCGTCCTCGTTCAGCAGATTCCCGTACAGGCCGGGCCACTCGATCTTGATATCGGTCGATGCCAGCCACTTCGGGATGTCCACGCCGAGTGTCCAGAGCTTGGCGATGCCGAACACCACGATCACCAGCAGGTACGGGAACAGGGCGAACATCGTGCGGGTCGGGCCGATGGCTTCGGCCGACGCCTGCGAGAGTTGGTCATCAGGGGTGCGAGGGCCCCAGAAGCGCAGCATGATCACTGCGGCGGCCAGGCCCACCAGGGAGGCGACGACGTCGGTCAGCTCGTAGGAGAAGTGGCTCGAGCACCAGAACTGGGCAAGCGCGAACGCAGCGCCGGTGACCAGCGCGATCGGCCACACCTGACGGAAGCCGCGACGACCGTCCACGAGGAAGAGCAGCAGCATCGGCACGAACAACGCCAGCAGTGGGGTCTGGCGTCCGACGACGGCAGCGATCTCAGTGGCCGGGATACCGGTGAGGTTGCCGGCGGTGGTGATCGGAATTGCCATCGCGCCGAAGGCGACCGGCGCGGTGTTCGCGACAAGGACGGTGACCGCGGCGCGGATGGGAGGCATTCCGATGGCAATGAGCATGGCGCCGGTGATCGCCACGGGTGCGCCGAAACCGGCGAGTGCCTCTAGCATTCCGCCGAAGCAGAACGCGATGAGCATCGCCTGCACGCGCATGTCGCCGCGGCCGACCGAATTGAACACTTGCCGGAGATCTTCGAACCGGCCGCTGACGACTGTGAGCTCGTAGAACCAGATCGCGGTGACCACGATCCACATCACGGGGAACAGGCCGAACGCAATGCCTTGCAGGGCCGATAGTCCGGCGAGCTGTGCGGGCATCCCGAACCCCAGTACCGCGACGACCAGTGCAACGGCGAGCGCGCCGAGGCCGGAATACCAGGCCTTGAGCTTGAATCCCGCGAGCAGGACGAAGAATGTCAGCAGCGGCACCAGGCCGAGCAGTGCGGAGGCGGTGAGACTGTCGGCGACGGCGGTCGTCGACGGTGTGAAGGTCACCGCGAGCAGGTCGGTTTCCACAAGGGGGCTCCTGAGATCGCGGCCGCAGTGTGCGGCGACTGGCTGTGTGGTCGGACCACGTGGTCAGACCACAGGGGAAGCTACACCATGATGCGTGTCACAATCGAGCCCCGGGGGCGAAATCGTGAAAATTCGAAATCCCGTGACGGCGTCCACGTTCATCCGCTAGGGTGTGGTCAGACCACACAAGCCGATGCGGAGTTTCCCATGCGAGTCGCGCTGTTCGCCACGTGTCTGGGCGACACATTGTTCCCGAATGCAGTCAAAGCCACAGCTCTTCTGCTGGCCAGGCTCGGGCACGAGGTCGTGTTCCCCGACTCGCAGACCTGCTGCGGTCAGATGCACGTCAACACCGGTTACCAGCCCGACGCGCTGCCGCTGGTCGAAAACTACGCCGGTACGTTCGGCGACCCTTCCATCGATGCCGTGGTCGCGCCGTCCGGCTCCTGCGTCGGATCGGTGCGGCATCAGCATGAGATCGTCGCGTCGCGATACGGCAGCGCGAGCCTGTGCGGTCGTGTCGACACGGTCAAGGCCAAGACGTACGAACTGTCGGAGTTCCTCGTCGATGTCCTCGGCGTCACCGATGTCGGTGCCTACTTCCCGCATCGCGTGACGTACCACCCGACGTGTCACTCGTTGCGGATGCTGCGTGTCGGAGACAAACCACTGCAGCTTCTCCGTGCGGTTCGGGGAATCGACCTGGTCGAACTCCCGGAAGCCGATTCGTGCTGCGGCTTCGGGGGTACTTTCGCGCTCAAGAACGCGGAGACCTCCACCGCAATGCTGGCCGACAAGATCCGCAACGTCTCGACCACGGGTGCCGAGTTCTGCAGCGCGAGCGATTCGTCCTGCCTGATGCACATCGGCGGTGGCATGTCGCGATTGCAGACCGGAACCCGAACCATTCACCTTGCGGAGATACTCTGCGCCACCGAGTCGAAGGCGGTTCCGGCATGACAACATCTCGACCCGCCCCCCGGACCCGCCCGGTCACAGCACTCGGACTGCCCTCGATCCCGCCGCGCGGATTCGGCAATCTACGCGGAACCGAGACGTTTCCGGCCGCGGCGCATCACGAGCTCGCAAACGGTCAGCTACGACGCAACATCGGCAAAGCGACGCACACCATCCGCGCCAAACGTCTCGCCGTCACCGGCGAGGTACCCGACTGGGAGCAGCTGCGCGACGCCGGTGCTGCTGTCAAAACCGATGTGCTGAACCGGCTTCCCGAGTTACTCGAACAGCTCGAAGCCGCAGTGACCGCGCGCGGCGGCATCGTGCACTGGGCTGCCGATGCCGCAGAAGCCAACGCCATCGTGACGAGGCTCGTCCGGGAGACCGGCTCCGACGAGGTCATCAAGGTCAAGTCGATGGCCACGCAGGAGATCGGACTCAACGAGCATCTCGAAGACGAGGGGATCCACGCATACGAGACCGACCTCGCCGAGCTCATAGTCCAGCTCGGGCACGACAAGCCCTCGCACATCCTCGTGCCTGCCATCCATCGGAACCGCACCGAAATCCGCGAGATCTTCCTGCGCGAGATGGCCGATGTGGACCCGGATCTCGACGACAACCCCGCGCATCTCGCCGAAGCGGCCCGCAAGTTCCTGCGCCAGAAGTTCATGACCGTTCCCGTCGCGGTGTCCGGTGCGAACTTCGGGATCGCGGAGACAGGCACCCTCGCCGTCGTCGAATCCGAAGGCAACGGCCGCATGTGTTTGACCCTGCCCGACACGCTGATCACCGTCATGGGTATCGAGAAGCTGCTGCCCACGTATCGCGACCTCGAAGTGTTCCTGCAGTTGCTGCCCCGATCGTCCACCGGTGAGCGAATGAATCCGTACACCTCCATGTGGACTGGGGTCACTCCCGGCGACGGGCCGCAGAACTTCCACCTCGTGCTCCTCGACAACGGCCGCACCGCAGCACTCGCCGACCGCGTGGGACGCGAAGCACTGCACTGCATTCGGTGCTCGGCGTGCCTGAACGTGTGCCCCGTGTACGAGCGCACCGGCGGGCATGCCTACGGTTCCACGTACCCCGGCCCGATCGGTGCAGTGCTCAGTCCTCAACTGGCGGGTATGAGCGAACCCGGGGATCCCAACGCGACCTTGCCGTTTGCCTCGAGCCTGTGTGGCGCGTGCTTCGACGCCTGCCCGGTGAAGATCGACATTCCTTCGCTTCTGGTCGAATTGCGGCACCAGAAGGTCGAACATGCCAAGTTCGGTCCCGAAGCGGCAGCGATGAAGGCGGCTTCGATGGCAATGTCGTCGTCGGCTCGCTGGACCGCGGCGCAGAAGGCCGCTGGGGCGTTGCGGATCGTCGCAGGCAAGAAGGGCAAGATCTCGAATCTGCCCGGCCCGCTCGCGGGATGGACGGCAGCCCGCGACATTCCGGCACCTCCGAAACAGACCTTCCGGCAATGGTGGCAGTCCGACGAGGGCGCAGCAGCGATCGCGCAGGCGCGCGAGAACGGAGACGCGCAATGACGTCGCGCGAGACGATCCTCGGCCGCATCCGCGACGCGTCGGTGCTCGCGCCTCCTGAGTCCGTGGAGGTTCCGCGGGAGTACCGCACCGGTCGAACGCTTCCCGACGACGAACGCTACGAACTGTTCGTCGACAGACTCGTCGACTACAAGGCGAACGTGTACCGCAGTACCCTCGGGGAGCTACCCGCCACGATCGCGCGTGTGCTGGCCGCCCGAGGTGTCCGCCGAGTGGGAATACCTGCGGGGCTGGACTCTTCGTGGTTGTCGCAGTTCGACGGCGAGGTGGTCGTCGACAGCGTCGATGTCCCGGCGCCGGCCCTCGAGGGTCTCGACGGTGTCGTGACGGCATCGACGGTCTCGTGTGCCGAGACGGGCACGATCTTCCTCGACGGCAGCCCCGATCAGGGCCGCCGGGCTCTGACGCTGGTGCCCGACCTGCACGTGTGCGTGGTGCCGATGAGCAGTGTCGAGGTGGGCGTGCCGGAGGCACTGGCAAGGTTGGTCCCCGAGCGGCCCACCACCATGATCAGCGGGCCCTCGGCGACCTCCGACATCGAACTCGAACGTGTCGAAGGTGTGCACGGTCCGCGGACTCTCGACGTCGTGATCGTCTGAACACCTCGGCGATACCGCCGCGTACCTGGCAGACAGATACACGACGTCGGCGGGGCGTATCTGTCTGTAACGTTCGCGGTTGTCAGGTGGGCACCGTTCAGCCGTTCTTCAGCCGCCACTCCGCGAGATCAATTGTGCTCGAGATGGAGTCGATGAGCAAAGGGAGTCTCTCCTCGGGTCCCGGTGCGCTGAGAATTGCATAGCGATCGGCCTCGCCCATCGGAATGTGCCGAGCGAGAGCGAACAGCCGCGCTCCGGGATCGGTCGGGAGATCGTCCGGCGGGGGCGCCGCGCGCCCCTCGGTGAGCCTGTCGAGCAGGCCGTAGAGCCTGCCCAGATGCACAGCCAGTTCGCTCAGATCCACAGCGCCGGAGCCGGTATCGGGCCACGCCTCGATCTCTGCACGCGGGTACGGATCGTCGGGAAGCCATTCGATGATTCGAATACGTTCTTCGGCAATACATTCGAGTGTGTGGCGCCCACCGCCGAGCTCGTTGTCGACCATGATGCGGGCCATGGTGCCGACATCGGTGCGCTGGTCGCCGCCACCCACCTCGTGCCCGCGGGAGATCAGTACGACCCCGAAACGGGGACCGTCGGGTGCGGCCATGCAGTCGCGGACCAGTTCTTGATACCGCGGCTCGAACACGCGCAGGGGAAGGTGGTCGCCGGGGAGCAGTGCTGTACCCAGCGGAAACATGGGGTGAATCGGCATCAGGGCATCCTCAACCGGGGTGTCGGAGGTTCGGGGACCGGGTCGCCGCGTTCGATCTCGGTGAGCAGATGATCGGCCCACGCGGCCAGGCCGTCGATGTCGAGTCCGTGAGGCGGCACGTCCTCGTAATGGCGAATCCGCGCTTGCCCCTGTTGCAGCAGCGACGTCGCGCCCTTCTGGTTGCCGCGCAGCAGGTGGGTGAGGCCGACGGAGAGCTGAGCGAGTCCTTGCCACAGCGGTCGTTCCTCGGGTTCGCAGGATTTCCAGACCGCCTCGAACACCTCGTGTGCGTGGAAAGGATATCCGTGGTCGAAGAGCCGTTGACCCTCGGTGATCGCTTCGTCGGGGGTGAAGCTTGCGTCCTCAGGGATTCCCTCGACCCCTTCCTCGCCGTAGGGCAGGGGGCGACCCAGTGCGTCGCGAGGTCTTGCGTTCTGCGGTTTCCCGTTTGCGGTCCGGTCCCGATCCGACATGTTTCCAGGTTAGTCCACCGTGTGTGTCCGACGATGCCCTCGCGGTGAGCGGGATGCCGAGGTGGTCGATTCGACGATGACGACGAGGGTATCGGTGAGCAAGGTGTGCACCTGTTCCCGGGTCAATGATCGGCGTTCGATCCATTCCCGGCCGGTGGACTTGATCAGGCCGCCGTAGGCACGGATCATCGGGTGAAGTGCGAGGGACTCTTCTTCGGTGATGGTGGGCCCCAGGGCCTCGAGCAGGCGATCTGCGGCAAGGTCGTCTGCGTCGCTGAGGATCTTGCCGACGTCCGGGTCGCTTGCCATCCCCCCGCCGGCGACCGCGACGAGCCAGGTCTTGCCGTGTCGCTCGAGGATGGTCAGGAACCAATCGATGAAGGCGTCCGCCCGCTCGGCGAGAGTGCCGTCGGGGACGGTGACTCGGTCCGGTGGTGGCACGGTCACCATCGCTTTGATGACCTCGAGGTAGAGGTCGCGCTTGCCTCCGAAGTAGTGGTTGATCAGGCCCCGCGCGACCCCGGCTTCTTTCGCCAGTTCAGTGGCGGACACCGACGCGTACGGGCGTTCGCCGAACAACCGGATCGCGCAATCGAGGATCTGGCGGCGACGCGCGTCGGGTTCTAGACGCTGTCGCCGAGGTTCGGCATCCAAGCTCATGAAAATACCTTCTCACTTCTGCTCGTAACCGTTCGGAGCGGCCGAGAATCTGCCCGAAATCTATTATTGACAGTGTGCCAACAAGGACATTACCTTAGGTGCATTCACGGGGACGGAATGCGAACCCGATCATCGCGCGACACCGGAGGCAGCGTGTCCACAGCAGTCGTCACCACACCCGATGCGAGCGAACTTGCAGCTGTTCGGGAACTCGCGCGCGATTTCTTCGCCAAGGAAGTCGCGCCGCTCGAATCGAAGTTCGTCGAGCAGGGTTATCCCGACCGATCTGTGTACCGCAAGGCCGGTGAACTCGGACTTCTGTGCATGTCCGTTCCCGAGGAGTACGGCGGTGGCGGCGGCAGTTTCGCTTACGAAGCAGTCCTGTTCGAAGAGCAGATCCGCTCCGGCGACAGTGCGATGCAACTCGGTGTGCACACCGGGATCGTTCCGCACTACATTCTCGCGTACGGCACCGAAGAGCAGAAGCAGCGTTGGCTGCCGAAGCTGGCGTCGGGGGAGTGGATCGGCGCAATCGCGATGACCGAGCCCGGAACCGGATCCGACCTGCAGGCCATCAGCACCCGTGCTGTCGCGACCGGGGGCGATTACCTCGTCTCCGGCGCCAAGACTTTCATCTCCAACGGCCGGAACTGCGATCTGTTGATCATCGCTGCGAAGACCGACCCCGAGGCGCGCGCGTCGGGCATGTCGCTGCTCGTGGCCGAAGTCTCCGATTACACACCGGGTTTCGAACGTGGGCGTGTGCTGGACAAGATCGGGCAGAAAGGGCAGGACACCGCCGAACTGTTCTTCGACAACCTTCGGATCCCCGCGGAGAACCTCCTCGGCCCGGCGGAGGGTAGGGGCTTCGTCCAGCTCATGGAGCAGCTCCCCAACGAACGCCTGATCTGCGCGGTGGCAAGCGTCGCGATGATGGAGCACGCTGTCGAGCTGACCACTGCATACACCAAGGAACGCAACATCTTCGGCAAGCCGCTGATGGCGATGCAGAATACCCGCTTCGAGCTCGCCGAGTGCGCAACGGTCACCTGCATCGCACGGACCTTTGTCGACGACTGTATCGCCAAGTTCCTACGCGGTGAACTCGATGTCCCCACTGCCGCGATGGCGAAGTACTGGACCAGCGACCAGCAGTGCGCGATCGTCGACCGATGCCTGCAACTGTTCGGGGGTTACGGGTACACCACCGAGTTCCCGATCGCGCGCATGTTCACCGACAGCCGCGTACAGAAAATCTATGCCGGCGCCAACGAGGTCATGAAAGACATCATCGCCCGTTCCCTCTGAGACCCTCACCGTTTCCCGAACACCTGGAGCTTCGATGTACCTGACCCAAGGCTTGCACCGTGCCCTGCAGTGCACCCCCGAGGCGCCCGCCACGATCTACGGCGATCGCACGTACACGTTCCGCGAACACATCGGCCGGATCGCTCGTTTCGCCGCCGGTCTGCACAGTCTCGGTGTGACCTCCGGCGATCGCGTCGCGATGCTGTCACTCAACAGCGACCGTTACGCCGAATACCTCCTTGCGGTCCCGTGGGCCGACGCGGTCCTCAACCCGGTCAACATCCGGTGGAGCCCCGCCGAGATCGCCTACTCGCTCAATGATTCGGGCACGAAGGTGCTCCTCGTCGACGACGCATTCGCCGCAGCAGTACCGGCTCTGCGTGCCGCATGCCCCGACCTGACCACCGTCGTGTACGCGGGGGAGAACGACGCTCCCGAAGGCACCGTGTCATACGAAGAGCTGATCGCCACCCACGAACCGGTCGAGGACGCACGACGTTCCGGCGACGAACTGGCAGGCATCTTCTACACCGGTGGAACCACAGGCTTCCCCAAAGGCGTGATGCTCAGCCACACCAACATGGTGACCTCGGCAGCCGGAACGGTTGCCACCGGTGAACTGCTGTCCGGTGACGCGCGTTTCCTGCATGCGGCGCCGATGTTCCACCTCGCGGACCTGGCCGCGTGGGCGGGTCAGGTCATGCTCGGGGGACCGCACATCATCGTGCCGTTCTTCGAACCGGTTGCGGTGCTGAAGGCAATCGAGCAGCATCGCCCCACCGACGTCCTGCTCGTCCCGACCATGCTGCAGCTTCTCGTCGACCATCCGGCTGTCGGCGAGCACGACCTGTCGGCGATGCAGCGGATCCTCTACGGCGGTTCGCCTATCGGTGAGGGATTGGCCAATCGGATCCTGACGATGTTCCCGGGCGTGCGAATGACCCAGGCGTACGGCATGACCGAGGTTGCGCCCGTCGCCTCGCTCCTGCTGCCGGACGACCACAAGGGTGCCACATTGCGCTCGGGTGGGCAGGCCGCACCGCACTCGGAACTGCGCATCGTCGACACCGACGGCAATCCGGTTCCCACCGGCACGGTCGGTGAGATCTGTGTGCGCGGTGGCCATGTCATGCAGGGCTACTGGAACAAGCCTGCCGAGACCGCCGCCGTCCTGCGCGACGGCTGGTACCACACCGGCGACGGTGGCTACCTCGACGAGAACGGATTCGTCTTCGTCGTCGACCGCCTCAAGGACATGATCGTCACCGGCGGTGAGAACGTCTACTCCGCCGAGGTCGAGAGCGCACTGAGCAAGCACCCCGCAGTTGCGCAGTCCGCGGTGATCGGATTGCCGTCCGAGACCTGGGGCGAAACTGTGCACGCCGTGGTGATCCTGGCAGCAGGTGCCGAGGTCACGGCCGAGGAACTACAGGCGTTCTGCAAGGAGCACATCGCCGGTTACAAGACCCCGCGAAGCTTCGACTTCGTCGATGCCATCCCGATGTCGGGTGCGGGCAAGATCCTCAAGCGTGAGCTCCGGGAAACGCTCGCGGGGAGGCCCGCCGCAGTGCCGGAGAGCATCGGATGACCGCAGACATCCGACTGTCGCAGGAAGAATTCCGCTCCCTCGACCCGGCGACGGACGAGGAGGTCGAGCGTTTCCGGGTCCACGACGAGCACGCGGTACGGCTGCGGGTCGATCGCGCGAGATCGGCGCTTCCGTGGTGGCAGCACCAGGGGATCAGAGGTCGGGCTGCCCACCTGCGACGGTGGCGCAGGTGGATCTGGCGCAACGCAGACGAGATCATCGACCTGATCCACCGGGAGAACGGCAAGCCGCGCGACGACGCCTTCATCGAAGTCGTTCTGGCCGTGGAGCATATGCGCTGGGCCGAGGACAATGCCGCCGCCGCGTTGCGTCCGCCGAAGTCCGGCCCGGGGCTGCTGTTCGCCAATTACGCGACAGACGTGGAGTACAGGCCGCTCGGGGTCGTCGGCATCATCTCGCCATGGAACTATCCGCTCTACGCACCGAACAGTTCGGTGTCGTTCGCGCTCGCCGCGGGAAACACCGTCGTACTGAAACCGAGTGAGTACACACCTGCCGTCGCAGCGTGGTACGTCGAAGCATTCTATCGAGCGAATCCTGCTGCGCCGACCGGTGTTCTGGAGTTGACCACGGGGTTCGGGGAGACCGGTGCCCTGCTCTGCAACGCCGGGGTGGACAAGGTCGGATTCACCGGGTCGACGCGCACCGGCAAGAAGATCATGGCGCAATGCGCGCAGACCCTCACGCCGGTGCTGCTCGAATGCGGCGGTAAGGACCCGGCTGTGGTGGCGGAGGACGCCGATGTGAAGGCGGCTGCGCGTGCCATCGCGTGGGGAGCATTCTCCAATGCCGGGCAGACCTGTGTGGGTGTCGAACGTGTCTACGTCGTTCGTGAGGTCCGAGACAGGTTTCTAGCGGAATTGCGTGGTCAGCTCGACCAGGTGCGCCCGGGCGATGGTGATGACGCCACGTACGGGCCGATGACGATGCCCGCCCAGATCGACGTGGTACGTCGTCACATCGCAGCTGCCGTGAAGGACGGTGGACATCTGCTGCTCGGCGGGTCCGAGTCGGTGGGTCAGCGGTACATCGAACCGGTCGTGATTCTCGATGCGAACGAGGACTCGGTCGCGGTCCGGGAGGAGACGTTCGGTCCGGTGGTGATCGTGCGGACGGTCACGGACGTCGACGAGGCCGTGCAGGCAGCCAATGCGAGCGACTTCGCGCTCGGTGCATCGGTGTTCTCGCGTCGGCGCGGTGTCGAGATCGCCGAGCGGTTGCGTGCCGGCCAGGTCACGATCAACTCTGTCGTCGCGTTCGCGGGTATGGGTGCAGTCCCGATGGGTGGGGTCGGAGACAGTGGGTTCGGGCGTGTCCACGGGATCGACGGGATGCGTGAGTTCGTTCGTACGCGCAGTGTGGTGCGTCAGCGCTTCCCGTTGCCCGGATTCGAGTTGATCGCGCTTCGCCGCAAGGCGTATGTGCTGCCGGTGCTGCGGCGGGTGCTGGGGCTGCGTCACGGCCGGTGAGGAAACACGATCGGCAGTAGGTGGGATCTTGCGAAGGACGACAGTTCGTCGCGCGATCCGAGGGGGACCACCGCCTGCGGCGTGAGCACTACGGAATGGGCGACCCGGACGACGACCTCGGCGCGTGCGCTGAGGTCGTCGACGGCGGGCATCAGCCCTGATTCCACCGCTTCCTGCAGGATGGCGACGGCAGCGTGGGTCGCGGTGGTCAGGAGCGAGCCCCCGTCGGTCGTCAGTCGAGGTAGGGAACTCGCGGCCTCGAGGGTGAGCATCCGGTTCCAGACCGGATGCTCACGCATGCGCAGGACGGTGGCGGCGAATACATTGCCGATCATGTCGTCGATGGTCTCGGCCGCCCGGGCTGTGGCGACAACCTCCTCGATCAGGCGTGCTGCGCTGCGTGCCGTCACGGCCTGCGCGATCTCGTCGCGACCTCCGATTCGGCGATATACGGTCACCCGCCCGACTCCCGCGCGTTGCGCGATGTCATTGACCGTCGTGAGCCGTACACCGACCTCGCTGAACTGGACCTCTGCCGCGTCGAGAATCGATTCGATCTCGGGAGGGTTCGTCGCGCCGATCGCGGGTGGCGCGGGTGTGACGGGTTGTTCGGCAGGCATCGATACAGATTATCCTCCGGTCGCGCTGGAACATTGAAACATCTCATGTACATATGTATCTTCTGTGTATCGAGTGGTTACACGTATCCGACCGAGGAGACATGTCATGCCGTCACATCACGGCGCTCCGACGCCCTACACCGAGGAAGCGCTGGCGATCACCGCCCGCAACGTGCGCTTCGACTGGTCGGGGGTGCCCCTGCAGTACGTTCCCGGCGACTCGTACGCCACGCAGTTCTGGAACGTCATGCACCTCGTCCTACCCGAAGGCGAACGCGCCATGGCTGATGTCTTCGGTCGATCCCTGGACTACATCGACGACCCGCGTCTGCACGAAGAGGTCGTCGGATTCGTCGGCCAGGAAGCAACGCACGCGAGCTCCCACGAGAGCTTCCGCAGGTACCTCGCCGAGCACGACGTCGACATCGCGCCCGTCCTCGACCGAATCGGATACATCGTCGACCAGATCTTCGGCGACCACGGCCTCACAGGGCGCGCGGGACGGTTCTGGCTGCGCGAACGCCTCGGCATCTACGCCGCCGCCGAACATTTCACCGCCGTCGTCGGCGAGTGGCTGATCGACAACACACCGTTCGACCGCCGCGGTGTCGATCCGACGATGCTCGACCTGCTGCGCTGGCACGGCGCCGAGGAGATGGAGCACCGCAACGTCGCGTACGACGCCTTCCAGTACGTCGACGGCAGCTACGCCCGCCGCGTGCGCACCGCATTCATCGCGTTCGCGGGCCTGGCGCTCCTGTGGTTCAGCACCACCGCCTACATGTACCGCATCGACACCACCGAAACGCGTCGTGTGTCCTGGCCCCGCGCCTATCGACGTTCGGCGAAGGCATCGATGATCCCGACCCTGACCTTCCTCGCGAAGCAGATCCCGCCCTATCTCAAGCGCGACTTCCATCCGTCGCGGATGGGCGACATCGACAAGGCTGTTCGCTACCTCGCGCAGTCCCCTGCCGCCAGGGAGGCCGCAGCATGAGCACCGCAACCACCCCGTCGCCGTTCCTCGGCGCGGTGATGCACGCAACCAGAGCTTACTCGAAGCTGTTCAGCGAGAGCAGGTTCGCGCCCATCCTGTCTCGACCCGCTCCCGTGCGGCACAGCGACTACGATCGAGTGCTTCGCGTCGAGACGCGCACCGTGGAGGCCGACGGAGTCGTCTCTCTGACGCTGGTCTCCCCGGACGGCGGGGTTCTGCCCAGCTGGGTTCCCGGTGCGCACGTCGATGTCTTCCTGGCGTCGGGTCTACAGCGTCAATATTCCCTGTGCGGCGACCCCGCGGATCGCACCCGCTACCGAATCGCCGTCCGCCGCGTCGACGACGGCGTGGGCTCCGCAGAGATCCACGAGACGATCGCCGAACACAGCACGATCCGAGTCCGCGGACCCCGCAACGCTTTTCCTCTCGCTGAGGCACCGTCGTATCTCTTCGTCGCCGCCGGGATCGGAATCACCCCGATCCTCCCGATGATCCGCAGTGTCGCAGGTGCCGGCAGGCCGTGGAAGTTGTACTACCTCGGCCGCTCCCTCGACACGATGCCGTTCCGGAACGAACTGTCGGCACTCCCCGGTGGCGACGTCATGATCCGGCCCGACGACGAATTCGGCATCACCCCGATCGCCGAAATACTCGATCACGCGCAACCTCACGGTGCCATCTACCTGTGCGGTCCGGCGCCCCTGGCCAAGGACGCACACCAGCAGGCCCCGCTCGTGGCGCCCACCTGCTCGCTGCACACCGAACGATTCAGCCCGCCTCCCGTCGTCGGAGGAGAACCCTTCGAAATGCGTCTCGCCCGGACCGGCAGCACCGTCCAGGTCGCTGCCGACGAGACCACCCTCTCCGCCATCCGGCGTGCCGTCCCCGGTGCGACCTACTCGTGCAGGCAAGGGTTCTGCGGAACCTGCAAGGTGCGTGTGCTGTCCGGCGACGTCGATCACCGCGACACGCGCCTCTTGGGCGAACAACGGGCGGAATCCATGCTCCCGTGCGTGTCGCGCGCGGCGGGGTCCGCACTCGAAATCGATCTGTGAAACGAGCCGAATCATGACTGATACACACCTGCGTGTTGCCATCGTCGGTGCCGGATTCGGTGGCCTGGGAGCGGGAATCAGGCTCCTGCAGGACGGAATCGACGACTTTGCGATCTTCGAACGCGCCGAGACACTCGGCGGGACCTGGCAGGCCAACACCTACCCGGGCGCTCAGTGCGACATACCGTCGATCCTCTACTCGTTCTCGTTTGCGCCCAAGCCCGACTGGAGCAGGCTCTACCCGCTGCAAGAGGAGATCCAGCAGTACCTCGAGGACTGCGCCGACAAGCACGGACTTCGCCCCCACCTGCATCTGGGGACCGAGGTGATCGAGGCAGCCTGGGACGACACAGCGAAACATTGGCGTGTGAAAACCGGTCGAGGGAACTACACCGCTGACATCCTCGTGGCTGCGATGGGCCCTTTCAGTGAACCTTCCGTGCCGGACCTGCCCGGCCTCGACTCGTTCGACGGTTCCACCTACCACTCGGCCGACTGGAACCACGAGCACGACATCACGGGACGCCGTGTCGCGGTGATCGGCACCGGGGCGTCTGCCGTGCAGTTCATCCCGCGCCTGCAACCACAGGTCGAGCACATGACGGTGTTCCAGCGGACACCCACCTGGATCCTCCCGCACCCCGACCGGCCGGTGGCCCCGCGTGTACAGCGACTCTTCGCGAAGGTGCCCGCCACTCAGCGGGCGGCGCGCAAGGCCCTGGATCTCGTCCAGGAAGCCCTCGTGCCCGGGCTCGTCTACCGACCCGGATTGCTCAGTGGCGCTGCGGCACTCGGACGTTGGCACCTGCGTCGTCAGGTCGAAGACCGGGCGCTGGTCGAGAAGCTCACCCCCACGTACGCATTCGGATGTAAGCGGCCCACCTTCTCCAACAAGTACTACCCGGCTCTCGCGTCCGACAACGTCGACGTCGTCACCGCCGGGATCGATCACGTCGAACGCGACGCGGTCGTGACCGTCGACGGCGCCAGGCACGAGGTCGACACCATCGTGTTCGGCACCGGATTCAAGCTCACGAACAACAGTGGCTTCTCCCGACTGCGCGGCCGTGACGGCCGCCTGCTGTCGGAGCAGTGGGCGGGCGGTGAGATGAGCGCCTACCTGGGGACGACGATCGAGAATTTCCCCAACATGTTCATGCTGCTGGGCCCGAACTCCGTGGTCTACACCTCCCAGGTGGTCACCATCGAGACGCAGATCGACTACCTACTCGCGGGCCTACATGCCATGGATGCCGCCGAAATCGACAGTGTCGAGGTACGCGCCGATGTCCAGCACGATTTCGTCGAGGATACCGACCGTCGTCTCACCGGGTCGGTGTGGAACTCCGGCGGATGCAGCAGCTACTACCTGAGTCCGTCGGGCCGAAACTTCACGTTCTGGCCCGGCTTCAACGCGTCGTTCCGGCGACGGATGTCGACATTCGACCTCGCCGACTACCGGCTCGGCAAGGTCCTCGGCTCCACCGCGCGGCGCGCTTCGAAGGAGATGACGGTATGACGCGCTCACTTGACCTGGCAGGCAAAGTCGCCCTCATCACCGGGGCTGCGCAGGGCATCGGATTGTCCATGGCCCGAGAGCTTCTCGGACGGGGTGCCCGAGTGGTGCTCGTCGACCGCGACGAGACCACGCTGAAGAAGGCCGCCGACACGCTCGACGTGAACTCGACCTTCGTCGCAGTCGCCGACGTCACAGACCGTGACGCGATGGCCGACGTCGTCACCCGAGCCGCGGCGGACTTCGGGCCGATCGACGTGGTCGTCGCGAACGCAGGTATCACCCCGCCGCCCGCGACCATCCGCTCCTCCGATCTCGCCGAGTTCGACCGCGTGATGGCGGTCAACCTCACCGGCGCACTAAATACGATTCACCCCGCTCTCGACGGGATCGTCGCGCGCAGAGGGCACGTCGTCGTCGTGTCCTCGGCTGCGGCCTTCAGTCCGGGTCTCGGCGGCTCCGCGTACATGGCGAGCAAGGCCGCCGTCGAACAGGTCGGACGCGCTCTGCGACTCGAACTGGCCCACGCCGGTGCGACCGTCACGGTGGCCTACTACGGATTCGTCGACACGGAACTGGCACGCAACACGCTCGACCGCGATCCCTTGGGAGTGCGTGTCGGCCAGCTGTTGCCGTGGCCGATGAACAGGCGGGTGGGCCCCGACCACGCTGCTGCCGTCACTGTGCGCGCGATCGAACGGCGGGCGCCACGGGTCGTCACGCCGAGACTGTGGTCTGCGTATTCAGCGTTGCGTGGGATCGTCAACCCTCTGATCGACGAGTGGGTCGTGCGGAACCGCACGGTGCACACACTCATCGAGGACCTCGAACGACGTGAGTCGGCCGGACGATGACCGGAGCCGATCGGCGATGACCGTGAGTCGCCGTAGTACCGTGAGTCGCCGTAGCACAGCGCTCGCGGCAACCACCCGCATGCTGCTGCGCCCGATCTTCGAGCACGCCGACCCGTCCGGGCCCGGGCGCGCGATCCTGCGGTGCGCGATCGCTGCCGGTTCTGTACTCGGTGGGTTGAGCGCGGCCGCGGGCACCGCGGTCGTCGACGATGTCGTGCCCGGCGAAATGATCGTGCCTGAGCATGCCCTCGACAACGAGATCATCCTGTACCTGCACGGCGGCGGTTACGTCGCAGGGTCGGCGCGACTCGAGCGGGCGGTCACCTCGGATCTCGCCATTGCGACCGGAATGCGGGTGCTCGCACTCGACTACCGACTCGCCCCCGCACACCGGTTCCCCGCCGCTCGCACGGATGCCCTCGCCGCATACCGGTCGCTGATCGCCCGCGGCCATTCACCGGACCGCATCGCGATCGTCGGAGTGTCGGCCGGAGCGCATCTCGCGATGAGCATGTTGACCACGTTGATCGAGAACGGCGAAGCCGGGCCCGGCGCGGTCGTGTTGTTCTCTCCGCTGCTCGACACATCCGGTGAGGAGGCTCTGCGCGCCGACAACCTGGCCCGGGACCCGTTCCTGCCGCCGGTCTTCGCGCAACGCTGCGCGGACGTCTATGTGGGCAACGAGGATCGGAGCTCGCCGCACATCGACGTGTTCTACGCCCCGCCGTCGATGCTTGCCGAAATGCCACCCATCGCCAGCTTCGTCGGCTCCACCGAATGCGTCGGATCCGACGCCGCGCGCCTGAATGCCGCGCTACTCGACGCGGGTGTTCCCAGCGCGACGTCCACCGTGCCCGGACAGGTGCACTCGTTCGTCTCCCTGTGCCGGCGGCTTCCCGAGGCGCACGCCGCTGTCGTCGACGCGGCCGCGTTCCTGCGTCGGCACCTGTGCTCCGAACCTCGAGAACTCGACGAATACACAGACCTCCCAGAAGTGGACAGCGCTATGACCGGTATGCATTCATTGACCGCCACCGACGACTCGTTCTTCGACACGGCTCCTGTGCGCGGTTCCCACACCACATTCGTGCCGGTCCCGCCTGAACGACTGTGGCGGGAACTGTCTGCGGACGACGCCGTGCAGTCGTGGAGCCCCGGAGTGACACAGGCGGAGTGGGACGGCTCGGTCACCCGCGGCGTCGGAGCCGTTCGCAACGTGACACTTCTCGGCGCGGCAACCGTCGAGGAACGTTTCTACCGCTGGGACGAGAACCGTCGCATGACGTTCACCGCCGACAGCATCAGCCGGCCGATCTGTCGTGCCTTCGCAGAGGACTACATTCTCGAGCCCGAGGGTGTGGGTACCCGCTTCACCTGGCGTGCGGCGATGGACCCGGTAGGGCCTGCCTTTGTGCACAAGGTTGCGGGTGCGGGCCTGAGCGCGGTGCTCGCGCATATGACGAAGGGGCTGGTGCGCCGCTGTCGAGAGGCATGACGTTCGGTATTGCCGATCGGCTTTCCCGCGCGCTTTCCAGTTTCCGCCACGTGTTGTAGCCGTTGTGGGAAGCAGGAAGGCGCGCGGGAGCAGGTCGGGAGAATGTGAGCCGTTGTTCTATCGACTTCCTTACGGAATGGTATACGGTATGGGTGTCCGGGCCCGCGCGGATGAGCGCGGGCCCGTTGCTTCACCCACAGCTTCGTCGCCATAACCAACCGGTATCCGGAGGTAGCATGAGCAACGTCTCCACTGCGTCGACTCGGCCGTACCACTCGCTGGACATCTCCGCGTCGTGGTTCTGGGACCAGGATTTCTTCGAGCGTGAGAAGACGTTCGCGCGGTTGCGTGCCGCCGAAGGGCTCACCTGGCATCGCCCCACCGAGTCGCTCTTCCCCCATGAGGAACAGGGCTACTGGGCCGTCACGCGACACGCCGATATTCGTTATGTGAGTGCCCATCCCGAGCTGTTCTGTTCGTCGGCGGGTATCAGTATGGATCCCATGCCTGCCGAGATCCAGAAGGGGATCAGCTTCTTCCTCACCATGGATCCGCCGGAGCACACGCGCTATCGACGCTTGATCAGCATGGCGTTCACGCCCAAACAGGTGCGCACGATCGAAGAGCAGATCATCGCGAACGCCGCGGCAATCGTCGACGAATTTCTCCGCGAACTCGACTCGGGTGACCCCGTCGACTTCGTCCGGTCGGTGTCCAAGAAACTGCCGATGAGGACGGTGTCGCAGATGATCGGTATCGATCCGGCGCACCACGAAGCCGTCGCCTACGCAGCGGAAGCGCTGTTCAGCACCAGCGACGACGAGTACGCGAGCATCGAAGAGCGTGCAACGCACATGATGACCCAACTCGGTGTGCTGACGCAGGCAGGCGTCGAACTCGCGCAGAAGCGCAGGGCCGATCCGCAGGACGATCTGATGACCAACATCGTGCAGGCCGAAGTCGACGGTCACCGACTCACCGACGACGAAGCCGGATCGTTCATGGTTCTGCTGGCATCCGCCGGCAACGACACCACCAAACAGGCCACCTCTCACGCCTTCAAGGCGCTGACCGACAATCCCGAGCAGATCTCGTGGCTGCTGGACGACTGGGACGAACGCGGCGCGGAGGCCGTCGACGAATTCGTCAGATGGTCGACGCCGGTGATCGAGTTCGCGCGCCACGCAGTGGTCGACACCGAGGTTGCGGGCACGCCGATCAAGGCAGGCGAGAAGCTCGTCATGTTCTACTGCTCCGGAAACTTCGACGACGAAGTCTTCGACCGGCCCCTCAAGTTCGATGTGGGTCGAACACCCAACCCGCACGTCGGTTTCGGGGGTGGCGGCCCGCACTTCTGTCTCGGTAAACAGTTGGCCGTCCTGGAACTGAAACACCTCTTCCGAGAGCTCCTGTCGAGGCTTCCGGAGATCGAGGTAGCCGAGCCCGAATACGTGCACAGCGACTTCGTTCACGGAATCAAGAGGATGTCGGTCAGAAAACTCTGACCTCTCACCGATCGACTTCGACAACCGAGGTGGGGCACACTCGCCCCCGACTACGTGAGGTTCACCCATGCCACAACCAGTCATCGTCGGTGCAGTCCGCACCCCGATCGCACGTTCCTTCAAAGGTTCTCTGGTCAACACATCAGCGGAGGAACTGGCCACCGCCGTCCTCCCGGAAGTGATTCGCCGGTCCGGCCTCGATGCCGCGGACATCGACGACATCATCCTGGCCGAAGCGAACTATGGCGGGGGCGACCTCGCCCGGTACGCCGCTGTTGCCGCGGGCCTGGAAGGTGTTCCGGGACAGGCCGTCAATCGGCACTGCGCGGGCAGCCTGACCGCGATCGGAAACGCCTCGGCACAGATCGGCTCCGGTATGGAATGAGCCCTCATCGCGGGCGGTGTCCAGTCACTGTCGACCGGCCCACTGATGAAATGGCGTGTTCCGACTCCCGGTGGTACGGAATACCGTGAGCCGTGGATTCCTCCGAGCCACCCGGAGACGCCCGACGCGCCGACTCTCGATATGGCGGTGACGGTGGGCTGGAACACCGCGAAAGCCGTCGGGATCTCCCGTGAGGACATGGACGCGTGGGCGGCACGATCGCATCAGCGTGCTGTTGCTGCAATCGATGCAGGGAAGTTCGTCGACGAGATCATGCCGCTCAAGGTTGCCGGCGCAGACGGCTCTCTCGTCGATTTCAGTGTGGACGAGCACCCGCGCCGCGATACCACGGTCGAACGGCTCGCTGCTCTACCCGTCCTGCACCCCGAGATCGAGGGGTTCTCGGTGACTGCAGGCAACAGCAGTGGTATCAACGACGCCGCGGCTGTCATCGCTCTTGCGAGCCGCGAACTCGCGCGCGACAAGGGGCTGAAGGCGCTCGGGACCGTGAAGGCGTGGGCGGCATCCGCAGTGCCGCCGCGCGACTGCGGACTCGGCGCGGTGGCGGTGATCGGCAAGGTCCTCGACCGCGCCGGGCTCGCCGTATCCGACGTCGACCTGTGGGAGATCAACGAGGCGTTCGCATCCGTCCCGATTGCTGCTTGCCGAGAATTCGGCATCGACGAAGACATCGTGAATGTGTCGGGAAGTGGTTGCAGCCTAGGGCATCCGATTTCGGCGTCGGGTGCACGCATGGTGACGACGATGGTCTACGAACTGGCACGCCGTGGTGGCGGGATCGGCGTCGCAGCGATGTGCGCGGGTGGCGGCCAGGGCGGTGCCGTGGTGTTCGAAGTCGAAGGTTGAGAGGAAACCGTATGTCGGACGAAGTACTGGTCGAGCGCCGCGGGCGCATACTGATCGCCACGATCAATCGGCCGGATGCACGAAACGCCGTGAATCGCGCGGTCAGTCAGCGGCTCGCCGATGCGATGGACGAGTTGGACGAGAGTCCCGAACTGTCCGTCGGTATCGTCACCGGTGCTGGTGGAAACTTCAGCGCGGGAATGGATCTGAAAGCATACGCGGCCGGTGAGATTGCCGCTGTCGAAGGTCGTGGTCTCGGGTTCACCGAGAAGCCACCCCGGAAGCCGCTGATCGCGGCTGTCGAAGGCAACGCCCTGGCCGGAGGAACCGAGATCGTCCTCGCCACCGACCTCGTTGTCGCGGCGAAGAGCGCGAAGTTCGGTCTGCCGGAGGTCAAGCGCGGTCTCGTGGCCGGCGGTGGCGGTCTCCTGCGGCTGCCCGACCGGATTCCGTATCAGAAGGCCGTCGAGCTTGCGTTGACCGGCGACACATTCAGTGCGGAGGAAGGCGCCGGCTACGGTTTCGTCAACGTGGTATCGGAGCCGGGTCAGGCTCTGGCCGAAGCGATCCGGTTGGCGGAACGCATCACCGAGAACGGGCCCTTGGCAGTGGCCGCAACCAAACAGATACTCGCCGAGTCGCGGAGCTGGTCGGACGACGAGAAGTGGAAGAAACAGATGGACCTCCTCATCCCGGTGTTCATGTCCAAAGATGCCGCCGAGGGGGCGAAAGCGTTCGCGGAGAAGCGGAAACCGAACTGGACCGGTAGCTGACCGACGCAAGAAGTCGATTTCATAGGAGGGGAACATATGTCGTTCGAAGGTGAAGTTGTACTGGTCACGGGCGGCGCCGGTGGTCTGGGGGCAGCGACGGTACGGAAGCTGCACGCCGAGGGGGCGTCTGTGGTGATCGCCGACATTGCCGACGAGCAGGCGCAGAAGCTGGCCGACGAACTCGGCAACAAGGCCGTATACATGCGGACCGACGTGCTCGACGACGACTCCGTGGAGGCGACACTCGCGAAAGCCGATGAACTGGGCACCCTCAGGTACGCGGTCATCGCGCACGGCGGAATCGGGGTGTTGGAGAAAGTCGTCAACCGCGACGGCACTCCGCATACGCGCAAGGGATTCACCGACACGATCTCGCTCTACCTCACAGGCACATACAACGTGCTCCGACTGGCCGCGGCGAAGATCGCGAAGCTGGAGCCCAAGCCGAACGGTGAGCGGGGCGCCATCGTCATGACCAGCTCCATCGCCGGTTTCGAAGGGCAGATGGGGCAGTCGGCCTACTCGGCGGCGAAGGCAGGTGTCATCGGCCTGACGCTGACGGGCGCCCGTGATCTGAGCTCGGTCGGGATCCGGCTCAACTCCATCGCGCCGGGCACCATGCGTACCCCGCTGCTCGAGCTGATCGGAGAGGAAGGGCTCGAGAAGTTCGCCAAGAACATCCCGTTCCCGAAGCGCCTCGGCACGCCCGACGAGTACGCATTCCTTGCCCAGCATCTGCTGGAGAACTCGTACATCAACGGCGAGGTCGTGCGTCTCGACGGGGCGCAGCGGTTCCAGACTCGCTGAGACGAGGCGCCTACGAAACGCAGTTTCCCCCTCTCCTCCGGGTTTCCGTTGGTTCTGAACCGGCGGAAACCCGGAGGAGAGGGGGAAAGTCCGACTCTGGGGTCATGCTCTGGTGGCATACTCCGAGGGTCATGAATCCGAGGTCATTCGGTACCGAGCGATGCAGCTTGCTGCCGTGCCCATCGGTAGTCGGCCTTGCCGACGGGACTCCGCTGGATCGCCTCAGTGAAGATCACCGACTTCGGAAGCTTGTATCGTGCAACTGACTTCGCGGCGTGCTCGATCAGTTCGCCGGCCGTTGCTGCGTGGTCGGGGAGAAGCTGGACGATCGCGACGACCGCCTCGCCCCACGTGTCGCTCGGACGCCCGGCGACGAGAACATCGGCGACGGCCGGGTGCGAACTGATCGCCATTTCCACTTCCTCGACGAAGATCTTCTCGCCACCGGAGTTGATGGTCACCGAGTCGCGGCCGAGCAAGTGGATCGATCCGTCGTCGAGTCGTTGCGCTCGATCTCCGGGCAGTACGAATCGCTCGCCCCCGACAACCGGGAAGGTTGCCGCGGTCTTCTTCGCATCGCCCTTGTAGCCGAGCGGAACATGCCCGCGTTGGGCGAGCCAGCCCAGGTCGTCGTGCCCGGGTTCGGCGAGTCCGTCGAGATCCTCTGTGAGGACGCAGGTGTTCGACCCGGGAGTGAAAAGGCCGGTCGACACAGAACCTGCGCTCGAGACGTGCGTCATCTGCGTTCCGGCCTCCGAGGAACCGACACCGTCGATCACCACGGCGCCCGGTACGACGTCGAGGAGGCGCTGCTTGACCGGGGGCGACAGGACCGCTCCGCCGTTCGCCAGGATCGACAGCGACGACAGGTCGGCATCGGTCTGCTCGAACTCGGTGGCGAGTGGTCGTGCGATGGCGTCGCCCACCATCATCACCGCGGTGGGACGCTCCGCTTCGATCGTCTGCGCCACTGCCGCCGGATCCAATCGGTCGACCACCGGTGAGAACACCAGGGTCTGTCCGGTGAGGATGCCTGTCAGTGACGCCCACTGAGCAGCGCCGTGGATCAAGGGGGGCAGCACGAGCATCGTGAATCCGGCATTCTCGGCCGCGGCCTGCGCCACCTGACCGGGTGAGGTGATGCACTCGCCGGTGTACACGTTCCGGCCACCGCACGAAGCCATGTAGATGTCGTGCTGGCGCCAGAGCACACCCTTGGGCATGCCGGTGGTACCGCCGGTGTAGAGGATGTAGAGATCGTCCGGTGATTGCGCGGTCGGCGCTGCGTCGGGCGAGGTTTCGGCGAGTACCGTCTCGTAGTCGACGGCGCCGGGAAGTAGCGGGTTGCCCGAGTCGTCGGCGATCTGGATGAGGACTTCGATGTGGGGAAGCGCCGGCAGGACCCGCGCCAGCTGAGGTGCGAACGCCGCGTTGTAGACGATTGCGCTCGCTTCGGCGTCGGCAAGCAGATACTCGAGTTCCTTCTCCACATAGCGGTAGTTGACGTTGAACGGTGCAACACGTGAGCGGAATGCACCCAGCATCGACTCGAGGTACTCGTTGCCGTTGTAGGCGTAGATACCGAGAGTGTCCTGGCCGATCTCGTGTCCGCCGAGTCGGTCGCGCTCGGTGTGGGCGCCGAGCCCACGCGAAGCCAGGTAGGCGGCGAGTCGTCGAGATCGATCGGCCAGCATGGCCTGTGTGATCCGCCGGTCGCGGAAGGCGACGACGTCTCTGTCCGGGATGGACGACGCGACAGCATCCACGAGCTCCGGGATGGTGAATTCTCTGGTGACTGTCGCGGACTGGGCGGTGAGGTCGGTCAAGGTGACTCCTGTGATATCAGCTAACCCGTCACATGAACTATGAGCCAGACTGTAATGTATACGGCAACTCTTGCGGTAGGGTTCGGTCCTGGGAGATTCACAGTCGAACGGGGATTGCGATGAGCACGATCGAGGACCTCGACCGCACAACACCGAGCGATTCCGGCGGGGAGTTGTCGCGCATCCTCGCTCTGCAGCGGGATGCGTTCGTCGCCGACGGGTTTCCGTCGGCGGAGATACGGCGCCATCGCATCGACCGGCTTGTCGCACTCATGCTCGACAACGCCGATGCACTCGTCGATGCGCTGGTTCGGGACTTCGGCAGTAAATCGCGGATCGGCACGATGTCGATGGAATTCGTCGGCATCATCGACGCGATCGAGCACACCCGCGCGCACGTGGCGAAGTGGATGAGAACCGCGCCGCTGATGCGAGTGGGACGACTGGCAGGATTGCGCGCCGAGGTGGTGCCGTCGCCACTCGGGGTCGTCGGAATCATCGGGCCCTGGAACTTTCCGCTCCATCTCGTGATCATGCCCGCAGCGGCAGCGTTCGCGGCGGGAAACCGGGTGATGATCAAGATGTCCGAGATCACCCCTGCAACCTCCGACCTGTTCGCCTCGCTCGTTCCGAGGTACTTCGACGAGGCGGAACTGTCCGTCGCGACCGGCGGCGCCGACGTAGGTGCTGCATTCTCGGCTCTCCTGCTCGACCATCTCTTCTTCACCGGTTCGCCCGATGTCGGGAAGCGTATCCAGGCCGCGGCAGCGCAGAATCTGGTGCCGGTCACGCTCGAACTCGGCGGAAAGAACCCCGTCGTGGTGGGGCCACGTGCACATGTAGAGCGGGCTGCCGAACGAGTGGCTCTCGGGCGCATGGTCAACGGCGGTCAGGTCTGCATCTGTCCCGACTACGTGATGGTGCATGAGAGCGAGGCCGAAAGATTTTCCACGGCAGTGCTGTCCGCGTGGCGTAAGAGATTCCCCACCATGATCACCAACCCGGAATATCCCTCGTGCGTCAACCCCGCGAACTACGGTCGCGTGGTGCATTTGATCGACGACGCACGATCCCGAGGTGCGGTCGTGCAGTCGGTCGCGCCGAGCGGTGAACGGCTTCCCGATCCGGAGACGCGCAAAATTCCCCCCACCCTCGTGTCGTGTGTCTCGGACGACATGCGGATCACCCAGGAGGAAATCTTCGGTCCGGCGCTGATGCTCCTCACCTATCGCGATCTTTCCGAGGTTGCCGACTACGTGAACACGCACCCTTCACCGCTCGTCGCCTACTGGTTCGGGCCTGATGACGAGGACTTCCGCAGGTTCGTTCGTAGTACCCGCACCGGTGGGGTGGCGCGAAACGAGTTCGGAATTCACATGCTTCCGGCTGCCGCGCCGTTCGGTGGTGTGGGGAACAGCGGGATGGGCGCCTATCACGGCAAGGCGGGTTTCGACACGTTCAGCCACCACAGGTCTGTCGTGGGGACAGATCTCCCGTTCATGCTCGCGACGTCGAGCGCTGTACCGCCGTTCGGGTGGGTGCCGCGCGCGATCGTGTCACTGACGATGCGGATTGCCCGACGCCGCAGCGCAAAGCGCCTGCGGGGCAACATACTGTATTGACAACAGTAAGGGTGTAGTCTGGGTTCGACGCGGGGGTTGATCTGCGCGCGCACCGTGTACTGAAACTTCGACCGGAGGTGAACGACGATGACCGTCGTGTCCGAGAATTCAACCCGCATCGACGAAGTCGTGTACGACCGGCCTGTCGACTGCGACAACCACTACTACGAGAAGATCGATGCATTCACACGGCACCTCGATCCTGCATTCAAGGATCGCGGCATCGAAGTGATCAAACGTGGCACCCACACCGAATTACTGGCCGGTGGAAAGCTTTTCGAGTTCGTACCGAACCCGACATTCGATCCTGTGATCGTCCCCGGAGCGCTGGACCTGCTGTTCCGCGGGCAGGTCCCGGACGATGTCGACCCGCGAAGCCTGATGAAGGTAGAGCCGCTCAACCCCGCCTACCAGGATCGCGACGTTCGCCTCGACATGATCGAGCAACAGGAAATGTCAGGGGTCATTCTGCTTCCGACGCTCGCATGCGGTGTCGAGGAGGCGCTCAAGAACGACATCCCCGCAACCATGGCGAGCGTGACGGCATTCAACAAGTGGCTGGACGAGGACTGGGGATTCAACTACAAGGGCCGCATCTTCTCCGCGCCCATGCTGGCGCTGGCAGACCCCGACGAGGCCGTCGCGGAAATCGACAGGCTTCTCGAACGCGACGTGAAACTCGTCTACATCCGTCCCGCGCCGGTGCCCGCCGGCCACGGGACATCGAAGTCGCTGGGCGACCTGACCTACGACAAGGTGTGGGCGAAACTGGAAGAAGCCGATATTCCGGTCGCGTTCCATCTCAGCGACAGTGGATACAACGGCTCGATCGCACGAGCGTGGGGTGCGCCGGAACGGTTCGTGCCGTTCAAGACGTCGAACCCACTCGCGAACATCGTCGTCTCCGATCGCGCCATTCACGACACCATGGCGAGCTTGATCCTCGGCGGTGTGTTCACACGCCATCCGAAGCTGCGCATCGCCAGCATCGAAAACGGTTCGGACTGGGTGCAGCTGCTGGTCAAGCGACTGAACAAACAGGCGAACCAGACCCCGTGGGCATTCACGGAGGCGCCGGCCGACACGATCCGTCGGCATCTGTGGGTCGCGCCGTACTACGAGGACGACGTTCGAGCGCTGGCCGACCTCGTCGGTGCAGATCGCGTCCTGTTCGGTTCCGACTGGCCGCACGGTGAAGGCCTCGCGAAGCCGACGGATTTCGTCGAAGAACTGGACGATTTCGACGAGACCGAGAAGGACGCGATCATGCGTACCAACGTTCTCGACTACCTGGGTATCTCGTACACCCGCTGATTCCGGGGAGTGTGTGCTCGCCCCCGGCGAGCACACACTGCTCTCCTATTCTGCGGGCGCGGTTTTTGCCCGGGATGCGCGCGCGGTGGTCTTCTTGGTCTTGCTCGCAGCCGGCTTCTCCTGCTCGAGGAGTCGGCTCGTGTAGTCGAGGATGCAGTTGAGGCCGTACTCGAAGTTGTAGTCGTTCGGTGCCCCGCCGACCCGGCCGCGTGCTGCGGCTTCCGCCAGAAGCGGTGTGCTGTCCGGGGTGATGACCAAATTCTCGTAGTACGCCTGCGATGTCGGGTCGTACTTCTTGCCGCGCTCCTGCAAACGTGCGAGCACGACGGATCCGCGCACATGTAGCTGGACGGCCGAGTACGCGTCGAATGCGTCGTCGAGCGACAGCCCGCCCTTCACGAGATCGGCGATGATGTGCTCGATCTCGCGCGCGCCCAACGTGGCGTTTCGGGGGCTGAGCGACGATCTGATGAGGATCAGGTCGCAGAGGATCGGGTTCTCCAGGAAGGCTTTGCGCGCCGCGTGCGCGTGATTGTAGAGACGCTCCCGCCAGTCCGAACCCGAGTCGCCCATCACGGCCTCGACCTGCATCTGCTCGAGGGCGCGATCGGTCATCGCATTGAGGAGCTCGTCCTTCTTGCGGAAGTACCAGTAGATGCTTGTGACGCCGACCCCGAGGTGCTTCGCGAGCTGCGGCATGCTCAGATTGTCGACCGGGATCTCCTCGGCGAGTTCGAACGCGCCGGCGATGATGTCCTCGGGGTTGATGGATCCGCGCTCACGCCGTTCGCGTTTCTGAGGTTCTACTTTTCGCGCCATTGCTCTCCGACTTCCGTCCACAGTTGATCCGCAGAGTCGGGCAGCGCAGGCCTGGAGCGGCCCGCGGTAGTACGGACTGCCGGTGGCACCGAGTGCTGCCGACCCCATGGTGGCTCACTGTAGCTCATACCGGAACACCGCCGGGAAGTCAGCTCATTCGATGGCACGCAGTGCAGCAGAGGGACAGTTGTTCACTGCTGTGCGCAGATCCGATTCGTCGCAGGAAGACGCGGCCTCGTCATCGATGATCACGTAACCTCCGTCGCCTACCTCGAACACGTCTGGCGCGGTGGCCTCGCACAAGCCGTGTCCGACGCACCTGTCGCTGTCGACTTCGACACGCATGTGTCACTCCTTTCCGGATCGGTGGAATTCAGGTTCAGTACGCCATGAACAGAATCTCGTCGCGGCTGTACTCGTGGTCGGGGTGGCGTTCACCGAGGTGCTGCCGCACCTTCTCGACGAGATCGTCCTCGTCGGTACCGCGCACGTACTCGCCGCATGGGCAGGTCAATCGTTTCTTCATGTCGTCCTTTCGCTCTGGTCGGGCTGTGGTTTGTGCATTGCCGGTCGTCAGTAGGTGCCGAAGTCGAGTCGCGTCGACTTTCCCTGTGCCTCCGCGCGGAATGGTCTCGTCCGAATCGAGTACGAGCCACACCGTCGGAACCTTGAACGAACTCAGCAGTTCTTTTGCTGCCGAGCGTAATTCGGACGGATCGAACGGGCGTGAGCAGATCACCGCGGCAGCCACTCGTGGGCCGGTGTCGTCGCCGACCTGCGTGACGAAGGCGTTGTCCACTCCGTCGATCCTTTTCAAGGCCGCCTGAACCTCGCTCGGATACACGGTAGCTCCGCTGACCTTGAACATGTCGTCGATCCGTCCGCAGTAGAAGAGGAAACCCGCATCGTCGATACAGCCGAGATCGCCCGTGGGATAGAAGCCGTCGGGTGTGAAGACATCCTCGCGGCTGCGGCCGCAGATACCGTGCAGGACATGCGGTCCTCGGACCTCGATCCGGCCCTCTCGGCCGGTGAGCGCCTGCGTGCCCGATTCGATGTCTGTGATACGGACTTCCATGCCGTCGAACGGTATACCGCAACTGCCCCAGGACGGTCGCGGCATATCGGTGTCCAGGGGGTAGCCGGCGTAGGGTCCGAAGGTCTCGGTCATCCCGAACAGATTCGCGCGAGATCCGGGTTCGCCGCGTTCACCGACAGGTAACAGTGCAGCGAGGCTGCCGGGTCGCAACGACGAAAGGTCGGCTCCCGCTTCGTCGACCGCGCGCGCCAAGGCTTCGGCCTGGTCGGGCCACCCCCGGAACAAGGTCACCCGTTCTCGTTCGAGGAGTTGCAGGGTCGTGGCGGCCACCGGTATCTCCTCGGTGACGAGGGTGGCGCCTGCCATCAGCGCCGAGAGGATCCCTGCACCGAAACCCCCGACCCAGAAGAACGGCATCGGCAGATAGAGCCGGCTGTCGGAGGTGATGCAGCGAACGGCCAAGCCGGAGGCGACGGCACCGAGTGCACTGCCGTGTGAGTGCATGACGCCTTTGGGTGCACCGCTACTTCCGGAGGTGAAGACGATGACCATCGTGTCGGACGGCGCCACGGCGTCGCCCATGGCAGTGGCAACCGTGTGAGAACGGGCCTCCGGCTGCGTGTCGAGTAGGTCCGCGACTCGCCAGATCCTCCGCAGGGACGGTAGTTCGGGGTCGAGAACATCGCGCGGTTCGAGTTCGGGCAGTCCGATTTCGGCGGCGAGGGCGTCGAGGTAGCGGCGACCGCGGAACTCGTCGACGGTGACGAGGTGGGCGATCGACGCGGTCCGGATCTGTGCGCGGAGTTCGGCTCCCGTGAGCAGAGTGCTCAGCGGAACCAGTACGGCGCCGATCCGAGTGATCGCCACGGCGATCTGCACCCACCCGGTGTTGTTCGGCATGATCAGCCCGACTCGGGTGCCTGCGCTGACTCCGCCCTCGATGAGTGCTGCGGCGATGCGGAGCGTGGAGGTGTCGAGTTCGCGGTAGCCGACCCTGTTCACCGGGTCCACCACCATGTCCTTCGTCGGTGTTTCGGATGCCCGTGTGCGGAGCAGCGACGCTACCGTGGCCCCCGGGGGAAGATCAGGCATGCTGCGCCCCGTCCTCCGCGAGCGCTTGTGTGAGGAGCCGGCTGCGGACGGCTGTGAGGTCTGCTTTGCCCGAGGGGGTGCGCGGGATGGTGTCGACGACTGCGATCGCGGTCGGAATCTCGTAGCGGGCGAGCCGGGTGGACAGGTAGACCACCAGATCGGCCGACGTGACGTGTGCATCGGGGCGGGGTTCGACCATGGCAACGGGAGTTTCTCCCAATCGCTCATCGGGGCGACCGACGACAGCGGCGTTCTCGACCGCGGGGTGGGTTTCGAGTGCTGTCCGGATGGCGTCCGGCATGATCTTGAATCCGCCTCGGATGATTGCCTGGTCGGCGCGACCGTGGATCCAGAGGAACCCGTCGGCATCGATGCGTGCGAGATCGGTGGTCCGCATCCACTCCGTTGCCTCGCCGCGTTGCGCGGGTTTGACCTCGAGCAGCCCGACGGTGTCGGTATCGACCTCGGCCCCGGACTCGTCGACGACGCGCAGCAGAGAGCCGGATTCGGCGCGCCCCACGCTCCCTCGCTTCGTCGACCAGTATTGCCGGTGATCGGCGAGACTCCATCCGGCCACACCACCGCCGAACTCCGTTGCGGCATACGACGTCAGTACCGGGATACCGAACTTGTCGGTGAAGGCGTCGGCGTCGTCTGCCGACAGCGGGGCGGTGCCCGAGGTGACCACCCGGAGACTCGAGAGGTCGTCGCGGGTGAGATCGGAGTGCAGCACCATCCGTAGTGCCGTCGGGACGAGGGAGACGGCGCGGGGGCGGTGTCGGCGGACCGCGTCCGCCCATGCTGCGAGTTCGAACCGTGGCAGGAGAACGTACGGTCGTGCCGCGACGATGCACTGCAACGTTCGATACACCCCGCCGATATGGACGAGTGGCGCGTTGACGATCGCAACACCCGAGCTGAGCTTGCGGGGAGGCGTGTCGCCGGCCGTGGGAGGCCCGAGCACACTGTGGACGAGCATGTCGTGGGTGAGTTCGACGCGCTTGGGGGGTCCGGTGGTGCCGCTGGTCAGCATGAGGACCGCCGTCCCGGGGCGGTTCTCGGATGGTCCCGGGCGTTCGGTTGCGGGCACGACTTCGGGTTCGTGCGAGACCTCGCCGACCGTCACCGTGGTCGTACCGGGCGGCCTGCCGACGAGCGCGCCGAGGTCGTCGGCCTCACCGATGACCACGGGTAGGCCCAGCTCCGCGATGTCGGTGCGGGTCCGCTCGTCCCCGCGCGACGGGTTGACGACCACGAGGCACCGCCCGGAGAGCAGCACTCCGAGGAGCGTGGCCACATGCACGGGGCGGTTGCGCAGCAGCACGCCGATTCCCGCTCCATCGGCGGGACCGTACTGTCGACAGATCGTGTTGATACGGTCGGCGAACCGGGCAATCTGTGCCCACGTGACCCATTCACCGTCGTACTCGATCGCGCCTGCGCCGGGATCGAGGCCGAGCACGGCCGCGATGCGGCGGGTGAGCCGGTGGTCGGTGACGGCTTCGCCGAGCACGGTTCGGGTCATCAGCGAATCCTCGGTGAGTGTGTGACGCGGGATGCCTGCGTCTCGGGGTCGCGGGTGGCGAGTTCGTCCTTCGCGATCGGATTGCCGAGTCGTGTGTAGATCAGGCCTTGATCCATCGCTGCCCGATACGGCTTGTCGAGGGATTCCCAGATGGCTTTCACGGTCCCCTGCGTTGCCGTCGGGGGCTTGGCTGCGATCCCGGCAGCGATCTCACGAGCGCGTGTCCACAGTTGTTCGCGCGACGTGATTTCGGTGACGAGCCCGATTCGGAGGGCCGTCTCGGCCCCGACACGCTCGTCGTTGCCCATCAGTGCGATCCGCAGGGTCTCGGCGAGACCCACGCGGCGCATCAACCCGACGGGTTCGAGAGCGGAGACCAACCCGGCCGAGACATGAGAGTCGAAGAAGGTGGCGTCTTTGGAGCAGATGACGACATCGGATTCGTTGACGAAGTACAGCGCGCCCGCCGTGCACATTCCCTGGACGGCGCACACCACGGGCTTCCACATCTTCTGCCATTTCGGGCTGAGAAGCTCACCCGGATCCTCGTGGTTCCAGATGTTGTCGGGTTGACCGTAGGAGGACTTGATGTCGAGGCCTGCGCTGAACGCGCGGTCACCGGCGGCGCGCAGGACCACCGCGTGCACCCGCTCGTCGAACTTGACGATGCGCCACGCCTCGCGCATCTCGTTGCACATCGTGCGGTCGAACGAATTCAACCGATCCGGTCGATTCAGAGTGATCGTGGCGACGTGTTCGTCGGAATCGACCTCGAGGAGGATCGTCTCGAACTCGGGAATCGTCGACTCGTCGACGGTCGTCGGTTGTGCCATTGCGGGTCTCCGATTCTCGATCAGGTCGGCTGTGGGCTATCGGCCACGGAATTCGGGTTCGGAGCGCTCCTTGAACGCGCGTAGTCCCTCTTTGAAATCATCGGTACGACACGCCAACTCCAGCGAGTAGAGCTCCTGGTTCATGGCGTCGGTCAACGACGTCGTGTGACTGCGGTTGATGGCCTGCTTGGCGAGGCCGAGGGCAACGGTGGGGCCGGACGCGAGCCGATTCAACAGTTCGGATGTGGCAGCGTCGAGGTCGGCTCCCGGAGTCGAGCGGTAGATGAGGCCCCAGTCGCACGCGTCGGATGCGCCGATCTTCTCGCCGAGCAACAGCATCTGCTTTGCCCTCGCCGTTCCGGCGAGTCGAGGGATGAGCCAGGTGGCGCCCGAGTCGGGGCTGAACCCGCGCGTGATGAACGGTTCCCAGAACACCGCGTCGTCGGCTGCGACCGTGAAGTCGGCTGCGAACGCGAGGTTGCAGCCCAGCCCAACGGCCCACCCGCGGACAGTGCAGACCACGGGTAGGTGAAGGTCGTGGACCAGCTCGACGATGCGGTGAGCCTGGTGAGGGACACGGCGCACCAGATTCCCGGCGCGCGGTCGGGGCGCATTCTTCCGGTTCGTCGCGACCCAGTCGGCGCCGCCGCAGAAGTTCGGGCCGGCACCGGTGATGTGCACCGCGCGGAGCGAATCATCGTGTGCCGCCTCGGTGAGTTCGCGGATGAGAGTCTGCACCATCGCGGGGTTCAGCGAGTTGAGTGAGTCGACGCGATCGAGGGTGAGTCGCAGGATCTGCCCGTCGTGTTCGACGCGCACTTCACCGGATCTTCCGGGCGAACCGTCTTCGTTCCTCACCGTGGCAACCACCCCTCACAACCTATACTGTTACGTATACGGTATGTAGTACCGTTGCGTTCTACACAAGTTAGCAAGGAACCCGGGCCGACGGAACCGGGTCGGCCGAAAGAGACGCAATGACCAGCAATGAGGTGGAGCCGACATCCCACCCGGGCGGACGCTATGTTCCGGGGCGGTTCGGCGAGGCACCCCTGCCGCAGACGCAACAAGCTGCGGCGTCACTCCGCAGGCTCACCGGGTTGCTGCTGTCGCTCGAACACGAACACGACGTGGTCGACGAGATGCTCACCCGCTTCGCGGAGTGGGAGCAGATTCTGGCAGCGGCCGTGCCGGCCAGTTCTCGGCTCCGCCGCGCCGACGACCTCAGCGGCGAGCGGCGTATCTACCTCGACCATGCCATCGACATCGGCGCGTTCAACCCGACCTTTCCCGAATACGAACTGCGGACGTTCGACACCGACACCGCGTCCGGTACGGTGAATTTCCCCGTGGTGTATGAGGGGCCACCCGGTCTCGTCCACGGTGGATTTCTCGCAGTGTTCTTCGACTGCGTAATCCAGCAACACAATTGCGAGGTCGGCGTCGCGGGTAAGACGCGCTTGCTCAGCATCCGTTACCGGCGACCCACTCCGTTGCTCACCACGTTGGATTTCGATGTCGTCCGCCGGACCACCGAGCGAGGCCTCGTGTCCGAAGCACGTCTCATCCGGGAGGGCGAGGTGTTGTGTGTCGCCGAACTCGACTCGGTTGCGAAGCAGATCGATCACCTGGAGACCACGGGTTTCGGCTGTCGCCGATGACGCGGCATCCGACCGTATCTCGCCGCAGGAACACACTATTCGGAAGGATTGTCAGATGACCGAGGCCAGTGCGTCCGACGGCAGAGTGCTGTTCGACATCGATCGCGATACCCGAATCGCAACCGTCACATTGAACAATCCGGCGCAGCGGAACTCCTACGACCAGGCGATGCGCGACGACCTCGCGCGGTATCTGGACATCGTTGTCGACGACGACGACATCACCGTCGTGCTGCTACGGGGAGCCGAAGGCGTGTTCAGCACGGGTGCAAACATGAACAACGCCTACGGTTGGTACGGCGACGGCAATGGTGATACTCCGATGTCCGAGAAGCGCAGGCCGAGTCAACGGCGCCGCTTGACGGTGGACCGCAAGACCTTCGGCTTCTATCACGAGTTCCTGGGCTTCCCGAAGGTCACGGTCGGTGAGATCAGCGGATTCGCGCTGGGCGGCGGATTCGAGATGGCCCTGATGACAGACATCTCGGTCATCGCGCGCGATACGCGAATCGGCATGCCTGCGACACGCTTCCTCGGTCCGGCGCTCGGGAGCCTGCACATGTTCTTCCATCGCCTCGGCCCGGTCCTGGCGCGACAATTGCTCCTCACCGGTGACATCGTGACCGCGGAGTCGGTCGAGCATCGCGGTGTATTCACGGAAACCTGCGAGGCCGCACATGTGACGGCACGCGCACGGTACTGGGCGGAGAAGGCCGCGAAGATGCCTGCCGACGGGGTCGTCATCGCCAAGGAAGCATTCCGTCTGGTCGAACAGAGTCAGGCGTACCAGGGCGAGGAGGTCGCGAGCTACCTCTTCCACGCATTCGGCACCAATCTCCAGTTCGCCTCCGGCGAGTTCAATTTCGTGAAGACACGCGCCCAGCACGGGACGAAGGACGCATTCCGTCTACGTGACGAGCACTTCCACGTCCCGGAACCGGACCTGACGTGAGTTCCCACAGGAGGATTCAGTGACCCACACGAAGCTCGTCTTCGACCCGTTCTCGCAGGAGTTCTTCGACGGTCCGTACGACACCTACGCCCGGATGCGCGACGAGGCCCCCGTCTACTACAGCGAAGAATACGACTTCTATGCGCTGAGCCGGTACGAGGACGTCGCCCCGGCGTACCGAGATTTCGACACCTATTCGTCGGCGCGGGGGCTCGATCTTGCCACCGTTCGCAAGGGCGAGATCTCCTCGTTCAAGTCCATCATCGTCCTCGACCCGCCCGAACACCGGCACATGCGACGTCTCGTGAGCAAGGTGTTCACTCCTCGTGCGATCAACGACCTGCGTGAGATGGTCGACGCGCAGATCGTCCGCTTTCTCGACCGTGTGGATCCCGCGGGTTTCGATATGGTCCAGGACTTCTCGGCATACTTCCCGATGGAGATCATCTCGGAGATGCTCGGTGTCCCACAGGAGTACCGGACTCAGTTGCGTCTGTGGACCGATACGTCGCTGCACCGCGAGATCGGTCAGATCGAGATGAGCGAGGCCGGAACCGACGCCGTCGTCGAAGTGATGCGCTTCTACTATGGGCTCGTCAAAGAACGTCGTGAGAATCCCCAGGACGACATGATCAGCAAGCTCATCGCGGCCGAGATCGAACGCGACGACGATCAGCCTCCGCAGTTGACCACGATGGAGATCGCGATGTTCGCGTCGCTGCTCGGCGGAGCCGGAGCGGAGACGGTCGCCAAGCTGATAGGTGGGGCGCCGGTGACGTTTGCTCGACATCCGGACCAGTGGGCCCAGCTGCGCGAGGACCGCTCCTTGATTCCGGATGCGGTCGAAGAACTGCTGCGTTTCGAGTCGCCGAATCAGTACAACGTGCGGTATTCGATGCGCGATGTCGAACTGCACGGGGTCACCATTCCCGCAGGCAAGCCGGTGTTCCTGCTGCTGGGATCGGCGAACCGCGACCCAGCTGCGTTCGAGGACGCCGACGTGTTCGACATCGAGCGCGATCGTTCAGGGCCGCCGAGTCTCGCTTTCGGCCTGGGAATCCACAGTTGCCTCGGGGCAGCGCTCGCGCGGATGGAAAGCGCCCTTGCTCTCGGCCGTCTACTCGATTTCATGCCGGAGTTCGACGTCGACTTCGATAACTGCACCCGCGTGAGCATGCAGAACGTGGCGGGGTATGACCACGTGCCGGTCAGGGTTCGCACCCGGCGGTAGCGACGCGGACAGTGATCACAGGGCGAGTAGACAGAAACAACCTTCCCGGAAGGTTGTTTCTGTCTACTCCCGCTGTGAGGTGTGATCGCGTCTAAGCGGACACGGCCTATGTGGACACTGCCTATGTGGACACGACGGTCGCGCCGGCGGTGCCCGGAGCACCGTAGAGCAGGGCGAATCCTGCAGTCGGTCTGCCCGGAACCTGACGTGGGCCTGCGTCGCCGCGCAACTGGAGAACGAGTTCGTGCAGCTGTCGAAGGCCGGAGGCGCCGATGGGTTCGCCGTTGGCGATCAGTCCGCCGTCGGTGTTGACCGGGAGGCTTCCACCGATCTCCGTGGCGCCGTCAGCGATGAGCTTCTCCTGGTCGCCGTCGGCGCAGAAGCCGGCTTCTGCCATGTGGATCACCTCAGCACCGGCGTCGGTGTCCTGGAGTTGGACAACGCCGACGTCCTGCGGCGCGATCCCAGCGGCTTCGAAGGCAGCGCGAGAGGCGAACACCGACGGCGACGGGACTTCCTCGACGGGCGCATAGGTGGTGTTGACCTCGTACGCGCCGTAGGTCCGCGTGCGCACTTCCACCGAACGCACATAGATCGGCTTCGAAGTGAAACGGTGGGCGATGTCTGCCCGGCACATGATCACCGCGGCTGCACCCTCGTCCGGTGCGCAGAACATGTAGTGCGTGAGCGGGTAATTGAGCATCGGAGAATCCAGGATCTGCTGCTCCGATATCGGCTTTCTCCGAAACGCGTTCGGGTTGTCCACACCGTTCCGATAGTTCTTCGCGGCGACCTTCGCCAGGGTACGCACGGAGATGTCGTGATCGTGCAGGTACCGGTTCGCCTTCATCCCGAAGAACTGTGTGGTGAGGTACTGTCCGTTCTCGCCGTACCAGGAGGGCATCCCGACCAGGGTGGGGTCGACGGTGAAGGCGCCGCGGGGGTGCTTGTCGAGTCCGATGGCGATGCCGATGTCGTACTTGCCGAGCCGGATCGCATCCGCGCATGCCTCGGTGGCGCTTGCCGCCGTGGCGCAGGCGTTGAAGACGTTGGTGAAGGGGATCCCGGTGAGTCCCATCAGGCCCACGATCGCGTCGGGATTCGCGACCTCCCAGCTGCCACCGACGGCGAACTGAATGTCTTTCCATTCGAGACCGGCATCGGAGAGGGCTGCGCGGACGGCATCGGTGCCCATCTCCATCGCTGTCTTGTCGAATCGCCCGAAGGGATGCATCCCGACTCCGATGATGGCTACCTCGTTCATTGCGATACTCCCTTCGGATCGATCGGCCGGAACGCGAAAGTGAGGACTTCGTCGCCGTTCTCGTCGTGTCCGAGCGGAATCATCGTCAGTTCCACCTCCATGCCGAACTCGAGGACCGCCGGGCTGTTCTGGGTGAGCCGCCCCTCCACTCGGACCACGTCGCCCAACTGCACGAGTCCGACGCCGAACGGCACGAATGTCTCAGGAGTCTCGTCGCCGAGATACGGCGCGCCCGGAAGGAAGCCCTGCGTGGTCCAGGCGACGAGTGTCCCCGTGCGTGGCAGCGCGACGTCCGTCATCTGATCGCGGCTGCATCGGGGGCACAGCGGCTGCACGGGGAAAACCGTAGCGCCGCAGTCGTCGCACGTGCTCGCGAGGAGTTGTGGTCGGTCGTCGGGCCAAGTCGATATCTCTGGGGCGATTGCTCTCTGCACGGTCCGTCCTCGGGTTGCTGGCACTGGCAATGGTGGCGTGCGGGCCACCTGGTCAGATATTGCGGTATATCATACCGATAGGTATACAGTAGGAGCGGTTATCGCGCGATCGTCCACACTTCCGCATGAACGGAGTTCATATGCCGCGCAAGGTCATCGACTGTCTGGTCAACGTCCACTTCGGGGAGACGGAGACGCAACCGAAGTGGATGACCGCGGTCCGCGACAATTATTTCAAGGGACCGAAGTCGATGTTCGAGGCCGTCGACATGTCGCAACTGCTCGACGAGATGGACGAGATGGGCGTCCAGAAGGCGATCTTGATGGACTCCCTGGTCACGCCACGCGTGACCGCCCGGAAATTCGCCGAGGCCCACCCGGAACGGTTTTCCCTGGCGATGGGGGTCGGCAGTCTGCTCCGGCCGATCGGGATGTTGCGCGAACTCACCGCGGTAACACAGGGCCTGCCGGTCAGCTACGCCGCGATCGGACCGAGTTTCTGGGGCGACGGTGACTACCCGCCCAGCGACGCGGTCTACTACCCGCTGTACACGAAGTGTGCCGAAATGGGCCTGCCGCTGTGCGTGAACACCGGGATCCCGGGCCCGCCGCTCCCCGCTGAAGCACAGAACCCCATACATCTCGACAAGGTGTGCGTGCGCTTCCCGGAACTGAAACTCTGCATGATCCACGGAGCGGACCCGTGGTGGGACGTCGCAATCCGAATGCTGATCAGATTCCCGAACCTGAGGCTCATGACATCGGCGTGGTCGCCGAAGCGGCTGCCGGAGAATCTGCTGCACTTCATGCGGACACGAGGACAGAACAAAGTGATCTTCGCATCCGACTGGCCGGTTCTTACGCAGCGCAGGATCGTTCCCGAAGCGCTCGAGCTCGATCTACCCGAGGTCGTGCTCGACAACTACCTGTTCAACAACGCGGAGGAATTCTTCTTCGGCGACCGGGAGCCCCTCACCTGATCTCGGCACGAGCCTGATCTCGACAAGACACAGAGGAGTAGAGATGGATCGGTACGAGCTACGGCGCGAGGACTACAGCCTGAGCGAGGACCAACTGGATCTGCAGAACGCGTATGCGAGGTTCTTCGAGACCCATTGCACGATCGATACGGTGCACGCAGCCGAAATCGACGGGCTCGATCGCGTGCTCTGGGAACGGCTCTGTTCGACCGGTGCCACGACGATGGCCCTTCCAGAGGACGCAGGTGGCGACGGAGCGACCCTGGTCGATCTGACGCTGGTCGCCGAGGAAGTAGGCCGGTACTTGGCACCCGTGCCGTGGATCGACCACGTCTGTGCCGCACGTCTGTTGGCGCGTCTGGACGTCCAGGACCTCGGTGCGATCGCATCGGGGAAGCGAATCGTCGGGCTCGACCCGCACCTCGGCGCCTTGTCCGGCCCGCGATTGATACCCACCGCGTCGGTCGCCGACGATCTCATCGTCCGCGACGGCGACGACATCGTGCTTCTCACGTTCGACCCCGCTCCGGACCGGGTCGAGAATCTCGGGAAGCTTCCGATGGCGTGGGTCGACCCCGCCGAGGCAACTCGCAGGACCCCTCTTGCATGCGGGCCCGCTGCCCTCGAAGAATTCGATCGAGCTCTCGCCGAATGGCGTCTGCTGACGGCCTCGGCTCTCGTCGGGTTGGTGGAGCAGTCCATGCGTATCGCGGCCGAGTTCGCCAAGTCGCGCTACACACTGGGAGTTCCCATCTCGTCGCTGCAGGGCATCTCTCACCCCTTGGCGAATATGGCGATCACGGTCGAGGGTGGCCGGGCGCTGGCACGCAAGGCAGCGTGGTTCCTCGACAACGAGCCGGAGGTGCGCCCCGAGCTTGCCGGAGCCGCATTCGTTTTCATGGCCGACGAGGCGTCGCGCGCAGCAACGATGTCGGTACATGTTCAAGGCGGTCTCGGAGTATCCACCGAGGCCGCGGCAAGTTCGTATCTGGTGCGGGCGCGGGGCTGGTCGCTGGCGGGCGGAGATCCGGCCGACACCGCCCGACACGTTGCTCGGATCGTGGCGGCGAAGCGGTCGGCGAGTGCTCATGCGGCTCCGGTCGCGGTGTAGAGGAGGGGACCATGGATTTTTCACGGGTTGAGCTGACGGGCGACGAACAGGCGTTTCTCGATGAGATCCGCACATTTCTCGACAAGCATGTCACCGACGAAGTCCGGCGACGTGATCGCGAAACGGGCGACAACTTCGATGAGGGTGTCCACCTCGCAATGGGCGAAGCCGGCTATCTGGAACGCGAATACCGCAAGGCGGACGAGGGCGGCTTCTCGCGGGTCGAAAGTCGCCTGTGGGCTCTCGAGCGTCGACGTTCTCATGTTCCGTGGGTGACATGGGGAACCACCATCCTGGTCGCGCATTCCGTCGAGGCATACGGCTCCCCGGAACTGTGTGAAGAAGTGATGCCCGGAGTCTTCAGCGGTCACGTGCGTATGTGCCTCGGCTACACGGAGCCCGAGGGCGGCTCGGATATCGCGACCTGCAAGACCCGGGCGGTGCGCGACGGCAACGAGTGGGTGATCAACGGTTCGAAGATGTTCACCACCGGCGCGCACAATTGCCGGTATGTCTTCCTGATCACGAACACCGATCCGAACGCGGAGAAGAAGCACAAGAGCCTGACGATGTTCCTGGTCCCGCTGGATACGCCGGGTATCGAGATACAGGGCCTGCGGACCGTCGACGGCGATCGCACCAACATCGTCTATTACAACGAGGTGCGGATTCCCGACAGGTATCGGCTCGGAGAAGTGAACGGGGGCTGGGCCGTTCTGCGCGGCCCGCTCGACGCTGAGCACGGTGTGGTCGCGGCGGACGCCGACGGTCTCGACGACATCGCGATCCTCCAGCATCAGGGCATGTTCATGGGTACCGCTGTCGACAAGGTCGCGACCATCGTCGAGCGCCCCGGGGCAGACGGGCGGCGACGCATCGACGACGAGTCCGTCGCACACCGTCTGGGCAAGGCCGTCGCCCGGATCGAGGTGGCGCTCAGTACATCGAACATGTACGGCCGCGTGGCGATCGCCCAGACGATGCGCGATGTCGCCCCCGAGTTGATGGACATCCTGGGCCCCGCATCCGTGTTGCCGGTGGAGACCGACGGGGCAATCGACGACGGCGCGAGTGAGTACCTGTACCGGTGGGCTCCTCTGTGTGGAATATACGGCGGCACACTGGAAGTGTTCCGCAACATGATCGGCCAGTACATGCTGGGCTTGGGTCGGCCGGTGTACGCGCCGGTGAAGAGCTGAATCGTCGCGACGCGAAATCCGGCCGGACCAGTATGGTCCGGCCGGAGTTGTGTGTAAGGGGTTTACAGAACGGCGCCGGAGACCTTCGCGGCGATGATGTCGTCCCAGCTCATCCCCAGCTCCTCGAGGATCTGGTCGGTGTGTTCCCCGTGCTCGGGTGAGCGCCCCGGTTTCGGGGGCGTCTCGTCGAACTGGATCGGGGCGGAGACCGTCTTGAACAATTCGCCGTCGTCGTCGGCGACTGTCATCAGATACCCGTTTGCGACGGCCTGCGCGTCGGTGAGTGCTTCCGCCGGTGTTGCGAGCGGCGCCCATACGCCGGGCTCGTCGGCGAGGATCTCCTGCCATTCTGCGAGATCGCGCTCGGCGAAGATCTTGCGCAGAATGGCGGTGGCATCGTCTTTGTTGGCTATGAGATTGGCCAGCGGGGTGAATCTCTCGTCGTCCGAGAGTTCGGGATGTCCGATCCGCTCGCAGAATCCCTTCCAGTAGCGGTCTGCTTGCAGGAAGACGAGTTGGAGCCACCGGTCGTCGCGGGTCTTGTACCGATTCACGACGGGATTCGGTGCTTCGCCCGGCGCGTAGGCAGGGATGCGGTCGATGCCGTAGTAGTCGGCAGCGCAGATGTCCGGCGCCACGGCCCACATTCCTTGGGCCAGAAGAGATCCGTCGACCGTGCGTGCAACTCCGGTCCGTTCTCGATGGAACAGGGCGGCGACGATGCCACCGGCAAGGGTGCTGCCGCCCTGCAAGTCGCCGAATGCGGGGCCCTGGGCGAACGGGAACTCCTGGCCGTCCGGGGTGAGTGCATAAGCAACGCCTGCGCGAGCGGTATATCCGGAGGCATCGAATCCGCCTTTGTCGCGGTCGGGGCCGAGGGGACCCTGGCCGCTGCCACGCGCGATGATCAGCTTCGGATTGTACGCGCGGAGGGTGTCCACCGACAGGTCGGCGCGTTCGAGCGCGCCGGGAAGCCAGTTCGTCAACAAGACATCGGCCTTGGCGATGAGCTTGGCAAAGATCTCACGGCCCTCGGGTGTCTTGATGTCGATCGCGATGCTGCGTTTTCCGTGGTTGCCGATTTCCATCATGAAGTTCGCCTTCACGCGCGACTCCGCGGGGTCGAGGCCACCGACAGTCAGGTAACGACAGGGGTCGCCGCCGTGGGTGTCTTCGATCTTGATGACATCGGCCCCCCAATCCCGGAGAACGACACCGGCACTCGGAACATAGGTCCAGGAAGCAAGTTCCACCACAGTGACACCGTTGAGGAGATCGGACATCGGCGTTCCCTTCTTGCGGAAAGTCGGCTGCACAGCTTCCCAAGACATTACTGTATTGATTACAGTTAGTCATCCGGTCTGTGGGTCGAGGAGGATGTATGAGTGGAGTCGCTGACAGCCTCGCGACCGCGACAAGTGTGGAATTGGGCCGTCGCGTCGCGCACCGAGCAGAAACCCGTCTGTTCATCGACGGAGCGCTGACCGAAGCGACAGGCGGTGCGACCTATCGAAATCTCAGTCCTGCCACCGGGCTCGTACTCGGAGATGCTGCCGCGGCGAGCGCACCGGACATGGAACGGGCGATCGGCGCTGCCCGACGTGCATTCGACGAGACTTCCTGGTCGACCGACCGCGGTCTGCGGCGGCACTGCCTCGAACAGCTGCAGACCGCGATCGAATCCGAGAAGGAAGACCTGCGTGCCGAACTCGTCGCGGAGGTGGGATGCCCGGTGATGGCCACCTCCGACGCACAGCTGGACTGGCCACTGACTGATTCGCTCCGTTACCCTGCGTCGCTGATCGACACCTTCGAATGGGAGCGGACCCTCGACGGTGGGGGCCTGTTCGGCCCGCGCAATGTGCGCACCGTTGTCAAGGAAGCCGCCGGAGTGGTCGCAGCCATCACGCCGTCGAACTACCCGATCGAAGTGATCCTCAACAAGATCGGACCCGCCCTGGCTGCGGGCAATACTGTGATTCTCAAGCCTGATCCGAATACACCGTGGAACGCGGCTCGTCTGGGTCGGCTAGTAGCGGAGAAGACCGATATTCCCCCTGGCGTATTCAATGTGGTGACCACACCCGACAATGACGTTGCAGGTCTACTCGTGGACGATCCCCGGGTCGATCTCATCTCGTTCACCGGATCGACCGCCGTCGGGCGCATTCTGATGCAGCGAGCAGCCGCGACGATGAAGCGGACGTTTCTCGAGCTCGGCGGTAAATCCGCTCTCATCGTGACCGACGGCGCCGATCTGTCGAAGGCTGTCATGGCGACGATCGGCGCGTGTTCCCACGCGGGGCAGGCCTGCGCAGTCAATACGCGAATCCTCGTGCACAAGTCTTTGTTCGACGACTTGGCGGCAGGTGCGGCCGAGGCGTACCAGCAGATTCCGGTCGGCGACCCGGTGGATCCGGGAACGTTCGTGGGGCCACTCATCAGCGCCGCCCAGAAACAGAAGGTGCTCGGCATGCTCGATCAGGCACGCGCAGACGGTGCGCGATTCCTCACCGGCGGTGGTGAGGTCGACGGTCTGGCCGAGCACCTGCGGGGAGGCCACTTCGTCGCGCCCACCCTCGTCACCGGAGTCGACAACAGCGCCGCCATCGCCCAGGACGAGGTGTTCGGTCCGGTCGCGATACTGATCCCGTTCGCGGACGACGACGAAGCCGTACGGCTCGCCAACGACAGTCGCTTCGGTCTTGCCGGCGCAGTCATGTCGGACACCGCCGAACGAGGAATGGCACTTGCCCGGCGCGTGCGTACCGGAGCTGTCGGCGTCAACGGTGGAATGTTCTACGGGGCCGACGCGCCGTTCGGTGGATACAAGAACAGCGGTATCGGAAGGCAGTGCGGGATAGAAGGTTTCGATCAGTATCTCGAAACGAAAACTGTCGCAGGCAGGCTGCCGCGCGGGAGCTGATCATACGGCTACGAAAGGCATACGGATGGGCAAGCTGGACAACAAGGTTGCACTGGTCTCGGGAGCAGCCCGCGGACAGGGAAGATCTCACGCGGTCCACCTGGCCGCGGACGGCGCAAGCATCATCGCTCTCGACCTTTGCGCAGACCTCGACGGCAACACATACCCCCTGGCGCGCCGAGAGGATCTCGACGAGACCGCACGTCTCGTCGAGAAGGAAGGAGTCCGTGTTCACCCCGTGGTCGCCGATGTGCGGGAACGACGCGACGTGTGGCACGCGATTGCCGAGGGAGTGAATGATCTCGGACGGCTCGACATCGTCGTTGCCAACGCGGGAATCTGCCCGATGGGCGACGGGCAGACGCTGCAATCCTGGTCCGACACCATCGATACCGACCTGGCCGGCGTATTCAACGTGGTGCAGGGCAGCATTCCCCATCTCGGCAATGGCGCGTCGATCATCGCGACCGGCTCTCTGGCCGCACAGTTGGGTAGCGCCACCAATCAGGGGCCGGGCGGTTCGGCGTACAGCCTCGCGAAACAGATGGTGGCACGTTACGTCAACGACCTCGCAGTGCAGTTGGCGAAGAAGGACATCCGAATCAATGCGGTGCACCCGACGAATGTGAACACCGACATGCTCCACAACGAGGGCATGTACCGGGTGTTCAGGCCCGACCTCGAGCACCCGACCCGGGAGGAGGCGGAGATGGCGTTTCCGGCCATGCAGGCGATGCGTGTTCCGTACATCGAACCGCGCGACGTGTCCGAGGCCGTGCTCTTCCTCGCGAGCGACGCGTCGCGTTTCATCACCGGAACCCAGCTGAGGATCGATGCCGGCGGCTATGTGAAGTCCGTGCCCTGGAAAGGATGAGTATCGCCATGCCCGAAGTCATCGGATTCCTCGGGGCCGGACAGATGGGTGAACCCATGGTCCGCCGACTTCTCGTCGCCGGATACGACGTCCGCCTCTACGCCCGCCGCGAGGAGGTACGCATGCGTCTCGGGAGCGCGGGCGCATACCTCGCCGACTCGGTGGCCGACGTGGCACGACAAGCCGACATCCTGTTGGTCTGCCTGTTCTCGGATGAGCAACTGATCGACCTGGCCGGCGGCCCCGACGGTTTCATGGAGAACGCGAAGGAGACGTCGATCGTCGTATCGCACACCACGGGCACCGTCGGCACACTCGCGAAGATCCGCGCCGATCATCCGAGCGGACCAGTGCTTGTCGATGCGCCGGTGAGCGGTTCGGCCGACGACATCGCGGCCGGAACGTTGACCGTCCTGTTGGGCGGCGACGAGAACGTGCTGGACCGGGTGGAACCCGTGGTCAGTGCCTATGCCGATCCGGTGATCAGGACCGGGGAGTTCGGCACTGCGTTGAATCTGAAACTGGTCAACAATCTTCTCTTTGCTGCGAACGCGCAACTTGCGGCAGCGGCAGTGGAACTCGGCGATCGGCTCGGAATCGGACACACGGAACTGCTCGACGCTGTGTCGTTGAGTAGTGGCAGCAGTCATGCGCTCGCCTCGATCCGGAAGATCGGTGGCGTCGAAGCATTCTCCGAGGTTGCGTCTCCGTTCCTGCGCAAGGACGTTGCCGCGTGTGACGCAGCCGCGAAGGACGCCGGTGTCGACCTCGGCTGGATCGGTTCTGTGGTGGGAGAAGGCCCGATTGCATTGACGAGTGAGAATCGGAGAGTAGGCGGATGATCAAGACGGGTACTCGCTTGGAGCGTCGGACCTGCACCACGCAGGTCATCGTCCCCACGCGGCGAGGATGTCGTCGGTCGTGGTGACGGTGGCCAGCACACTCAGGGTGTGGTCGATCATCGCGGTGCCGTAATCGGCGGGGATCCCCGCGACGGCGTCGCGGGGGACCACCACCCGATACGATTTGTTCACCGCGTCCATAACCAGGTTGGGGATCGCGACGTTCAACGACACCCCGACCGCCACGATCGTGTCGACGCCGAGATTGCGGAGGACAGCATCGAGATCCGTACCTCCCATCGGACCGAGACCGTGCATCCGGGTCAACACCAGATCCGATCGGGCAGGACCGAATTGCGGCAGAAGGGCTGCTCCCGGACTTCCAGGGGCCATCGACGTCGTGCGGCGCCCGAACGCGAACAGTCTTGCGTTGTGGTTCGATCCCTGGTTGTCCTCGCGGCGGTGGACGAGGCAGTGCACGATCCGAACATCGGCTTGTCGCCCCGCAGGCAGGAGCCGGGCGATATTGGGAAGAGCGTGACGTCCCGCTTCCTGCGCGAGTGCCGGCATTCCGGAATCCGGACCGACGACCGCGCCCTGCAACTCCTGGGTGACGATCGCTGTGCGATCCGGATCCACGAGCTCGGCCAGCGGCGGTGCGCTCACACCGGCTCCTCGACGTTGCTCTCAGCCGGTACCTCGTAGAACTGCTTCGCCCACCGGCGCATCGCCATGTACGGCTTGGCGTCGACACGACCGAGCGGGGGATTCTCGATGTAGATCTGATAGCGCCAGATGCTGAGATCTTCGAAGACGGTGTGAAGGAATCTGCGTTCGACCTTCTCCTGCACGGCCGGCGGCGGAACCTCTGATGTGTCCCCGTCGTTGCGCGGCCACCAGATCGAATAGAAGAGATCGGAATGTCCGTCGTCGACGGGTGTGCAGGCAAAGATCAGCCGATAGTTTTGGGTGCCCTCGAATGCACTCATGGCGTACCCGAGTCCTGAGAAGTGGCTGTGGATACGAAGAGCCATCTTGTCGGGGTCGTCGCTGGTGGTGTCCGGCCAGCCGGTGAGGAACCGCCATTCGTTGTCGACGGCCTCCCACCCGAGCGACACCGGCGTCACGCTCGCGCCGTGCACATACCGGAAATGTGCGCTGTCGGGCCCGTTCTCGGCCACGATCTGCGGGTGCACCGGTTCGTATTCGGCGCGGCGTGAGAATTCCGGATAGATGCGGTAGTAGCTGTCGGGCCCGGTTGTGATCTCAGGGAACTTCGTGAACGGGTCGGGCAGTTCCCACTGCGGGGGCTTTCCGTCGGGCTGATGCCACATGTAGACGATTCCGTGCTGTTCCTGAATCGGGTAGACCCGCAGCTTCAATGCCTTGTTGGGACGGTCGGGGTCGTAGGGGATGTACCGGTTGGTGCCGTCCGGTCCCCATCGCCACCCGTGGAACGGGCACTCGATGCAGTCACCCACGACTTTCCCGCCGTGCCCGAGGTGTGCGCCGAGATGCCGACAGTGGCCGGTCATGACGTGCAGTTCGTCCGAGTCGTCCCGGTATGCGACGAGGTCTTCTCCGAAGTACCGGAGGGCTCTGCTGCGTCCCGACTCGAACTCTTCCGACCAGCCGATGACGAACCAGCCGGTGACCTTCCACGTGAACGGTACGTCCAACGGATGCTCCTGACGGTCCGGTGAGGTGAGCTCAGCTCGATCGCTGCATCTGGGAGGCGGCGCTGATCTGCTGCTCCCAGGCCGCCAGCTTTTCCTCGGCGCTCGTCTGGTGGTGGCTCAGCGCACGGATGCTCACATCGTGACCCGCCGCTGCAGCGCGCAGTGCTCCGACAGTTGCCTGCTCACGGGGGACATGTGCGAAGGGGTCGAACGAATACCAGCGCATCGCGTTCAGGTGGGTCATCTTGTCGATCTCCCCGTCGGGCACGTGCTCGTCGGTGAAGACACCGCTCAGCTCCTCGGGTGCACCCGGCCACATCGAATCGCTGTGCGGATAGTCCATTTCCCACGCGATATTGTCGATTCCGATGTCGTGACGAAGCTTCACACCGAGCGGGTCGCTGATGAAACACGTGAGGAAATGCTCCCGGAACACCTCGCTCGGGAGCTTGCCCTCGAAATCCTGCAGCGTCCACGTCGAATGCATCTCGAAGGTGCGGTCCACGCGTTCGAGGAAATACGGAATCCAGCCCGTACCACCCTCGGACAGCGCGATCTTGAGGTCCTTGTATTCCTTCACCGGCCGCGACCACAGAAGATCCGCGGCGGCGTTCACGATGTTCATCGGCTGGAGCGTGATCATCACATCCGGCGGAGAGTCCGTCGACGGAATCGAGAGCTTGCCCGAGGATCCGATGTGGATCGACAGCACCGTGTCGGTGTCGACGAGCGCCTTCCACAATGGATTCCAGTACTCGTCGTGAAAACTCGGGTATCCGAGTGCAGCCGGGTTTTCGGTGAAGGTGAGGGAATGCACGCCCTTCTTTGCTAGCCGACGAACCTCCTGAGCGCACAGTTCGGCATCCCAGATCACCGGCAGGCCCATCGGGATGAACCGACCGGGGTACGCGCCGCACCACTCTTCGAGATGCCAGTCGTTGTAGGCTCGTACCAGTGCGAGCGAGAACTCCGAATCCTCTGTCGCGAAGAGGCGCGCGGCGAATCCGGGGAACGACGGGAAGTTCATCTGCGCCAGAACGCCGCCCGCATTCATGTCCTTGACGCGTTCGTGCACGTCATAACAACCTGGTCGAATTTCGTCGAGGCCTTCGGGTTCGAGGCCGTACTCCTCTTTCGGCCGTCCGGCCACTGCGTTGAGTGCGACATTGGGAATGACGCGGTCGCGGAATCTCCACATGTCCGCGCCGTTGTCCATATGCACCAGGCGCGGTGCCTCGTCCACGTACTTCTTGGGGAGGTGGTTGGCGAACATATCGGGCGGTTCGATGATGTGGTCGTCGACGCTGACCAGGATCATGTCGTTCTTGTCCATGCTCGTTCCTTCCGAGGGCCGTACGCGGGCTGGTGCACTTCGTCGGTGGTTACATTGCTGTGGCGAGCTTCGGTGGCTGCGCGGCATCCGGATCAGGATTAGCGATCTGCAGGCCCATGAAACGGCGGGCGTTGTCGCCCATGAAATCCCATGTGCGCCTGCGGTCCATTCCCTCCGCGTACTTCCAGTAGCCCTTGGGTTCGGGAAGTCCTTCGGGGTGTGGATAGTCGGAGCCGAACATGACCTTGTCCCAGCCGACCATGTCGACGACATCGGCCACCGACCCTTCCCAGAAGGGACTGACCCAGACGTTGCGTCGGAATACTTCGAGCGGATCTTCCGGGAAGTTCTGAGGCATCTTCTTGGTCAGATCTTCGAGGTCGTGGAACAGCGGACGGATCCACGAACTTCCGTTCTCGACGCTGGCGATCCGCAGTCGAGGGAAGCGGGTGAGGGTTCCGTGGCAGATCAGGCTGCCGAGCATGTCGGCGATCTCGCGGTGACCGAGTGCCAGCCAGCGAAATGCGCTCATGGACATGAAGTTCTGGGTATTCGGTGGTTCCCATTTGTTGACGTACTCGTCGAGCGGCGGCTGGCTCGCATGAAGCGCGATCGGCAGGCCGGATTCTTCGACCTCGCGCCAGAAGGGGTCGAATTCGGGGAGGGCCGGAGAGCGCCAACCGTGCAGGCCCTTGACCGGAGCGGGCTTGATCAGCGCCACCTTCGCGCCGTTCTCCAGAAGGTATGCAAGTTCGCGACGGGCACCGTCGACTTCCGCGCAGTTGATCACGGGGGTGGTGAACACTCTGCCTTGGTGAGCGAAGCCCCAATGCTCGAGCATCCATCGGTTCAGGGCGTGAACGATTGCGAGCGTCAATTCGGGATCGTCGGCGGAGGAGTGTTCGACAAGGCTGGCAAGTGTGGGAAAGACCAGAGATTCCCGTACTCCCTGCCGGTCCATCTCCGCGATGCGTTCTTCGGGACCGCGAGTGGCGGGCGGGCAGTCGATTGCGGAGCCCTGCATTTCGCGAAGTGTGAGTCCGTCGACGTTCTCCCCGGCGAAGAACTTCTCGTGGGCGCCGGGGGCGGCGACCCGGTCGAATGTGGGATTCGGGATGAAGTCGGTGATCTTGCCGTTGATCGCCAGGCGGGTGCGACGTCCGATCTGTACGTACTGGACGGCATGTGCGTACTTGTCGGGTAGGTACCGAGTCAGTGCTTCGGATGTCTCGTACATGTGCGTGTCGGCATCGAAGATCGGTGCGTCGCCGGACCCGGTCATATGGAGGCCTCCTCGTTCGTGCCCGCGTGTGATTTCGAGCCTTGCAGCGCACAACGGTTATGTCAACAGTCGGCCTTACGGTAACTTGGGGACATGATGTCGAAAGTGCCGCCGGGGTATGAGGACCTTCTCGAACGGCCGATCGTCGGCGTGCTCGGCACGGTCAGTCCCGATGGGTCGCCGAGCCTGACTCCGATGCGATTCACCTGGGATGGGGCGCATCTGAGGGTGAGTCACACCATCCCTCGCAAGAAATTCGTGAGTCTGCAGGCGAATCCCAACTACTCGTTCCTGATCACCGACCCCGAAGATCGGGAGCGGTGCCTCGAAGTGCGCGGGTGGCTCGTGACGGTGGAAGGCGACCGCGAGGGGTCGTTCTACGTGTCACTGGCGAGGCGGTACGGCCAGACCGATCCGCAGCCACCCGGCGATGTCGACGACCGCGTGGTCATGATCCTCGACGCAACCCGCTTCACCGCGAAATGACCGTGCACGAGATGTACTCGAGCCGGGCGGAGGAGCGTTGATGCCGGGCTACTATTCGGACGCCGCTCGAATCGCGTCCTGATGGTTCGGCGTCCGGAGAGCGTGCGCGGCATGGTCGAGGATGCACTCCAACCCGTATTCGAAGTTCCGGTCGTTGGGCTCGCCACTCTGGAGACCGCACTCGCTCGCTTCTGCGAGCAGGGGAGTGGTCTCGGGAGAGATCGGCAGGATCTCGTAGTACGCCCCGGACGGTTCCTGCGACTGCCGATTCTTGTCCTGTAGTCGCTGGAGTACGACCATGCCGTGGACGTGTAACTGCACGGAGGAGTAGACGTTCACCGCGTCGGCCAGTGTGAAACCCGACTCGACGAGACCGGTGATCACATTTTCGTTGTGTCTGGCACCGAGTCTAGCGGCATTGGAACTCAGGGACGGCCGGATCAGGACGAGGTCGCACAGGATCGGACTGTCGAGGAACGTGCGGCGGACCGTGCGTGCGTGGGTGCGCAGGGTGTCGCGCCAGTTCGCTGCCTCCACGGCGGGCATGGAACGTGTGGATTCGCGCAGCACGTGGTCGGCCATCGCGGTGAGGAGCTCGTCTTTCTTGCGGAAGTACCAGTAGATGCTTGTCACGCCGATGTCGAGGTGTCGCGCGAGCATGGGCATGCTCAGATTGTCGACGGTGACCTCCGCCGCGAGTTCGAATGCGCCCCGGAGGATGTCGTCGGGATTGAGGGACCCTCGCTCGAGCCGTGCCCGCTTCGCCATGATGGATGCCGCCTTTGTACGTTCCGTCTGTAGTGTGCCGACGCACTCACTTGTGGATATGCTTACCGTATAGTCTTCGGTATCGATCTGGATTGCGATTGCGGGAAGGATTCCCATGGATCTCGGGCTGGAAGATGCTGCGGCGGTCGTGGTGGGCGGAAGTCGTGGAATGGGTTTCGCGACCGCCCGGTGCCTGGCAGAAGAGGGTGCGCGCGTCGCAGTCGTCGGCCGGTCTCGGGAGGATGTGAAGCTTGCGGCGGAGGCCCTGTCCCAGTACGGAAGTCCCGATGCCGTCGGACTCGTCGCAGATGCGCGCGACGGCGATGCGATATCGGGGCTCTTCACCGAACTCGGAGAACGCTGGGGTGGGAGGCTCAACGTGCTCGTCAACACGGTGGGGCCGAACGTGCAGGGGGCATTCGACATCCTGACCGACGACCAATGGCGCGAGGCCGTCGAAGACGGCGTGTTGTCGATGGTGCGGTGCGTGAGGGCGTCCCTCCCGTTCCTGCGAGCTGCGGAATGGGCACGCATCGTCAACTTCTCCGCGCAATCCACTCAGCGACAGAGTGTTCCGCTCGTGGCATACACAGCGGCGAAATCGATGCTGTCGAGTGCCTCGAAGAACCTGTCGCAACTCCTGGCGCCCGACGAAATCCTGGTGAACGTCGTCTCCCCCGGAACCATCGTCACCCCGTCGCTGATCGAGTGGGCGCGGTCGGTGGGAGTCGAGTCGAATGATCCATACGCCTTGATGGACGCTATCGGAACGCATTTCGGGCACCCCGCGCAGATGCCGCGTGCGGGTTTGCCGGAAGAGGTGGGCCCACTGGTGGCATTTCTCGCCTCGCGGCGCAACTCGTACATCACCGGAGCCGACATCAACATCGACGGCGGCTCGGATTTCACGTGACCGTCGATCTGCCCTGAGGCGTCTATCTGCACTGCCACATGGGTGCGCGCTTCTCGACGAATGCGCGGGGGCCCTCGAGTGCATCCTCGGTACGCGTCACGCGCTCGCGGAACGATTCGGCGAGCATCTCGGCCTCGTGCAGCGGCATGTCCAGGCCCTTGAGGATGGCCAGTCGGGTTCCCCGAACCGCCAGTGGTGCATTGGAGTTCACGATGTCGGCGATCTCGTGTGCCCGCTCCAACAGGAGGTCGTGCTCGATGATCTCGGTGATCATGCCCAGGTCGTATGCACGCTGGACGGTCATCCGTTCGTGCTTGCCCATCAGAGCCATGCGCAACGCAACGGTTCGCGGGAGAACTCGTGCGGCGCGCACCACCTCGCGTCCCGCGACAAGTCCGATGCTGACGTGGGGGTCGAAGAAGGTGGCCTTCTCGGAGGCGATGACGATGTCGCCGGTGGTGACCCAGTCCATGCCGGCGCCGCAACAGATTCCGTTGACGGCGACGATGATCGGTTTGGTCATCGAACGGAACGGAGGCGTGCCTTCCTGCGGCGCTTCCCATTGCTCGTAGGTGGACAGATATGGTCGCTCGTTGATCACCTTGCCGTCGCCGGGAATCTCTTTGACGTCCGCACCCGTGCAGAATGCCCGGCCATTGGCGGTGACGACGAGAGTCCAGACCTTGTCGTCGTTCTCGGCCTCGTCGTACGCCGCACGCAGCTCGGTGATCATGTGCGGGCTCAGCGCATTGAGTGCCTCCGGCCGGTTGAGGGTGAGGGTCGCGGTGTGGCCGTCGACTGCGTACTCGATGGTCTCGAACGTCACTGTGCTTCCTTCTGCAACGAGGTCGGGGTCCGGTGAACTCACCGCGTGGCCGCGGCGCGGGTGTAGTCGGGATTGCGCTTCTCCGCAAATGCGGCGAAAGCCTCCAATACATCAAGACCCTGTAGGTTCGCCGACTGCGCTCGTGATTCGTACTCGAGCGCTTCGGGCAGCGACCTGTCGAGTCCGCGGTTGAGCAGGTCTTTGGTTTGTGCAAGTGCGAGCGGGGGCCCGGCTGCGAGCCTTGTCGCGAGGTCGTTGGTGAACTCGTCGAGCGAGTCGGGCGGTGTCACCCACGTGACGAGGCCGAGTGAATGCGCTTCGTCGGCTCCGATCATCTCGGCCAGGAGGGTCAGCCGTTTCGCCTGCTGAAGTCCGATGAGGCGTGGAAGCAGCCACGACCCGCCCGTGTCCAGCGACAACGCGCGTCGCGCGAAGATCTGGGAGAACCGCGCATCCGACGCAGCCACCACGAGGTCGCATGCGAGAGTGAGGTTCCAGCCTGCCCCGACTGCGGCCCCGCGTACCTTCGCGACGGTTGGTACCGGAAGTTCGTGGAGTAGGCGGATGGTGTCGTTGATGGTGTCGATCAGATCGGACGGGTCGGGGAACTCGTCCATGCCCGCGGTGTCGGCGATGTCGGCGCCGCTGCAGAACGTGCTGCCTGCACCGGTGAGTACCACTGCGCGGACCTCGTTGCTCGCGCTCACTTCGCGGAGACGGTCGCGGAGACGCGCCCACACCTCGGGCGTGATCGCATTCTTCCGTTCGGGTCGGTTGAGAGTGAGTGTCAGGATGCCGGCGTGCTGTTCGGCGAGGAGCGGTCCGGGGGAGCTCACGGCGTTGTCGGGCATGGTCACCTCGGGATGTCGAAGAGTGGTCAGAGTTGGATCGGTGCGCCGACGGTGAGCGGGGCGACGAACCCGCCGTCGACATGGATGTCCTGACCGTTCACCCACCGCGCCGCCGGTGACCCGAGGAACGCGATGACCGGCACGATGTCGGTGACGGTGGCGTGACGGCCGATGGTGGCTTTCACCGAGTCGAGAACATCTTTGCCCATCGATTCCTCGAAGTCGCCGAGTATGGGGGTTTCGGTGGGCCCCGGGCTCACGGTGTTCACCCGGACTCCGTACTTCTGCCACGCAGCGGGGGCGAGACGCTTTGCGTAGATGATCGCCGCCTGCTTCGAGGTGCTGTACACGGGGTAGTTCGGATCCTGCTCTGCCTGCCAGCGTTCGACGCTTTCGCTGTCGGTCGCTTCGAGGAGCCCGGTGAGTTCGTTCAGGCGGTCCTGCCAGCCGAGTGCCGCGACCGATGCGACGGTGACGACGGATCCACCTTCGCGTAGCAGCGGCAGCATGCCTTCGACGAACAGTCGCATACCGAGGTAGTTGACTTTCAATACGTCGGCAGCGGGTGCGGTTCCGGGCACTCCGGCGACGTAGGCGAGCAGATCCCAGTCTCCTCCGATCGTGCCGAGCAGTGTCTCGATCTGTGTCGCATCACGTAGGTCGAGCTGTGCATGGTCCGATGCGGCTGCACCGTCCGGTCGGAGATCGACGGCGAGTACGTGGTCGCCCCGTTCGTGGAAATGTGCGGCGGTGGCGGCACCGATTCCCGACCCGGCTCCGACGACGACGATCCTGCGCTGATCAGTTGCCATGTGGCTGCACGCCTTTCCGGGAACAACCCGACGAAAGCTATATAGAATGCTTGACAGTAAGGCACACTATAAATCACTCTGGGGCAAGAAGGCCAGGGTTCGACGGCCTGCGGCGTCGATGAAAACGCCGCCTCAATGCGCGGGAACGGAGCATCGTTCGTGAACCAGCGAATCGTCGGAGAAGGTGCCGAGGTCCTGGCGGACCCGGCCGCATACAAAGACGAGAGCCACCTGCATGCGGTACTTGCAGAGGCCCGCGCGACGGAGCCGGTGGTTCGGGTACAGGCGCCGTCCTATCGGCCGTTCTGGGCCCTCCTCAAACACGCCGACATCATGGCCGTCGAACGCGAGAACACACTCTTCACCAACTGGCCCCGCCCGGTGCTCATGACAGCCGAGTCCGACGATATGCAGGCCGCGGTCGGTGTTCGCACCCTCATTCATCTCGACGGTGCGCAACATCGTGTGCTTCGTTCGATCACAACAGATTGGTTTCGCCCGAAGGCCATGAAAGCCATGGAGGTTCGAATCGAGGAACTCGCGAAGCATCACGTCGATCGGATGCTCGCGGCCGGTGGCGAATGCGACTTCGTATCCGAGGTCGCGGTGAACTTCCCCCTCTACGTCATCATGTCGCTGCTCGGGGTGCCCGAATCCGACTTTCCCCGAATGCTGCGCCTCACGCAGGAGCTCGTGGGGAGCGACGACGACGAGCTGAAGCGCACCGAGCCCGCGGACGAAACCATGAACGCGCTCCTCGAGATGTTCGAGTACTTCAGCGCTCTCACGGCATCCCGGCGCGAGAACCCCACCGACGACATGGCGTCCGCGATCGCGAACGCGCGTATCGACGGCGAACCGCTCTCCGACATCGACACCATGTCGTACTACACGATCATCGCGACCGCAGGCCACGACACCACCAGCAGTTCCATCTCCGGGGGTCTTCATGCACTGATCGACAATCCAGACCAACGTCGGGCGCTGAGCACCGACCTCGACCTGCTGCCGCACGCGGTGGAGGAGATGATCCGCTGGGTCACGCCCGTCAAGGCATTCATGCGCACCGCGGCCGAAGATACCGAGATCCGAGGTGTTCGCATTGCGGCGGGTGATTCCCTTCTGCTGTCCTACGCCTCGGCCAACCGCGACGAAGCCGTCTTCGACGATCCCTTCACATTCGACATCCGGCGCGACCCGAACAACCATGTCGCGTTCGGGTTCGGTGTGCACTTCTGCCTGGGCGCGGGCCTGGCACGGATGGAGATGAAGAAGTTCTTTGCCGAATTGCTGCCCCGCCTCGGATCGATCGAACTCGCAGGCGAGCCCGAACTGACCGCAACTACTTTCGTCGGCGGGCTCAAGCACCTGCCGATCCGTTACTCGACGGCCACATGACGACATCCGAAGGACCTCACATGAGACAGGCGCGGATCTGGGACGACACCCTCGAGGACCTATCCCGGCGCAGGACACACGCGCACGGAATGGGCGGCCCGGAGCGAGTGGCGAAGCATCGCGGCAAAGGAAAACTCGATGCTCGTGCTCGGATCGATCACCTGCTCGACAAGGGCAGCTTCCACGAGTTCGGCACGCTGGTCGGCGGTGAGATCGCCGCCGACGCCATCGTCGCCGGTTCGGGACTCATCCACGGAATGCCGGTGATGGTCGGGGCCGAGGACTTCACCACGCTGGCCGGCACGATCTCGCCCGGTAGCAATTCCAAACGCTACCGACTGGCGGAACTGGCTGTCCGGAACAAAGTTCCACTCATCATGCTCCTCGAAGGCGCCGGGTTTCGCCCCACCGGAGATCACTACGGCAGAACCCCGACCGATCTGCTCGCACAGGCGCAGTGCTCGGGGAAGGTGCCGGTGGTCACCGCCGTTCTGGGTCCTTCTGCCGGGCACGGCGCGCTCATCGCACCCGTCTCGGACTTCGCCATCATGAGCCGTCAGGGCGCGATCTTCACCGCCGGCCCTCCGGTCGTGAAAGTATCCACCGGGGAGGATGTCTCGAAAGAGGATCTCGGCGGTCCCGATGTGGCCGTGGCCAGCGGACTGATCCACAACGTGGCCGACACCGACGAAGAGGTGCTCGACGAGATCCGCCGCTACCTGTCGTATTTCCCGCCGAGCGCGTGGTCGTACCCCATCTCCACCGAGCCCGACGAGTTCTCCGAGCCGCGCGACACTCCCGAGCTTCTCGACATCATCTCCCGCGACAACCGCAGCACCTACGACATGAGAGCCGTGATCGACGCGGTGGTCGACACGAAGGACTGGTTCGAGGTGCAACCCGATTTCGGACGGGCCATCATCTGCGCGTTGGCGCATTTGGGAGGGCACCCGGTGGCGGTCGTCGCGAATCAGCCGCAGGTGATCGCAGGTTCGATCGATTCCGACGCGGCCGACAAGGCAGCCCATTTCATCTCGGTCGCCGATGCCTTCCACCTGCCGCTCGTGTTCCTCGCTGACAATCCGGGGATGTTGCCGGGCAGTGAATCCGAACGCGACGGCGTGCTGCGCAGTGGTGCCCGCATGTTCGTGGCACAAACCACCGCCACCACGATGAAAATGCATGTGACCCTGAGGAAGGCGTACGGATTCGGGTCCATGGTGATGTCGCTGATCGGTTTCGACGGCCAGGTCGCCGCGTACGCCTACCCCGGCGCGACGATGGGTGCGATGAGCGCCGATGCTCTCAGCGGTGCGTCGCACGCGGATGACGGCCTCGCGGCGTCCCTTCGAGAAATGGAACTCGAGGCGTCCTATCGTTCCGCGGAGCATATGGGTTTCGACGAACTCATCAGTCCCGAGGAGACGCGCAACGCCCTGCTCACATCGCTGCAGCGGGGAATCTATGCACGACAAGCAGTGGCGGAACCCGTCAGCCGCTGCGCGATCATCCCTTGATCTTCGCTGCCGACCGACTCTCGCTGATCTACAGTGCCACGAGGAGAAATGCGTTGACAGAATGGACTCTCGGCGAAGTCTTCGACGCCGTCGCAGATGCAGTACCCGACCGGACCATGACCGTTTGCGGGAGTCGAAGGAGCACCTTCGGCGAATCCGCCCTGCGCACCCGACAGTTCGGGAATTTCCTCGCCGAACGCGGATTCGGGGCCCACACAGCCAGTGACAGGCTCGAGCGTTGGGAGTGCGGCCAGGATCGCGTCGCCATGCTCATGTACAACGATCTTTACCCCGATGTGCTCATCGGCTGCCTCAAAGCACGGGTAGTACCGGTCAACATCAACCCTCGCTACACATCGCAGGAAATCCGCGGTCTCCTCGAATACATTGCGCCACGGGGAATCGTCTATCACAGGTCGTTCGGTCCGGCGGTATCCGAAGTAGTCGACGGTAGTGCAGAATTGAAGGACAGTGTAGAGCTGCTGGTGTCGGTCGACGACGGCACCGACACTCCCGAGCTGCACGGTGCCGTCTCGTTCGACGACGCCGTCGCGCAGGGCGACCCGCACCGAAGGATCGCAGGATCGCCCGACGACCTGCTGATGATTTGCACCGGCGGCACCACGGGCCGTCCGAAGGCAGTGCTCTGGCGACAGGGCGACGCGTACGTGTCGTCGATGAACGGTTCCGACCACGAATCGGCCGAGCCGATCAAGGCACTCACCGCACTGACAGGCCAGAGTTGGTTTGCCGCTTCGCCGCTGTCGCACGCGGCTGGGACTTGGACCGCGTTCTCGGGACTGCTGGCGGGCCAGACCGTCGTGCTCTACGACGATCGAGGTGCGTTCGACGCGCGGTCGGCCCTGGAAATCGTCGAGAAGGAGAAGGTACTGCTGATGACCATCGTCGGCGACGCGTATGCCGGACCCCTCGTTGACGAAATGCGCAAGCGCAGAAACAACTTCGATTCTCTGATGGTCATCGCGAGTGGTGGAGCCGCAACGAATGCCGTCCACCGGAAGGCATTCCTCGAATTGCTCCCGCACGCGACGATCGTCGAAGGATACGGATCGACCGAGACCGGTGGTATGGGATTCGGGCGGAGCAGCCGCGGTGCCGAGGTCGACACGTTCGCCCCGATGCCCGGGGGTTCGGCGGTGTCGCACGATCGTACCCGATTGTTGAAGCCGGGCGACGACGAGATCGGATGGGCTGCCCGTTCGGGCCGCGTCCCCCTCGGATACTTCCGCGACCGAGAAGCGACGGACCGCACCTTCCCCGTGGTCGACGGCGTGCGGATGGCGATACCGGGCGACCGCGTGAGGCTCGCGGACGACGGGTCGCTCCGACTGCTCGCTCCGACTGCTCGGCAGGGACTCTCTCGTGATCAATACCGGCGGTGAGAAGGTCTTCGTCGAAGAGGTCGAGGAAGTCCTGCGGGCACATCCGACCGTGATCGACGCCCTGGTGGTCGGTCGCGCCAGTGAGCGGTGGGGACAAGAAGTCGTCGCGCTGGTGCACGCGGCAGACGAGGCGCAGTGCCCCACAGAAGAGTTGAAGAGCTCATGCGCAGAATCGCTCGCGAGGTACAAGATTCCGAAGCAGTTCATGTTCGTTCCCTCGATACAGCGACTCGGCAACGGGAAGCCGGACTATCGTTGGGCCGCTCGGCAAGTGCAGGCTCGAGGGGCGGTGCTGTCGTGAACGCACCGACCACTAGGCCGGCTCCGGAGGTATCTGCGGAAACCGAGTTCTTCTGGGTGTCCGGTGCAGACGGCAGCCTGCGGATTCAGGAATGTCGAGGCTGCTCTGCGCTGATCCATCCACCGTGCCCGGTCTGCCGGTACTGCCACGGCAACGACATGGGAATCCGCGTCGTCTCGGGATTCGCGACCCTCGTGGGTTTCACCGTCAATCATCGCTTCGCTCCACCCGGAATGCCCCCACCGTATGTCGTTGCGCAGGTTGCTCTCGAAGACGATCCACGCGTGCGGTTGACCACCAACACAGTGGATTGCGACGCCGATTCCCTTGCACTCGGAATGCGGATGGAAGTGGTCTTCGAACCGGTCGGGGACGTGTGGCTTCCACTGTTCCGTCCGGCCGAGAGCGGCGAGATCGCCGAGTTGCCCGTAAACGACCCGGACGTCGATGCGCTGCGACGCAAGGTTCGCCCGATGACGTGTCCCGACAAGTTCGAGGACCGGGTCGCACTCACCGGAATCGGGATGTCGCGCCTCGGCCGTCGGCTCATGGCCGATCCGTTGTCGCTGACCGTCGATGCCTGCCGCGCCGCGATCGACGACGCGGGTCTCACCGTCGACGACATCGACGGACTGTCCACCTACCCGGGCGCTGGGTCGCTCGGCCCGTTCACCGAAGGCGGGGTCACCGCGGTCGAATCGGCACTCGGACTGGAACCCACCTGGCACAACGGCGCAGCGGAGACGTTCGGCCCTGGCGGATCGGTGATCGCAGCGATGCTCGCGGTGGCATCGGGCCTGGTGCGACATGTCTTGTGTTTCCGGACGGTGTGGGAATCGACCTACAGCGAACTCGTGCGTACGGGTCGCACGGCGCCGGGTGGAGCACTGTCGGACGAGTGGTTCGCGCCGTTCGGCGCGGTATCGGCCGCACACCTGCTGGCCCAGACCGCGCAGCGCCATTTCCATCGATACGGGACAGATCGCGAAACGCTCGGCTGGATAGCGCTCAATCAACGCGCGAATGCCGCCCGGACAGCAGAGGCGATCTACCGTGATCCCCTCACGATGGATGACTACCTGGGTGCCCGCCCGATCACGACGCCATTCGGTCTCTACGACTGCGACGTGCCGTGCGACGGCGCGGTGGCGGTCATCGTCTCGGCCCGCGACACCGCGGGTGACCTCGCCCAACCACCGGTCTTCGTCGAAGCGGTCGGTACACAGATACTCGAGCGGCTCGACTGGGACCAGAGCACACTCACCCACGAACCTCAGGTTCTCGGGCAGGCCGCGCACATGTGGAGTCGCACCACACTGCGTCCCGACGACGTCGACGTCGCGGAACTCTACGACGGATTCACCTTCAACTGCCTGTCGTGGATCGAGGCATTGGGATTCTGCGACATCGGGGGAGCCAGAGACTTCCTGGACAGGGGAACGAACATCGCGCTCGACGGAAGGTTGCCATTGAACACTCACGGAGGTCAGCTCTCGCACGGACGTACCCACGGAATGGGGCTCGTACACGAGGCGATCACACAGATGCGGGGGCACGGGGGCGCACGGCAGGTTGCCGGTGCACGTGTCGCGGTGGTGAGCAGCGGAGGCCTGACACCCAGCGGTGTCATGTTGCTGAGAGCAGACCGGTGAATGCCGCAGACGTCGGCGAGATCGACGACATCGGCGCGGTGGTTGTTCGCACCGTGGACGTGGACGGGGTTCCGATCTCGGCACTGTGCTCGTATGTCGAACAACCGCGAGGAGTCATCGTCGCGCTGCACGGCGGCGCCACGACCTCGCGATACTTCGACCTGGAAGGCCGGCCCGAGTTGTCGCTGCTCCGCACGGCGGCAGCGCTCGGATACACCGCAATCGCGATCGATCGCCCGGGCTACGCAGACTCGTTCGAATGCCAGGAACGGTTCGACGATCCCGACAGCCGCGTCGACGCCGCCTACAGTGCTGTGGACGCGCTGCTCGAGGGTTGTTCGCGCGGAGCCGGTGTCTTCCTTCTTGCCCACTCGGCGGGCTGCGACCTCGGTCTCCGGATGGCCGCGGACCCGCGTGGTGCGTCGCTACTCGGTGTCGAACTCGCTGGCACCGGCACACGTAAGCAACGCGAAGCGCTCGAGATCATCAAGCGGATGCGGACCACGCGCAACCGGGGAGCAATCCGGGATCTGCTGTGGTATCCGGAGGAGCTGTATCCGCCGGAGGTCCGTGGCGGGCGCAGTCTCACGTGTATCACTCCGCGCTACGAGACGGTGGTGGCGGCCGAATGGCCCCGCGATTTCATGCGCCTCGCTCCGGCGGTCCGGATTCCGGTGCGGCTCACCTACGCCGAACACGAACGAGTGTGGGACACCGACATTGCGGTACGCGGAGAGATCAGGGCAGCATTCGTCGCGACTCCAAGATTCGTCGAGTATCGGCAGACCGGCAGCGGGCACAACATGAGTGTGGGGTTCGCGGCGGCCGAGTATCACCGTGGTGTGGTGGCGTTCGCCGAAGAATGTGCAGCACGCGGATAGCGCCCGTCACCAGGGGGTCGGTGCGTCCTGTCCTCGGTGGGTGCGCGCCCGGCCGATCCGACGGGTGAGTTCGTCGCACAGAATGTCGTTGGTAGCGGGCATCACTCGCATGTCTGCGCCCGGCATGAACATGTAACGACCGTCGTCGACGACATCGAACCAACCGATATCCGATTCGGTCGTGAAGCGGCCGTGAGCATTCGGGGCGAGCAGCCGGATACTGCCCGCACCGGAACGGTCGCGGAGGAGGAGGCGGCGCAGCGCCCGCGGCTCATTGTCGCCGATCTGCTCTCTCACGGATGTAGTGCTGCTGGGTTCGGTGAGTTCGCGCATCGACGCTGCTCGAGCCTTCTCGCGTCCGCATGGCGCATCCGGGATCTGTGCGATGACGGCGCGCACGAGTGTGTCCGACCGGATCGGGATGATCTGGATGTCGCCGGAGGCGTGCTGGCGTGCGACGACGGCGAATGCGCCCTCGGCTCCACCGCGCACTCGGATGTCGCCGGTGGTTGCATTGCCGTAGACCTCGACTGCGACTTCACCCGCGTGCAGGATGCGGATCGCGTGCTCGAGTCGTGGATCGGACAGTTCCCGCCGCCACTCGTGCGCGGCGCGCAGATCGGCGTCGTGTTCGTCCTCCCACACCGAGGTCGATCGGTAGCGCAGCGGAAAGGGGAACTCGTCGCTCCCCGCAGTCGTCCAGAGCGACAGGAAACGGTCGGGCGTGACCACCCAGGTCAAAGCGGATCAACTCCTAGGACGGGCGGGGCGGTGTCGGGAAGCGACCCGATCAGTTCGTTGCCGTGATCGTTGGTGACGAGATAACTCGCGACCCTCTGTTCTTCGTCGTTGCCGCGCTGTTGACCGGACATCATGCCGGGATACATACCCATCGGGCGCATCGAACCGGAGCGGGCAGCGGCTGCTCCCTGCTGGGAGGCGGAAGGTGCCGAGGCGGCGGCCGCACCGACGCCACCGACGCCACCGACAGCGCCGGGGCCGAGCGCAGAACCACCCCCACCACCAGTTCCGGTCACGCCGCTACCGCTACCGCTACCGCCGCCGCTACTGCCGTAGCCGCCGCTTCCGGGCAGTCCGGCGCCGGTAGCCGACGAACCATACGGTTGCGCGGTTGTGTTGCCGGGAAGCGTCGATGTCGAGGTCGTCGAGGTCGGTGAGGTGCGAGCCGATTCGGATTGCGGTGCTCCTGACGCCTCGGATCCGCCAGAGTGCTGCTGAGTATTTCGGGAACTGTCGGTCTCTGAACTGTCGGTCGTATTGTTGCCGTTCGCGGTCACCGTGGATCCGGGCTGTTGAACATTCGCCGGCCAGGGCCGGTCGGACGACGACGAGGCACCGGTGCCGGCTGCCGAGGGGTTCCCGGACCCCACTGTGACCGCGCTTGCGGAGCCGGAGCCGGCGGTGTCCTGGGGTGGAGGTAGAACGGGAACCGCAGATCCGGAATCGCGGTAGTACGGCTTGTAGAGCGATTCCATGATGCGAATCGCCTGCTGCCGTGCGGCCTCCTGCTGACGCTCCCTATCTGCCGCTGCGACGGGGCTGAGCACGTCCATCGGCAACGGGGCAGAGATCGACGGGGGAGTGACCGACGACTTCACTCGTGCACCCACATCCGAAGCGATGTCGAGCTTCTGCGACACCGCGAGCGACGCATCGCTCAGCCGCTGCGCAGAGGTGCCGAACAGTTCCGTCGCCGACGATGCGGCTTCCGCAGCGTCCCCTTCCCAATGCTGGGCGATCTTGTCGCGGATCATCGCGGTGGCCATGGCGACCGTGAAGCTGAATACCGTTCCGAGATCCCTCCATTCGTTCGCGAGTGTGGACATCGCGAGTGGACTGATCGTCTGGCTGAGCTGATAGATCTCCGAGTGCTCCATGCCGTGGAAATTCTCGAACTGCGCGATGTAATCGGGATCGACGCCGCCGCCGACCCGTCCTGCCAGTTCGTCGTGGCGGGCTTGGCGACGCGCGACCGACTCCGGTGGCACAGTGCCCAGTAGCGGGGTGAGGAGTTCGCTGATCGGATTGTCGTTGTCGGACATCGTCACAACTCCTGTTCGATGGAGGCGAGCTGGCGGACCCAGTCGAACTCTGCCTCGAGAAAGGCTTCGCCACCGGAGGCGAATGCGTCGCGTAACTGGGTGAAGGCAACGATGAACTGGTCGACGCGCTCTTTTGCTGACTCGGGTGTGCCTGCGCCTTTGCGGGCGAAGCCGGCGGCGAGTTGTTTGGCGGATTCGAACTCACCGAATCCGTGGGCTTCGCGGAGGTTTCGCGTGATGTCCGATGCCTTGTCTAGCTCTCTGAGCACGGTGTCGCAGATGGCGAGGATCTCGTCGATGACGTGCGGCTCGAGGCGGACGAATTCGCTCACTGTGGCTTCTTTCCGGGATTGTTCTCGATGAACGGCTCCAACAGCGCGACGGTGTCGGCAAGCCCGCCGCAGCGCTCGTCGTAGGTGAGCGTGCGAGTGTGATCGGCATGGTAGAGGCGGCTGAAGATGACGATGCCGAAATCGGTCTGCACGGTGAGGGCGCAGGTATTGTCCGGTTTCGGGTCGTACTTCAGTAGGGCTCGGCGTCCGTTGACGGTTGTTTCGCTGGCGATGTCGCCGACTTTGGCGAGTTCCTCGTCGATGCTGACGTTCCCGGAGAGGATGCCCAACCCGTAGGAGCGGATCACCCCTGGAATATTCATCGGTGCCCGGTAGGAGCACACCATGAATGTGTACTGATCCATCAGGTAGTCGGATACGTCTTCGGTGCGCGGGTCGTAGCCGGCTTCGACGAGGACGTCGTTGGGGATGTCGAGGCACGGGTCGAAGGTGATGGCGGGCCGGCCCGACTCGTCGGTGAGGCGTGGTGCGCGGGTCGTCGGGGTTGTCGTTGTGTCTTCGGCTGCGGCCACCGTGGCCTCGCTCGCGGTGCAGCCGCTGAGCATGACGCCCGCGGTGATGAGTGCCGCCCCCACCCTTGCGGCACCGAGAAGACGTGGATACGCCATTGCCAAGGATCCCCCCGATCCGTCCGGTCGGGCAGATATTAACGCAGATCCGGGCACGCGACCGAGCGAGTGCCTTCACTGCGAAACTTTCGCCCGGTCGTCCGGGTTTCCGTTGCCTCACGACCGGTGGTAACCCGGACAATGGGTGGAAAGTGGCGGGGCATTGGGACCTGTATCACAATTGGCTGTCCACCCATCAGGCAGACAATTGGGTGACCACCGATCACGGCACCCTGTGCCCCGACCCTCAGAGGAAGTGCGGCTCGTGAGTACTCCCACCTCTACCGACAGCCCGGAATCCGCCGAGCAGTACTTGGCCACCGCTGTCGCGGACGCGTCCAAGGTCGCCGACATTCCCGATTCGGTGACGCCGCGCCCGATCAAGCGCGTCGCCGTGATCGGCGCGGGCACCATGGGCTCGGGCATCGCCATGGCGTTTGCCAACGGCGGCTTGTCGGTCGCGTTGATCGAGCAGAGCTCCGAGGCGCTGGACCGGGGGATCAACACCGTTCGCAAGAACTACGAGTCGTCGGCGTCCAAGGGGAAGATCACCGCTGAGCAGGCGCAGGAGCGTGTGGCGCTGATCGAACCGCACCTCGACTTCGCAGCGGCCTCCGACGCAGATCTCGTCATCGAAGCCGTCTTCGAGGACATGGGCGTCAAGAAGGAGGTGTTCGGGAAACTCGACGAGCTGTGCAAGGCCGGGGCGATTCTTGCGTCGAACACGTCCCGGCTCGATCTCGACGAGATCGCGCGCAGCACGTCCCGTCCGCAGGACGTGATCGGGTTGCACTTCTTCAGCCCGGCACATGTCATGAAGCTTGTCGAGGTCGTGCGCGGTGACGTCACCGCCGACGATGTCGTCGTGACTTCCATGGCGTTGGCACAGACGATCGGCAAGGTCCCGGTGCTCGCGAAGGTCTGCGAAGGATTCATCGGCAACCGCATGCTCACCCCGTACCGGCGCGAAGCCGACTTCCTGCTCGAGGAAGGCGCGACCCCGCAACAGGTGGATGCAGCGTTGAAAGCATTCGGGCTCGCGATGGGGCCGTTCGCCATGGCCGACCTCGCGGGCAACGACATTTCCTGGGCCGCGCGCAAGCGGCTCGCCCCGACCCGGCCGAAGGATCTGCGTTACTCACGTGTAGCCGATACCCTCTGCGAGGCAGGACGTTTCGGTCAGAAGACGGGGTCCGGTTACTACAAGTACGAAGAGGGCAGTCGTACACCGATTCCCGACCCGGCCGTCGAGGAGATCATTCGCAAATGCGCGGAAGAGGACGGTATCGAACGCCGCAACATCACCGACGAGGAAATCGTCGACCGCTGCATCCTCGCGCTGGTCAACGAAGGTGCCGCGTTGCTCGGTGAAGGTATCGCACAGCGGGCATCCGACATCGACGTCGTCTACACCAACGGTTACGGATTCCCCAAGCACCGCGGTGGCCCGATGCACTACGCAGAGACGGTGGGCCTCGACGTCGTGCTGGGCAAGATTCGTGAGTTCGAGAAGGTCCACGGTCGGGTGTGGACACCGGCGTCGACGCTGGTGGATCGCGCCGAAGGTGGGCACTCCACCTGCTCTGCCGGACGCTGACCGAGCCGACCTCGATCTCGCCGACCTCAGGGTGTATGAGCACCCTGAGGTCGGCTTTTGCGCTGATTGTCTGTCGTGGGTCTGCTGCACGCCGCGACCGGAGGTCAGTGAACCGCCCCGACCAGTCGTAATGAGAGGTCGCCGTAGAGCGTGCTGAGGGTGTCGGGTTCGTTGTAGCGACCGGACGGGTACCAGCGGCAGATGTCGACGCACAGCGACATGAGTGCGAGGGTGACGCCCTCGGCGTCGGGCACCGTGAACTGGCCCGACTCGATGCCGAGGTCGACGACGTCGCGGACCACCTTGGTGGTGTCGCGCCGCAGGCCGGTGATGACGCGATAGTGGTCGGGTTCGAGCGCGGTCAGCTCGTACTGGATGACGCGGGCGCGTCGATGGTTCTGGGCTTGCCACTCCACGAAGCGTCGAATGATCGAGATGAGACGCGTGATGGGGTCGGCGTCGGGGAGGTCGGCGTCGCGCACGACCCGTAGTGCAAGGTCGTGGCCCTCGTATGCGATGGCGTAGAGAAGCTCTTCTTTCGACCGGTAGTGCGGGTACATCGCGGCCGGGCTCATGCCGAGGCGCGCAGCGATCTGCCGAGTAGTGGTGCTGCCGTAGCCGTTCTCCGCGAACGCCTCGATCGCGGCCTCCCGCATGCGCGCGGCGGCCTTGGAGCTACTGATCACGGTGTTCTCGGGTGCGCTCACGGTGGGTCCGGCCTCCTTTCATCTGTGGTTGACAAGCAAACCACAGCGACGTTTAATAAGCGAGCGCTCAGAATCTAAGCGAGCGCTTATCTATGAGGAGCAGTTGAATGCGACGCACCCTGTACGGCCCCGACCACGAGGCGTTCCGCGAGTCCGTTCGCGAGTTCGTGAATCGGTTCGTACTCTCCCGCGCTGAGGAGCTCATCGAGCGGCACGAGATCCCGCGCGACATCTGGATCGAGGCAGGTAAGGCCGGCATCCTCGGGCTCGAGATCCCCGAGCGCTTCGGCGGCAGCGAAGCCGGCGACTACCGGTTCAACGCGGTCGTCGCCGAGGAGATGGCGCGCGCGAACATGGCGTTGTCGTCGTCGATCGGCATCCACTCCGACATCACCGTCCCGTACATCGTTCATCTCGGTAACGACGAGCAGCGCGAACGCTGGCTGCCCAAGTGCGCGACCGGTGAACTCATCTGCGCGATCGGCATGACGGAGCCGTCGGGCGGTTCCGACCTCGCGAACCTCAAGACGACTGCGGTGCGCGACGGTGACGACTGGATCCTCAACGGCGCGAAGACCTTCATCACCAACGGTTACAACTGCGATCTCGTTGTCGTGGCCGCCCGCACCGATCCGAGCAAGGGTGCGAAGGGCATCTCGCTGCTCGTCGTCGAGCGTGGGATGGAGGGCTTCGAAAACGGTCGCAAGCTCGACAAGGTCGGTCAGCCCGAGGCCGACACCGCAGAACTGTTCTTCGAGAACGTGCGCGTCCCGCAGGCCAACATGCTCGGCGAAGAAGGCATGGGTTTCATCTCGATGATGAAACTGCTGCCGCAGGAACGGCTCGGCTCCGCGGTCAACAACGTGCATCACGCCAAGCAGATCCTGCTCGAGACCATCGAGTACGCGAAGGAACGTAAGGCGTTCGGCAAGGCCATCGGCACGATGCAGTACAACAAATTCCTGCTTGCCGAGCTCGTGACGAAGATCGAGGTCGCGGAGGCCTACGTCGACCAGGCTGTCGAGGCCCACGCCGACGGCGAGCTGACTGCGGTGGATGCCGCGAAGGCGAAGTGGTGGAGTGCACAATCCCAGTCAGAGGTATTGGATGCGTGCGTGCAGATCCACGGCGGCTACGGTTTCATGAACGAATATCGTGTGGCCCGCGCTTGGAAGGACGCTCGCGTGACGAAGATCTGGGCGGGGACCAACGAGATCATGAAGGAACTGATCGGCCGCGACCTGGGCCTGTAGCCCGGTAACGACAACCAACGAGGAGCATGTCATGCCCGAAGCTGTGATCGTATCCGCCGTCCGCTCGCCCATCGGGCGCGCAATGAAGGGCTCGCTCAAGACGGTCCGCCCGGACGATCTGGCGACGCAGATGGTGGCCGCCGCGCTGGCGAAGGTCCCCGAGCTCGACCCCACCGAGATCGACGACATCATGCTCGGCTGTGGTCAGCCCGCCGGCCAGTCGGGCTTCAACATCGCTCGCGTCGTCGCAGTCCAGCTCGGTTACGACTTCCTGCCCGGCGTCACCGTCAACCGGTACTGCTCGTCGTCGCTGCAGACCACCCGGATGGCGCTGCACGCGATCAAGGCGGGCGAGGGTGACGTGTTCATCTCCGCAGGTGTCGAGTCCGTGTCGAGCTTCGTCACCGGCAACGCCGATGGCCTGCCCGACACGAAGAACCCGCTCTTCGACGACGCACAGGCGCGCAGCGCCAAGCTCGCCGAGGGTGGCACGGCGTGGACCGATCCGCGTGCAGAAGGCCTGATCCCCGACGTGTACCTCGCGATGGGCCAGACCGCGGAGAACGTCGCCTCCTTCACCGGCATCTCCCGTGAAGACCAGGACCGCTGGGGTGTGCGCTCACACAACCGCGCCGAGGAAGCCATCAAGTCGGGCTTCTTCGAGCGGGAGATCACCCCGGTCACGCTCGCCGACGGCACCGTGGTGTCCACCGACGACGGGCCGCGACCCGGCACCACCTACGAGGCCGTCAGCCAGCTCAAGCCGGTGTTCCGTCCCGACGGCACCGTCACCGCAGGCAACGCGTGCCCGCTCAACGACGGTGCTGCGGCGCTGGTGATCATGTCCGACACCAAGGCCAAGGCGCTGGGCCTGACGCCGCTCGCCCGGATCGTGTCGACCGGTGTATCGGGCCTGTCTCCCGAGATCATGGGCCTCGGTCCGATCGAGGCCACCAAGAAGGCTCTCGCAATTGCCGGCATGGGCGTCTCCGATATCGATCTGTTCGAGATCAACGAGGCGTTCGCGGTGCAGGTGCTCGGATCGGCTCGTGAGCTCGGGATCGACGAGGACAAGCTCAACGTCTCCGGCGGTGCGATTGCGCTCGGCCACCCGTTCGGCATGACGGGAGCGCGGATCACGAATACGCTTCTCAACAACCTCCGTACCCAGGACAAGCAGTTCGGCGTCGAGACCATGTGTGTCGGCGGCGGCCAGGGTATGGCGATGGTGCTCGAGCGCCTGAACTGATCCACACATAGGTTCGGGCTAAGTCACCGTTAGGCCGCATGTCTGAAAAGGCATGCGGCCTAACGCGTTTCAACTGTGTTTTGCCTTTGTCATCGGACTTCACTTGGGCTATACATACGTAGGCCCCGTCACACGAGGAGATCACTGCATGTCCGTACTCGACAGGTTCCGCCTCGACGGCCGCGTTGCGATCGTCACCGGCGCATCGTCCGGTCTCGGCGTCGCATTCGCACAAGCTCTCGCCGAAGCGGGCGCCGATGTCGTTCTCGCGGCGCGCCGCGCCGACCGGCTCGAACAGACCGCAGAACTCGTCCGCGCCGCGGGACGACGCGCCGTTACGGTCGAGACCGACATCGCCGATCCCGAGCAGGCGCAGCGCATGGTCGACGTGGCCGTCGAGCAGCTCGGCAAGGTCGACGTCCTCATCAACAACGCAGGTATCGGCACCGCGGTGCCTGCCACCAAGGAAACCCCCGATGAATTCCGGCGGGTCATCGACATCAACCTGAACGGATCGTACTGGGCGGCGCAAGCGGCCGGCCGTGTCATGCAGCCCGGTAGCTCGATCCTCAACATCTCCTCGGTGCTCGGCCTGACCACCGCGCGCCTGCCGCAGGCCGCCTATGCGTCGAGCAAAGCCGCGATCATCGGCCTCACCCGCGACCTCGCTCAACAGTGGGGCGCCAGGAAGGGAATCCGCGTCAACGCGATCGCACCGGGCTTCTTCGAAACCGAGATGACGGACGAGTACCTGCCCGGCTACCTCGACAGCATGAAGCCGCGCATCGTTCTGGGTCGCACCGGCGATCCGGAAGAAATCGCCGCCACCGCAGTGTGGCTGGTGTCCGAGGCGGCCGGGTATGTCACCGGCCAGACCATCGTGGTCGATGGTGGCCTCACCATCAATTGACCGCATCACTTCACGGAGGTTTGCAGTGAGCTCAACAGTCCGCACCGCCATCGTCACCGGAGCCGCACGCGGTATCGGTGCTGCAGTCGCCAAGCGTCTGGCCGCCGACGGCATGCAGGTCGCCGTCCTCGACCTGGACGCCGCGTCGTGCGCCGACACCGTCTCCGCCATCGAGGCCGCCGGCGGTAAGGCCCTCGCCGTGGGCGCCAACGTCGCAGACGAAGCCTCCGTCGCCGCTGCTGTCGAGAAGGTCGCCGAGGAGCTGGGCGAACCCACCGTGCTGATCAACAACGCGGGCATCACGCGCGACAACCTGCTGTTCAAGATGACGGTCGAAGACTGGGACGCCGTCATGAGCGTTCACCTGCGTGGCGCTTTCCTCATGTCGCGCGCCACCCAGAAGTACATGGTGGACAACAAGTTCGGCCGCATCGTCAATCTGTCGAGCACGTCGGCGCAGGGCAACCGCGGCCAGGTCAACTACTCGGCCGCCAAGGCAGGCATACAGGGCTTCACCAAGACCCTCGCCGTCGAGCTGGGCAAGTTCGGTGTCACCGCAAACGCGATCGCCCCGGGCTTCATCGCAACCGAGATGACCGCCGCGACCGCCGAGCGCGTCGGTGCGTCGTTCGAGGATTACAAGGCAGCGGCCGCCTCGCAGATCCCCGTCGCACGTGTCGGTGAGCCCGAGGACATCGCCCACACCGCTTCGTTCCTCGCGTCCGAAGGCGCAGGCTTCGTGTCGGGTCAGGTCATCTACGTTGCCGGTGGCCCGAAGGACTGACCTCGTCGTCGGTCGCGGGGACGAGGACATCGCTCATATCGCCCTCGCGCCACCGCGAGATCACACGATGAAATGCGACAGGGCCGGGCGCGTACGACGATGATGTCGTGCGCGTCCCTTCCCCGTTGTAATAGCCCGGCGTGCACTCGGTCAGGAACGCCGAATTGTCGACCGCGTTCTCGGCGATCGTCTCGCACCACCCTTGCTCCGCCTCCGCCGTCGGCTCCACCCACTTCGCACCGGTCTTGTCGGCCATCGCGATGACCGCTGCGATGTGGGTCGCCTGATCCTGCAGCACGTGAGAGATGTTGACCGAGTTCCCATTCTGAATCGACGCCAAGTGGAACAGGTTGGGGAAGCCGTGGGTGTAGAAGCCGTGCAATGTGCGCGGACCCTGCGCCCACGTTTCGAGCAGCGTCCTCCCGTTTCGCCCATGGACCGGTAGCGTGCCGGACAGTACGCCCGAGATCCCGACTTCGAATCCGGTGGCGAAGATGACGCAGTCGACTTCGTAGTGCGCCTCGCCCACCACGACTGCGTTCTCGGTCATCCGGGTGATTCCGCCGTGGTCCGCTGTGTCCACGAGCGTCACGTTCGGCCGGTTGAACGTCGGCAGATACAGGTCGCTGAAACCGGGGCGCTTACACATGTACCGGTACCAGGGCTCGAGCGCTTCCGCGGTTGCCGGATCGTCGACGACGTTCCTGATGCGGGCGCGCATCTTGTTCATCGTCACGAAGTCGGCCAGCTCGTCGCGACGTTCGCGCTCGGTGGGGTCGAGGGAGGTATCCAGTGCGCCGGTCATCATCTTGCGTTGAAGGCGGGCGTTTGCGGTCCACCCGTCCTGGACGAGGTCCTCGGCGGTGTCCTCCCCGGAGATGATGGCCAGAAAGTTGTCCATCCGCTCGCGTTGCCAACCGGGTTGCAGTGTGGCCACCCACGCGGGATCGGTCGGGCGGTTGTCGCGTACGTCCACGGTCGACGGGGTCCGCTGCATCACGAACAGATGCTCTGCGCCTTCGGCGACGTGCGGAACGATCTGGAGGCCGGTCGCGCCGGTGCCGACCACCGCGACGCGCTTGTTCGCGAGCCCGGTCAGCCCGCCGTTGGGACCGCCACCGGTGTACGAGTAGTCCCAACGGCTGGTGTGGAAGGTGTGACCGCGGAAATCTTCGATACCGGGAATGCCGGGCAGTTTCGCTTGGGTGAGTGTCCCCGAGGATGCGATGACGTAGCGGGCGCGGATGGTGTCGCTGCGGTTGGTGCGCACCGTCCACTCGACGGCGTCTTCGTCCCACGTGAAGTCGGTCGCCCGGGTGTGGAAGACCGCATCGCGATAGAGGCTGTAGTGCTCGGCGATGGCAACCGCGTGCTGCCGGATCTCCTCGCCGGGGGCGTACCGCCATTTCGGGATGTACCCGAACTCTTCCAACAAAGGCATGTACACGTACGACTCGATGTCGCAGTGGATACCGGGATAGCGGTTCCAGTACCAGGTGCCGCCGAAATCGCCGGCCTCGTCCATCATGCGGATGGATTCGAACCCGGCCTCGCGCAAGCGAGCACCGGCCAGAAGGCCGCCGAACCCGCCACCGATGACGAGTACCTCGACGCGGTCGGTCAGCGGGTCGCGCTCGACACGTTCGGTGTACGGGTCGTGCATGTAGTAGCCGAACTTGCCCGCTGCGCGCCGGTACTGCGCGTTGCCGTCACGACGGGTGCGTCGATCTCGTTCGTGTCTGTACTTCGTGCGTAAGGCGTCGACGTCGAGTGGTGTTGTCGATTCGGGCACCGCGTAAGGCCTCCCGTTCAGGGGATGTCCGGCATCACTTTCGTGATCGGGGACCTTACGCCCAATTCCCGCACTATTGCGATAGGAATTTCAGTATTTCGAAACGAGGTTCTCTGCAGCGAGGCGGCGCCAGGTCTCGGCGGCTGCGGTCTGCGCGGATGACATCATTCGTTTGTCCCGAACGCGGTCGGCCGGACCGAACACCGACAGGGCTGCGGCCTCGGTTCCGCCGATCTTTCCGATAGGCACGGCGACGCAGCTGAAGCCCTTCACACAGCGTTCCGGGTCGTAGGCCAGACGAAGTTCACGCACTCTCGTGAGTTCGGGGCAGTCCACCTCGGTGGGATCGCCGAGAGCCAGCAATGCCTTGCCGATCGTCGACGAAGTTATGGGGAGCCGGTCGCCGACGCGTGACCGAACCAGCGGGACCGCCTCGCCACCGACCTTCTCGAGATAAACCGCCTCGGACCCGTCCCGCACTGCGAGGTGGACGACGCATCCGGTCGTCCGATGCAACTGGCGCAGGCTGGGCAGAGCTGCGCGACGCAGGGCATTCTGCTGTGCAGCCGCCGCGCCGAGCTCGATCATTCGCATTCCCAGCTGGTAGTTCATGCCCTCGCGATACACCCAGCGGAGTGCAACGAGCTGTTCGAGTGCGCGGTGCACCGAGGTGCGCGGGAGCCCGGTGGCCGCGACGATCTGCGACAGATTCAGGCGGTCCGCGCCCTCGAACACGTCGAGGATCACGGCTGCACGCTGCAGAGTTCCCGTAGGTCCCTCCATCCGGCTCTCCCTTCCTCATTCCTGAACATGGTTAACACACCGTCGAGTGCGTAGAGGTGATTCTTCCGCTTACCGGAATCGGAGCTGTCCTTCCTGACGCGAAGTGCGGTGTACTCCGTCCATGCCGAATCCCTCATGTATGACTCCGGACGCGATGCTGGCGGGTCGTCGAGCTGTCGTGACCGGCGGTGCCGCGGGCATCGGCGCTGCGATCGCGAGGTCGTTCGCCGCCCACGGCGCCGATGTGCTCGTTGCGGACATCGAGCCGGTCGGTTCGCTCGAGTTCGACACCGCGGCGGGCGGGGAGATCACCGCCGTCGAGTGGGATGTGTGTGAGGGATCGTGTCCGCCCGAACTCGTCGAGCACCGGCCGGACGTGCTGGTCAACAACGTCGGCCACTATCTGCAGCCACCGCACGCATTCACCACCAACTCGCCGTCGCTGTGGGACGAGCTGCACGACATCAACTTCGCGCACATCCTGCGACTGACCCATGCGCTACTACCGGGCATGATCGAACGTGGCCACGGGTCGATCATCAACCTGACCACCGTCGAAGCCCACCGTGCGATTCCAGGCCACACCGTGTACTCCGCCTACAACGCTGCGTTGACGCAATTCACCCGCTCGCTGTCGGCCGAGGTCGGCCCAGCCGGCATCCGGGTCAACGCGATCGCCCCGGACCTCATCGAGTCCGTGCAGGTTCCCTACGCGACGCTCGTGCCCGAGGAAGACCTGCCGCTGTGGCCGAACTGGTCGCCGCTCGGCGGTCCCGGGCAGCCCGAGGACGTCGCGGGTGTTGCGCTGTTCCTCGCCTCCGACCTGTCCGGGTTCGTCACCGGAGGCACCATCCACGTCGACGGCGGTACGCATTCGTCCGGTGGATGGGTGCCCCGCAACTCCGGCGGCTGGACCAACCGTCCCCGCAATCCCTGATCCACGATCCGAAAGAGACAGCATCATGAAAATTCTGGTTGTCGGCGGCACCGGCATGATCGGCGCCCACGCCGCACTCGAACTGCGCGAACACGGCGACGACGTCACGGTCGCGGGACGCGGTCCACTTCCCGACGACTCGCTCGTCGCCGATTTTCCGCTGCTGACCGGTGATTACACGGTGCCGACCTTCACCCGCGAACAATTGTCCGGTTTCGAGGCCGTCGTCTTCGCTGCCGGCCAGGATCCGCGACACAAGCCACGCGAGGACGACGACGAGTTGAAATTCTGGGAGACCACCCAAAGTGTCGGTGTGCCACGTTTCGCTCAACTGGCGAAGGACGCGGGCGTCGGGCGGTTCGTGCAGGTCGGAAGTTACTACCACCAGGTGCGGCCGGATATTGCCGAGACCAACCCGTATGTCGCAGCCCGCAAGGCAGCCGACGAGGGCGCCCGTGCGCTCGCCGATGAGTCGTTCAACGTCTGCACGCTCAATCCGCCGTCGATCCTCGGTGTCGTACCGGGCGCCTCGACCAAGCGCTACCGGAAAATGGTGTCGTGGGCCGCAGGCAACGAGCCGCAGATCCCTGATTTCGCGCCGCCCGGAGGCACCAACTACCTGTCTGCCCGTTCCCTCGCTCAGGCCATCCGCGGCGCCGTGCATCACGGTGAATCCGGAAAGGCCTACCTCATCGGCGATGAGAACCTCACCTACCAGAGCTTCTTCCAGATGATGGTCGACGCTGCCGGCGGGAACCGTGAGATCGCGGTGAAGGACGAATCGCACCCCTTGCTGTCGGACGCCGCGATCGTTCAGGGACGCGGCAACACCCTTGCGTACGAGCCGGATGCGGACGAGACCGCGCTGCTCGGCTACGACCGCAACGATTGCCGCCGCGCGGTCGACGAGATGGTTGCTGCGGTCGTCGCTGCCACCCAATGAGACCGGAGCAGTAAGAGCGCAGCTTTCGCGATACCAAGAGAGCATTCGGACCGGTGTACTGCGAAGAGAACTGCAATGGGTAACCCAGTGATTGTCGATGCGGCGAGGTCTCCTGTAGGCCGACGCGGTGGGGCGTTGTCCGGGCTGCACGCCGGTTTGCAGGAGCGGCGGGTGTGATCGACACAGGAATGGCCTGCGGTGTCGAGAGGATATCGCGAGTACCGTTGCTGCCCAGCATCACCGGTGACTTCGGTAGCCCGAAGCCTCCGGGCTGGACCGTGGACATTCCGCTCGAGTTCGATCTCGCGGTCGGTAGATCGGGCTCGCGGTCGCTGCACCGGTGGCTCCGTAGCATGGCAGGATGGTGCCACAATGAACAACGACCTCGACCGCGGAATCGCTGAGGGCGACCTGTGGACCACGTCCCGCGTTGCCCAATTTCTGGGCATCAGTCGCCAGGCAATCAACAAGAGGGTGCGTAATCGGAAGTTGCTCGGCTATCGCGGTAAGGGGACGACGCTCTTTCCGGCGTGGCAGTTCGATCCGCAGACCTGCCACCCGCGTCCGGAGGTCGAGGAGTTCCTCGCGGCATTCGCGGACGGGGAGTACGACCCCAAGGCGATCGCGCGCTGGTCGAATACACCTGATCCGGATCGGGGCGTCACGCCGGTGGAGTTACTGAGGGGCGCCGAGACGAGGAAGGTCGCACTCGGGCTGGCGAGTAGTTTTCGGGCAGCCGACAGTGTGGCGTCCGACGAGGAGGACTCGGCACCGGACGATCCGGCGGCGCCGGTAGGCCCCGATCCTGAGGAATCAGGGAAAGAATTCGACAAGCCGGTGGCTGGGTGGATCCCCCAACGAGCCGACTCCGCAGGCCCGCGGCATGCAATCCTCATGGCCGCTGCAGACCTCTTCGCTCGCAAGGGCCCGGCGAAAGTCACGCTTCGCGAGGTCGCCGCCGAGGCCGGTGTTACCTACGGCCTGATTCATCGGTTCTTCAAGTCGAAGGAGAACCTCCTCACGAGCGTGATGCAGTTGTTCGTCGAGTACGCCGGAGTGGCCCTCTCCGAGGAGGACAACGTCTACGCGGCGATCGACAACTCCTTCGGCGCCAACGTCGATTCGGGCCAATTCGGTCGGATGTTGATGTGGTCGATCTGCGAAGGCGCAACGCCGGAGCGACTGTTCAGAAGTGACATCCGATCGCGCGGATATCGCAATCAGGTGGAATCGCTGTGGAGAAATCCGGTGCCTCCACCCGCGCGCACCGATTTCGACTCTCGGGTCGTCGCTGCATTGATCGCGTTGATCGGCGCGACATGGGACCCGTACGAGCCCTATCTGACTACTCTCGCCGACAATTCGGACCGTACTCCCGAGGAAGTGCGGCAGGAGGTCACCGACATCCTCAAGGTACTCGCGTACGCGACACGTCCGCATGAATAGCATCTCCGATGCTATGACTTTCAGGTGTTTCGCTGTGGTCCCGTGGGCTGAGGTGCAGCACGAGTTTTCGCGCCGCACCTCAGCCGGACAGGCTGTCCGGCCAGAGCTCAGCGGGGATGTTCAACTGCCGATTCAGCGCTCACGTTCGGCGTAGAGGGCATCGCAGTGCTTTTTCAGGGACACCGCCGTCTTGTCGAACGCGCGTAGGACCCAGGCGCCCGTGTCTTCCATGATCTGGTGCGCTTCTTCTCCGAGGAAGGCGTCGGTGGAGTAGTAGCGACAACGGTTCTCGTCGATCTGCTCGATGACCTGGTCGCGCCGGGCAGCCTGCCGGGACTCTGTGGTGGGGAGCAATTCCCATGACAACAGCCGCTCTGGCACGACGGCGCAGACGTATTCGACCCACGGGAACGGTTCTGTCCCGCCTGAGTAGTCGGTGAGCAACATCTCGATGGGAGCGCCGATTTCCAGGGTCGATTTCGCGGAGATGCAGAACGGGTTCCAGTCGGGATAGCGTTCGAGATCGACGAGTACTTGCCAGACCAGGGTTGCGGGTGCATCGATCTCGACCGTCACGGAGCGCACGGTGGTGGCCGGATCGTATTCAGGGATGGTCAATTCGGACATATGAACTCCAAGGTGGGATTGGGTCGGTGCACCTCGTGCGGGTGCGGCGACATGGATGTACGGGTTCGTTGCAGGGGAGGTGGGATCACACGCCGGCCGGGGCATACCTGGGATAATCGACGTAACCTGCTGTGCCACCGCCGTAATAGGAGTCCCGGTCGGGTGGTGTCAGAGGCCATCCGTAGCGTATGCGATCGACCAGGTCGGGGTTGGAGATGAAGGGTTGCCCGAATGCGGTGAGATCGATCAGGTTCTTATCAATCAGGTCGTCCGCCAGTTCTCGGGTCATGCCGCCGGCAAGGATGATCGTTCCCGGGAACTCGGCGCGGAATCCGGTGAGAGTATCGACATCGATGACGCGACTTCCTGCGGGAAGCTGATCGACGAGGTGCACATAGGCGATCTCGCGCCGGGACAGTTCGGATGCCAGGTGCAGGTAAGTGTCGATGGCCTCGGGGTAGGAGGGCATGTCGAACAGCTCACTGAAAGGTGACAACCGGATACCGACGCGGCTGGAGCCGATCTTGTCGCTCACACAATCGACAGTTTCGAGGAGGAGACGCGCACGATTCCGGATCGATCCGCCGTACCGATCGGTTCTCGTGTTGGTCGAGGGATTGAGGAACTGCTCGAACAGGTACCCGTTGGCACCGTGCAGTTCGATACCGTCGAAGCCTGCGTCGTTCGCATTCGCTGCCGCGGCCGAGAAGTCGAGAATCACTCGGTCCACTTCTTGTGTGGACAGTGGCCGAGGGGCGCTCACATCGACGAATCCGACGGTGCCGTCGTCGTTGAAGGCGAAGGTCTTGCCGCCGTCGGCCGGTACCGAGCTGGCTCCGACGGGCTGTTGCCTACCGGGCTGGAGCGACCTGTGTGAGAGTCGGCCTACATGCCAGAGCTGGGAGAAGATGCGGCCACCCTCGATGTGGACGGCATCCGTCACTGTACGCCAGCCGGCAACCTGCACGTCGGACCAGATTCCGGGAACGTACGCATATCCCTGCGCTTCCGGGGAGATCGGCGTGCCCTCGGTGACGATCAGACCGGCCGTCGCGCGCTGGCGGTAGTACTCCGCAGTGTGTGGGCCTGCGACGGTGTCGACGCTGCGGGCACGGGTCATCGGAGCCATCACCATGCGGTTACCGAGCGTGATATCACCGAGTTGGTACGTGTCGAACAACAGAGTCATCGATATCTCCTTGGGAGGTTGATTCGAAGGCACTACGAAAGTTGCCCACCGTGACGCCCTCGAGGCTCCGAGGGCGCAGGACGGGTTGTTCGGAAGCGATACTGCTTTGACGGGGGTACGTCTGGACCATCGGCGTCAGGCTGTCTTCGGTGAGGCCGGACTATGCTCCGAGGAGTTCGTGTCGAGCGACTCTGTCTCGCCGGTAAGCAGCGCAGCTTCCGGTGCTGCACTGGTATTGCTGTTGGGCATCGTGACGATCACGATGATCCCAAGCAGGGCTGCCGCGGCGACCACACCCGACGAGGCGTATGCGTTCCCGGTCATCTCGGTGAACTTCGCCGCCAGGTAGGGACCGAAACCGCCGCCGAACGCCGAGCCGAGACCGAATCCGATTGCGGCGCCGGTGTAGCGAACCGCCGCCGGAAATGCGGAGGTGAGTGTTGCGTACACGGGGACCGCCGCGGCGCCGGCCATGCCGACGAGGAGCATGTGACCGAGTGCGGTGACGACCAGGAGTCCGTCGGTTGCTTTGATGAAATACATGATCGGGAACATCGCCACCAGGAGGATGCCCAGCGCCAGCACCAGGGTGACTCTGCGACCACTTCTGTCGATGAGGAATCCGGCGCCGAAGCTGATGGCGATGGCGAAGGCCGACCCAGCGGTGGCCAGCCATGCGGTGGCGCCTGGGGTCATACCGACCTCTTGTTGCAGGAACAGTGGCATGTATGCCGGAACGACGTAGCCGATCGCGAGAACCGAGGTGCTGATTGCGATTACACGCAGCAGTGTCACTGGGTATCGCGTGATGACCGAACGCAGCGGGGCGGCCTGTACTTTGTGTTTGTCGGCGAGGCCCTTGAATTCAGGTGATTCCTCCAACCGGGTGCGCAGGTACAGCACGTACAGCATCAGCGGCAGCGACATGAGGAGGGGAACACGCCAGCCCCAGCTGGACATCACGTCTTCCGAAGACAAGGAAGTGGTGACGGCCACGACCAGCGGTGCCACCGCGGCGCCGAATGCGAATCCCACCGGGGTCATTGCGCTCAGGATGCCGTAGTTCTTGGCGGATGCGTGCTCGGTGACGAAGGTGGCCGAGCCCATCTGTTCACCCCCGGCGAAGAATCCTTGGAGCAGGCGCGTGAGAACGAGCAGGGCCGGGGCCAGGATCCCGACGGTGGAGTGCGTCGGCAACAGCCCCATCAGGATGGTGGCGCCGCCCATGCCTGAGATGGTGAGGATCAGAGTGAATCGGCGACCGTAACGGTCACCGATTCGGCCGAAGACGATGCCTCCGATCGGGCGCGCAAGGAATCCGGTGCCGAGAACCGCGAGTGAACTCAGAATCCCGGTTGCGGGATCGTCGCTGGGAAAGAACTGGGGGGACAGGTATGCGATCAGGAAGGTGAAAACCATGAAGTCGTATGCCTCGACGGCGGTTCCGAAGAAGCCGGCGAGCGATGCCCTGCGTACCAGCGTCGGTGAAGGCGTGATCTCGGGAGAGCTCATTGTGATCCTGTTCGACGTGACATTCGATGTGATTACCGAGAGAAGCTGATCTGACTTTGCGCATCCGGTGCCATTTCTTCTCCGTACTTCCTGCGGCTGTGAGTCCGTCGACGAAGTGCAGAAGCTGCTCTACGGCAAGAGTTTTACCGGATCGCTGCCCGGCCTGAAGGAGGGCGTGGACGTGAGGCTCCGTTCGAACTCCCTCGGGCGACGCACGATCGTGCCCCCTCAGGTCACCACGACAGCACCGTAGTGATGACCGTCACTGTAGCCAGTGGCCATGCCCGCGTCAACAGGGGGTGGGTGGATGGATGATTCTCGCCCGTCGACCCGGAGGGAGCGTGAATCTTCTTGCTCCTGAACCTGATAGGGTCCCGGCAGTATGGGAGAGCTCTCGAAATTCCTTGTGTCCGTCGATGACCTCTGGACCACACCGCAGGTGGCGGAGTTCTTGGCTATCAGTCGTCAGGCGATCAACAAGCGAATCCACAACCGGAAGATGCTCGGATATCCCGGTGGCGGAACAACACTGTTCCCGGTCTGGCAGTTCGACTTGGAGAAGCATCGCGTTCGTCCGGAAGCCCTCGAGTTCCTGGCTCAGTTCGATGAAGATACTGCGATGCTTGTCATTGCGCAGTGGTCGATCACCAGAATCACCGGCACCGATCGGACACCGGCCGAACTGTTGCTGAGCGCGGATTCCAAGGATGAAGCGCTCCGCATGGCAGGCGATTGGGTGGTCCGCACAGAGGAGAACTCTTCCTCGGTTGTCGGGAAGACCGCGCGACGTACGGGTACAGAGATCGCGGAGTGGGTGCCGACCCAAGCGGGTTCGACCGGTGCACAACAGGCAATTCTTCTCGCCGCTGCGGATCTCTTTGCACGCAGGGGCCCCGCCAAAGTGACGCTACGGGAGATCGCCAGTGCTGCCGGCGTGACCTACGGGCTGATCCACCGGTTCTATCGAACGAAGGAGAACCTGCTGGTCGCGGTAATGGAACTGCTCGTCACCTATGGCGGCGAGCGTCTGTCGGGTGAAGAAGACGCTTACGCTGCGATCGAGAACTCGTTCGGCGCCGATGTCGACGCGGGTCAGTTCGGCCGAATGCTGACGTGGTCGGTATTCGAGGGAACCCGACCGGATCGTCTACTCGGGGGAGTCCGTTCGCGAGGTTATCGATCGCAGATCGATGCCTTGTGGGAGGATCCGGTAGCGCCCCGGGTGCATGCCGAGTTCGATTCGCGAGTGCTGGCATCGTTGATCGCCCTCGTGGGCGCCGTGTGGGATTTGTACGAGCCGTATCTCACTGTGCTCGGCGACTATCCGGACCGCAGCCGAGAAGGCGTCCGCAAGGAAGTCGCCGACATGCTCAAGGTCCTGATCTACGCAACACGGCCGAACGGATAGTCCCTCAGCGCAAATGAAGAAGCCGAACGATGCGGAGCCTCGGTGTAGGCCCTCCGCATCGTTCGGTGGGGAAAGTTGATGTCAGGACGGCATCAGCAGGACTCCGCGGTCGAGTTTGCCGTTCCTGGCGTCCTCCATGAGCGACTGGAAGTCTTCCAGCTCGTAGGTCTGGGTGACGAGCTCGTCGAGCAGGAGCCCGCCGGATCGGTACAGGTCGAGGTATTTGGGAATGTCCGCGCCCGGTCGCGACGAGCCGTAGCGGCAGCCGAGCACGGCGCGATCCATGTAGAAGGCGCTGGCCGGGACCGACAGTTTGGCCTCGGGTCCGGCGACGCCGAGCATGATCAACTGTCCGCCCCAGTCGAGCATGTCCATGGCCTGGCTGGTGATTGCCTCACCGCCGACGCAGTCGAAGACGTGATGGGCTCCGCCATCGGTGAGTTCGCGGACAGCTGCGACGGTGTCGCCTGCGGTCGCATCGATGAAGTGGCCGGCGCCGAAGAGGCGCGTCTTCGGCTCCTTACCTGGGTTGGTGTCTATGGCGATGATTGTCGCTGCGCCCGCGACTCGGGCAGCCTGAATCACGTTCAGGCCGATGCCGCCGGCGCCGATGACGACCACCGAGTCGCCGGGGGCGACCCGGGCTCGGTTCAGCACCGCTCCGGCGCCGGTCAATACTCCGCAACCGACCAGGCACGCAGTCGACAGCGGGATATCCTTCGGGATCGACACCGCCTGCCCCGCCTTGACGACGATTCGCTCGCTGAAGGTCGAGAGCGTTGCGAAGCTGTGGAGTGGGGTTCCGTCGAGTTCGAACGGCGTCGCCGTCTTCCCGAACGACTCGCGGCACATCGTGGGATGTCCGGAAGTGCACGAGGCGCATTGGCCGCACGTCGCCAGTGTTGACAACACCACATGGTCGCCGACAGCGGGCATGGTGACACCCGGCCCGACGGCCTCGACGATGCCTGCACCCTCGTGCCCGAGGATAACCGGGACCGGGAATGGGATTTTCCCGTTGATCACACTCAGATCGCTCTGGCACAGGCCGCTCGCGACGATGCGGACCTGGACTTCGCCGGGTCCGGGGTCGCGGACGGTGACTCCGTCAACCAGCTTGTTGACGGTGCCGTCGAAGACGATTGCTTTCATCCTGTGACCTCGCTGTTCTGTGCCTGTGCTCACTCCGCGCTGTGCGTTGGCGCAGCCGGGCGACGACTGTAGATGTAGTGGGGATGAGGAAAACCGGGGCAGCGCTGAGGCTTCCGGTTCAATGCGGCTGATGCTATGGGTGGACGGTTCTGCAGTCAAGCTTCTTCGACCCCGGGCGAGCTCGCCCGGTAGCTGCGTTGTCGCAGGCGGGATGGATAGCTCGTAGCTGGGCTGCGACTTGCCTCTCGAAAGCCTGTGACCTCGGTTGATGCACCCTTGCAGCGGGTATGTTGACGCGTGCGTAGCCAATGGCTACAGTGATTGCAGTCACGACGCGCCGTGGAGACGATCTGCGACCGCAGCTTACGGATTACCGGAGATGCTTCGGCGACGTGTTGCGTCGACGCACTCTCGGGAACCTGAGGGGCGTGAAAGTGCTTGTTGTAGAGCGAAATTTATGAACTCGACGAAGATGCTTCTGTGGCAATGGTTCAGGAGGATGAAGTGTCACCCATGGCGTTATCGATGAAGCCCACAGGATGGTTTCAGATCGGCTGGTCTTCCGACCTTGTTGCCGGTGAGGTCAAGCCGATGCGGTACTTCGGCCAGGAGTTGGTCGCCTATCGCACCGGGAACGGCCGGCTGGTGGTTCTGAACGCATACTGCGAGCACCTCGGCGCACACCTGGGATACGGCGGCTCGGTTGTCGGTGACGACATCGCTTGCCCTTTCCACGGCTGGCAGTGGAGCCCGGAAGGCCGCAATACCTGCATTCCGTACCAGAAAGCGACGAACCGGGTCCGCAAGATCGGCACCTGGCCCACCGTCGAGCGCGACGGAATCATGTACATCTGGCACGACGTGGAAGGCGGAGAGCCACTCTACGACGTACCCAGCGTCTTCGACATGTTTCCCGGGTCCGGTTCGTCGAACGACTACCACGAACTGGGGGAAAGCGGTCGCCTCGAAACTGCCGAGCTGCCGATCCATCCGCAGTATGCGGCCGAGAACGGCGTCGACTTCGCGCACTTCAAGTACGTCCACCGCGCCGACGAGGTCCCGACTGTCGTCAACCGCGAGTTCGGTGAGTACGACTTCGCCACTGAACTCGCCTTGAACTTCAAACGTCGTGGTAGCGACGGCACGATCGAAGATGTCAAAGGACGCACCCGAGCATTGCTCCTGGGTGTGGGACTTGGCTTCTCGCACGCAGACGGGGTCGGCTCGATCTGCTCGTTGTCGGCAGTGACCCCGGTCGACGACGAGCGCTCAATTCTCCGGTTCTCGGCCTGGGCGAGCAAGGAACCCGGTGAGGACGACACCCGCGTGGCCAAGCGGCAGCGAAGCGCTGTGGGGCAGGTCAAGGCAGACATCGCGATCTGGGAACACCAGCGCTACACGGAACCGCCGGGATTGGCTACTGCCGAGGCTGCCGGCTTCCGCGACATCCGAAAGTGGGCTCGTCGCTTCTACCCCGAGGGTGACCTCGGAAGCGGCGCTGCCGAGCAGACTGCAGGCACCGATGAACTCCGGGCGGAAAGCACATCATGAGACCGACACTGGCACACGAACACGAGGCATGGCGGGCAGAGATCCGCGAGTTTCTCGACGCAGAACTGCCGGCGAAACACGCCTTCAACCCGGAATTCGACGACGCGCCGGAGCAGTGGGCGATTGCCGTCGAATTCAGCAAGAAGGTGGCGGCCAGGGGCTGGATCGGATTGACCTGGCCGAAAGAGTACGGCGGTAAGGGGCTCGCCCCGATCGCGAACCAGATTCTGCTCGAAGAGCTGTACGCGGCCGATGCGCCGATGATCAACTCGGTCGGCATCTTCCTCGCTGCGGGAACCATCTTGGTCGGTGGCACAGAGGAACAGAAGAAGCGACTGCTACCGGATATCGCGAATATGCGGACCCTGTGGGCAGAGGGTCTCACCGAGCCCGAGGCCGGGTCCGACCTCGGTTCTCTGAAGACCAAAGCGGTCCGCGACGGTGACGAGTGGGTCATCACCGGAGAGAAGGCCTTCACGTCCTGGGGGCCGATGTCGGATGTTCTGTATGTGGCTGCACGGACCGCGACGGACCCCGCTGCGCGCGATGCGATCAGCATCTTCGTGGTGGATCTACGGAGTCCGGGCGTCACCTTGCATCCGATGCGGAACTACGGTGGCGGAGTGCAGTCGAGCACCTTCCTCGACCACGTGCGCGTGCCCGCATCTTCGTTGATCGGTGAAGAAGGTAAGGGCTGGCAGTACATCATGCGTGCCTTCTACGCTTCCGGGACCGTCGAGCCGATCTATGCGATGCAGGAGACTCGCCTGCGGGAGCTGATCGCACACTGCAAGGCGATCCCCGGCAAGCTGGACGATCCGCATGTGCAGGCCGACCTGGCCGAGCTGGCCGAGATGATCCAGACGCAGCGCCTGCTCGCCTACGAGATCATCGGCGACAACGCCCAGGGTCGGCAGACCCCTTGGGGTGGCGGCGTCCAGCAGGTCGCAGCCAAGGAGTTCGAGCCGCTGTTCGCGCAGATCTACGACCGGGTGCTCGGCCCGACCAGCCAACTGCGGTCGGAGTCGTTGTATGCCCCACTCAACGGAAAACCCGAGGCATGGTATCGGCAATCGTTCGCGAACCATGCCGGTGGAACGTCCCAACTCAAGCGGATGGTGCTCGCGACGCGGGGCCTAGGCCTGCCGCGATAGGAGCAGATGATGGATTTGGCATGGGGCGAGGACTTTACCGCTCTCGCAGATGTAAGCAAGTCGGTGTTCGCACGATACTCACCGCTGGAAGAACGAACGAACTCGGTTCCGTTCGGCGAGCAGATCGCGCAGTTCGCCGAGCTCGGCTGGTTGCAGTTGTCGGATCCCGTCGCCGCTGACGCCGACAGCCCGTCACTCGGAACGATTGCGGCAGTGTTCGTGGAAATGGGCCGCGCACTGGCTGATACGCCGTTGCTCGACTTGACGATTGCCCGCGACATGGCGCTGCTGATCGGTACCGAGAGGTCGACGGAAGTCGCCGAACGCATCGGTAGTGGTGGGGCCGTGGTGATCCCGGTCTTTCCGTCCACCGACTGGGGCTCGGCTGTCTCGTATTCGAACGGATCGCTGAACGGAGTTGCGCTGGCCATCGGCCATGCCGACCACGCCGACAGCTTCCTTGTCCACACGGCCGGTGACAACGGTGTTGTCGCTCTGGTGGATTCGAGCTCCTCGATCGGTATCGAAACGATGCCGAACATGGGCGGCCACTCGATGTTCGCGGTGACTTTCGACAATGTGCCGGTGGCCGAAGCCGATGTGCTGGCGGGTGGCGACGATGCCCACCGTGCCGCTCTGCTGGCCGGGCAGCGTGGCGCCGTGCTGCGCGCTGCTCAGGTCTACGGTGCGGGGATGCGGCTGCTGGATATGACGGTGTCGTATGCGCAGCAGCGGCGTCAATTCGGCGGTCCGATCGGCAGATTCCAGGCGGTCCAGTACCTGTGCACCGACATCGCGATCGCAGCACACCTCACCTCGGCGCATGTGCGCTCGGTGGTCGCTGCCATCGAATCGGGTGACGATCCTCAGCCGCACCTCGGCCTGATGTGTAAGCAGGCCGCGAAGACTGCGCTGCAGATGGTCCATTGCGCACACGAGGTCCACGCGGGCATCGGATACATGGTCGAGTCGAACGTGCACCTGTTCACCGATGCGGCCAAGCGCTGGCAGTACGACTTCGGCAACGCTGCCGAGAACAACGCCTCGATCGCCTCGGCGATCACACGGATCTACGAAGGAGCGTGACGATGCCGCTGATCGATTACGAGGTCGAGGACGCCGTCGCGGTCATCACCCTGAACCGTCCGGAGAAGCACAACGCGCAGAACGAGCCGATGCTCGAGGAACTCGATGCTGCCTGGCGTGCCGCGGCAACGGATGATGCGGTCAAGGTCATCGTCGTGCGAGCCAACGGTGACAATTTCTCGGCGGGACACGATCTGAAGTCGACGACATCCGGCTATGAACAGTCGGAAGTCAAGAGCCAGCTCGAGAACGCGTACGGATGGGAGACCGAGTACTACCTCGGTTTCTCCCGTCGCTGGCGTGACGTGCCCAAGCCGTCGATAGCATCGGTCAAGGGCGCCTGCATCGCCGGCGCGCTGAACGTCATCTGGCCGTGCGACCTCATCGTGGCTGCCGACAACACGTTCTTCAGTGACCCGGTCGCCAAGTACGGGATCGGCGGAGTCGAGTATCACGCGCACACATGGGAACTCGGCGCTCGCAGAGCGAAAGAGATGCTTTTCACCGCGCGCAGCTTCTCCGCTGAGGAAGCCTTCGCGGCCGGCATGGTCAACCGTGTCGTCCCAGTCGACGAACTCGAATCCGAGACGATGAATCTCGCTCGCGAGATCGCACAGATGGACGCCTGGGCACTGCGGCAGGGCAAGCGCGCCGTGAACCAGACACTGGACATCATGGGTCAGCAGGCGGCGCTTCAGTCGGCGTTCGACATGCATTGGCTCGGTCACGCGAACTCGATGCTGACCACCGGATACCCGCTGCTCACCGCCGCTCCACTGCCGGCCGAGTCGAAGAAGGACCGGACGTGAACACCATCGATCGAATCAGCGATGCCAGGTCGATCTGGGCGTTGCTCACCTGCCGGGCCGAGGCGACCCCCGACGCGACTGCTCTGATCGACGAGCACGGGCGGCACGAGACGTTCGCCGGTGTGCACGCGGCTGCGGAACGGACTGCGGCCGGCCTGCTCGCACAGGGGATCGGTCCGGGCACTGTCGTCAGCTGGCAGCTTCCCACGAGCATCGACGCGGTCGTTCTGAGCCTGGCACTCTGTCGGGTCGGTGCTGTGCAGAACCCGATCATTCCGCTCTACCGTGTACGCGAGGTCACGGCCATGGTGGAGCAGTGTGCGTCGCAGTGGTTCGTCACCGTTGGTGAATTCCGTGGATTCGATCATGGGCGGATGGCCGAGGAGGTTCGCGCAGCAGTGTCCGCACCGCTGCGGGTCCTCGTGCTTGCCGACGGGCTGCCCGAGGGAGATCCGGCGACTCTGGATCCTGTTGTGTCCGGTGCAGACGAGGTGCGCTGGATCTACACCACCTCCGGAACCACCTCTGCCCCGAAGGGCGTCTGCCACACCGACGGCACACTCGTGGCCGGTGGCCTCGGGATGGCGCATGCCCTCGACGTGACGCAGACCGACATCGGAACGATTCTGTTCCCGTACGCGCACATCGGTGGACCCGACATGCTGATCGCATCGCTGTCGAGCGGTATGGCGTTGGTCCTGATGGAGATATACGAGCCGGTCGCTGCGGTCGAGTTGATGCGCCGGCACCGCGTCACCCTCACAGGTGGCTCGACCCCCCACTACTCGTTGCTGCTTCAGCAGCAACGGAAGACGCCGGGCGTGCCGGTCGTTCCGACGTTGCGGATGCTCGCCGGTGGTGGCGCACCGATGCCGGAGAAGCTGTTCCGTGAGTTTCTCGACGAGGTCGGCGTGCCCATCCTGCATGGATACGGAATGACGGAGTCTCCGATGATCGCGTCGGCCCGCCCCAACGACACCATCGACCAGCTGGCAACGACATCCGGCCGTCCGGTGCGAGACTGCGAGATTCAGATCCGGTCCGAATCAGACGAGGTACTTCCTGACGGCACCCCGGGTCGAGTGTGGCTACGCGGGCCGATCCTGTTCAAGCATTACCTTTCCGACGGTGTCGCTCATCGACCGTTCGACGCCGATGGCTGGTTCTTCACCGGTGACATCGGCATGCTCGGACCGGAGGGCCACCTCACCCTTGTCGGTCGCGAGAAGGATCTCATCATCCGTAAGGGCGAATCCATCAGCCCGTCCGAGATCGAGGACGTCATCGGCAAGCATCCTGCTGTCGAGGATGTCGCCGTCATCGGGCTTCCGGACGAGATCCGGGGGGAACGCATCTGCGCGGTCGTGCAACTCACCGACCAGGAGAAGCGCATAGAGCTCGACGAACTGCGGGAATACTGCAGGAATTCGGGTATCTCGCCTGCGAAGTTCCCCGAGCAGCTCGAGTTCATCGGTGAGCTGCCGAAGACCCCGACCATGAAGATCCGCAAGCAGAACCTGCGTGAACGCATTCTCGATCGCCAGGTCGTCGCGCAGAGCGGTGCCTGACGTCCGTCCTCGCGGTAGTCGAAGGCAGCGTGGACGATCCGTCCGAAGAACCCGAGTGACGACGATGCGTTCATGCCCAGAGCATGCACAGGAGTGCAAATGAACCCCCAGATACCGGACCGTTCGTTCGTGGAACGCGCGGTCGCCGATGCAGACGTGAATGTTCTCCGGATGGCTCTGTTCCAGGCGACCCGCGATGCGGACATCGCCGCTGTGCGTGCCGAGCGGGTCGCGGGCGCTGTCGCGGACAGCGTGGAGTTCTCCACGGAGGACACGGCACTGATCCGTTCGAAAGCAGTCGAGTACTTGATGTCCGGCGACACTGCCGACGTCGATACGGTGCTGTCGACCGAGGAGATCGACGATCTCATCCTCATGGCGGAGGCTCGTGCTCTCGCGCCCGACAAACTCGTGATGCGGCGCCGGATCCTATCCTTGCCGGAGTGGCCCTTCCAGCGTGAGCGGCCGGAGACCGTATCGGTGCCCGACGGCTATTCGGTGGCGATCATCGGGGCAGGGTTCTCCGGGATCGCGATGGGTGTCCAGTTGGCTCGACTCGGTATTCCGTTCACCATCTACGAGCGGCGTTCGGAGATCGGGGGAGTGTGGAGTATCAATACTTATCCCGACGTCCGTGTGGACACGCTCAGCGCGTCGTATGAGTACTCCTTCGAGAAGAAGTATCCGTGGTCCGAGTATTTCGCACGCCAATCCGAGGTGCGTGAGTATCTCGATCACGTGGCACGCAAGTACGGCGTGTTCGAACACATGGTGTTCGACGCCGACGTGACCTCGGCGAAGTTCGACGACGCGGCGAAGACCTGGACACTCACGGTGGCGTCGGCCGATCAGACGCCGCTCACCGTCGTGGCCAACGTCGTGGTCGCTGCCAGTGGCCTGTTCGCGACGCCGCGTGAGCTACCCATCGAGGGTGTTGCCGGGTACTCGGGCCGAATCGTGCATACCACGGAATGGAACGACTCGGTCGAGTACGCGGGGAAGAACGTCGCCATCATCGGCAATGGCTCCACCGGTGTCCAGTTGCTGTCGAAGGTGGCGAGTGAGGCTGCGTCGGTGAGCGTGTATCAGCGCACACCGCAATGGATTTCGCCGCGTGCAAAGTACGGAGAAGCGATCTCCGACGAGTTGCAGTGGCTCTTTCAGACGATGCCGTTCTACTGGAATTGGAACAAGTACGTCGCAGGTCTCGCGAACAACGATCTCCGAGAGTTGCTCATCGCGGATGAGCAGTGGATTGCCGACGGCGGGGTGGTGAACAAGCGTAACGATGCGATGCGGGAGATGTTGCTCGGGTATATCCGTGCCCAGGTGAACGGCCGTGAGGACCTGATCGAGAAACTGGTTCCGGATTATCCTCCGATGACTCGCCGTCCGGTGGTGGACAATCAGTGGTATGCGTCGCTGACCAGGGATAACGTCGAGTTGGTGACAACGCCGATCGAGCGGCTCACCGAGACTGCCGTGGAGACGTCCGACGGAGTTGCGCGTGAGGCGGACCTGATCATCGCAGCGGTCGGATTTCAGACGGAGAAGTTCCTGTGGCCGACCGAGTACATCGGCGAGGGCGGGGTGAGTCTCGAGCAGGTATGGAACGTTCAGGGTGCTCAGGCTCACTTGGGTATGAGTGTGCCGGGATTTCCGAATATGTTCATGCTCTACGGCCCCAACTCGCAGCCGGTCGCCAGTGGTGCCGGATTGCCGATTTGGTTGGAGACATGGTGTGCGTACATCGCCGACGGGATCTTGGAGATGCTCGAGAAGGGCTATGACTCCGTCAGTGTCCGGCGTGAGGCGTTCGAGCACTACAACGAGCAGTTGCACAAGGAAGCCGGTCGGCTGATCTACCTTTCGCAGACGAGTGCGACGGAGAAGAACTACTATGTCAACAAGTGGGGTCGTATGCAGGTGAGTGCTCCGTGGGACGGCGAAGAGTACTTTGCGATGTGCGTGCATCCGCGGCTGAGTGATTTCGAGTTCCAGCACGCGAAGACGAAGTAGGACTGTCGTGCAGCCGATGCAGACTGCTGCAGAACAACCTCTGAGCCGAGGACATCGGCTCGAGGTGATGGCAGTGATCGAAGAAACGGATGACGCCCGGTCGATCGTCTTGCGGCCGAGCGAAACCGATCGGTCGAGATTCGTGTACTTGCCTGGCCAGTTCCTGACCGTAAGGATTCCGAGCGGTGGGACCGGTCATATCGCTCGGTCGTACTCGCTGTCGAGTACACCGCTGCTCGACGAGGACCTCAAGATCACCGTCAAGCGGGTTGCGTCCGGATACGGATCGAACTGGTTGTGCGATCACATCGAGGCAGGGGTGGGGATGACGGTGCTGCCGCCTGCGGGTCGGTTCACCCCGTCGGGCTACGAGCGTGATCTGCTACTTTTTGCCGCAGGTAGCGGGATCACGCCGATCATCTCGATTCTGAAAGATGCACTGGTGCACGGTGGCCGGAATGCCATACTCTTCTATGCGAACCGCGATGCGAATTCGGTGATCTTTGCCGGTGAGCTCGATGATTTGCAGACCGAGTACGGTGCCCGGCTCACAGTGGTCCATTGGTTCGACAGTGTGGTGGGTATGCCGACCGTCGATCGGCTTACCGCACTCGTGGCCGAGAACACGGGGTGTGAGATTTTCGTATGCGGCCCGGGCCCGTTCATGGACGCAGTGAGCGCAGCGGTCGAATCGGCCGGCGTGCCACGTGAACGGTTCTACCGTGAGGTGTTCTCCTCGATCACGGGCGATCCGTTCGCAGCGGTCGCTGATCCGGTGGACACGCTGGGGCCGACTGCACCCGCGGTCGACACGACAGTCCATCTCGATGGCAGTACTCACCGCTTCGGCTGGTCGGCCGACGTCACTTTGGTAGATGCATTGCTGGCAAGGAACATCGAGGTTCCGTACTCGTGTAAGTCGGGCGAATGCGGGTCGTGTGTCTGCCGCGTGACGCAGGGGTCGGTCACCGCCGACGGTGGGGATGTCCTCGAGCCCGAAGACGTCGTGGCGGGGTACGTGCTGGGGTGCCAGTCCAGACCGGAGCAAGGACCGATCGAGATCGAGTTCTGACCGCAGTATTCGGTGGGCGACGTGTCATGCGCCCGCCCACCGCGCGGACACGGCGCGTTCGCGGTGGGGATGACCCGCTGGATGTGTCGCAGACAATGAGAAACCGGAGCCATGGGCATGAAGTTCACCTTGGAGTATCCGAGTGACGTCCCTGACGCGCATCTGAGCCTGTTCACAGGAGCGGCACTCGCACAGGTCAGCCGTAGCGCGGAGATCAGCGGGTTCGAAGCCGTGTGCCTCGCCGACCACCCTGCGCCGTCTGCGAAGTGGTTTCGCAACGGTGGCCACGACACCTTCGAGCCTGTCGTTGCGCTTGCGTTCGCCGCTGCCGCGACAACGTCGTTGAAGCTCATGACGAACCTGCTCGTCCTGCCCTTCCGTAACCCGTACTTGGCGACGAAGGAACTGACCACTCTCGACACGCTTTCTGGAGGGCGGCTCATCGCGGGAGTCGGTGCCGGCTATCTACGGTCGGAGTTCGCTGCTCTGGGTGTCGATTTCTCCAGGCGGTCCGAGTTGTTCGACGAGGCGATCGGCGCGATATGCAGCATCTGGAGTGATCCGTCGAATCCGATAGTCGGCGCCGATTTCGCAGCTACCGGCGAGATGCGATTGCAGCGCCCGGTTCAGAGTCCCCATCCTCCGCTGTGGATCGGCGGCAACAGTGCGGCGGCACGACGTCGTGTGACCCGATTCGGCAGTGGATGGTGTCCGGTCATCGCCGACCGTGGAACGTCCGATGCGATCAGGACTCCGGCGATCGACAGCATCGAGGCGTTCCGAGCTGCAGTCGATGCACTCGGCGACCAGCTCGAGCGAGCAGGAAGAAGCTTGTCGGAGATCGATATTCAGGTAGAGGCTCCCGCCGTCGACCTCAGCGACGCCGCGTCGGTGGCACTGTGGCATCACGACGTCGGCAGGTTACGGGAGGCGGGAGCCACATCATTGTGTGTGCATGCGGATGCGAGATCGTTGGCAGCCGCCGATGAGTTCGTCGACGGATACGGTCAACTCATAGCCCGCACGGTCGAGTCCGACGTTCCGAATGGTTCCTGGCGATGAAGGAGAAGTGAAGAATGCGCGCATTCCGGATAATGGCGCCGTTGACTGCACCGACGTGGGATGACGTTCCCGAGCCGACGCCGGGCCCAGGGGAAGCGGTGCTTCGTGTGTCCGCGGTCGGACTGTGTCGTTCCGACCTCGACATGCAGGAAATGACTGCGGCCTCAGTTGAACCGGCAGGGTGGGTGTTCCCGTTCACTCTCGGTCACGAGATCGCCGGAGAGGTTGCTGTACTGGGTGAGGGCGTCGATCATCTGCGCGTGGGCGAGCCCGTCGTGGTGCTGCCCGCGAGCAGTTGCGGAAAGTGTTGGTATTGCCTGCGCGGCGCTCCCAACAACTGCAGCAATGCAGGTTCCGGACGCGGATTCGGCGATGACGGCGGACTCGCCGACCTCGTGCTGGTGAAGAATGCGCGCGACATCGTACCGCTCGGCGGGCTCGACCCGATCCACGCTGCTCCACTCGCCGATGCAGGCTCCACCGCGTATCACGGAGTCGACCGCATCCGGGGATCGCTGACGCCTGAGTCGACCGTAGTCGTGTTCGGCGCAGGCGGATTGGGATCTTTCGCCATCCAGTTTCTTCGTGCGGTAAGTCCTGCCTTCGTGGTCTCCGTCGATATGTCGCCGGAAAAGTTGGTCATGGCACGGGAGTTGGGTGCGCACGAGGCGTTCGAAGGCGTGAACGACTCGACACTCGACCGGATCCGCGAGCTGACGGAAGGCCGAGGGGCCGATGCGCTCTTGGATTTCGTCGGGATCGATCAAACGATCGCCACGGGCATCGCCGCTGTGCGGCCCGGAGGCAAGTACGGCCTGGTTGGCGCGGGCGGAGGGCGTCTTGCGACTCCCGGTGAGTGGTTCCACCTGTTGCCTCGCGACGGGGAGGTCTTCACCTATCAGGGATCGACGGTGAGCGACCTCGAATCGGTGATGGCGTTGGCTCGGCGTGGACTGATCCAGAGTCCGGTCGAGGTGTTCTCGCCCTCTGACATCGAGAAGGCGTACAGCAAGCTTCGGGACGGCTCGCTGCGCGGCCGTGCCGTGATCGACTTCGCCGGTCACTGAACAGGATGCTCTATCGATGGAGGGCGAGAGGGCGCCGTCGAAGGGTGTGTTCGCCACCTGTGATAGCGGCCCTCGTCTGTGTTGGCGCGGTGACCGGAGAATCTTGTTGACGAACTAGTAGCCACTGGCTACAGTGATGCCTGTCACGGAGATGCCATTCACGTAACCCTGCTCATGCTGGCGGTCCGCTCTGTGGGATGCGTGTGAATTCATCATCTCCGCCAGGGCATGATCACTGGGTCAAATCGACATGATCGACGGATGAAGGAGCCAATGTGGTTGTACGCAAGTCGAACTGGGGTCGATGGGGTGCGTCGGACGAGCGGGGTGCGCTCAATCTCCTGACGCAAGAGAGTGTGCTGGCGGCTCTGCAGATCCCCCGAACCGGTAAGCGGTACAGCCTCGGCATCCCCATTCAGCGTTCGGGTGTGCCCAACATGGACTATCGCGGCACGCCCCAGAGGTTGACGATGATCAACCATGACGACGAGGTGATGGCGCGCGCGAACGGCGGTGCCCCCGGCGTCGGCGCTCACGAGGATCAGCTGATCATGCCGTCGCACACGTCGACCCATATGGACGCGCTGTGCCACGTGTATTCGGAAAACAAGATCTACAACGGCCATCCGCATGACGGTGTGAGCCCGTATGCCGGCGCCGACAAGTGCGGAATCGAAAAGGTCGACCCCATCGTGGGCCGCGGTGTGCTCATCGACGTTGCGGCATCGAAAGGTCTCGACGTCCTTCCTGCCGGACATGTGATCACCCGGGAGGAGCTGACACAGGCTCTTGACGAGCAGGGTGTCACCTTGGCCCCCGGTGACCTCGTGCTGATCCGCACCGGATGGCTCGAGCACTTCATGCGGTCGCAGGGAGAACTACTGCCCCAGCCGGGTATCGGCATCGAGGCTGCCACGTACCTCGCCGAGTGCGACGTCGCACTGGTCGGGTCGGACAACTCGGCGGTCGAGGCTATTCCGTTCGATCAGGATGTGTACCTGGGCGGGCACATCGTGTTACTCGTCGACAACGGAATCCACCTTGTCGAGAACTTGAATCTCGAAGAACTGGCGGCCGACAAGTGCCACGAGTTCCTCCTCACCATCGGTGCGCTCTCCATCACCGGCGGCACCGCAAGTCCCGTCACTCCGGTCGCTGTCGGCTGATCGCGACCACTCACTCATTCACTTCACTCGAGGGAATTCACCGCATGACGCAGAATTCAGCTGCCAGTACCTATCGCTCTTCTCATGTCGGCCTTTGTGTGTCGGATCTGGCCCGCGCCCTTCGCTTCTATCGGGATGGTCTCGGTTTCACCGAGCTGGCTCACTACGAGCTCGACGAGCAAATCCCCGAGGTGGATGCACCGTGCAGCCTCACCGCGACAATTATCGAGAAAGACGGACTGCGGTTCGAGCTGCTGGCATACAGCAAACCCGGCGTGATCGGTAAGCCCCACCACCGCCGCAACAATCTCGGACTCACCCATCTGTCGTTCTTCGCCGACGATATCGATGCCGCTGCGGAGGCGATGCAGGAGTTCGGCGGCACGATCGTGCCCGATACCCGCGTGGGGCTGGACGATCCGCAGGGCGCGCAGTACGTCTTCGTGGCCGATCCCGATGGCAACCGGGTCGAGTTCATGTACATCCCCGCAGGCACCGCCTGGTGAGTTCGGTTCGGGTCGAACCAGACCTGGCTTGACAACCACGCGCTAAGACTCCCCTAGGACTCATCCCATGAATGACCGACATATCGGTATTGCCGATCCTCATTCCTTCGTTCCGTCCCGAAAAGTCGATCGCCTGGAGCTTTTCCGCGAGAAGTATGCGGCCGAGCGCGACAAGCGGCTGACGAAGGAAGGTGCCGGCCAGTTCCAGGCTATCGACTTCACCGGAAAATTCTCGGAGTTCGACACGGATCCGCACGTCGACGGCCCGCGTGAGGCGGGTCCGATGTCACTCGATCTGGATGTGCTCGTGGTCGGTGCCGGGTTCATGGGAATGACCGCGGGCATCGAGCTCGGGAAGAGAGGGATTTCGAACTACAAGATCCTCGACGTCGCAGGCGATTTCGGTGGAACCTGGTATTGGAACCGATACCCGGGTGTGCGATGCGACGTCGAATCGTACATCTACCTGCCGTACCTCGAGGAGACGGGCTACGTTCCCACCGAGCGATACGTCCGCGGCAGTGAGATCTTCGCGTACTGTCAGTCTTTGGCTCAGAAATACGGCCTGTACGACCACGCCGTCTTTCAGACACGGGTCACCGAGATGGAGTGGGACGAGGACAGCGCTCGGTGGACTGTCCGAACCGACGGCGGCGACGAGTTCCGGGCGCGCTTCGTTGCCACTCAGAGCGGTCTGTTCATGCGTCCGCATCTTCCTGGAATCCCCGGAATCGACACCTTCAAGGGGCACAGCTTCCACACGAGCCGCTGGGACTACGAATTCACCGGCGGTGACGACAGCGGAAACCTCGACGGGCTGCGCGGCAAGAAGGTCGCGATCATCGGTACCGGGGCTACCGGATTGCAGGTGATTCCGCAGATCGCCGAGTACGCAGACGAAACTGTGGTCTACCAGCGCACGCCCACGCAGGTGATGCCGCGGCAGAACGCCGCGACGGACGTCGAATGGTTCACGTCACTGAAGCCCGGTTGGCACCGGGAGCGCCGCGAGGCGTTCGACAAGTGTGTGCAGGACCGTGCCACCCTCAGCGAGGTCGATGACGGCTGGGTCAAGTTTGCGAAGTATCAGATGGACGCGGTCTCCGAGGTCGGCGGCGAGAGTGCCGATCTCCAAGCGATGATGGACGCGCTGGAGCGTTCGGACTACGAGTGGAACGAGATGCTCCGCGATCGCGTCGATGCCGTCGTCGAGGACGAATCGAAGGCTGCGAAGCTCAAGACTTACTACCGCACCATGTGCAAGCGGCCGGGGTTCAGCGACGAGTACCTGCCCGCGTTCAACAAGGACTCGGTCGACATCGTCGACACGACGAGCACGCCGATCGAGCGGATCACCGAAAACGGGATCGTGGCCGATGGTCAGGAACGCGAGTTCGATCTGATCATCTACGCGACAGGCTTCCAGGGTGGACGCACGTGGACGGAGAAGGCGGGCTACGACGTGCTGGGGCGGGAAGGCAACCGGCTGTCGAAGAAGTTCGCGGACGGCATCAGCACTCTGCACGGCTTCCTGTCGAAGGACTTTCCGAACCTGTTCTTGCTCGGCTTCACTCAGACGGCGACCATCACGAACATCGCCCACCTGATCGACGAGCAGGCGACCCACATGATGTACCTGATCGACCAGTGCATTTCGTCGGGTGCCCGAACGATCGAGCCGACGGCCGAAGCCGAGCAGGCCTGGGGCAAGGTCATGAGTGATCAGACTGCGACCCGTACCGACTGGCTGCTCACTTGCACCCCCGGCCTCTACAACAACGAGGGAAAGATCGCCGACACTCGGAATCCGTTGGTGTCGGGCGTATACGTGCCGGGCTATCAGTATTTCGAGCTGCTCGAGAACTGGCGGAAGGACGGCAAGCTCGAAGGCGTCGTTCTTTCGCACTGAGACCGTGCTCTCGGGAAGCATTCATACCAACAAGGAGACAGATAATGGCGGAGGCACCGGTCAAGGTAGGCCAGATGCTCTTCACGATGGTCGACCCCACGCGCGGCCACGAAGTCGCGTACAACCGCTGGTACGAGCGGGATCACATCTATGCGGGCTGCATGATCGGTCCGGGCTGGTTCGCGGGCCGGCGCTGGGTCGCAACGCGGGACTTGAAGGCACTGCGGTTCCCGGAGACCGGTCCGGTCGCCGAGCCGATCGATGCGGGTTCATACCTCGCGACGTACTGGGTGCACGAGCCCGAGATGGAAGAGGCCGAGGCGTGGGCGCGCACCCAGGTGGGTGAACTGTATGCGGCCGGTCGCGGTTTCGCCGAGCGGGAGCACGTCCACACCGGCCAGTATCTGCCGGACACGGTCGTCTCGGCGCAGGAAGACGGCGTCCCCCTCGAACTGGCGCTCGATCACAACTACCGTGGCCTCGTCGCAATCATGATCGAACCCGCCGATGCGGTCGAGCGCGACGACGCGATCGCCACGCTCGATGCGGGGCCGGTGCGTGATCTGCTGGCCAGGGGAGGGGTCGACCTGGTGAGCAGCTGGCGGATGAAGCCGTGGCCTGCTGACCACAATGTGCCGATGAAAATGGGCAATGACGGTGGCACCCTGGATCGCATCATGCAGCTGTGCTTCCTCGAGGGTGACCCGACCGAAAGCTGGCAGCAGATCGTCGACTACGCGACCGATGTCGAGAAGTCCGGCGCCGGGAAGGTGACATTCGCGTCGCCGTTCATCCCGACCGAGGTCGGAACCGACAAGTACACCGATCAACTCTGGTGATCATCGCGGATGCGCGGGCGCAATTGCGCCCGCGCATCCGTTCATGCACTCGCGCTCACCATCGGGCGCGGTACATCCGAGACGCGACGAGCCGGTGCTTGTCGCCGACATCTGTGAGGTCAGTCAAGAATGCTGAGCGGTGAGAAGATCCTGGTGACAGGAGCAGCCGGGCAGATCGCCTTCCCCGTTGCGCGTGAACTGGGCGCGAACAACGAGGTTTGGGGTCTGGCTCGCTTCAGCAAGCCCGAGGACAGGCAGCGGCTCGTCGACGCAGGGATCACCCCGGTGAAGGGCGACGTGGGCAGCGGCGAGTTCTCCGATCTGCCGACCGATTTCACGTATGTCGTTCATCTGGCGGCGAATCAGTCTCCGGGATGGGACTATGACAGTGCTCTGCGTGACAACGCCGAAGGCACCGGGCTCCTGCTTCAGCACTGCCGATCGGCCAAGGGCGTCCTCGTGATGTCGACCCATTCGGTCTACCGCCCGCAGGAAGACCCGATGTACGTGTTCACCGAGGAGTCGCCGCTCGGGGAGTGCAACAGCACCCACAGCCCCACCTACTCGGTGTCGAAGATCGGCCAAGAAGCGACCGCACGATTCGCTGCACGCGCTTTCGACGTGCCGGTGACGATCGCGCGCATGAATGCGTCCTTCGGCCCGAACGGCGGTCTGCCCGCCCTCCACATCGATGCGATCGCCGCCGGACACACGGTCACAACGCGTTGGGATCCGTGCATGTACAGCCCGATCTTCGAGGACGACATCAACAGTCAGGTCAGCAGTCTGCTCGAAGCAGCGACGGTCCCCGCGACGATCGTCAACTGGGCCGGCGACGAGGCAGTCAGCGCGCAGGAATGGACGAAATATGCGGGCGAGCTGATGGGGATCGACGCGACTGTCGATGTGGACCCGATCGAGGGGACGTTGCGGGGTTCGATCGCAGATACGACTCGGCGCATGTCCATCACGGGCCCGTGCACGGTGAACTGGCGCGAAGGTATCCGGCGTACAGTCGCAGCTCGCCATCCGGACAAGCTCGTCGATATCGCATATTCGTGAGTACCGCATCGTAAAGCCCTTTGGGAGAGCATATGTCGATAACACTGCACGATTCGCTGCCCGCCGAACGGGTCGGTGTATCGGCGAGCCCGGAGCTCTTGGAACGTCGTGCGAAGTTCGCTGCGACCCAGATCGACCCCGAACTGGCCGTCACAGTGGGTGATACGGAACTCGGGGGCATTCCGTGCCGGACCATCCGTGCCGCAGGCGGAGCCACAGTTCTCTACCTGCATGGGGGCGGCTACCGAATGGGCAGTCCGGAGGCGTACAACGCCTATGCCGCAGCGTTGGCGGCGGGTGCCGAGGCGACAGTCGTCGTACCCCGCTATCGGCTTGCGCCGGAACACCCGTTCCCGGCCGGACTGCGTGATGCCCTCGCGGTGTACGAAGATCTCGTGTCCGCGACGGGCGGCCCGATCGTGGTCGCCGGAGACTCGGCAGGCGCGGGTCTCGCGGCCGCGCTCGTCGTTGCCGTCGGCGCCGGCGGTGTTCGTACCCCTGATGGACTGATGTTGCTTTCGCCGTGGCTCGACCTGCGGTGCTCGTCACCGTTCTACGACACCGCGCCAGACGTCCTGTTCCCGTTGGCGAGTGCAGTGTCGGCTCGGGACGACTACCTGCAGGGTGCCCCGGAGGACGACCCGTTGGTCTCGCCGTTGCTGGCCGACCACACGGGCTTCCCTCCCACTTTGATCCAGGTCGGAGGAAACGAAGCGCTGGTCGACGATGCACTCGGTCTCGCTCGGGGGCTCGCGACCGCGAACATCACCTGCACGTTGGAAGTGGTTGCGGATCAGGGGCACACGTGGCCGCTGGTGCACCCCGGTGACGATGTGTCCAACGCTTCCATCGAGTCATGTGCCCGGTTCATTCGGTCGATCGACTCCGTCAAACCCATCGAATAAGACAGTCGAAGATGCTTGCGTCACCCCTCTGATCTCGCTGGTCGTGCTTCTGATTGCGACGGTGCCAAACCGTTCAGAAGCGCATCGACCACATCGATGATCAGTTCGTCGTCCAGTGGGTCGAGCGTCTTGTTGTTGCTCATGACGTAGATTCCCTGCAGCGTCGCGAAGAAGACGGTGCCGATGGTCCGAGCCTCTCCGACGAGTTCGCCCCTGGACAGGCCGATGTCCACGAGCGCGGCCACCGGAGCGAAGCTCGCAGCGCGCGCATGCCTCAATTCCGAAGTGACCTCTCCCTGCCGATAGTGTGACATGAGCTCCACCAGTGCGGGATTCTCGGTCGAGAACCGGACGAAGGTCACTGCCACGTCGTGCAGCGTGGTTACGAAGCTGCGGCCCTCGATCGCGGCCGCAGCGCCCAGTGTGGCACCCAGCCGGCGGAACCCCTCGATGGCGAGCGCCTCCAGAAGCGCGGCTTTGTCGGCGAAATGGCGACTCGGGGCGCTGTGGCTGACCCCGACCGCGCGGGCGAGTTCGCGCAAGGACAGTCCGGATTCCCCGGATGTCTGCAGTAGCTCCTCGGCTTTCGTCAGGAGTGCGGCGCGAAGATCTCCGTGATGGTAGCCCTTGGTCATGTGGGGGAACTCTAGCAAACACCGCCACAATGTAGACATTGACAACATTGGTGCCACGCATCTAAGGTTCCGATGGACGAAGAAGGGTGCGTTCATGATCACAAACATGATTTCTCCATCCATCGGTGTTGAGATTCAAGGGATCTCGGAGAACGGATTCACCGATCCGAGTATTGCGTCGACCACCTCGGAACTACTGGCCCGCCACGGTGTCGTCGTTTTTCCTCGGGCGCATATTTCCGATGCAGACCTGGTTGCCTTCAGCCGAATGCTCGGCGATGTGGTGGTCGCTCCCGTCGGCGGGCACCCGGAGTTCCCTGAGATCTCCCCGGTCTCCCTCGACCCCAGTAGGAGTGAGCTGGCGCGGGCCCGCCGCAGCACAATCTTCTGGCACGTCGACGGAGTCACCGACGACATCCCGCAGAAGGCCACGCTGCTGACCGCGCGCGCAGTCTCCGAAGGGGAGGGCGATACCGAATTCGCGAATACCTACGCGGCCTACGATGCCCTGCCGGAATCACGGAAGGCCGAACTGTCCCAGTACCGAGTGGTTCACAGTATGGCCGCCGCACAATTACTGACGCACCCCGAAGCCACTCGGAAGCAGAAGGATGCGTGGAATCAACTTCCCGCACGAGAACACCCGCTGGTCTGGAAGCACAGGGACGGCCGCCACTCGCTATTGATCGGAGCGACCGCCGGGCAGGTTGTCGGGATGACTCCCGAGGAGGGACGCGCGCTGCTGGACGACGTGCTGGACTGGGCGACGCAACCGCAGTTCGTGCTCCGTCATCGCTGGCAGGTCGGCGACCTCGTAATGTGGGACAACACAGGGCTTCTTCACCGGGCATTGCCGTACGAGCCCACATCACCTCGCCTGATGCATCGCACCACGCTGGTGGGTGAAGAAGCGGTCGCATAGCCGCATCTCTTTCGGGTTTGCGGAATCACGGATAGACGAACAGAAGGACGAAGCGACATGGCACGAATCGAACCGCTGGCTCTGCGCGAATTTCCCAAGGAGATGCGTGGGGCACTCGCTGCGATGACCCCACCGAACCCCCGGCATCCGCAGCCGTCGACGGAGGGGCGCCCCAGAGCGCTCAACACACTGGGCACGTTCGCGCACCATCCGGAACTGGCGAAGGCGTACTTCACTCTCAACGGTCACCTTCTGATGGCGACCACCCTGTCGGAGCGTCAGCGCGAACTTCTCATCCTGCGTGTGTCGGTAGTACGCGACTCGGGATACGAGTGGATTCAGCATGTCTTCATGGCGAGGGATGCCGGTCTCTCCGACGAGGAGATCAGCAGGGTCACGTTCGGCCCGACGGCACCGCTATGGGACGAGCTCGATGGTGCAATGCTGAAATCCGTCGATGAACTGATCGTGGACGGCGAGATCAGCGCATCCACGTGGAAGGTGCTGGCTGCGCATCTCGACGTCCAGCAGATTCTCGACCTGATCTTCACCGTGGGTAGCTACGACATGCTGGCGCGCATGTTCAGGTCGTTCGAGCTCGAAATCGACGACGATATCAAGGATCTGGTCGAGAAGCGTGCGGCTGAGCGACAGTGAGGTGACCTTCACCGTTGTAGGTATTTCAGCACCGCCAGCACGCGCCGATGGCCGTCCATCTCGGGTGGCAGATCGAGCTTGATGAGAATCGACCGCACATGCTTCGCTACCGCCGCGTCGGTGACCACCAGTTTCGCGGCGATCGTCGCGTTCGAATCGCCCTCGGCCATCAGCGCGAGTACTTCCAGCTCTCGGCTGCTCAACCGCGACAGTGGATTTCGGTTCGTGGCAAGCAAAGTGCGAACCACCTCCGGGTCCACCACCGTACCGCCCGCCGCGACACGTTCGACGTCGGACACGAACTGCTCGACCTCCCCGACACGGTCCTTGAGGAGGTAGCCGACGCCACCGGTGTCGAAATCGATGAGTTCGGCAGCGTATGTGGGTTGAATGTATTGGCTGAGAACGAGTACCGGGAGGTCGGGCAATGTGCGACGCAAGGCGATCGCTGCCACGAGACCCTCGTCGGTATGCGTCGGCGGCATCCTGACGTCGGTGATCGCGATGTCCGGACGGTGCGACACGACGGCTTCGCGGAGGGAATCGGCGTCGGTCACAGCAGCGACGACGTCGTGCCCGAACCGGCTCAGGATCCCCACCACGCCCTCCCGAACGAGGAGGGAATCCTCGGCGAACACTACGCGAAGTGCCGGCATGGGATCTCCATTCGTAGTCGGGTTCCGCCACCTGCGGGGCTGTCCAGCATCATCGTGCCGCCGAGTACGGCGAGGCGATGGCCGAGCCCGGCGAGGCCGGTTCCCTGCTCTGGGGCGGCGCCACCGGAGCCGTCGTCGGTGACGTCGAGGAACAGTGTCGACTCGGCCACGCGGCCAGACACACTGACCTGCGACGCTCCGGCGTGACGTGCGACGTTTGCGAGTGCCTCGCACACCGCGAAATAGGCGGTGGACTCGACGTCTGCGGGCATCCGCGGGAGGGGGAGTTGCACGTCCACGGGGATCGGGGAACGTGCTGCCACATCGTCGACGGCGGCCGCGAGGCCACGCTCCGCCAGAATCTGCGGGTGGATTCCGCGGATCAGGTCGCGTAGATCCTGCAACGCCAGTTTCGCCTGTTGCTGGGCGTCACCGACCCGGTCGGCCGCTGCGGAACCTGCGGGCAGATCGAGTTTTGCCATCCCGAGCGACATCGACAGCGCGATGAGGCGTTGCTGTGCACCGTCGTGCAGATCGCGTTCGATGCGTCGGCGTTCTGCGTCGAATGCTGCAGCGAGAGCACTGCGCGAGAGTGTCACTTCGTTGAGCATACGGTCGAGTTCGGCGTCGCGGGGTGAGAGCACTGCGCGGACGATCTCGGCGCGCCCGGCCGCCCACGCCGCGATGATGTACATCGCGATCGGAAGGAATACGAGCGACGCAACCACGAAGATCACCCGATAGTGCGTCGGCACACCGGGTTCCGTCAGCGATATCTCGACACCGAAGAACACCGTCCCGAGGCAGAGGAGCAGGACCAGCGCGTCGATCCAGCACAGGATCGACGCATTGACGACGGCATAGCCCAGCTCCCGCCACGTGACGCGCTCGCGCAGCCGCACTCGGAGCCACGCGCGCAGGCCCCGCTCCGTCACTCGGACGTGTGGATCGAAGGTCGGCTCCTCGTCCACCAAACGGAGCCGAGTGCGTTCCCACCGGGCGATCGAAATTCCCATGAGAAGGGATGCCGCGAGCAGGACGAGACCCACGATGTAGATCGACAACACTATCGCCATCGCAACCACCGCGGCGGTCAACGCGCCCAGCGCGGCACCTGTCGCGAGGTAGGCGACGGCGCGCCACGGCCACCACGACAGCAGGAACCGTCTCGGCGATCGTGGCACCGCGGTGCGAAGCGTAGAAGGTTCCACGTCCAAGCACGTTATCGCTTTCTGCAGGGCGCCACAGTAGTGCTGGCGCTACTGGTAAGAGTCACTTCTGCGCGACAGACACGGCCACCGGAAACCGGTTGGCTCGACCTATGACGACAACGATTCAGAACACGACGCGAGGACATGTCGCACTGCGCGGCGTATCGCGTAACTATCGGCTCGGCGACCAAGTGGTGTCGGCCCTCGACGACGTCTCGGTTCAGTTCACCCCGGGTAGCTTCACCGCGATCATGGGACCGTCCGGTTCGGGCAAGTCCACACTCATGCACTGCGCCGCCGGCCTCGACCGACCCGACACCGGATCGGTCCTGATCGGTGACGTCGACACGACACAGCTGGGAGAGAAGGAGCTGACGAAGTTCCGGCGCCGGCACATCGGGTTCGTATTCCAGGCCTTCAACCTCGTCCCGTCGCTCACCGCCGCGCAGAATGTGGCACTGCCGCTGAGGTTGGACGGAAAGCGCCCGGATGACGCGGAAGTGGCTGCGGCGCTGGCTCTCGTCGGACTGAGCGACCGCGCCGTGCACCTCCCGTCGGAACTGTCGGGCGGCCAGCAGCAACGTGTCGCCATTGCGCGTGCCCTGATCTCGAATCCTTCGGTGCTGTTCGCCGACGAGCCGACGGGAGCTCTCGACATCACGTCGTCTCGCACTGTGTTGCAACAACTTCGACGACTGGTCGACAATCATCGTCAGACGGTCGTGACAGTGACGCACGACCCGGTGGTGGCAGCATCCGCCGATCGGGTGTTGTTCCTCGCCGACGGCAGGGTCGTCGATGAGTTCAGTTCGAGAACGCCCGCCCAGCGGATCGCAGCGCGCATGACCGAATGGGAGGCGTGATGTTCTCGCTCGCAGTGTCTTCGGCGCGATATCAGTGGCGAAATCTGCTGGGCAGTGCGGTCGCGCTCGCCTGCGGTATCGGGCTGCTCTCCGCTACCTTGCTGGTCATCGTCTCTGCGCAGCCGCATCCGCCGACCCAGTACGCCGACGCGGACATCGTCGTCGCCTCCGAGGTGCTGGGCGAGACCTACAACTCCACACCGGTACGCAGGCCGTGGGACGAGTCGGCGGAGGGCAGTATGGTCGCCCGGCTCGGGCGGGTCGACGGCGTTGTTTCGGTGATTCCGAGTTCAGTGTTTCCCGCGCAGCTCGTCGAGGGTGATCGGGTACTCACCCCGACCGATCGGGATGACCTACTGGGGCACAATATTTCGTCCTCGGCTCTGGGTGGCAATCGGCTCATTGCCGGATCGCCCCCGGTCGGGGCCGGTCAGATCGTCGCGCCGGAATCCAGCGGGCTCGGGGTCGGGGATTCGACCGCACTCGTCACCGTTGCGGGCCGGACGGACGTCATTGTGGCGGGTCTGGCGCAGGGCCGTTCCGTCTACGTCGACGACGCGACCGCTCGGACCCTGTCGGGGGGTGCCACCACGATCGGAGTGATTCTCGACGAGGGAGTCGACACCGACTCGGTGCGCGCAGAATTCGCGGCGATCGTCGGAGCTTCCGGTGACGTTCTCACCGGCGATGATCTGGTCGCGATCGAATCGTCGGCGGATCGCGGCGCTCGCAATATCGGGTCGCAGCTGCTCGGCGCAATGGGACTGCTCGCTGCGACGATCACCGTATTCATCGTGGCAACCACCTTTGCGTTCACCGTGACTCAGCGTCGACGAGAACTCGGATTGCTGAGGGCTGTCGGTGCCACGCCAGGGCAGGTACGACGGATGCTCCTGGCGGAAGCCGTCGTCATCGGTGCGGTGTCGAGTGTCGTCGGGTCGGTGTTGGGGTGTGCGTTGGCGCCGATGCTCGGCGGGTGGATGCGTGACGCCGGGATGCTGCCGGCAGGCTGGGAGCTGTCGATGACGGTGATACCGGTACTGGCATCGACAGCGACCGGCCTGGGCGTCGCCGTGACGGGCGTATGGTTCGCGTCGCGCCGGGCCACGCGGGTGCAGCCGATGGAATCGTTGCGGGAGGCGCAGGCCGAGCGGTCGCCGATGACGAGGGTGCGGTGGATCGCCGGTGGAGCGGGTGTTGTCGGGGCGTTCGGGTTCGCTGCACTCGGCGCGACGAGTAGCAGTGGCGGGTCGACGGCATCCTTCGCGGTTGCGGCAGTGATGTCGGCAATCATCGGTGCCACGGCCCTCGGGCCGGTCTATCTTTCGAGGTTGATCCGGGTGTTCGTGTGGGGCTCGAGTCCGACTGCGGAATTGGTGCGCGCCGAGTCGTCGCACGGTGTGCGGCGCGTGTCATCGGTGTTGTCGCCGATCCTCGTTCTCGCCGGATTCGCGGTGATGCTCACCGGCCTGATCGACACGATGGACAAGGCATTCGGTGAAACGGCATCAGCGGCGGTTCCCTCGGAGTTGGTCGTGTCGCCGGGCGAGGGCAGCCCGGCGCTTCCGCTCGATGTCGTCGATACCGTGCAGTCGTATGGAGGATCTGTCATCGCGCCGGTCGCGACCATGCTTGTGTATGGCGACAGGGCGATGGACGTGTGGGGGATCGACACGGTGGCTCTCTCGTCGATGGGGTTGACCACCGACGAAGGCTCGGTCGACGATCTCGCACCCGGCACCGTCGTCCTGGATGTGGACGCGGCGTCTCGACTGGGTGCGGGAGTCGGAGCGACGGTTCGGACGGTGTTCCCCGACGGCGAAGAGGAACCGCTCGAGGTGGTGGCCGTGGTTTCGGGAGGCCCGGCGTTCTCGTACGTCGATACGGAGACGGCGCTGGCACACGATCCGGTCGCGATGACACCGTTGCTGTACGTCGACGGCGTCGAACAGGCAGCTCTGACGGACGCCTTGGCCGGTACGGGTGTGCGGGTGGAGACGCCGGCGCAGTACGAGAGCGCGGGCAACGCCGAGGATGCGCGGCTCCTGCGGTTGTTCGAGCTCGCGCTCGTGGGGCTGTCCCTCGGCTTCGCTGCACTGGCCGTCGCGAACACGATGCTCATGGCCACCTCCGACCGGCGTCCCGCCTTCACGCTGTTGCAGCGGATCGGTGCGACGCGTCGTCAGATCCTCGGCGTCGTGGCGGTAGAGGCGGCGGTGGTGGCCGTGATCGGCGCGGTGCTCGGTGCGGCCCTCGCGTGGCCTGCGCTGGCCGGTGTCGCGGCGGGGTTGGCCGATGACCTCGGTACTCCCGTGTCACTGGAAGTGCGATGGAGTGCCGTGGTCGGGGTCGGGGCGGTATCGCTGGTGATCGGGCTGGTCTCCGCGGTCGTTCCGGCGATGCGAGCGATGCGGCCGGCCTTGACGAGATAGGAGAATTATAATCTCCTTTACACGGAATGCCATTCTTATCGAGGAGTGCTCAATGAACGACGTGGAGCGCTTGATCGCGATCGACGCAATCAAGCAGGCCAAGGCCAAATATTTCCGCGGGGTCGACACCGGGGATCTCGGGCTGGTCCACGGGATTCTGGCCGAGGACTGCGAACTCGACTACACAGGCTGCTGCACCGACCCGGTGACAGGTCGGGACTTCCTTCCTCAGATGAATGTAGTCAGAAAGGGTCATGCATCGTGGAAGTCGGGCGGTGCGCGCACGATGGTCAGCGTGCATGCGGGCCACACCTGTGAAATCGAGTTCATCGACGACGTCACCGCCAGCGTCGTCTGGTCGATGTCGGACCACCTCTATTTCCTTAACGTCATTGCCGGGCAACTCGAGTCCCGGTGCCCTAGGGTTCGGGCTGCCTGGGGATGTTGCGGTATGGCTGCCTCTTTTTCGCCGCTCGAATGGCCGGCAGGGAATGGCCGCCGCAGCGTCCTCGACGACTCGACCGCTCATTGAGAGATGCGACGCGATCGCTGTTTAAGGACACGACGGAGAGGCCGTCCGCCAGGTACACGGATCCGCAACGACAACAGAAGGAGTGCAGGTGAGACAACTCTGGGCGGGAATCGATGCCGGAAAAAACCATCACCACTGCGTCGTGATCGACACCGACGGCACCCGCCTGCACTCTCAGCGGGTCGCCAACGACGAAGCCGAGCTGAACGACCTGATCGATGTTGCCACTCGTCTCGCGGACAGTGGGACCGTGACCTGGGCAATAGATCTCAACAGCGGCGGAGCCGCCCTGGTCATCGCCCTGCTGACCGAACGCGACCAGAGCTTGCTCTACCTTCCCGGGCGAATGGTCTATCACGCCTCGGCTGGGTACCGCGGTGACGGCAAAACCGACGCCAAAGACGCCGCGATCATCGCTGACCAGGCCCGCATGCGCCGCGACCTGCACCCGATGCGCACCGACGACGAACTCAGCGTCGAACTACGCATCTTGACCTCGCATCGCACCGACCTGATGCGCGACCGCACCCGGACGATCAACCGGCTGCGTTCGCTGCTGGGCACCTACTTTCCGGCACTGGAACGGGCGCTGGACATCAGCAACACCAAGGCCGCGCTGATCCTGCTGACCGGCTACCGCACGCCCGACGGATTGCGCCGGATCGGACAGGCTCGGCTCGAAGCTTGGCTGCGGAAACGCAAGACCTACAACGCCGCCAAAGTCGCGGCCACAGCCATCGAGGCGGCGAACTCTCAGCACGTTCGCGTGCCGGGCCAGGATGTGGCCGCCGCAACTGTCGGCAGACTCGCGGAGCAGATTCTGGCCCTCGACGCCGAACTCGCTGAACTCGATACCAGCATCGAAGACCGGTTCCGTCGGCATCGTCATGCTGCGGTGATCGAGAGCATGCCCGGTTTCGGGCCGCTGCTCGGCGCCGAATTCCTCGCCGCGGTCGGCGGAGACCTCGCCGTGTTCGTCACCGCCGACCGCCTTGCCGCTGTCTCCGGTCTGGCGCCGGTGCCGAGGGATTCGGGTCGCATCAGCGGCAATCACCGACGGCCCCGCCGCTACGATCGCCGGCTGCTGCGGGTGTTCTACCTGTCGGCGCAGCTCAGCATTCGATCCAACGCCGACTCCAAGATCTACTACGACCGCAAACGCGGTGAGGGCAAACGTCATACCCAGGCCGTGCTTGCGTTAGCCAGACGCAGGGCGAATGTGTTGTGGGCGATGCTGCGCGATAACACCGTCTATCAGCGCGGGCCGACCACTGCTGCGGCGGCGTAATCGCGATGTCCACTGTGTGCTGGTAGTCGCTGCCCGTCCAGTCGCAGATCATTCACCGTCCCGATGGCCGATGTGTCGGCGACATCTCTATCTAGGTGGCACGGACGGTGTGGAGGCACCAGTCGAAGACTCCTCGGTGGGTTCGGAGACCGTGGTCGTAATCGATTCCTGCGGGGTTTCCTGTGGAGCAGTGACCCTAGGTCGTGGCTCGTCGTAGGGGATAGCGTTGGCGATCGCCTCCCTCATCTGCGTGACGGCATCCGGTTCAGCCTGCCGATTGTTTCCGCCATTCGAGGCGGGTAGCTCTTCATGGCCGGTTTGAGGAACGAGTGTGTAGAAGTCGAGTTCAGCGTTGTAGCGAGTCGCCAAAAGGTACGTCCTTCCGACTTGTATCAGCGGGTCTTCCTCAAGCAACACGGTCTCTCCGGTGCTGGGATCCACGCCTCCCTGTTGGTTGACAACGACCGTGTCAGCTACTTCACCTGCCAGCACCTCTGATACATCGACTGTGAACTGAGTCTCGGGTATCGCGATGCGCGTCGTCGTCGCGACCTGTTCAACAACAGTTCCGACAAAAATCGCGTCGGCAAAGCCTGCAACTTGGCGGGGATCCTCCACGTCGATGACATACGCGGCCTCGGCCCGTGTCACATCCCCTTCCGTATTCGATCCGCTGTTATCGGAACATGCGGCGAGCGCCAGTCCCGCTGCCACCAGCAGGCCGAAGGCTCGGGGCGCTCGTGATGTCAGCATTACCTGTCTCCAATCTCGGTGTGTCACGGGTGCTTAGTGTTGAAGGATGCGACGTCGAGCGGGGTGAGGGCATTCACCTCACTGAAGTAGATACCGGTATCCATCACCGCTCCAGAGCATGAGTGGCCAAGCCCAAGCGCATGACCCCATTCATGGAGCATCACCCGCGCAATCCGCGGGTCGCTGCTGTCCACGAACGTTGCATCGTTCATTTCCAAGGTAGAGAAGTCGAGTCCCCGGTAGGTGTAGAGCCCCGCCCAGCCCAGATCTGAATCATTGACGTCCCGAACAACCAGAACTTCGTTGTCGATGGTAGTCGCGGCTACGTTTGCCACCTTTCCCAACGCGTTCCACGCATCCACCGCCGCGCTCTGCGCGCTTGTGTACTTGGTGGTCGAACTGTAGCGAAGCGTCCGGGGGGGAGCCGTAGACCGAGCTGGCGGAATTGGTGAAAAAGTTCGGGGTCGTGTTCCAGAACAAGAATCCGTTCTCGAAGGACTGCCCCCTACCGCCATTTGACGAAGACTCCGAATTGCAGTTGTACTCGTCGGTGGTCGGGAATCCGTAACTGCTGTTCTCCCATCCTGCGGCAGCCCACTGGTCTCGGATCGCTCCCCAAATTGGGTGGGTGCCCGTAGCCGCCGAGTAATAGATAGAGCCGCCTTCGAAATGGTTGTACCGACCAGCTTTGGTGGGAGTTCCGAGTTCGCGCGTGGTGGGGTACATAAGGTTCCCGTCCTCCCATCCGAGTGACCCCCACTTGTCGCGGATCAGCCCACCGATCTGATTCGCATGACCTCCGGAAACCAGGGGATGCCAATAGATGGAACTGTTGTTGGTGAACGGTTGCCAGCGTCCCCCGCGAAGGGCGTCTGCCTCCCAATTCGTTGCGTCGCCGAAGAACGGCCATCCCCCGACCTCGTTGTACTCCTGCAAGATCGCCCCGCCGACGCAGAATCCGTACCACGGATCGTCATTCTGGCACCGAGGATCCGCGCCGACCGGTCCTGCATTCAGGAGCGCTCCGGAGAGGGCCAACACAACCACAACGATCGCCGTCAATGCATGATGACAACTCTCACGGATTCTCCAAAAGGTTCGATCAGGCTTCCGCGGTATACGCATCGCGTACCTCTTCTGTCACAAGAACACCAACAGTCACTCAATAACCCAAGTTACGGTTACTGATTCGTTGCATATCATCAAACGATGTAACGATCCAGTCACAACTCAACCGACATGCCTGTTGGGGCAGGGTGACACGGGATCGGATGAAACGGAGTCCGCTGGCGGTGACACGGGCCTCAGGTCGGCGTTCCGGAGTCACACGTATGGAATGCCAGCATTTTCATGGCCGGGGTGCTGTGTTCTCGCACGCACCGAGGCTGCCCGACATCGACCCGGCGATCAGATGTCTCTGCGGGTAGGCATCGCCACACGCACTATCGAGGACTTCTCCGGGGCGCTACGCGCTGGTGGCCGAACTCCATGACCTGCGGCTGATGTCCGTGCCGGGAACGTTGATCCAGTACGACCCCACCCTCTCGCCCGAGTAGGTGTGTGGATCATCGACGGCTGCGTGTTCGCCGCGGTGATCGGTGGTTCGCACTCCAGGCCCTGCGGTCTTGCGTCGCCTCCGGCGCCGAGGAGGAGGAGCTGTAGGGACTCAGGCCTGGTTTCACCTGATCGGCCCGTGACCAGCAGGAACCGACGTTGTCTCATGGCGATTGTACCGCGGTCCGTCTCAACTTCGCTGTACTTCTTCGCCGGCGCGGTGCGCGGCCGTGATTAACAAAGCATCCTGACCTGCGGAGTCTCAATCGCGGCGCGCCGAGTGCAATCGAAGTGCAGCTCGCGCTGAGACAGGTGCAGCCGAGATTGAGAACCTACAGGATCGGCCTGCGGCCGCACTGTTGACAAACCCTATTGAGATTCCCTGCGGGCGAACCCTATTCGGAGATCTTCGGCTTCGGTTACTATCACGAGACCTATACACGGGTGGATGGATCCTGGAAGATCCGGACGCTGCGCATCGAGCGGATCAAAGTCGAGGGAGTGCCCGCGCAATAGGGCGTCAGCAGTCCGCCGGCGGTTGTCATCCGAGTTGATTCTTGCCCGACGTCTCGAGTTGCCACCCTGACGCAGCGTCGCGCTGGCGCCAGAACTCGGCGAAACGTCCGCCGGCGGAGAGCAATTCCTCGACCGTGCCCTCCTCCACGACCTTGCCCTGCTCGAGGAACACGACCCGGTCGGCGGTGCGGATGCTCGCCAGCCGATGCGCGACGATCACGCGGGTCCGCGGGGTGGGGTCGTCCGTGAGGGCCTGCACGATCGCGGTCTCGTTCTCGGTGTCCAACGCGCTGGTCGCTTCGTCGACGAGCAGGAGCGGTGCGGGTTTGAGCAGGGCCCGCGCAATGGACACACGTTGCTTCTCACCACCCGACAGAGCGCTGCCGCCTTCGCCGACCCTGGTGTCCCACCCGTCCGGGACACGAGCCAACACTTCATCGACCTGCGCGAGCGACGCGGCTGCGGCGAGTGCCGTGTCGTCGGCGCTCGGGTCGCCGGCACGGATGTTCTCGCGGATCGTGCCGTCGAACAGGTAGGGATGCTGGAAGACCATACCGGCCAGGGAATCGCGTGACAGTGAGTCGAGGTCTTCGATATCGATGCCATCGATGAGGATTCGTCCCGAACGCGGGGTGTGAAGACCCGCGAGCAGGCTGAGGACGGTGCTCTTGCCCGAACCCGACGGTCCCACGATGGCAGTGGTGGTGCCGGGTTCGAAGGTGAGATCCACACCGTCGAGTGCCGGGGCGTCGCCTCCGTACCAGAAGCGGATGTCCTGCAATTCGATTCGGGGAGCTCTCCCGGTGATGGTGCAGGCGCCGTCGTCACTGTCGACCGGCGCCTCGAGGACGGCGCGGATGCGACGCAACGTGGTCAGCGACGACTCCACTCCTCCGGTGAGGTCGCTCAGCGTAGTGAACGGATCGAGGTACCGGACGATGACGACGACCAGAGCGATCGCCTCGGACACATCGAGATCGCCGCGCACGGTCAGTACCGTCACCGAGCCCGCAAGGATCACGAGTGTGAGTTGGGTGGCGAGGCTGAAGATGAGCTGTCCCGGGACCTGCATGAGCAGCACTCGGAGAGTCGCGGAATGCTGACGCTCCAGGGCCTCGCCCACGTGGCTGCGGCTGGGTTCGGTACGTCGTGCCGCTCGCAGGGCGGGCTGGGTGCGGGCGAACTCGACGATTCGTTCGGTGAGATCAGCATTGGCATCGGCTGCGACGCGATCGGCGTTGCGCCCGAGTCGCCCCGACAACAGGAACGCTCCGAGCAGAATGGGCACACCGGCGAGCGCGGCGACACCGAGGACCCAGTTGATCGGCAGCAACGCGATCGCGATGGCGAGCGGCAGCAGGATTGCGCTCAGGATCGGTGTCACCAGATACACGATGAGACCGACGAGATCCGGTCCGGTGGCCGCGATGGCTTGACGGTTGATGGAGGTGTTCTCACCTGTGAACCATGTCAACCGGATTCGTGCGGTGCGCTCGGCAACTTCGTTCTGGGCGTGGTCGAGCAGCCCGAAGCCGATGTCGAAGCCGAGCCGGGAGGCGGCTGTGTCGACGATCCATCCCGCGACGGTGACGGCGGCCAGTGCGCCCATCCAGGGCCACGCATCGGACGGGGCGGCGCCGAACAGGGCACCGACGAGTGGCACGAGCAGGACGACACCGACGGCGCGGAGGACGACGCTGACGACGGTCAGGCTCTGGTGGAGGACGACGGTGCGGCGGCTGCCCGGTGGCAGCAGGGCGAGCAGGGTGCGGATCATCGGGCCGGCTCCTGGTCTGCGTAGGCGAGTTCGTTCGATGTGTGGGAACCCGCGTCCCACATCTGCCGGTAGCGGCCGTCTGCGGCGAGCAGTTCGCTGTGGGTGCCGGTTTCGGCGATGCGTCCGCGGTCGAGGACGACGATGCGGTCGACGTCGACGATGGTGTGCAGGCGGTGTGCGATGACCAGTACGGTGCGGCCCGCGGTGAGCCTGCCCAGTGCCTGCTGGACGAAGTATTCCGATTCGGGGTCGGCGAAGGCCGTTGCTTCGTCGAGGACGAGTATCGGAGTGTCGGCAAGGATGGCACGAGCAATCGTGATGCGTTGTCGTTCACCGCCGGACAGTTGTGGATCGGCGTCGAGCACGGTGTCGTATCCGTCGGGCAGCTGGAGGATCCGATCGTGGATGTACGCGGACCGTGCAGCCGATTCGATCTGTTCGTCGGTGGCGTCGGGAACGGCGAGCGCGATGTTGTCTCGCACCGTTCCCATCACGAGTTGTGTGTCCTGGAAGACGAATCCGACCTGTTCGTAGAGGGAATCGGCATCGAACTCGCGGATGTCGCGTCCGAAGATGCGGATGGTGCCGTCGTCGATGTCGTGGAACCGGGCGAGCAGTGCCGCCATCGTGGATTTCCCGGAACCCGAGTGCCCGACGAGCGCGGTGATCGTTCCGGTACTCAGGGCGAGGGAGACGTCGTCGATCACGGGGACACCGGGCCGGTAGGAGAAGCAGACGCGGTCGAACTCGACGGAGCTTGCGTGACGGGCTGGCGCGGAGTCGCTTTCACGGGTGCCGAGTTCGGGCTCGTCGAGGACGACACCGATTCGACGGGCAGCGAGCATGCCTCCGCGCAGGCCACCGAGACCGTACCCGAGGCCGAGAAGGCGAGCTCCGAACGTGGTCCCCAGGAACAGGAACGGCAGCAGAGCTGTGGGCTGCATGCTTCCGGATGTGATCAGAGCGGTCCCCGCGACAGTGATGAGCAGCAGGAAGGTGGCGGGTCTCGTCGCGAGGTCGATGAGCGACTTCTTGTTGCTGAACGGGCGTTGCCAACCGTCGAGGAACTCGATGTATTCGCGTAGTCGTGCGCGGAACGTGGATGCCGCTGCTCCGCCGAACACACGGATCACCGGTTGTCCTTCGAGATAGGCACCCGCTTCGGAGCTCATGCGGTCGGCCCAGCGCATCGCCTGCGCCGTCTTGTTTCCCGACTGGACCACCATGATCACCGTCGTCACGACGTAGACGAGGATCGGCACGAACATCAGAAGCGCCAGACGCCAGTCCACGGTGAACAGGTAGATCAGTACAGCAACGGGCGCCACCACCGCGGCGACGGCATCGGTGACGGCATGTGTCACCAAGTAGTGCAGCGACAACGTGTCGTCCTGCACGACACGTTTCACCTGCCCGGAGTCGCGGTCGTCGAACCAGCCGAGAGGAAGTTTCGCGAGTTTGCTCAGAAGCTGTTTCCGCAGGCCACGTTCGAAGTGTGCATCGACGGTGTGCAGCCAGAAGGACAGTGCGGCGGCGAGCAGCGTGCCCGCGCCCATCAGTCCGATCGCCCAGATACCGATCGTCCACAGCTGTGATTCCGGTGCTCCGTCGAGCATGCGACGAGCGAGCTCGGTGAGCAGTACGAACGGGGCGAGCTGGATCAGGGTGATCAAGGCCTGCAGGGCGCCGGCAGCGACGAATGTGTTGCGTAGCGTGCCGATCAGCTTGCTCCCGGACTCCGCTTGCCACGAGCCGCGACTGCTCCGGGTGGGCTGCGGCGCCGGTGGTGCCTCTTCGATCGTGGGTTCCGGCTCGGCGTTGCCGTTCGAGCGGTACGTGCCCATGGCACGGCCGTGGAACCAGTAGGCCTGTGCGTACACCTCGGATTTGGGGAATCCGAAATCGTCGCGCAAACGGGTCCGCAGATGCTTGAGGGCCTTGGATTCGGTACCGGCCCATGCTTTCCAATTGGACCAGTCGCGATCCTCGATCGCCGCGGCCAGCGAGGTGGGGCCGAGCCGCGGGACCCAGTGCGTGTTCATCAGCGGATGATCGGACATGGGGATCAGGAGGTCGGCGTCGTCGTGCTGTTCGAGGTACACCTCGACGGCGACATCGCGGGGGAGAACGTCGATGATGCTGTTGATCGCGGGAATCGAGGCGGAGTCGCCGATCAACAGGTAGCCGGCGGGCAGTTCGTCGGGCACGGTGAACTGCTTGGAACCGAACGACGTGATGCTGATGGTGCTACCGGGTTCTGCGTGTTTCGCCCACACCGATGCCGGCCCCGCCGGTTCGTGCAGCACGAAATCGACCGCGAAGGTGCCTGCCTCCGTATCTGCCTCGGAGAACGTGTATCCCCGTTGATGTTCCGTGTCGGGGTCGTCGGGGTCGGGGACCCAGAACCGTAGATATGCGGTCGGTCCCGGATCGGCATCGTCGAACAGCGTTGTGCATGTGAACCGCACACGCAGGAAGTGCGGTGCGAGTTGCTCGGTACCGGTGACGACCGCGTCGTGGACGCGGGCACCGAATCCGCGCATCACCGCGCCCTGGAACCCCCGTTTGGCCATCAGATCCCCATTCCGGTGGCCGCCAGATCGGCGATCACCTGCTCCAACGGCCGACCTGGAGGTGCGACCGCGACAAGGCCTCGAATTATTGCTGTGAGAACAAGTTTCACGTACTCGTCGTGTGTGAACGTCGGTAGCTCGCGGTGGGTTGTGCCCAGCTCTGCGTCGGTGGCCAACTGGTTCGTGACATTGCGGCGTTGGTCCTCGAGTCCCTCTGCTCTTTCCTGCTGGTTTTCGTCTGCCACCGCGTAATTGATGGTGTTGCCCGCGACCGCACTGGCCAGGATGACGGCGAGGTCGGGTGTGTATCCGCGTCGGGTCAGGGCGGCCACCTCGTGCACCATCAGGCGACGGCCGGCTTCGCCGCGCGGGAAGAGTGTCTGCATGTAGGTGCCGAGCCCGGGGTTGGCCAGAACGAAGGCTCTGAGTTGCAATCCGAACGACAGCAGGTGTTGTGTGGCGTCGTGGGCTGGGTCGTCGTGCAGGACGAGGTCATCCAGCAGGCTTTCTCCCACCGCCAGCTCGAGACCCCAGCGTCCGTCGACGTGCCGGTAGAGGGCGGTGGTGGACACGTCGAGTTCGGCGGCGACCGCGCTCAGGCTCAGGTGGCGCATGCCCAGTTCGCGACCGACTCGGACGATGTCGTCGATGTCGATCTTGCGCACGCGTCTGCCCGGCTCGGCCACTTGCTCGTCGCCCCCGTTCCCTTAAGTTGCACCCCGTAACTTAGGGGAGTCTAAGCTCACTTCCCGGAGTGTGGCAAGGGCTCGGAAATGGGGAGGGTGCCGAACTGCGCGCGTCAGACAGCCAGACCGTTCCGGTAGGCGTACACCACGGCCTGGACACGGTCGCGCACGTTGAGCTTGGCGAGGATGCGGGAGACGAACGTCTTGACGGTCTCGGGGCTGATCTGGAGGGTCCCGGCGATCTCGCTGTTGGAGAGCCCGTCGGCGATGAGACGCAGAACCTCCAGTTCGCGTGGGGTCAGCGGCACGTCGGGAAGGGCCGCGCCGTCGGCAGGGCGGATTCGGGTGGCGTAGCGGCCCACGAGCTGGCGGGTGACATCGGGATCGAGCAGCGCCGCACCACCGGCCACCGTACGTATGCCGTGGAGGAGCTGGGCCGGAGGAGCCTCTTTGAGCAGGAACCCCGAAGCTCCGGCACGCAGCGCGTCATACACGTACTCGTCGAGATTGAAGGTGGTCACCACCAGCACTTTGGCCGGTCGGGCCACCCCTGCCCCGGACAACAACCGGGTAGCCTCGATGCCGTCGAGCACAGGCATACGGATATCCATCACGACGACATCCGGGTGCACCTGGCCGGCCAGGTCGACTGCAGTCCGGCCGTCGCCGCATGCGCCCACCACCTCCATGTCCGGTTGGGCATCGATGATCGTCACGAGTCCGGTGCGGACCAGCATCTGGTCGTCGCAGACCAAGACACGAATCGGGTCGGTCACGAAGGATTCCCCGCCGGGATGCGGGCAGAAACGAGATAGCCGCCGTCCATCAAGTTCTCAGTGCGGAAGTCGCCGCCCAGAATGTCGACTCGCTCACGGAGCCCGGCCAGTCCGCGCCCGCTGCCTCCGGGGTCCGGGAGGGACGAACCGCTACCGTCGGTCCCGACCGTCACGGTTATCTCCTTCTCTCCGTGAGAAACCTGGACGGAGGTCCGGCCGCCGTGATCGTACTTGAGCGCATTCGTCAAAGCTTCCTGGACCACGCGGTAGGCGACGAGGTCGGCGCTTCCCGCGGACGCAGCCGGGCAGCCTTCCTCGGTGAACTCGACCGGTTGCCCGGCACGGCGGGTCTGTTCGATGAGTGTGTGCAGTCGACCCACGGCCGGCGTCCGGTCTCCGAGCCCGTGATCGGGGTCGAGCAGGTTGAGGATATGCCGCAAGTCGGTGATGGCTTTGCGACCGGTGTCGGAGACGTCGGTCAACACCCCATCGAGGCGTTCGGGAGCCGCAGTCAGATAGCGCGCCGCTTCGGCCTGCACGATCATTGCGGTCACATGATGGGTGACGACATCGTGCAACTCGCGGGCGATGTGAATGCGTTCCGCAGTGCGGGTGTCCTCGGCAACGCGTCGACGGTGCTCGGACTCCGCGATGCGGGCCGTGCGCACCCAGGCGCCGATACCCCAAGGAAGCGTCAACGCCAGGTAGAAGGTGACGAACTCGCTGGGCGGTTCACCTGCCCCGATCCAGGTGAGCGAGACGGCGAATGCCACGTAGACCACCGAGAACGCGACTGCCGTGACATACCGGTACCGATGCAGATGGGCGCCGACGCTGAACAACGCGATGCACAGGCCGATGCCGGCGAAGGAATGGTAGCCGCGGAGCTGGTCGAGGCAGAAGCCGAGCGAGACCAAGGCGAGGCAGACGACCGGCAACCGGCGGCGAATGGCGAGTGGAAGACACTCCAGAGCAAGTGCGACAAATGCCAGCGCATCGGTGGGGCGGGTCGCCAGATCGCCGATCTGGGTCCCGTTGCTGCGGAAGCCCGGCAGATACGAGATGACGATCAGCACCACCCCGAGGGCCAGATCCCGAGCGGTGACATCGAGACGGCGCCAGGCCTGTCCTGTCTGCCCGAGCACCGGTCCGAGTCCGATCACCGGCCGAGTGTAGCGGGGGCAGCATTTCGGTCGGCGCGCCCACGCCGCGGCACAATCTGGCCGCGGCGTCGCGCCAGCCACAGGAACGCGAGCGTCACCAGCACACAGAACACGACCGAATACAGACTTCCTTCCGGGCCGAAACTACCGCCGGTGACCAGCGTGGAACCTGAGGTCGAAGTCTGCAACAGTCCGGATGTGGCGGCGTTTCCCGAAACCTCGCTGCTGAAAATGCCTGCCGCGGCGAAGTTCCAGCCGAAGTGCAGCCCGATCGGCAGCCACAGACTGCGGGTCGCAATGTATACAGCCGTGAGCATGCCACCGGCTTCGATCGCGACCGCGAGGCCACCCCACACGGTGGCGTGCTCGTTGAACAGGTGCACCATGCCGAACAGGAGGCCGGTCCCGACCATCGCGATCCACGTACCCACGCGTTCCTCCGCGATCCGGAACAGGACGCCGCGGAAGAGCAACTCCTCGGTGACGGCAGCTGCGGCCATGAACCCGATCATCCCCAACGCCCCCGTTACCGAGCCCCAACCCTCGACGTCGTAGTTTCCGAGGAGAGCAAGATTCACAATCACCAAGGCGAAAAGCGCGATACCGATGAGCGTCCCCCACCCCATGGCCTGCCAGGCTCCGCGTCGGGCCAGTTCGGTGGTGGGCCGGTGCTCGGTGCGTCGCACCACCCAGCGGTAGACCCACAGGGCAGATACTGCCGCACACACGCCGACAAACGCTGTGAGCCAAGCATTCCCGTCTACAGCAAACAGGACCTGACTGCCGATGAACGACACCGCCGCGACGGCCAGGAGCTGTAGGACGAATCTCATGAAGATCCCTTCGTCGGCGCCGCGGGCCCCGAGCGCCGCGATCGTTTCGAACCTACGGATCCAGTGCCTCGAAATCGTCACCCGACAGTACTGACCTGCGCGTAGCTCTCGTGGGGGACAACGTCGCTCCAGAAGGTGGCGGACACGGTTCCCGCTGACCGGACCTGACGTGACGGGAATTTGGCTTACGAGTCGTTCGAAATCCTTTTGAGTGTGCAGTTATCGGCATGATTTGGTCCTGAACCCGCCAACAACTGCACACTCAACTGTCTCTCCGGCAGAGCTCGAGGTAAGAATCAGTCATGGCTGAGTTGGCGCGCGGACAGAACACCACCATCGGCACCGGAGCTGTGACGGCATCGGTGACGGGAGCGAAGCAGGGGACCGTCGACCTGATGGTCTTCCAACTCGGGGCCGACGGCAAAGTCCGCAGCGACACCGACTTCGTGTTCTTCAACCAGCCAGCATCGCCCGAAGGTGCCGTCCGGTTGGTCGCCGCCGACCGCGTCTCCATCGACCTCACCGCCATCCCGCCCGCGATCGAACGTCTCTCGATCGCAGTTGCACTCGACGACAGCGTCTCCGGCAGTCTCGCCTCCGTACCCGGACTCGGAGTCGACGTCGCTCATCCCACTGGCGCTGCGACTGCGAAAGCTCTCGATCTGACCAGCGAACGCGCTGCAGTGCTCCTCGAGGTCTACCGGCGCAACGGTGAGTGGAAGATCCGCAATGTCTCCGCCGGCTGGGATTCCGGCCTGTCCGGTCTCGTCACCGAGCACGGTGTGCAGGTCGACGACGCGCCTCCTGCGCCTGCACCGGCCGAGGACGGCGTGCGCACCGTCGCGGGCGAGGAGAAGCTGTCGCTCGAGAAGCGCCAGAAGCTCGACCTGCGCAAGCGTGAGGTCGCCAAGGTGCTCCTCGACAAGGGGGCGCCCGGGGTGCGGGCACGCGTCGTTCTCGTCATCGACAAGACCGGCAGCATGCATCGCCAGTATTCGAAGAAGCGCATCCACGAAGTCGTCGAACGCATGGTGCCGATCGCCGTGCAGGTCGACGACGACGGAAAGCTCGAGCCCTACCTGTACGCGGTGTCGTTTGCTCGGCTTCCCGACATCGCTGTCCACGAAGTCGAAGAGTGGTCGTCGACCTACCTGCACCTGGGCGGTGTGCATGGCGGTATCGATTACAAGCGCATCGGCGGGTTCAACGACGAACTGCCGATCATGGGCGAGATCATCTCCTCGCTCAGACCAGGAGCAACGATGCCCACCCTGGTGTTGTTCTTCACCGACGGCGGCTTCAGTCAGAAGAAGCAGATCAGCGCGCTGATGAAAGAAGCGGCCGCGCTGCCTGCATTCTGGCAGTTCGTCGGGCTCGGGAAGGCCGACTACGGGGTCCTCGAAAGTCTCGACACCATGGAGGGACGCGTTGTCGACAACGCCGGATTCTTCAGCGTCGACGACATCGGGAAGATCAGCGACGCAGAGCTCTACCGCCGGTTGCTCAGCGAATTTCCGGACTGGCTGCGTGCAGCCCGAGCGGCGGGCATCGTTCGGTAGTGCGCGTGCCGCCCGGAGGGCTCGCTCAGCCGACAGGCACGAGTTCCGGAGCGTCGACCGAGTCGGGGGTGCGCCGTTCGCGCACAACGGCTATCGCGGTGAGCAGCACGCCGACTGCCGTCCACCCCGCCAGTACAGCCCAGGCGAAGGCAGTGCTCGCGTCTGGGAAGTACGAGAGTTCTTTCAGCAGTGTCGCGCCCGCGCCGGGCGGGAACCACTGGCCGATCGCGCCCCACGGTGAGAGCAGGAACTCGACGGGCATGGTGGCAGCCGAAATGGGGTTGGCGACGAGCATCATCAGCACGGCGCCGATCCCGATGCCGGGAGCGCCGATCAGGCTGCGGAGTCCGACGATGGGTGCCGTGATCGCGACGAGCGCGAACCCGATTGCAGCGGCGTTCGTCCAGTAGTTGCCCTGCAATGCCCCGAACATGCCCTGCAGGATGGCGCCGAGCAGCAGTCCCCCGACCACTCCGTATGCCACGAGCGCGGCAAGGCGGTGGGATGCGCGCGAAACACCGAACGAGATGAGGACGGCGCCTGCCATCCCACCCAGAACGAGCGGGAACGCGGCGACACTCAGCTTCACCCCGCGCGCATCCGAATCGGAGAAGGGTACGACGTCGGTCACCGGAACCTCGGCCTGCGGGATGGTGAAGGAGATCGGCGCGTTCGCGGCGGCAGGGTCGGCGAGACGCTGCGCGATCGCGGCTTCGGTAGCCGTCCGCAGTTGCGCGTCGATCTGCTGCTGCATGCCGGTCGCGATGCCCTGAAGCATCGCCGCGACTTGGGCATTCGCCGCAGTGGCGACGAGGACCTCGGGCGCGTCGGTGGGGCTGTCGCCGAGGATGATCGCGCCGTAGATCTCGCGTCGCTCGATCGCGGCAACCGCTGCGTCGCGGGTGTCCTCCTCGGTGAGGAGTAGTGCGTCGCCGGACTGAGCTTCGAGCATCCCGGTGGTCTGTGCGACGGATGCGGCGGGACCGACGATTCCGACGGGCACGTCGCGCGGTTCGGAGGTGACGGCCGGCCACGCGAATGCCAGCAGGACGACGCCGACGATGACGGCTGCGCCGGCGGCGAGGGCGATGGCGCGTGCAATCGGTGGCGTACCTGTCGCCGGTGGGGTGGCGCTCATGATGCTCCAATCAAAAAGAATATTCGTTCTTTATAGTGAGGTCGGCTAGAGTGGCTTGTCAACAACGATGCTGTGAACAGGAGAAATGTCGTGCCGAGGGTGAGTGAGGCGCATCGTGTCGCGCGGCGGGCAGAGATCATCGACGCGGCCCTACGGTGTTTCACCCGTGCGGGCTACCAGCGCACATCGATGGCCGACATCATTGCCGAGTCCGGCTTGTCGGCCGGTGCCATCTACGGCTACTTCAGCGGCAAGCAGCAATTGCTCGTCGCGGTCGCCGACCACATCCTCAGCGACCGGCACACTGCACTGGACACCGGCGGCGTGTTTGCAGGAGCGAGGAGCCCAGGAGATGTCGCTGTCGGCATCATACGGACGCTTACCGAAGACCTGCACACCTTCGCGGGCGGCGATTACGGAAGGGCGATCCTGCAGGTGTGGGCCGAAGCCACCATCGACCCCGAGATCCGCGAACTCGCACAGTTCGTCATCGGGCGGCTACTCGGGGCAGTCACCGATGCACTCGTCGAATGCGCGGAAGCAGATCCGGACGTGCTTCCCGCCGGAGTTGTCGACTCTCACGCCTGGGCGGCCGGATATGCACCGGTGGTGCTCGGCGTGGTCCAGGGCTTCATTGTGCAGCAGTCCCTGTACGACGACTTCGACGGCGATGCCTACATTGCAGCCGCGGTCGAGATGCTGTGAGGTGCGCGCACACTATCGGCCCGTGGTTCCGTCGATGAGCTCGCGGAGGATATCTGCGTGCCCGGCGTGGCGGCCGGTCTCCTCGATCATGTGCGCCAGCGCCCACCGCGCACTCGGCCCCGGACGCTCACCGGCTCCGTGTGGAATCGGCGCGGCAAGGTCCGTGCACCCGTCCAGCGCCGCGTTGGACTGTTCGACGGCAGCGCGGTAGCGGGTAACGACACTCTCGACGGTGTCTGTGGAATCGCAACGGAATGTCTTCGGCCAATTGGTGGTTCGGCGGCCCAGGAAGATCGACTCCTCGACGTGAGCGAGGTGTTTCAGCAGGCCGAGCAGGCTGGTGCCCGACGGAACGCCCGCGGTGCGCACCTCGGGTTCGGGGGTGGTCTCGACCTTGGTTGCGATCGATGTGCGGAGGTAGTCCAGGAAGCCGCGCAGCACCTCCGCCTCGGTGTTGCCGGTCTTCGGTGGCGGGGCGTCGCGGCGTCGGTTCACGGTCATGCCGATCGTCCTCGGTCGGAGGCGCGGCGGATCATCAGGATGTGGTCGGTGACCTCGGCCTTGCGTCCGTCCGGCCCGGCCGCGATCCGTTGATCCGCCTCGGCGCGTACAAGCTCCCACTCCGGGGGCTCCAGTGCGATCTCGCGATGGAGCTCTCGAGAACTCGGGAAGTGGGTGCTCGGGTCCTGGTTCCACGACCACGGCGCGATGGAGCCGTGATCCACGACCAGCAGATGACCGCCGGGCCGCAGTGCATGTGCTGCGGCCCGGAACACGGCCGCCCGATCCAATTGGGAGGCGGCGTGCAGGTAATGGGCGTTCACCAGGTCGAACTCCCCGGACGGGACTCCCGCGTCGAGGTCCCACTGAGTCGCGACGAGCCGGTGCGTGAGGCGGGTCTTCTGGGCGAGTGCTGTCAGCTGTTCGACTGCGCGCTGCGAGATGTCGAGGGCGGTGACGTTCCAGTCGTGCTCGGCGAGCCAGAGTGCGTCGCCGCCGTTGCCGCAGCCCAGCTCCAGCACGTCGCCGGGGGTGAGGCGGGAGGTCATCTCGACGAGGCGCGCGTTCGGCGCAACCCGATAGGGTTTGGTAGTGGTCTTGGAAGCTCTGGTCATGGGATCCACGCTCGCACCCTGCATTGCATCGAAGCCAGGGGCCTTGCAGGATTGCAAAATGAGGGCTCGGTAGGGTCGAGGAGGCGCGATGGATGACGAGGTGCTCCGCGCGGTCGGTCCACGGCTTCGAGGGTTCCGGCAATCGCTCGGGCTGAGCCTCGACGAGCTGTCCGCACGTAGCGGGATTACGGCCAGCACGATCTCCCGTCTCGAGCGGGGCCTGGTGCGTCCGAGTTTGGAGCAGCTGCTTCCGCTCGCCCGGGTCTATGGACTCCCACTGGACGAACTCGTCGCTGCCCCGCGCGTCGGTGATCCGAGAGTCCATCTGAAACCTGTGCGCAAGCACGGCCTGACATTCATCCCGCTCGGCGTCCACGTTGGGGGCATACGGGGATTCAAGGTGATCTACCCGCCCAGTGGTGTGGCGAGCACGGTGAAGTACAACACCCATCCGGGGCGAGGGTGGTTCTACGTCCTCAGCGGCACGGTGACCTTGGCGTTGTCCGACGAGCGCACCACCCTCGGGGCGGGCGAGGCGGCAGAGTTCGCCACCACGACCCCGCACTGGATCGCCAACGCCCACAAGGACCGACCCGCCGAGATCATCGCTCTGTACAGCGTGCAGGGCGAACGTGTCCACGTCACCGATATTTGAACACCACGACCGCAGGAAGCTGAGGGGCGATCCGTGTCGTGCTGGGCAACTCGAGAAGGACGCCCTGCGGGCGGCTGTGCCTGACCATACGGAGACCCTACGGGTCCCTGAGCTTGCCTTCGGCCCCTTCCCCAACGCTGCCCGGTCACCATGTCCCGATAGACCTTCTCGGCCAGCGCTTCTGGCCCCACGTCGAGAGTGACGTGTGGCTTACGCTGGACCCGGTCGTTCGTGTCGACCCTCACGATCGGGTGCTCCACCACCAGCTGTGGAGACGAGGAATACTGGTGCCCAGTCGGTTTCGAACCGTGGGAATGGCACCCCGGTTCGCAGCGTCGATGCGCTGACGTCGGACTGTGGGAGATGAGCGACGATGCCTGCCCGCTGTGCCGTGGTTACCGGAACGGCCCTTGTGCACGCCGTGCAGGCGGCAAACACCTCGGGCCCCTCGACCGGCTGCCGGAGCAGGATCGAGGGGCGAGAAGGTCAGGACGTCGATGAACCTGGAGGCCAGAAGAGGTGGCCGGCGCGTGAGAAGGCGCTCGCGGCTCGTCGCTGGTGCACGCCTCTGCAGGGCGTGTGGATAGAATCCACCGTACGGTGCATGACAGCTCTTTCTGTCGTGTGCCCAGACCCCGGTTCGGTGTTGGCGCACCGGCCGGGGTCGACCTATTTTCAAGGTCAGTGGAGGGATGGTCCCACGTGCGGAGCAAGCCGTCAACTGGTACGGGACCCCACCGGAGTCTCGGCATAGGCATTGCTGATGTATTGAATCGGCGATGTGTCTTTGCGTCACGCACCGCGAACTGTTGAACTGCGTAAATCCTCAGGTTCGCGAAACTCGGATCCGTTCTCGACACCGGATCGTTCGATTGGAGTACTGCCGATGCGCATCGGAACGATGATCACCTACAGCGGTGGGTTCGCCGAGACCGTCGAGGAGGCAGCTGATCTCGAACGCGCCGGACTCGACATCATCTTCATGGCAGAGGCGTACTCGTTCGACGCCGTCAGTCAGCTCGGCTACCTCGCGGCGAAAACCAAGACGGTGCAGCTGGCGTCCGGAATTTTTCAGATCTACACGCGCACCCCGTCGCTGATGGCGATGACCGCGGCAGGTCTCGACTACGTGTCGGGCGGCCGGTTCGTGCTCGGCATCGGCGCATCAGGTCCGCAGGTGATCGAAGGCTTTCACGGCGTGCCGTACGACTCCCCGCTGGGCCGCACCCGCGAACTCGTCGACATCTGCAGGCAGGTGTGGCGCCGCGAACCCGTCCGCCACGACGGCAAGCACTACCAGATCCCTCTCCCGGCGGAGAAGGGCACCGGTCTGGGCAAACCGCTGAAGCTGATCAACCATCCGGTGCGCGACCGCATCCCGATCATCATTGCAGCACTGGGACCGAAGAACGTGGCGCTCACAGCTGAGGTTGCCGAGGGCTGGCAGCCGATCTTCTACCATCCCGAGCGGGCGCAGGATGTGTGGGGCGAGTCGTTGGCGAAGGGCGCGGCACGTCGTGATTCGTCACTCGGCGAACTCGAGGTCTACGCCGGACCCGCGCTCGCGATCGGTGACGACGTCGATCACCTGCTCGATGCGGTCAAACCGCACCTCGCCCTGTACATCGGCGGAATGGGTGCGCGTGGCAAGAACTTCTACAACGACCTCGCATGCCGATATGGATACGAAGCGGAAGCCAAGACCATCCAGGATCTGTACCTGGACGGCAAGAAAGACGAGGCCGCTGCGGCCGTGCCTGACGAGCTGGTCCGGGCGATCTCGCTGATCGGGCCTGAAGGCTACGTCCGCGAACGGGTCGCGGCGTTCAAGGAGTCCGGCGCGACGACGCTGAACGTCCGGGCCCTCGCACCCGACGCGGCGGGCCGTGTCGCGCAGATCGAGAAGTTGCGCGCCATCGTGGATGCGTGACGGTCTGCGTTTCGATTGGGGAATCCACACTATCTTCCGAGTAGTTGCGGGATCATCTGGTGCCCCTCGGCCTCGAAACCATCGTCGCCAACTTGGAAAGCCCACACGGCGTTTCCGATGGCGGCGCGAATGCGTTGCCGGAACCAGGCGTTCGGCTCGCGCGGGTCGGTGCCGTAGCCGTCCAGAAAAGCAGTTTCGGCTCCTGGGACGTGGACGAACTCCCGTGCCGCCAATCTGTCGAAGTCTTCGATAGCGGGTCGAAGATCCGCTCGCCCGAAGTCGATCACCCGGACGACCCCGTCGTCGATGATCCAGTTTCGGCTCTGCCAATCGCCGTGTGTCGGTACCAGCGTCGCGGCGGGGGTGGGCCAGGACTGGATCATTGCCCGCAGGCGTTCAGCGACGTCGGGTTCGATGCGGTGAGGCGCTGCGAGCCAACGCAACGATTTGTCGTTGGCGCGACGCTCGTACCCGTCGTCCTTGATGCTTTCTTGTGCATGAAACGTAGCGAGGAGCCGGCCTGCCTGCGCGTACGTATCGAGGCTCGACATCGTGTCATCGTCCTGGACGAGCCGTCCCGGTAGGAACTCGGTCACCACGAGCTTGGCGTCGCGATCCGAGTGGACCATCCGAGCAGCATGGCCGGTCGCGACCCACGGGCCCGTCCATGTCTCGTGAGCCCGAATCTCGCGGGCGATGTGATGATCCGCAGCGCCGCCGGCCTTGACGACGAACCGTCCCTCGGGTGTGGCAATCTGCAGAACGGTGGTCTCGACGAGATTCCAGCTCATGTCGGCGACCACGTCGAACTGGGGAAATCGGCCACGCAGTGTTGCCTGTTGCGGCTGGGTCAGGCGGTCGAGTGCGGAGGGCATGTGCATCCACTCTACGGAACTGGATGACTGGGGACTGCAGGGTCAGGTGATGGCGTAGCCGAGCTGATAGGCCGCGTTGTCGATCGGCCCGGACAACCCGGGATGCGACAACGGGAGGGACACCGCTGGCAGCGCGGGGAACGCATCGGCGGCCCGTTCGGTGATGACGATGCAGACACTCCCGGCAAACCGACCGCGATAGACGATGCCGTCGAGATCGTCGTGGGCGCGGTGAATGGTGCGGGCCCAGTGCTGGGTTCGGTCGTGCGCTGCGGAGTCGAGGGCATGGTTGCCGCCGACCCGGGTCGCCCATGTCCCCTCGCCGATGCCGGACACATCGAGCAGGCTCAGCGGGCGGGTGAATCGCAGCCCTGTGAGATACGGGTCGCCGCGGTGGCGGTCGATGACACGGGAGCTTTGGAACGCCTCGGCCAGCCTGCCGCGGGGACTGGAGGCGCCGTACCAGACGCCGTAGCCGGGATGTTCGGCGCGCGGGGGCGGGTGGTGGTCGAACCTCAGGATCGGGCCGAACGTGCGCATGCTGTTCCACGGCAGCACATTGGGTCCGGTGGTGCGATGCACCCGCCACACGATTTCGGCCGGTTGCCAGGTGAACACTTCCTCGGGGCGCACGCCCGCACCACGAAGGTCCGCAACAGTCGGTGGTGCGGGCAGCATCGAGCCCATCTATGCCGATTCCCATTCGGCGGCGGTGATCACGCCTCGGGCCTGTTCGATATCGGCGGCAGTTCCTGCGCTGCCGGACAGCCATGCCACAATCGACGCCGGCTGGCCCTCCACGGTCAGGGACGGTTGTGGGAGGGTCAGCAACGCCTGCACGGTCAGCGGGTGCAGATCCTTCGCCAGCAACGGCACCACCTGGTCGAGGTGCGGCACCACCCCGGTGTCAGTGAACTGGGCGGGGGGAAGCAATCGGTTACGGCCCGACGTAAATGCCCACAGGGTGCCGTCCCCGAGGCGCTGCCGGATCCGGGCCGCGGTCACCCCGAGACGGTCTGCCGCCTCAGCGATCGACAGTGAATTGCGGATCAGTTCCTGCATGCGAATGTCGCGACCCACCCGTACGGTCGCCGCCGCGGCCGGGTCTTCGACGAATCCGGCCTGATCGAGCAGGGTCGCGTCGTGGTCGGACAGCGGCGGTGCTGCCGGGTTCCGGTCGGACAGGCTGTGCAGGATCTGGGCGAAGAACTCCCGGCCGACATCGGTGCCGGTCACCTCTCGCAGCGCATCCTCGAAACCGAGATCACCACGCAGGTAGCGGGCTTCGGTGCTCGCATCCGCGGCTTCGTCAATCACACCCACCCTCGCTTTCGCTAATTATCACGAACAAATTCATGATAGCGAGAAGCTGGGGGACGCTACTGTGTTCGTGACGCCGAACCGTAACCGGCGATCAGACGCAGCACCGACGCGGGGAGTGGCGCATCGTCGGATATCCACGGCGCCGGAACCGGGCGCTCGGCGACGGTGCGTAGCGGTACCACCCCGGCCCACGGCCCCGGCGCGTCGGTCCGGGTCGGCGGCGCATTCCGTTCCTTCACGGTCCATCCGCCGGGCCGGATCGTCAGTGCCAGCGCCGAAGTGGCGGCCAGTTGCTTCGGTGACGGGCCGGGGACCTCGGTGCTGCGGTCGGGAATCAAGGTGTCGGACAGTCGGTTCAGGGCGTCGATCGCCTCGTTTCCGCTGAGTTGTTCGATGGTGCCGCGGACCACTGCCGACCGGTAATTCGCCGATGAGTGATACAGATCTTCGGCGACGACAATTCCGTCGAGGAGCATCACGCTCACGGCAACGGGCGCTCCGGCAGTGACGTGTCGTAGCGCGCCGGCTCCGGTGGAGCCGTGCAGCAGAATCCGGTCGCCGTCGCGGGCGTAGAACATCGGTACGAGCCATGGCTGTCCGTCGAGCACAGTGGCGAACGTGCAGGTCGTCGCGGCATCGAGCACGCGATCGAGGTCTTCGCGGTCGGTGCGGGCACGGTCGGGATAGCGAGTCAACGTCTCCATGGCATCAACACTGCCGGGAATCTGGACCGGAGTACAGATCCACAATCCGGCAATACCAGCAGACCAGTATTCTGGTAGTCGTGCCACGCGTATCCCCTCCCGTCCACCTGTCGTTGACCGTGACTGCGGGGAAGACGCCGCTGCGACACCGCATTGCCGAAGCGATCGTCGAGCAGATCCGGCTCGGGCACTTACGGGTCGGCGATGCACTCCCGTCGTCGAGGGTGCTCGCCGCCGAGCTGGAAGTGGCGCGAGGTGGAGTCGTCGAAGCATACGACGAGCTCGCCGCTTCCGGATTCGTTGTTGCAGTGCCTGGGTCTGCCACTCGCATCGCCGCCGGGGCCGACATCGCTGCCCGTGCACACACGCAACCTCATCCGGTCGCGCCCGACACGGCACCGATACCGCCGGCCCGAACCCGCCCCGCTCCGGCGGTCGTCGACCTCCGTCCTGGTCTCCCCGACACAGCACTCATCGCCGAACCTTCGTGGCGGCGAGCTTGGCGCCGAGCTGCGAGTGCACCGCTGGCCACCGGTAGCGTCGATCCGCTGGACCATCCCGAACTTCGACGGTCACTCGCCGTGCACCTGCGCAGGACCCGCGGAATCGCGGTTACTCCAGATGATCTCGTGATACTCCCCGGCGTTGCCGCAGCTACGCGTGTCCTCGCGGTGGCCGCCGGCCTCGACGGACGCGACGTCGCTTTCGAAGATCCCGGATATCATCGAGCCCGCCGCGCGCTGACCACCGAAGGCGCTCGTATCCGACCGGTTCGCGTCGACGACGACGGACTGCCTCCGCAACTCCTGGCCGACACCGACGCCGCCGTCTACTGCACACCCGCACATCAGTATCCGCTGGGATCGCGCATGCCTGTCGCGCGTCGCGCCGAGCTGGTGGACAGAGCGACCGCTACCGGAATGCTCGTGATCGAAGACGACTACGACGGCGAATTCCGATACGACGTGTCGGCTCTGCCTGCTCTGCGCAGCGTCGACGGCGGACGCGACTGCGTCGCCTACCTCGGGACCGCGTCGAAGATCCTGTCACCGACGCTACGGCTCTCCTGGCTGATACCGCCGGAGCCCCTGCGCGCCAACATTTCCGAGGCCGTATCCGTGTGCGGTGAGGGGGCGAACGCGACGTCGGCGCTCGCATTGTCCGCATTCATCGACGACGGATCCCTGACTCGGCATCTCGCGCGAACGGCGCGCACCTACCGGGCTCGCCGCGCCGCATTCGTCGGCGCCCTCCGACGACGGACCGATGGTTTGGACGGGGTGAGCGTGGTGGGTATCGATGCAGGACTGCACGTGGTGTTGCGTCTGCCCGACGGCCTCGACGACGTGGCGGTCGCGGCAACTGCCGAGCAACTCGGAGTCCGTACGACCCCGGTGTCGGTGCAGCTCGCCGGCGAGCAGGGACCGCGAGGGCTGGTGTGCGGCTACGCCTGCCTGCCCGAATCCGCAGCTGAGGAGGTTGCGACGGCCATCGCGACCGCGGTGCGGCAGGCAATCGCCGGATAGGGGAGACCACGCTGGTTCGGTGAGGGTGTCGACCCGTGAGCGGCGCCGGGCAGGTGTGACGAGGTCGTGGGTAACGGCGTGGTGATCGGGTTCGATTTCCTCTGCGAGGCCGCGCCGACGATGTGCGTGTGGCCGGGGTAGCCGGAGGAGCGCACTTGAAGCCCTACCTGAGGGTTCTCGCGGGGATGTTCGCGGGCATCACGCTGTGGTTGGCAATCGTGGAATTGATCCACGGCAACGTCGGACCCGCCCTCGTCCAGTTGATGTTCACTGTCGGTCTCGTCTACCTCGCTGTCGGCAAGCTGATACGAGAGCACTACTTGCGGGTTGCAGCCGAGCGCGACGCACTCGCTGCCCGAGCAGAGGCAGGGCACCGCGCGTTCTTGGCCGGGCATCCGGCAGCCTTCGCGCCTCCGCCTCCACTACCGCCGCCGTCGAAGGCGCGTCGCGGTGTCGTGATCGCCGTGGTTGTAGCAGCCTTCTTCGTGCTCATCGGGATCGTCAGCGACATCTCCGATGGGCTCGATGCGCCATCCGAGGACGGTGCGGTCACGACGCCGCAGTCGTCGACTCGCGCTACTGAAACCGCTCCGCTGACAGTTCCGATGTCGACGGAGGCGGCGACGACGGCGCGCACTGTAGCGCCGGTGAGCACGGCCGCTGCCACGGCGAAACCTGCGAGCGCTGGGCAGATCGTCCCCGAACTGGACGAGGCCGCGCAACGATGAACCGGGTTTGCTTTGGTAGATCTCCGCATAGCGACTCTGTCGTTTGCACTGCCGTCACAGCATCGTTAACCGATAATGACCTTCGTGAAGGCTGGTGCATCTGAAGTGACCGAGGGACGAAATCCAATTCCCGCGGTGCGCGCGTTCGTGGTGGCGGCGATCGTTGCTGCGATCGCCGTGTTGTCGAGTCCGGCTCTGGGCTCGGCGGATCCGAACATCCGCTACGTCGCGCTCGGCGACTCGAGAGCGGCCGGACCGTATCTCGACGCCGCAGCCCACGCCAACGGGTGCTCGCGGTCGAATCTCGGATACCCCGCGGTCGTGGCGCAGATACTCCATCCGGAATCCTTCACGAATGTGTCGTGCACCGGGGCGCGTACCGAACATGTCACGTCGGTGCCGCAGCCTACGTCGGCCGGTCCGGTACCGCCCCAACTCGAATCGCTTACTCCGGACACCACGTTGGTCACGGTCAGCATCGGTGGAAACGACATTGCCTGGCCCAACCTGGTTTCCGCGTGCTACACCGACGCGCCCGGCGTCGATGCGAATTGCAGGAACGATCCGGCAGTGACCTCTCGCATGGATGCCGCGCTCGGCGCGCTCGGCCCGAAGGTGACCGCCACCCTAGGAGCGGTTTCCAGGAAGGCACCGAATGCCCGAGTTCTTCTCGTCGGGCACGGCGGCATCTTCGGCACCCGCGGATGCTGGCCCAACATCCCCACGAGCGACCCCGACGCCGCGTTCGTCAACGGGTTCTTCACCAGGATGAATCGTGTGCTGGCGGGCGCTGCTTCAAGTGCCGGAGCCCAGTTCGTCGACGTCACCGTCGGGGCCGAGGGGCACGACGCATGCGCCCTGCCCGGTTCCAGCTTCTTCGAGGGACGGTACTCGTTGTCGCTCGCGCGGCAGCTGCATCCCACCGAAGCGGGAATGCGGCACATGGCCCGGCGGGTGGTGGATGTCCTGCACCGGACCGGGTAAGCGATACGTGCCCTGGCGCTGTTACGGCGCGCCGTAGCCATTTCTTCGACGCTTGCGTGACGCGACGTCGCGGTTCCCGCGATCATAATTGCTTCCCACACTGACGCTTTCGAGTGTGGGAAACGGGGTCTGGTGCGCGGGAAGAATGCTGCTGAGCTAACACTGTCACGCACTTTCCGTCCGTACCAGCAAGTCGTCGACGTCGGGCAGGTTCATTCGGCATATCTCGACGGCGTCCGAGTCGGAGAGTCCGAGCATGCACAGGATGTTGATTGCGAAGTCGTCGGCAGCGGCGTCTGCGTCCAGTGACGGGTCGGCGTCGAGAAGCGCTGCGAGCGAAAGTGCACCGCCTCCGACGATGGACACTGCGATACGGCTGTCCGTGTTCCTGAAGCGTCCGGCGGCGATGCCGGCGTCGATGTCGCGGCGTGCTCGCGGGACGAGTCCGCGGTCGGCGACTGTGATTTCCAGGCCGCGGTGAAGCAGTACTCGTGTCAGCGCGGGCTCTCGGCGGCAGAGTCGCACAGTCAGCCGGAGGCTCTGCCCGAACACCACAGCGGGATCCTCGTGGTCGGACAGGAGGTCGAGGATGCTGCCGAAGCGTTCGAGCGCCTCGTCGACTGCTGTCTCGAACAGTTCGTCTTTGTCGGTGAAGTGGTTGTAGAAGCTTCCGAGGCCCACGTCGGCCAGCCGGGTTATCTCGAGGACCGGAACGTTCGTCCGCCGCTCGGCTAGCAGCTTTTGCGCGGCGGCGATCAGCGCTGCGCGGGTGCGGGCGCGGCGCTGATCGGAACGGGTCTGTGTCGGCACCACCCCATTCTCACACCTTCATTGCTGACGATTTCGTCAGAACATCTTGACTGATGCACACGTCACATGTGACGATTTCGTCAACATAGGAGGTGAACGGTGCCCCAACGCAGATCACACGCCAGCCCGGCGGTGGGCCACGACGCTCATGTCCGCATACACAGCGACCAGGCGGGGCTTCCGGGAGAGCACCCGGGCCGAGCACGGAACCCGATCATCAAGGTCCGGGATTTGGCATGGCTCGAGTTCGAGAAGCCGGATTTGCGCGGAGCTGAACGCTTCGCGCACGCATTCGGGTTCGCCACGGCAGCGAAGACGCCTGGCGAACTGCATTTGCGGGGAACGGAGCGGGCTGCGCCGTGCGTGATCATCCGCGCCGGTGCGCGGTCGAGATTCGTCGGATTGACCTTCCACGCTGCGGACGTGGCCGACCTGCTGCGCCTGGCCGACGCGACCGAACGCACAGTGCGACCCCTGCCGGAGTCCATCGGCGGTCTCGGCGTCGAACTCGTCGACCCGAACGGGCTTCCGGTCCGCGTCGTAGCAGACACACGCGAGCTGGACGAGCTGCCCGTGCAGCCTGCACTGACCCACAATTTCGGTGGTGAACTGCACCGCGTCAACCGCACCCAGCGGCCGCCCCGTGTGCCGGCCCAGGTGCAGCGACTCGGCCACGTCGTTCTGCAGTCCACCCGCTATCGCCGAACCCTCGACTGGTACCTGGAGCATCTCGGGCTGATCGTCAGCGACTTCCTCTACTACGACGGCCAGCGTCACCGTGGTCCGACGATGAGCTTCATCCGCTGCGACCGCGGATCGGAACCCACTGACCATCACACCCTGGCGATGACGCTCGGCCCGGCCAACCGATATGTCCACTCCGCCTACCAGGTGGCCGACCTCGACGCGATCGCCGCAGGCGGTGAGTACCTGCGGGACGAGGGGTACCGGCGCTCCTGGGGCATCGGCCGGCACATCCAGGGCAGCCAGATCTTCGACTATTGGCGCGACCCTGACGGTTTCCTCGTCGAGCACTTCAGCGACGGTGACATGTTCGACGCCTCCCTCGCTCCCGGTTGGGCACCGATGACCGCCTCTGGCCTGGCCCAGTGGGGTCCGCCCGCGACCAAGGACTTCCTCGGCATCGCGCCGGGAAAAGAATCGGCCGCCGAGTTCCGATCCATGATCCATTCCCTGCGCGAGGACAACGAGTGGGACCTCGAACGCCTCCGCGGACTGATGAAAGTAGCTGCAACGTGAGTACCTCTGTTCTTCGCACCGCCGACGCCTGGTGGGCCCTGACGTCCGATGGGACCGCCGCCCGCGTCGACACTGCCGCCACCACGACTGCCGAGTTGCTCGCCGACCGCGCAGCCGTCGAGGCGGCCGCCGCATCGTCCGCCGGCACCCCGGTCGACGACCTCGACCTGCTCGCCCCCGTCACAAATCCGTGCCGCGTGGTCGCGCAGATGACCAACTACGTCAGCCACGTCACAGAATCGGGTATGGATCCGGAGACGATCCCGTTGACGTTCTTCCGCAAGGCATCCGGCTCGATCAGTGGCCCCCACGACGACATCGTCCGCCCTTCGCACGTGAAGTTCCTCGACTACGAGGTGGAACTCGGCCTGGTGATCGGACGCCCGCTCGAGGTCGGCGTCGAGATCAACTCGGACAACTGGACGGATTTCGTGGCTGGGGTGGTGATCACCAACGACGTCTCTGCGCGCGACGTCCAGCTTCCCAAAACCCAGTTCTACGAAGCGAAGTCGTATCCGACCTTCACCCCCACCGGGCCCGTGCTGGTTCTCCTGGACGCGTCCGAGCTGGAACGATTCCGCGAGTTCCGGTTGCGGCTCGCGGTCAACGGCGAGACTCGCCAGGACAACACCGGCGCCGACATGATCTACGCCCCGGCCCAGGCGCTGGCGGCGCTGGCCCGTTTCCAGCGACTCGCACCGGGTGACCTCGTCCTCACCGGGACTCCAGGAGGAACCGCGCTGAAGGCGCCGCCGCGCGTGGTGGAGAAAATCGGCGCCCTGCTCCCTCCCGCAATGAAGTGGAAAGCATTCTTCAAGTCCCAGGCGAAAAACCCTCACTACCTCGAGGACGAGGACGTCGTCGAGATCACGATCGAGACCCCCGACGGCAAGATCGACCTCGGCACCCAGCGCACCACTGTGAGGTACGCCCGATGACCGTCGACACCGAGGACACTGTGCTCTGGCCCGCGACCTTCGACCATCCCGGCGACCTCGCCGCCGTCGAAGCGGTGCCGTTGGACGACCGGGGTCTGCCCGAGACGACCTACGAGGCCCTCGCGCGGGCCGGCAGCCTCTGGCCCGACCGTACCGCGATCACCGTGCTTCCCGACGCCGAAAGGTGGCAGTCGCCGACGCGCCGCACATACCGCGAACTGCTGGTAGACGTGCACCGCTACGCCAACGCGCTGCACGGGCTCGGCGTCCACCGCTCCGATGTCGTCGCGATCATGTCGCCGAATTGCGACGAACTGATCACTGCCACCCTCGCTGCCGAGCTGGCCGGTATCGCGATGCCCGTCAACGGAGCGTTGGCCGACACCCACATCCGGCACCTGCTCGAACGGTCAGGTGCCCGGGTACTGATTGCCGCCGACTCCACGCTGGACCCGGCGGGATGGGAGCAGGTGCGGGCGCTGGTCGCAGCCGACGTGCTCGACACTGTGCTGCTTATCGCCCCGACAGGCGAGACAACGGACGTCGCAGCGGAACTGGAGGGAGCGGCCGTGCTCTCGTTCGCTGCGCTCGCCGCAGAAACCGGCGGCGAGCGATTCGATGGTGAGCTGCCGACCGCGGACGACGTGGCGGCACTGTTCCACACCGGTGGCACTACCGGTGCACCGAAGCTGGCCGCACACACCCATCGCAACGAGATCGTCGACGCCTGGTCGGTCGCGGCAGCTTCGGAGCTGGGCGAGAACACGACGATCTTCGCCGCGCTGCCACTGTTCCATGTCAACGCACTGGTGGTGACACTGTTGGCGCCGACGCTGCGCGGTCAGCACGCGGTGTGGGCGGGACCGCTCGGTTACCGCGATCTACCGCTGTACGGGTGCTTCTGGAAGGTTGTGGAGCACTACGGGATCACCACGATGAGTGCGGTGCCCACCGTCTACGCCGTCCTCGCCAATGTGCCCGTCGACGCCGACATCAGCTCGCTGCGAATGGCGGTCGTCGGTGCGTCGATGCTGCCGCCCGCCGTGCGCCGTGCGTTCGAGGAGCACACCGGGATCACCTTGCTCGAGGGCTACGGCCTGACGGAGGCGACGTGCGCGAGCGCCCGCAGTTTCCTCGACCACCCCCGGCCCGGATCGGTCGGGCAGCGGCTGCCGTACCAGCGGATCAAGGCGGTCCGCATCGACGACGATGGCACCTGGACCGACCTGCCTGCCGGTGACTCCGGCGTGCTCGCGATCAGCGGCCCGGCCGTTTTCCCGGGGTACGTCGTCGGCCGCGACGTCGAAAGCGGACTCGTCCTCGACGGACTGGGCAAGCTGGTCGACGGATGGCTCGATACCGGTGATCTCGGCGCCGTCGACGCGGACGGGTTCGTGTACCTCACCGGTCGGGCGAAAGACCTGATCATCCGCGGTGGCCACAACATCGACCCGGCCCAGGTCGAGGATTCCCTGTTGTCGCACCCCGCGGTCACGGGTGCGGCCGCAGTCGGGATGCCCGACGTGCATGCCGGGGAGGTCCCCGTCGCTTACGTCACCCTCAGCGCTCCCACCACCGAAGCCGACCTCGTCGCATGGGCGAAGGAACACGTCGCCGAACCTGCCGCCGCCCCCAAGTCGGTGCAGGTCGTCGACATGCTTCCGGTGACGGCGGTCGGCAAGCCGTACAAGCTGCCGTTGCGGGCCGACGCTGCCCGCCGCGCCGTCACCGCGGCCCTCGCAGAGCACGACGGCGCCGTCGAGGTGACGGCCGACGTGGAGGACGGCGGCGTGACGGTCACCGTGGTCGCCCAACCCGGCACCGACCAGACAGCGCTGGCCCAGATTCTCGACGCCTTCGCACTGACATGGCGGGTGGCCACCCGGTGACCGCACTGACAGTTGTCCTCGCGGTGCTCGCGGCCCTGCCCTTCATCATGTTCGGGCTCGCCAAGGTCACGGGACGACTCGGAATGCCAGAGCGAGCCGCTCACCTCGGATTCACCGAGGCGGCCTACCGACGTATCGGCGTCCTGGAGATCCTCGGCGCGGCCGGACTCCTCGTCGGCCTGGCGTTTCCCCTGATCGGGGTCGCGGCGGGTGGGTGCCTTCTGGTGTTGGTCCTCTCGGGTGCGGTGCTCCACCTGAGAAGCGGTGACGGTCCGAAGGGTGCGGCACCGGCGCTGGTCGCCGCCATGCTGGTTGTGCTCTACGGCATTGTCGGGGCGAGTATATGAGGACGACGGAACCTGTTGACGTGATCGTGGTCGGGGCAGGACCGACCGGTGTCACTGCAGCGGCACTGCTCGCTCGGTACGGCGTTCGTTGCCTGGTACTCGACCGGTGGTCGGACGTCTATCCGATGCCCCGAGCTGTCCACCTGGACGACGAGGTGTATCGGATCCTCGGCCGGCTCGGCGTGGCCGACGCGTTCGCGGCCGTCTCCCGGCCCGCGCTCGGACTGCGACTCCTCGACAGCGATCACCACGTCCTCGCCGAGTTCACACGAGACAGTCGAGTCGGCATCCACGGCTACCCACAGGCGAACATGTTCGACCAGCCGGCGTTGGAGGCGATTCTCCGGGCACATCTCGCGACCCTGCCTACGGTCACCTTCCGCGGCGACGTGGAGGTGACTGCCGTCGACCAGGTCACACACGACCGGGTGCGGGTCGTCTTCGAGGACCGCGCGACCGGCACCGCCGAAGTGGCCGAGGCCGCGTTCGTACTCGGGTGCGACGGCGCGAACAGTCTGGTGCGCAACAGTATCGGCGCAACGATGACCGATCTCGGTTTCGAGCAGCGCTGGCTGGTCGTCGACATCGAGACCGACCACGAACTCGGCGCGTGGGAGGGCGTGCACCAGGTGTGCGACACCCACCGCGCGGCGACGTACATGCGCATCGGCGACCGGCGGCATCGCTGGGAATTCCGTCTCCTCGACGGCGAGAGTGCTGCGGACTTCGCGACTGCCGACGCGCTTGCACCGCTCGTCGCGCCGTGGACCGGATCCGTTCCCGTCGAAGATCTGGTCCTGCACCGGATCACCGATTACACCTTCCGCGCACAGATCGCGGATCGATGGCGGGACCGGCGGATCTTTCTCCTCGGTGACGCCGCGCACCTGACGCCGCCGTTCATCGGTCAAGGTATGGGTGCAGGCCTGCGCGACGCTCTCAGCCTGTCATGGAAGGTGGCGGGGGTGCTCTGGGGCGGTCTCGACGAGGGGTGGCTCGACACTTACGAAACCGAGCGCCGCCCACATGCGAAAGGCCTGATCACCCTCGCGGTTTGGATGGGACGCGCCATGACGGGCGGGGGCCGGTTCGGTGACATCGCCCGCGGGGTGCTTGCGCCCCGGCTGGACCGGGTCCCCGGTCTGAGCCACCGGGTCACGGACAGCACAACACCGCCACTACGTGGACGCACTGTCGCGTTGGACCGAGGGGGCCACGGACTTGCCGGCACCCTGTGCCCGAACCTCCCGACGGACGCAGCGGGTACCTACTCACGTTTCGACGACGGGCCCGCCGCAGGCCGATTCTCGCTCGTGACGGCCGCGCCGGTCAGCCAGCACACGCGGTTGCTGGTCACCGAACGCGGCGGGACCGTCGTCGATGCCGCCCCGGGTACGCCCCTGCACGGGTGGTTGAGTGCAGGCAACGCCCGCGCCGCGCTCGTCCGCCCCGACAACACCGTGCTGGCCGCGGGCCGGTCGGCGTCCGCGCTCGCGTACCGGATGCCGTCGTTCCATACTCGGCCGGTTCGACAGCGAACCCGGTGACCGGTCGCGGTTCCCGCGATCAGAATCGCTTCCCACACTGACGCTTTCGGGTGTGGGAAACGTTCTGGTGCGCGGGAAGGATGCTGCGGATCTGTCAGGATCCGAGCATCTCCTGCAGGTCGTCGAGCACCAGCATCGCGCCGGTGGGGCCGAGTCCCAGGAACCAGGTTTCGTCGCTGACCCGCTCCACTCGACCGTCCTTGACGGCCTCGATCTGATTCCAGAGCGGCCCTGCGACAACGGTGGCCTCGTCGGTGCTTTCGGGCCGGCCGTAACTGGTGTAGAAGATCTGGTCGCCGTCGGCTTCCGTGATCGTCTCGGGGCTCAGCTCCACCGCGAGCTCGTCGATATCCTGGATTGCAGGTCTGGGGAGTCCGGCATCCTGCAGAATCACGCCGATGAACGACAAGTTCCCGTACAGGCGGATCTTTCCCGACATGAACCGAACGAGTGAGATCGTGGGGTCGCCATCGATCGATGCGCGGACCTCGTCGGCGCGCGCCTGGTAGTTGTTGAGAACTTCCACCGCCTCGTTCTCGTCGCCCACGGAGTCTGCGACGAGCAGGAAGTTCTCCTTCCACGGAAATCCGGGCCTGATGCTGAACACGGTCGGTGCAATCGACGAGAGCTGCGGGTAGAGCTTGTCTGCGCGCAGCTGGCTGCCGAGAATCAGGTCTGGTTGGAGGGCGCTGATCGCTTCGAGGTTGAGGTTGTTGATCGTTCCGACATCGGCGACGCCGTCGAGCTTGTCGGCCAGGTAGGACGGCTGTCCGGAGGCGCTTTCCGGGCTGGCCAGGCCGACCGGGGTGATGCCGAGCGACAGGACGTCGTCGAGCTCACCGCTGTCGAGCACGATCACCCGTTCGGGTTTGCTCTCGATAACGGTCTCACCGAGAGCATGGGTGACGGTGCGTGGAAACACCCCGGGTTCGGCGTCGCTGCCGAGCTTCGCCGTTTCGGTGTCTGCCGTGCTGAACCGTTCCCCGCCGGTCGCGACATCGGCGTTGCCGGCAGCTTGCCCGGCAGTATCGGTCGAGCCGCAGGAAGCGAGCAATGCAACTGCGAGGGCTGCGACGCCGACGCGAGACCATGATCTGAGCATGTAGGTGAGGCTAACTTAGAGCTTTCGATCTTGGTGGGGTGAGTCACGGTGTGCGAAACCAATTTGCCGTGCGAGGGAACCAAAACGCGATTCTACGCATCCAAGTATGTGACGGGGGCGGCGTGCCTCCGCGCATGCAGACACACACGGAGGCGCGATGTCCCAGCAGTTCGCTCAGGCAGGTTTCCAGTACGGCCAGGTCGCAGCTCCCTCGCGACCGGCGCTGCCCGCGCAGAACACCGGTTGGGCGGTTGCCGCACTCCTCTTCTTCTGGCCGCTCGCATTCTCGGCGTTCGACAACTCCTCCAAGGTGTTCCCACTGTGGATGATGGGTGATTACGAGGGTGCCGCCCGTGCGTCGGCGCAGGCGAAGAAACTCGGCAAGATCGCGCTGCTCGTCTGGGCAATAGTCATTGTTTTGCTCATCGTGCTCTACGTCGTCATCTTCGCTGCGGCGATGGCGAGCCTGGAGGCAGTGACGGAGTACCCGTCGTATCGGTGAGTTGTTCGGTCCGGACGGTGATGTGGTGTGAGAGCACGGCCATGCTGAACAGGCCGACCGCGAGGTTGGGCAGGGCACCGAATCCTGAGGTGGCGAACTCGGCCAGCGCGTTGAGAGCAGTGAAGATCAGCGCCGCGGTGCGCAGGGCGCGAAGCCCGCGCAGCGAGTCGTTGCGATGCACCGCGATCATGGCTGGTAGTGCCATTGTCAGCGTGATCGTCGCACTTGCGAACAGGATGCCGCTGGTGATGCTCATGCTGTCGATGTCGATCCGGGTGTCTGCGGTACCGAGGTGTACTCCACGCGTCACGATCTGCACGATGCCGAGTGCCACGCCCGCTGCGGCGGCCAGCACCATGAGCCATCCGACGACCGGAACCCAGCGTGGGCTGCGGAACAGCGTCGGGATCATGCGGGCCGCCAACCGCTGGCCTGCTTCGAGACGATCATCGCGGTGTTCTGCTGCGTCGAGTACCGCGCGCACGCCCTCGATCGTGTGTGTGTCGGCACCGAGCGTTTGTGCTTGGTCGAGCATGAGTGCGGCGGCCTCGCGTCGGTGCGGTGGGATGCCACCGGCGAGTCCGTCGGCGGCGATGGCAGCAGCGTTGGCGAGGTACTCCTGCGCAGTCGGAGCGCGGGTGATCCGAACCAGTCGGTTCGCCACGAGCACGACGACGATGAGTACGTACATGATTTCTGCGGACGGACCGTAGAAATAGTCGTTGTCTTTCGTGACGAACTTGCCGATCTCGTCGAGAAACAGGCCGAAGCCGATGCCGCCGACGACAATTGCGAGCAGCCGTGGCCCGAAACCGAGGAAGAGCCAGCCGATCAGGAGTGCCGTCATCATTGCGGCCCCGCCGTAGAGCGCGTGCGCGATGTGCAGTGTCTCGCCGCCCACCTGCGGGTAGCCGGTCAGTTCCAGGTAGAGGCGGGTGACGAGAATCGTGATGATGGCGATGACGAGAAAGGCCTCGGCGTAAGTGCTGCCGTAGGCAGTGCGCAGTACGTGCCGCTTCGCGTTCCCGGATCCGACCGCCACGAAATCTGATTCAACCGGATCGGCGGCGTTTCAGCCGGAGAACTGACGTCGGTAGGAGCTGGGTGTGGTTCCGAAGGCCGACGCGAAATTCTGCCGGAACGTCACGGTGCTCCCGAAGCCGCACACGGACGCGACGGCGTCGATGCCCCAGTCGGTGGTTTCGAGCAGCACTCGCGACTCGTGCAGGCGACGCTCGCAAAGAGCAACCTGGTCGAGTCCACCCTGCAGGGGCGCTCGGCGACAGCCTCCGCCTGACCATGAACTCCGGAGCAGACGCCGTGAGATGCGCCTCATCGGCATTCACGGATTCGGGGATGGCCTCGCCCACTTCCTAGTCTGAATAATTGTGGAGAACGGAGCAGATGGTCAGCAGACGCTGGCCACAGATCTCCCCATCCCCGCCCCGGGCTCGCTGCGGACGGCGATGCTGGCAGTGCCGCCCCACGGGCGCCGATGGCCCGGTGCCGCACGTGCCGCCCTGACCGTTGCATTACCCGGGTTCATCGGTGTCGCGCTGGGGTTCGGTTCGGTTGCGGCAGTCGCCACCCTCGGCGCCTTTGCCGTCGTCTACGGCGAAGGCCGGCCCTACCGGAAACGGTGGCGAGTCATCATGATCGTCGGGCTCGCTCTCGTTGCGTTGGCAGGGGTCGGCGCCGCCATCGGATCGGAAGTCCATCGGGTCGTGAGCGCGGGTGGATCCGCGTGGTGCACGATGGCCGTGGCACTCGCGATGACGGTCGTCGTGGCGGTGTGCGCATTCGTCGTCGATGCGCTGCGTCTCGGCGCGCCCGGAGCGTTCCTGTTGCTGTTCACCCTGGAAATCGCCTCCTTTCTGCCTGCCTCGGGTATGTCCGTCGCGTCGGTCGTGACGTGGACTGCGATCGGCGCGGGCACGGCGCTCGTAGTCGGGATGTCCGGCGTGATGGTCCGGCCGCGCACCCCGGAACGTATCGCGGTCGCTGCGGCGGTTGCCGCAGTCGACGCCGTGATGGCGGAGAACTCGGCGATGCGTCGCCGCACCGCCGTGCATGATCTGCACGCCGCATGGCAATGCCTGCACGATGCGGGGCTCGCCGGGTCGGCGGGAAACACCGATCCGGAGAGCTTCCCGGACCATCCGCTGACGCAAACGTTGTATGCCGCCCACCTGCGCTGTACCGCAGTTCTCCACACGGGGCACCACGATGAAGCAACCCCTGCGGACCACCTCAGGCCGCAGATTCCGCTGCGCAGACCCTCGGTGCGTTACCGGCTCGCTCGTGCCGCGCACCTTCGAGCACGGTCGACGACCATCGTGCTGCGGCTGCTTGTCGCTTGTCCGGCGGCAGGGGCAATCGCCGTTGCGCTGGGCGTCGGCAGGTCGGATTGGGCGGTCATCACGGCTGCGATGATCCTGCACCAGGGACCGGACCGGATCCTCGGTACGTACCGGGCAGTTCACCGGTTCGTGGGCACGGTGCTCGGTCTCTCATTACTCGCCGGACTGGTGTGGTTCGATCTGCACGGTGCTGCGCTCGTGGCCGTTCTGGCCTTGGCGATGGCCGGGACGGAGAACTTCCTGGTGCGCAACTACGGACTGGCGATGGTGTTCATCACCCCGCTCGCGGTGATCCTCGGTGTACTCGGAGCGCCGGGCGATCTGGCGACGGTTGCTCAGGACCGATTCCTCGAAACGGTGGTCGGGGTGACTGTGGCCGTGGCTGTCATGTGGTGTGTGCTGCCCCGCGCGCATCGCAGGCACCTCACATTCGCGGATGCGCGGATCCGTGACCGCGTCTCGGAAATGACCGCCGCGACAGACGGCGAGGACCTTTCCGAGCTGCGCCGCGACCTCGAGTTCGACCTACACGCCTCCACGGTCGCAGCCATCACGGCCGCGCACACCGAACCTGTATGGGCCCGCGATCATTGGCCGGAGCACCGTCGTCTACACGAACTCGGCTACCGGATTCTGACGTCCTCCGGCGGTCCCTACCGCGGATGACGGCCGAGGGAGCCGATAAATGACTGGTGGGACGCAATCGTCGAGTGTTAAGGTCGTGCGTCCGAGTTCGACGTAGAGATCGGGAGGTGAGTTGATGATTGCGGTGAAGACCGCTGCGCTGTGCAGCGCCCGGATCATCCTTACTTCCTGGGCTCCGGTCTGATCGATTCCCATCGTCGACAGCGGCGCGAACCGTATCGGTTCGTAGCCTCGATGGTTTCGGTGCTCGAGCGGGGCCCCTCACCCAAGGGTCTCACCATGTATTCATCTCGACCTTCCCCGTCTCCGCTGTCCGCACTCGGCTGGGACGACTCGTTCGAAGCGCTATTCGCAGAATATGCGGCCGCTGGTCTGGTTCCGGCTCGCGTCGTGCGGGTCGACCGTGGCCGCTGTGACACATTCACCGAATCGGGTCCTGTCCGCGCTGCCAGCGTGGCGGTCGCCTCCCTCGACCCCGTCCTGTCCGTGTGCACGGGCGACTGGGCAGCGCTGCGCCCAGGTCCGGAACCGGAACTGGTGGCACTGCTGCCCCGGCGCAGCGCAATCACCAGGGCATCATCGGATCGCACGTCCCACCAGCAGGTTCTGGCGGCGAATGTCGATTCCGTCGTCATCGCGGTATCGCTCGCGGCACCGCTCAACGCGGGCCGGATCGAACGCCTCCTCGCGCTGGCCTGGGACAGCGGAGCAAAGCCCGTCATCGTACTCACGAAAGCCGATGTCGCCGACGATCAGGGAACAGCGCAGGACGTCATCACTGCCTTGGCTCCCGGCGTGGACATCGTCTCCACCAGTTCCACCACAGGTGCGGGCCTGGACGTCCTGTCGGAGATGCTGACCGGGACCACTGTCCTCCTCGGCCCATCAGGAGCAGGGAAATCCACACTCGCCAACGCGCTGCTCGGAAGTCAGCAGATGGACACCAGCGAAGTGCGGGCCGGCGACGGCAAGGGCCGGCACACCACCGTGCACCGCGAGTTGCTGCCGTTGCCGGGCGGCGGAGTGCTCATCGATACCCCGGGTCTGCGAGGTATCGGGCTGCAGGATGCCGCAGACGGGGTCGAGCGGGCGTTCTCCGAGATCGAGGCCTACGCACACGACTGCGCTTTCCGTGACTGCCAACATCGCAGTGAACCAGGCTGCGCGGTTCAGGAAGCCATAGTCGACGGCAGGTTGGATGTAGGCCGACTCGATCGATACCGCAAGCTGTTACGCGAAAGCGAGTGGGCCGCCTCTCGCGGCAACGACGCTCGTGCGTCGAGCAAGAGAAACAAAACCCAGAAGCAGATCACGCGCGACCTACGCGCGACCTATCGATTCCGCGACCGCCAGCGATAACCCCGACCGTGACGCTATCGCTGTGCCATTTACTATCTCGAACGGAGATGAACGCTTTGAGCACTCATACCGACTGGATTTCCCGCGCCGAGACCGACGCCGAGATCCCTGCAATCCGCGAGATCAACCTCGCAGCATTCGATACCGCAGAGGAGGCCGACCTTGTCGACGCCCTACGCGCCGATCCGGCATGGATAGACGGCCTGTCCATCTTCAGTGCGGGACCCGACGGCAAGCCTGTCGGGTACGCGCTGCTGACTCGCTGTCACGTCGACGACACTCCGGCCCTGTGCCTGGGGCCGTGCGCGGTCCTGCCCGAACATCAGAACACCGGGGCGGGTTCCGCTGCGATCCGTGCTGTTCTCGAGGCCGCGGAGCAGGCGGGTGAGAACTTCGTGATCGTTCTCGGGCATCCGAACTACTACCCGCGTTTCGGCTTCACCCGCGCTTCCGAGTACGGCATCCGGCTCAGTATCGATGTCCCGGACGAGGCGTTGATGGCACTGAGCCTCAGCTCCGAACCGCTGCCCAGCGGCACTGTTCGCTACGCAGCGCCCTTCGGTATCTGACCCGAGCCGAAACGCTCCGCTCCACTTGCCCGTTGCCCTGGGCTCGCCCGCAGTCATGCCGGGCGAGCCCAGGTGCACCGAAGCCCTTCTGCTTGTCGAATGTGTCTTCAGAGTGGGCCCGTCGGCTACCGGAGACTCATCGCTTCGTACGGCGACGGTGGAGAACCGTGCAAGCACCGGCAATGGCAGCCGTGAGGGCGCCGGTCGCGAGCAGCTGAGTGCGGGCGGCGCTGTCGAACAGCGCCAGCACCACGATGCCGGCGAGCAGGCCGAGTGTCGCGTACGACAGGTACGGAAATCCCCACATCTTCAGTGGCAGAGTATCTTCGGTTCCGTTTCGTCGGGCGCGACGTCGCAACACCATGTGCGACACCGCAACGAACGTCCACAGCACCAGAATGGTGGAACCGACCGCATTGAGCAGCAGTGGGAGAACCTTCTCCGGGTAGGCGTAGTTCAGTCCGACGGTGACGAATCCGAACGCGACCGACGCGAGCACCGCGTTGCGGGGCACCCCGTTCCTCGAGGTGCGCCCGAATGCGGGGTATGCCGAACCTCGGTGCAGGGCCGGCTCGCCGTCACGCTCGCCGTCGCGCTGCTGGCGGTGCTCGCGGTACCGGGCTTCGAGACGGTCGCTGACGCCGCCGCCGACCGCTGACTCCGAGCAGGTGTCGGAGCACCGACGATGGGCGGAGACGGTTCGAATAGGAGAATGGCGTCACCCCGGAGATTTCCTTGGGGTGAGGCCCTTCTCGCGTATCAGGCGGCGGGTTGGCGCCGGATGAAATCCGCCATGCCGGGCACGGTGAACGCGATCCGTCCGTGCTCGGGCGCCCAAACTAGGCCCTTCTTGATCGCGGTCTCGCGGACGTCGCTGACACCGCTGACAGTCGCTCCCATCAGTTCGGCCACTTTGCCCGACCGAGGTGCATCTTCGCCGGTGGCGGCGAGGGCCGTCAGGTAGCGGCGCTCCCTCTCCGTCGCCCGATTCCACCGGGAGGGGAAGAAACCTTCATCGAGGTGGCTTCGCCCGACCTCGACGGCAAGTTCTGCGTCTTCTGTTTGGAAAGGTGCCTCCGGTGCGAGGTTCCAGATGGCCTTGCCGTACTCCTGCAGGAAGTACGGGTAGCCGCCACTGGCGGTGACGAGCACTTCGAGCGCGTCGTCGGTGAAGTCACCTCCGTGGTGGCGGACCGGGATCCTCAGCGCGTCGGAGGCGGCGTCTTTGTCGAGCGGGCCGACTGTGCTGTAGAGGAACTGGCGTTCGGCGTAGGAGCGGTTGTCGGCCAGGATGGCAGGCAGGTTGGGAAGACCGGCGCCGATGAGGAAGAACGGCCATTCGCGTTGGCCAGCCCGGTGTTGGACGGTCAGGAGCGCCGAGAGAAGGTCGGTGTCGAGGTCCTGCATTTCGTCGATGAACAGGCCGAAGGCGCTGCCCCGCGGTTTGAGTGCGGTGGTGATCGCTTCGACGAGTTCCTCGATGTCGAGGTCGATGTCACCACTCGAAGCGGCGGGTTGAGAGGTGCCGACGTTGACGGTGGCCGGTCCGAGACCGAACTCGAGGGAGAATCCGCGGGCCAGCTCGATCAAGGGGTCGATGAGCTTCTGGATCTTGTGCTTGCGGCTGTACCGGCGCAGGCCGACAGTCAGTTCCTGGCCCAATTTTGCACGCACGGCGGCGGTGCCGGCAGCGTTGGGTCGTGCTTCGATACCGATGGTCAGCCATCCCTGCCGGTCGGCGTGTTCGGCGAGAGTGTTCAGCAAGGTCGTCTTACCGACTCCACGTAGGCCGGACAGGACCATGCCCCGGTCGTAGTTGCGTCGCTTGCTTCGAGCGACGAGCAGGTCGAATGCGTCGATCTGCTCGTCCCGGCCTTCCAGCGCGGGAGGACGCAACCCTGATCCGGGCTTGAAGGGGTTCAGTTCCAGATCCATATGGAGGAGTATAGGCAGCTATGGGGAATTTCCCATACCTAACCATACTGTCCCCGAAGTTCCCCGATCTGCGCCCTACGTCATCTCGGCGCGGGTGCGGTTCAGGCAACTGCAACTGTGCACGGAGCGAAGGTTCGGAGCCGTCTCGGTCGAATTTTCTGTGCAATCCGCACAGTTGTATCGATTCGTGCTGGTGGATCAGGTCAACGGCGGTACGCCGGTGCCTTCGCCGATCGTTCGGGCTCGAGCGTTCGCAGCAGCGGCATCGCGCGGTAATGCACCACTTCGGACAGCACCATCACGCTGGTCGACCGGGCGACGATCGACGACCTGTTCAATTCGATGAGAGTCTGCTGTAGCCCGATGTGTGAATCGGCGCCGATGCGACACAGGATGTCGCCCGCGCCTGTCGTGGCGAATGCCTCGAGCACTCCGGGAATCGCCTCCAGTACTTCGGTGACCGCTTCGAGTGCGCCCTGAACGATCTCCATCGTCACGAAGGCCTGAACTTCGAAGCCTGCTGCAGCCAGGTTGATTCGGGGTTCGTAGCCGGCGATGACGCCGGTGCCCTCCAGTCGTTTGAGGCGCGCGGAGACCGTCGCGCGCGCGACCGTCAGGCGGCGTGACAATTCGAGTGCACCGATCTTCGGATCGGCGTGCAGCGCGTCGAGTAGCGCAAAATCCAACTCGTCCAGTTGTACGGGCTCGCGCATGGCGGGTCCTTCCCATCGAGCCGCAAATTCTATGCCGATTGTATAGCTGGATGGCCACTCTCCTGTGGATTCGAGCCAACGCGACCAGTTGGGAAAGGGGACGTTGCGCGACCCCGTTCGATGGGTTTCTCCTGGTGATACACGACACATCGACCGGTGCCGCAGACGGCGGCAGGAGGTTCACGACATGACGCTCGAATACACCCTCACCGACAGCGAGAAGCTCGCCCACCTCGACGCCGACGAACTGCATCGACTCGTCGGGCTCGTCGAATACGACAGTGACAGTGACCCGTTCCCCGTGAGTGGCTGGGATGCGGTGGTGTGGGTGGTCGGTAATGCCACCCAGACCGCGCACTACTTCCAGTCCGTCTACGGAATGGAACTCGTCGCCTATTCCGGTCCGAACACCGGAAACCGTGACCATCACGCATACGTATTGCGCAGCGGTGCTGTGCGATTCGTGGTCAAGGGTGCGGTCGACCCGGACAGTGCGCTGATCGAGCATCATCGACGCCACGGCGACGGTGTCGTCGACATCGCACTGCAGGTGCCTGATGTCGACAAGTGCATCGAACATGCCCGCCTGCAGGGCGCGACGATCATCGAAGAGCCCCGAGACATCGCCGACGAGCACGGCACCGTGCGTACCGCGGCGATCGCGACGTACGGCGATACCCGCCACACCCTCGTCGACCGGTCGCGCTACAACGGGCCGTACCTGCCCGGGTACGTCGAGCGCACCTCCACTTTCCGCAAGCGTGACGGCGCCCCGAAGCGGCTGTTCCAGGCACTCGATCACGTGGTCGGCAATGTCGAGTTGGGTCGGATGGACGAGTGGGTCGGTTTCTACAACCGGGTCATGGGATTCACGAACATGGCCGAGTTCGTCGGGGACGACATCGCCACCGATTATTCGGCTCTCATGAGCAAGGTCGTGTGCAACGGCAACCACCGCGTCAAGTTCCCGCTCAACGAGCCGGCGATCGCCAAGAAGCGTTCGCAGATCGACGAGTATCTCGACTTCTATCAGGGTCCGGGTGCGCAGCATCTCGCGCTCGCCACAAACGACATCCTCGCCACAGTGGATTGGTTGCGGGCCGAAGGTGTCGAATTCCTCGCGACCCCCGACGCGTACTACCAGGACCCCGAGCTGCGCGCCCGGATCGGTGAGGTGCGGGTCCCGATCGAGGAACTCGAGAAGCGCGGGATCCTCGTCGATCGGGACGAGGACGGATATCTGCTCCAGATCTTCACGAAGCCGATCGGCGACCGCCCGACAGTGTTCTTCGAACTCATCGAACGCCACGGGTCGCTGGGATTCGGCAAGGGGAACTTCAAGGCGCTGTTCGAGGCGATCGAGCGGGAGCAGGCTGCGCGAGGCAATTTCTGATCGCGCGATGAGTTCCTCACCTCGGGCTGGTCTGCACTGGCAGAAACTCCGAGTGAAGGGACCGGCCGATGCCGAAGTCTGCACATCCGTATGTTGCCGGGGAGCGGCGAGACCTCCTCGAGGTACTCGACCGACTCGACGAGCAGCAGTGGGCCACCGCGTCGCTGTGTGAAGGGTGGCGGATTCGAGAAGTGCTCGCGCACACCACCACAGCGTTCAGGTACAGCATTCCGAAGCTTGTTCTCGCAATGGTGAAGGCGCGAGGTGACATCAACCGCGCGTCCGACGCGTGTGCCCGTGCCGACACTCGTGCATTGTCGGACGCAGAGCTACTCGACAGTCTGCGGAGGAACATCGAGCATCCGTGGCATCCGCCGGGAGATGGGCCGGAGGCGACACTGTTCCACGAAGTGATTCATGGCCTCGACATGACCGTCGCGCTCGGCATCGACCGAACGGTGCCGAGCGAGCGCATCGAGATGATGATCGGATCGTTGAATCCCAAGGCCATCGAGTTCTTCGGCGCCGATCTGACCGGTGTCCGATTGGAGGCCGACGATCATGACTGGTCGTTCGGCACGGGCTCTACGGTCACCGGATCGGCTCAGCATCTCCTGCTGGTCCTGGCGGGCCGGACTCTTCCGCCGGGTCTGTTGTCAGGGGAGCAGAGCGGACGGTTCACCGCGGGGGTGTGAACCTGTCAGGCGAGTTGCGTGAGGCGGGTGCGCAGCGCCTGCTCGGTCTGTCGTACGGCCGTGCCCACGATCGGCTCGATGAGTTTGCCGAGGGCGCGGCCGGCGAGGCCTCCGGGAAGTTCGTAGCCGAAGATGACGTCCAGGCGGGCTTGCCTGCCGTCGAGTTCGGTGAACTTCCACGATGATGACGTCCGGAAACCCGAGACCGACGACAACACGATCACCTTGCTGTGTTCCCATTCGACGATCTCGACGCGGGAATCGAGGTTCTTCGGGCCGACTCGCATGGTGGCGTCGAACCTCGCGCCGAGGCCCTGGATCTGTGCTCCGACCGGTTCGAATCGGACGACGCCGAACATCCACTCGGGGACGGTGCGATGGTCGTCGACGTAGTCGAACGCGACGTCGACAGGAACATTCGCGACGGCGCTGTGGCGGACCTCGATCATGGTGAGTAGATCCCTTCGACACTTGTTTCTGTTACGTAGGGTAGCTATTACTTTTCGGTGCGGGAAGAGGCGCGTCCGAAGTTCTCTCCCGAAATGCCGGAAAACCTGTTTCACTCTGCGGTAGATCGCGTGGTTCCCATCGCATAGGAGGCTTCGGTGAAGGTCAAGGCGGCAGTGGTCAAGGGCGTGAACCAGCAGTGGGAGATCGAGGAGATCGATCTCGGCGACCCGGTGGCGGGTGAGGTGCAGGTCAAGCTCGCAGCGTCCGGGTTGTGCCACTCCGATGAACATCTGCGTACCGGAGCGTCACCACTCCCGTCGTTCCCTGCGCTCGGTGGTCACGAGGGTGCAGGCGTCGTCACCAAGGTCGGTCCGGGCGTGACCTCGGTGGCGGAGGGCGACCACGTCGTACTCGCGTTCATCCCGGCATGCGGACGGTGTCGCTCGTGCGCGAAGGGCCTGCAGAACATCTGCGACGAGGGCGCCGGACTCCTCACCGGAAAGGCGATTTCCGACAAGACCAACCGTGTGACGCTGGACGGTGAGCCGGTCATCCAGATGTGCCTGCTCGGGACTTTCGCCCCGTATGTCACGGTCAACGAGGCCTCGGTCATCAAGATCGAGAAGGACATCCCGCTCGAGAAAGCGGCACTTCTCGGTTGCGGTGTCGCGACCGGCTGGGGATCGGCGACGGCAATCGGCGGAACCAAGGTCGGTGATGCGGTGGTCGTGATCGGCGTCGGTGGCGTCGGTATCAACTCTGTGCAGGGCGCGGCCCACGCCGGTGCGCGCTTCGTGATCGCGATCGATCCCGTCGAATTCAAGCGGGACAAGGCCAAGGAATTCGGTGCGACGCACACCTTCGCGTCGCTCGAGGAGGCCGCGCCGGTGATAGGTGAGATTACTTGGGGCGCAATGGCAGACGTCACCATCATCACCGTCGGTGAGATTCACGGCGACATGATCGCGCCTGCGCTCGCGGTGACCGCGAAGGGCGGCCAAGTCGTGGTTGTCGGTATGGGTGACGCGCGGGATACCGAGGTCACCATGAGTCTGTTCGAGCTCACGCTGCTGCAGAAGCGGGTGCAGGGCGCGATCTTCGGCGGTGTCGGGCCGCGTTCGCAGATCCCGAAGCTGCTCGAGTTGTACCGCAACAATCAACTCGAACTCGATGGTCTTGTCACCAAGACCTACAAGCTCGAAGACATCAACGAGGGCTATGCCGACATGCTCGCAGGCAAGAACCTGCGCGGGGTCATCGTCTACGGCGAGGACGACTACTGAGTCTGTATGAGATGGCCGTCCTTTACCGTGATGTCCATGGACACGCGTGAGGATCAGGTCTCCGGCGACACCGGGTCGTGGCGAGATTACGGCCCGGTGTCGCTACCGAAACCTCTGGCTGCTGCACTCGACGCGTTCGCCGAGCGAGGCTACGACGGCACCTCCATCCGGGAGATCGCCGCGCGCGCGGAACTCTCCGTCCCCGGTCTCTATCACCATTACCCGTCGAAGCAGGCGCTCCTGGTATCGCTGACGAAGGCCGTGATGAACGAGTTGCTGGACCGCAGCCGTCGTGCCCTCGCGGAGGCCGGACCGACGCCGTCCGAGCGCTTCGACGCGGTGGTCGAGTCGCTGCTGCGGTTCCACATGTTCCGACGCGACCAGGCATTCGTCGCTTCCACGGAGATGCGCAGCATGGAGGCCGAGAGTCGCGAGGCATACGTCGCGCTGCGCGACGAACAGCAGCGCATGATCGACGAGATCATCGAGGCGGGGGTCGAGTCGGGCGAGTTCACCACGCCGTTCCCCAAGGATGCGGGACGCGCGGTGGCGACGATGTGCATCGGGGTGGCCGATTGGTATCGCCCGGATGGCGCGCTCACCCCCGATGAGCTCGTCCAGCGGAATCTCGCCATTGCCCGCAGTGCTGTAGGGGCTCGCTGAGCTTCGGCTCGTCTTGACCGGACCGGCGCGTGTATGTCACGGTATCCAGAACCGAGCGATCGATCGGTCGGTGTGGAGAGGGAGTGATCATGGCAGTCGATCTGTCGTATTCGGATCAGGTAACCGGCCTGGTCACGAAGACCGAAACATTCATCCGCGACCACGTGTTGCCCATCGAGGACGCCAACGGTGGTGACATCACCGCTGCGGGCGGCGACGCCGTCCGTTCGGACCTGCAGAAGGCCGCCAAGGATGCGGGGGTCTTTGCACCCCACGCCCCCATCGAGTACGGCGGGCACGGTCTCGGCATGTCCGACCGCGCACCCGTCTTCGAAGCCGCGGGCTACTCGCTGTTCGGACCCACCGCGCTGAACATCGCCGCGCCCGACGAGGGCAACGTGCACATGCTTGCGCACATCGCGAGCGACGAACAAAAGCAGCAGTTCCTCGCCCCGCTCGCGGCGGGCGATGTCCGATCCGCGTTCGCGATGACCGAACCCGCCCCCGGCGCAGGCGCCGACCCCAACGCGCTCAACACCCGCGCCGAGAAGGTCTCGGGTGGATGGAAGATCAACGGCCGCAAGCACTTCATCACCGGTGCTGATGGTGCCGGCTTCTTCATCATCATGGCGCGCACGTCCGGTGAGCCCGGCCAACGCGGCGGCGCCACCATGTTCCTGGCCCCGGCGGACACCTCGGGTCTGACGGTCGGCAGGCACATCGGCACCCTCGACAAGTCCATGCTCGGCGGCCACTGCGAGGTGACGTTCGAGGATCTGTTCGTCCCCGACTCCGCCGTGCTCGGTGAAGTCGACCAGGGCTTCGCCTACGCACAGGTCCGGCTGGGCCCGGCGCGCATGACCCACGTGATGCGCTGGCTCGGCGCTGCCCGCCGCGGTCACGACGTCGCTGTCGGATACGTCTCCGAGCGCGAAGGCTTCGGCTCGAAGCTCGGTGACCTCGGCATGATCCAGAAGATGGTTGCCGACAACGAGATCGACATCGCCGCCACCCGTGCTTTGCTCACGCAGGCATGCTGGGAGCTCGACCAGGGCTCGCACGCCGCCAACGCCACCTCCATCGCCAAGACCTTCGCGGCCGAGGCGATCTTCCGGATCGTCGATCGCTCGGTGCAGATGTGCGGCGGTCTCGGCGTATCGGAAGATCTTCCGCTCGCCCGTCTCTCGCGTGAAGTCCGACCCTTCCGGGTGTACGACGGACCCTCCGAGGTGCACCGCTGGGCAATCGCCAAGCGCACCGTCGGCGCCGCTCGCAAGGCTGCTGCTGCAAAGGCGGCCACGTCATGACCACGGTGCACCACGAAGGACTCGATCTTCCCGCGCTCCAACGATTCCTGTCGGAATCCGGTGTCGCTGTCGACGGTGAACTGCGTGCGGAACTCATCGCAGGCGGCAAATCCAACCTCACCTACGGCATCTTCGACGACACATCGAAGTGGGTACTCCGCCGTCCTCCCACCGCCGGCCTGACCCCGTCCGCACACGACGTGGCCCGTGAATTCCGCATCACGTCCGCGCTGCAGGACAGCGGAGTGCCGGTAGCGCGGACGATCGCGTTGTGCGAGGACGATGCAGTGATGGGCGCACCGTTCACCGTCGTCGAGCATGTCGACGGACGTGTCATCCGCAGCAAGGACGACCTCGACACCATGACCGACGACGAGATCGCCCGTTGTACCGACGAACTCGTCCGCGTCATCGCAGCTTTGCACAATGTCGACTTCAGTGCCGTCGGGCTGGGTGAACTCGGCCGCCCCGACGGGTACGTCACACGGCAGGTGAAGCTGTGGGCGAGCCAGTGGGGCAGGGTCAAGACCCGTGAACTTCCGGACATCGAACGTCTGCATGCGTCACTCGCCGATTCGATACCCGAGTCGCCCGCGCCGTCGATCGTGCACGGCGACTACCGCATCGACAACACCATCCTCGACCGGAACGACGTCGGAAAGATTGCGGCAGTGGTGGACTGGGAACTGTCGACGCTCGGCGACCCGCTCACCGACCTCGCGCTGATGTGCGTGTATCGGCATCCGGCACTCGACGATGTGCTCGGATTCCCTGCCGCGTGGACGAGTCCGCGCCTGCCCGCCGATGACGATCTGGTCCAGCGATACGCGGTGGCGTCGGGTCGTGACATCGCGCACTGGGACTTCTACATGGGGCTCGCGTACTTCAAGCTCGCCGTGATCGCCGAAGGCATCAACCACCGGTGGCGTGTCGGCGCGACCGTAGGAGACGGGTTCGACAAGGCAGGCGAAGCAGTTCCCGCCCTCGTCGCAGCCGGTCTCGACGCAATGAAGGGAGCAGCCTCGTGACGGCGAGTGCACTGGTGACCGGGGCGTCACGCGGTATCGGGTTCGGCGTCGCGGTGAGGCTCGCAGAGCAGGGCTACGCCCTCACGATCTCGGCGCGCGACGAGGAGCGGCTCGAGAAGGCCGCAGGCCGACTGCGCGAGGCGGGTGCGCCCGAAGTGCGCGCGGTCGCCGCCGATCTCGCCGATCCCGAAGTGGCGGCACGAGTGGTCGGTGCGCACGAGGAATCGTTCGGCACGATGCGGGCACTGATCCTCAACGCCGGTGTCGGCACCGCGGGCGCGATCGCAGAATTTCCGGCACGGCGCTTCGACAAGACACTCGCGGTGAACCTCGCCGCACCGTTCGCGCTACTCCAGGCATCGCTGCCGCTGCTGCGGGCCGCCGCGGCAGCAGACCCTGCCCGAGGCGCGAAAGTGGTGGCCTTGTCCTCCATCACCGGCGTGTATGCCGAGGCCGGTCTCGCGGCGTACGGAGCGACGAAGGCGGCGCTGATCTCCCTGGTGGAGACCCTCAATCTCGAAGAGTCCGGCAACGGTGTCGCCGCGTCGGCGATCGCACCGGCGTACGTCGACACCGACATGTCGGATTGGATCAAGGAGAAGATCCCCGCAGAGACGATGCTCGAGGTGAACGACGTCGTCGAACTGGTCGACGCGCTGCTCAAGTTGTCGTCGCGGGCGGTGCTGCCGAGGCTGGTGCTCAGCCGCGCGGGAGCGAGCATGTACGAGGCCTGACGGCCCCTGCGGTTGTGACCGAACGTCACCTTCATGCAGTTCAACGGCATGAAGGTGACGTTCGGTCGATGAGGGCGTCAGTCGTCCTGGGCCTTGTCTTCGCCGCGGCGGAACAGGAAATTGAAGCCGGGCATTCCGGTGATGGCCTGACGCACGTCCTTGGCGACGTCGAGCAGTTCGTGAAGTTCCGGCCCGACGGTCTCGAGGGTCGCGAGGACCGGCATCAGGCCGACCATTCGCTGGGAGAGTTCCGGGAACTGATCGAGCATCAGAATCGCCGCGCGCACTTCGTCGGGCGACAACTCGTCGAGGAACTGCGACGCCAGCGGTGCCGCCTGCTTCGCGAGCGGCGCGTAGGTATCGAGCAGTTCCCCCGCGACGTCGGTGCTGGCACCCGCCGACTCGATGACCTGCTTGGCGTGGGCAGCGGTAGCCGCGGCTTCCTCGACGACCTGCGTCGTCGACTCGATCACCGCGGCAGCGCGGGAGACGGCCGCGGCAGCGTCGGTGACGACGCCGTCCACTCGTGCCACGAGTGTTTCGGCGGTGTCGAGCAGGGCTTCGACCCGCCCGGGGACCGATACGGCGAACAGGACGGTGTCGGCGGTGCGGTCGACGAGAGCACGAGCCATCCCGGCGACCGGTCCGACGAGGGGCAATGCGGGCAGCGAGATCATCCGCTCATAGTGCAGGAACGAGCCACCTCACGTTTTCACCACCCTGTGCGTCTACCCCATGTAGACCCCGCACCGGATGGAAGGATCGAAGCCGTGACTGCATCACGTACCCACACCGTGATCGACTCGCCGATCGGCGAGCTGACCCTCGTGAACACCGACGGCGTGCTGTCGGGCCTCTACATGCCCGATCATCATCCGGCACCGGATCGCGACAGCTTCGGGCCACAGACCTCCGAGGGTTTCGACGAGGCCGCCGGCCAGCTTCGCGAGTACTTCGACGGCACACGCATGGCTTTCACGATCCCGCTCGCGCCGGTCGGCACCGAGTTCCAGCGCACAGTGTGGGCAGCGCTTCGAGCCATCGAATTCGGCACCACCTCGACCTACGGGGAAGTGGCAGCCGCGATCGGCCGCCCCACCGCCGTCCGTGCTGTCGCCGCGGCCAACGCACGGAATCCGCTGAGCATCGTCGTTCCGTGCCATCGTGTCATCGGCAGGAGCGGCAAGCTCACCGGGTACGCCGGGGGAGTGGAACGCAAACTGTTCCTCCTCGAGCAGGAGAAGCGGGTAGCCCATGCCCCCACGCCGGCCTGAGGCACATCTGCCACCGTTCGAACGGGTCGTGGCCGAGCACGGTGCGACGGTGCTGCGAGTGTGTCGCGCTATGCTCAGCGCCGCCGACGCCGACGACGCATGGTCGGAGACGTTCCTCGCGGCACTGCGTGCGTACCCGGATCTGAAGCCGGGCGCCAACCTCGAGGCGTGGCTCGTGACCATCGCGCACCGCAAGGCCATCGATGTCCACCGCGTCCACGGGCGGACACCGATACCTACCGAGGTGCTACCCGAGCGGGCATCGACCACCGACCTTCCCGGCACCGGCGACGACGAACTGTGGGGCGAGGTTGCGGCCCTGCCGTTCACCCAGCGCGCCGCGCTGGTCTACCACTACATCGGCGGACTGCGGTACGCGGAAATCGGTGAACTGCTGGGCAACACCGCAGAAGCTGCACGTCGTGCCGCATCCGACGGCCGCGCAGCATTGCGTCGTCACTACAGCACTGAGACAGGGAGCGTGTCATGACCTTTCCGACGCCACCGGTCGCGAAGTCCGATCTTGCGTGGCTGCATCGACAACTCACGATCGATGCCGAAGTCGCCGGTCTCCTCGACGTTGCCTACCGGATCGTCGATTCGGCGGTCGGTCCGCTGCTGCTCGCTGCGACCGAGGCCGGACTCGTTCGGGTCGCGTTTGTCGCCGACGGACAGGACGACGTGCTGGAAGACCTCGCGGCGCGGATCAGCCCTCGCATCCTCGAAGCGCCGGGACGACTCGACGTCGTGGCGACGCAGCTCGACGAGTACTTCGACGGCAGACGCGCATCGTTCGATCTGCCGCTCGATCTCCGGCTCGCCACCGGGTTCCGGCGCGACGTGATCACGCACCTCCCCGACATCGCATACGGGCACACCGCCAGCTACGCCGAAGTGGCGGCGGCGGCAGGCAGCCCGAGGGCTGTGCGTGCAGTGGGTACTGCCTGCGCGAAGAATCCTCTGCCCGTGATCGTTCCCTGCCATCGGGTAGTGCGCAGCGACGGCGGGATCGGACAATATGTCGGGGGTGTCGAGGCGAAACGAACTCTGCTGAGCCTCGAGACCGCGGCATGACGATCCTGCAACTGCCGCTGACGCCGCCGTTCGCGGCGTCCGCGATGCTCGATGCGCTGCGAAGCCACACGGTCACGGGTTACGAGCGCCACGACGCACAGGCCCGCACGCACAGCCGGGCCGTCCGGGCTCGTGGTGGCCCTGCGGTGGTGTCGGTGACGTTCGCGAGCGATCCGGAGTCCGCGCACGTCACTGCACGGATCGACGCCGCCGACGACCGCGATGTGCCGGAAATCGAACAGTGCATCCGCACCTGGCTGGACCTCGACGCCGCATCGACCGCGATCGACGCGGCGCTGGTTGTAGACCCGCTGCTTGCACCCCTCGTATCGGGACGGCCGGGCCTGCGCGTGCTCGGCGCCACCGACTGGTTCTCCACCGCTGTGCAGACAGTGCTCGGGCAACAAGTGAGCCTTGCGGCCGGCGCGACGTTCACGACGAGACTCGTTGCAGCATACGGCGAAAACGCTTTCGACGGGCTGCGGTGTTTTCCGACGGCGCAGCGTCTCGCGGGTATCGATCCGGACGAATTGAAGTCGACGGTGCGTATCACGGGGGCGCGCTCACGCACGGTGCATGCGCTGGCGAACGCTGCAGCCGATGGACTCGACCCGGTTTCGGGTCCGGAATTTCGTGCCGATCTACTCGCGTTGCCGGGAATCGGACCGTGGACGGTCGACTACCTGTCGTTGAGGGCCCTCGGCGACCGCGACGCGTTTCCCTCCGGCGACCTCGTGCTGCGTCGAGCGTTGGGAGGTATCTCCGCCGGTGAGGCAACCGCGCGCGCCGAAACCTGGCGGCCGTGGCGCGCTTACGCCGTGTCTCACCTGTGGACGCACGCGGCCTATACGACGTCCCGTACATCCTCGTCCCCGGCGGCGGCCTCGTCGTCCGACTCGTCGGCGTAACAGGCACGGACCGACGTCGACATGGGAAACCGAACCTCGGTGTCGCCGAACATCAACCGAGTCGCCGCCTCGACCGAAGCTTCGATGTGCGCGACCGCGGCATCGGGGTTCCGGGTGTGTACCACCACCTCATCGTGCTGGAAGAACACCAGTTCTCCGTCGCGACCGTCCGGAGCCGCCGCGAGCCGCCGACGAACCTCGGCCAGCACACACAGCGCCCACTCCGCCGCCGTGGCCTGGACGACGAAATTTCGGGTGAATCGTCCGCGTGCGCGCACATCCCCGTGCGAGAGAAATCCGGGTTCTGCTGGGGGACAGGCACGCCCGAGCCATGACTGCACCACCTCTCCGCGTTCCCCGGCGCGGGCCGCGCGTTCGACGAACTCCACCGCATCGGGAAAGCTCTTGCGCAGCACTGTCAGCAGCGCACGGGAATCTCCGGAGGTTGCGCCGTACAGGACACCGAGCACCGCGACCTTCGCTTTCGCGCGGTCGCCGCCGAACGCGGTGGCCGCCACCGGGGCGTAGAGGTCATCGCTTCCTGCTGCTGCGACCATGCGGGGATCTGCCGACATGGCAGCGAGGATGCGGGGTTCGAGCTGCCCGGCGTCGGCGATGACAAAGGTATGCCCGGGGTCGGCGATCACGCTCGACCGCAATGCTTTGGGGATCTGCAGGGCGCCGCCGCCGCGGCTTGCCCACCGTCCGGAGACCACAGCTCCCGGCACGTAGACGGGGCGGAAGCGGTTGTCGTGTACCCAGGTGTCGAGCCAACTCCACCCGTTGGTGCTGTACAGCTTCGACAGGTCGCGGTGCCGCAGCAGCAACGGCACTGCGGGATGGTCGAGTTCACGCAGCACGTACTTGCGGGTCGACGCGATTTCGATGCCCTCGCGGCGGAACGCGTCGAGCACCTCGACGTGCGACGCCGGATTCACAGCCCGACCGAACACGAGCTGGATCTCCGCGACCACCTCGGCGATCCGCGAGGGAAGTTCATAGCCGAGTGGACGTCGACCGAGGGTGCGTTCGAGCAGTGCACGGTGCGCGTCGGCGGAGAAAGGCAGCCCGCTGACGCCCATTTCTGCGGCAGTGAGCGTGCCCGCGGATTCTGCTGCCACCAGCAGATCGAGGCGTCGATCGACGACTGTGCGGCGTCGCTGCTCGACGAATCGCTCGATCACGGCGGCGATGTCGGTGGCGGGTGCCGCGTCGAACAGCCCCGGCCGTTCATCGGCCGGTTCCTCCATGGGTTCCGGTGGGATGCCGTCACGCGTATTCAGGATCGCAGCGGTGGTCGCGAGGTCGTGACATCGCTGCACCCGCACACCGGCGCGCAGCAGACCGGGGTACACGGTGGCAGTGGAAGTCCACACCCAGCGCGGGCTGCGGGTCGATTCGATTTCCGCGACGGTCGCGGCCAGATCGCGACAGTCTCGCGTGCCGCTCACCGGAGTGCCCGCGTCGTCGACCAGTGCGATGGTGCCGCCGCGTACACCCCCGCTCTCGGAGGGATGGGGAACGACGACGGCACGCACCGACCTAGTCTGCTCTATCGGTCGAAGACGTGGTATCGCCCGCCAGCAGTTCGGTGGAGCGGTGGAATCCGCGACGGTCGTACAGCCACGTCACGATCGCCCCGAGTGCCACGCCGACACCGAGCCCGACGAACGTCATCGCGACTCCGTGCGTCAGTCCTGCAGCGCCGTGGCCGTCGAAGTAGAGGATCGCGCGGGTCGCGATGTAGATCTGATGCATCGGCTCGAACGTCGACAGCCACTCGAACAGCTTGGGCATCGCTTCGATCGGGACCGTGCCGCCGGACGAGGGCAACCCGAGCACGATGAAGATGAACAGGTTCACGAGCAGGCCTGCGGATCCGAACACGGACATCACCGACACCGAGGTGATGCCGACCGCGCTGATCGCGAGCGCCCCGTACTCCCACATCAGCAGGGCGCGCGGCACCGGCATGCCGAGTGCCGTGCCGATCCACAGATACAGCGCGGACACGATCAGCGACAGGACGACGATGATCCCCCACTTGATGAACAACACGGTCAAGCGGGACATCCGGGTGGTCTCTCTGTTGATGTAGAGCGGCCCGTATTCGGTGGGGATGAACCCGAGAGCGGTGTCGACGAGGGTGTTGACGATCGTGGCGCCGGTGAACCCCGCGAGGATCAGCAGCAACGTGAAGTAGAACGCGGACAGGCCGGCGCCGGTGCCGTCGGGCAGCGGTTTGTGTTCGACGTTCAGGACGTTGATCGGATCTTGGAGCGTGAGGAGGCTTCCTCCCGACAACTGCAGGTCGGGTGCGGTTTCGGCGAGGGTGTTCGTGACCTGCGTGGTGAGTTGCTCCCCGACCGTTTCGTTGACCTGGGTCATGGCGGTGTCGCCGATGATGCCGACGATGCCGGTCGAGAACGTCCCGGTCCGGGGATTCGAGTAGACCGTGATGACGGGCCTTTCGATGTCGCCGGGTACGACACTGCCCTGCGCGAGAATCGATGTGCGTTTGGTGAAGTCGCTGGGGATCACGATCGCGCCGTACAACGACCCGTTGTCGAGGCCGGAGTTGGCGGCGGAGATACCCATCTCCTGCATGGCGATCTCTTCCGGATTCAGGCCGTCCAGGATCGCCGCGGTGATCTCGGTCCCGAGGTTCCGCGGTTCTTCGTCGCCGGGCATCACGTCCCCGACGTCCTGGTTGACGATCGCCATGGGGAATTCGCGCAGGTTCTCCGACGGATTGACCATGCTCGCGAGGTAGAAGTAGCCGAGCGCGGACATCACTGCGGTGACGACGACGAGCGGTGCGAGCCAGAATCGGGGGCTCCGCAGCGTATTGCGGTGGGGATCGGTCACGGTGCCTGTTGAACTCACCCATTGATTGTGCACACGCGTGTGCGAATTTGTGTCCGATGAGTGGGACGAAGTGCTCGAGCGCACGACGACGGGACGGCTGGGTCGGGGCTCACGTCGGCCGGTAGGGTCGAGCCACGGAACTGCTGTCGACCTGGGGTACTCGATGACCGAAGTCCTGCTTGTCCTGCTGATCGTCGCTGTCGTCGTGGCCGTTGTCGTCGTGGTGATCCGCACCCGTAAGCCGTCTGCACCTGCAGCGCGGGTGGATCCGCTCGCCGACTACCCGGAAGTCTGGGATCCCTACGCGATCGGTGTCGGCGACATCATCACGTATGCGGGTATCGACCACGTGGTGCGCGGCACACTGTCCCTCGACGAGGAGGGCTATCGCTGGCACGAGCACCTGCTCGACGGTTCGACCGGTCGCCGCTGGCTCACCGTCGAGAACGACGAGGGCGAACTCGAGATGACCTTGTGGATGCGACGTGAGGGCACCGGCCTCGAGCCCGGAGGAGATGTCGTCCTCGACGACCGCGTCCACCGTCAGCTCGAAGCGGGCACCGCCCGATTCACTGCGGAAGGAACGACCGGCACGGCGCCGAGCGGCACCATGGACTACGCCGATTATGCAACCGCAGACAGCACCGGCCTGATCGCGTTCGAGCGGTGGTCTCGCGGCGGGTCGTGGGAGGTGTCCACGGGACGTACGGTCACGCGCAGTGAGCTGACCGTCATCCACGCGGGCCCCGCCCGATGAGCCACCACATGCTGGATATCGCTCCGCGTGACGTGTCCGCCGCGGCGCTGGGACTCGTCCTCGATGCGCCCGCGCCCACGCCGTTGGTGTCCGAGCAGCTGACCGATTCTGCCGCGGGTATACTCACCCTCGGCGTGCTGGGGGCATCGCACGTGGTTACTGCTGTATCGGGCGAACACATGCTCACCGAGCAGGTTTCATGCGATGCCCTAGATGCGGGGGGCCGCCTGCTGCCCGATCGTGAGGACCGCGGCGGCTACAGCTTCCGGAGCCGGGCAATCACGGTGCGGCGCGACGAATTGGCCCGGCGAGCCGAGGAACTCCGCGACGCAGCGTCGTCGGGGCCAGGCTGGTTGTGTGCGGGATTCCCGGGGGACGGCGACGCGCTCACCGTACTCACAGGCACGGCCGAGTCGGGTGAATGGTATTGGCGCACCTGGCATCTCTACCCCCACGCCGACTCGGGTGTGATTGTCGAAACCGAAAGCCGGTGGCGGCCGTGAGGAGGGTGGCAGCCGGATTCACGCTCGTTGTCGCTGTGCTCGCGACCGCGGGGTGCGGCAGTCAGGTGCGCGATTACATCGCCGACACCTACGAGCACCGTGGCAGTTCCGGGGATATCGACACCTACAATTCGCCGGATCCGGTGGGGACCACGGTGTCCGATATCGTCGCGAACCTTGATCCCGCGGCGCGGAAGGCGGACGGTGGCAACGAGTATCTCCGGTACAACGACGACATCGTCACCGTCGGCCCTGCGGCCGGGGGAGGCAGCACCATCAGGGTCGAGGATCTCGACGGCCGCTACAGCAGCGGCGGATTCGTTTTCCTCGGGCCGGGTTTCACGCCCGGTTCACCGGCGGCAGGAAACACTTCCGGTGGATCGGGGAGCGCGAAATGACGAACGAACTCAGCAGATCGGAACCTTGACGATATGAGAGTCACCTTACTGGCCGCCGACCTCGAACTCGGCACGGTCGACCCGTCCCTGCTTGTGCAGGGGGTGGTCGGGACGCTGATCTACTTCATCATCGGCGTGGGTGTTCTGGCGCTCGGATTCACCGTGCTCGACGGCCTGACCCCTGGAAATCTGCGTCATCAGGTGTATGTGGACCGCAATCCCAACGCCGCATTGCTGCTCGGCGCAAACCATCTGGCACTGGCCATCATCGTGGTGACCGCGATCGCCACCAGTGCCGACGGGTTTGCGCAAGGGATCACCGATTCGCTCGTCTACGGCCTGGTCGGTGTGCTGTTGCAGGCGGCGGCGTTGCTCATCATGAACCGTGTGCTGCCGGGGAGGATCACGGCACTCGTCGCCGAGCCGCACATGAGCGGTGCCGCGTGGGCTGTGGCGGTCACGCTGCTGTCGGTGGGGCTCGTCAACGCGGTCGCCCTGTCGTGAACCTGTGACTACGCGTGATCCTGCAGCCGAGGTGACCACTGTCGCCGTGGATTCGAGCGGCCCGGCCCTCGGGCGCCGGACCCGCGTGGTGCTGCTCGCGGCGGTTGCCGCATGTGCCGCGTGCGGGCTGGTGTACGAGCTTGCACTGCTTACCCTTTCGGTGAGTTTGACCGGCGGCGGCATCACCGAGACCTCCCTGATCGTGGCGGGATTCGTCGCTGCGCTGGGATTGGGTGCGCTCGCCGCCAAACCGTTGTTGCCGCACGCAGCACCGGCATTCATCGGCGTGGAAGTCGCGCTCGGCCTGATCGGCGGATTGAGCGCAACGGTGCTGTACGTGGCGTTCACGTTCGTCGGGTCGTCGACCTGGGTGCTCGTCGTCGCAACTGCGGCGATCGGAATGCTGGTGGGTGCCGAAGTGCCCCTGCTCATGACCTTGATGCAGACCGGCCGTACCGCAGATGCCCGCGACACCGGGAAAGTCCTTGCGAATCTCAACGCGGCAGACTACGCGGGCGCGCTGATCGGTGGCCTCGCGTGGCCACTGTTGTTGCTGCCCGCGGCCGGGATGATCCGCGGTGCGGCGCTGACCGGGATGGTGAATCTGGCTGCGGCGGCCGTCGCGGCGTTGTTCCTTCTGCGGGGGCATCTGCGGCCGGTGACCCGGGCGTTGTCGCTGGTGGTGCTGCTGCTCGCCGCCACTGTGCTGGGGATCCTGCTGCTGCGCTCGTCCGATATCGAGACCACGTCGCGGCAGCGGCTCTACCCGGATCCGGTGGTGTATGCGCAGCGGTCGCAGTATCAGGAGATCGTGCTGACCGAGCGCGGCGACGATGTACGCCTGTATCTCGACGGTGACCTGCAGTTCTCGAGCCGCGACGAGCATCGTTACACGGAGGCTCTGGTGTATCCGGCCCTCGCTCGTGACCCCGCACGTGTCCTCGTTCTCGGCGGCGGCGACGGGCTCGCCGCACGAGAGATCCTGCGTCATCCGCACGTGCGCGAGGTGGTGCAGGTGGAACTCGATCCGATGGTCCTCGACCTCGCGACGACCCGGCTCGTCGCGCTCAACGGTGGGGCGCTGCAGGATGACCGGGTGGAGGTGGTCGTCGACGATGCGTTCCGGTGGTTGCGCGAGTACACCGGTCCCGGCTTCGACGCCATCGTCGTCGATATGCCCGACCCGGACACTCCCGCGCTGGGTCGTCTGTACTCGATGGAGTTCTATGGATTGGTGGCGTCGGCGTTGAGTCCCGACGGCTTGATGACGGTGCAGTCGGGGAGTCCGTTCTCGACTCCGGACGCGTACTGGCGGACGGTGTCGACGGTGAGGTCGGCGGGCCTGGGCACCACTCCCTATCACGTGCACGTGCCGAGTTTCGGTGACTGGGGATTCGTCGTCGCGCAGGCCGGTCCACCTCCTGTTCCGTCGCTGTCGGCGAATGCTGCGCCGCGGAGGTTCCTCGACTCCGCGACCCTCACGGCGGCATCGGCGTTCCCGCTCGATCGGCAACCTCGCGAGATGGAGCCGTCGACGTTGGATCGGCCGCGGATCGTCGACGACGTCCGCCGCGGATACCAGTTCTGAGGAATACCTGTCCGGGCCGGCGGCTTGTTTCTGTTGCGATAGTGTGCGACACACACTATCGTGTGACGTGTGATCGACCCTGAGATCTCCACCGGCCACAGTCAAGAAGTGCGACGAGGTTCCGTCGTCGTCGCGAGTCTTCTGATGCTGCGCACCCCCGGGTACGGCTACGGCCTGCTCGAAGCGCTGGCTGCTGCGGGCGTCGCTGTCGATGCCAACACGCTCTATCCGCTGTTGCGGCGACTCGAGAAGCAGGGACTTCTCGTCAGCGAGTGGAACACCGATGAGGCGCGTCCGCGCAAGTTCTACCGGACCTCCGAGGCGGGGGAGCAGCTTGCGGCGGTTCTGCTCGACGAGTGGACCGCGCTCGGGCGCAGCCTGACGACGATCGATTCCCACACCGAAGGAGATGTGCGATGACCCTCACCGATCGTTACGTCGCTACGACGTTGCGCAGAATCCCCGGCGACAAACGCGACGACATCGATCGTGAACTGCGCGGGTCGATCGCAGACGCTGTCGATGCGCGGGTGGAATCCGGCGCCGACCCGGTGGACGCCGAGACCGAGGTGCTCACCGAGCTCGGCGATCCCGACCGGTTGGCGGCCGAATACCTCGAGCGCCCGCTGTATCTGATCGGGCCCGGTCTCTACCTCGACTGGAGACGGCTGCTTTCGGTTCTGCTGTGGATCGCGCCGATTCCCGGTGTCGTCGTGCTGGTCGTCGACCTACTCGACGGCGCATCGTCGGGGGAGGCGGTTGCATCGGGTATCTGGACAGCCGCGGTGGTTGCGCTGCAGATCGCGTTCTGGACGACCTTGGTCTTTGCCGTCCTGGAGCGCAACGGATCTCGACGCGGAGACCTCACCGGCGAATGGACGGTCGAGAGGCTTCCGGAGACGGACACGAACCGCCGCGTGTCTCTCGGCGACACCGTCTGGACGATCGCGTTTCTCGTCGTCGGGCTCGCGTTGGTGTTCCTGCAGCGCAACTTCTCGGCCTACAGCGATGCCGACGGATCCTCCATCCCGATCCTCGACCCCGATCTATGGTCGTTCTGGCTACCCGCGCTCATCGCGGTGCTCGTGCTCAGCGCCGTGTTCGAGGTTGTCAAGTATGCAGTGGGGCACTGGACCGTCACGCTCGCTGTCGTCAACACCGTGCTCAACCTGCTGTTCACCATCCCGCTGGTCTGGCTGGCGTCGGTCGACCGACTGTTCCAGCCCGACTACTTCGAGGCGGCGTTCGGCGACACCGGCGACTCGATGCGCGTAGCGAACACCATCGTCATCGTCGTTGCAATCGGGGTGGCGGTGTGGGAGATCGGTGAAGGTTGGTGGAAGGTGCTGCGCTCCCGCTGATCGCCATCATTCCGCGATAGGGCGGCGTACCCGCTTCGTGCCGTTACGTTGCTACGGCACTGCGCAGAAGCCCGCAAGCCGGTGTGCGTATGGCGCAGTTCACTTCCGTCGCACCAGCGCACGCGTCGTGACCAGCAGGCCGAGCGCCGTCCAAAGCGTCAGAACAAGGAGGTCGCGTCCCTCGGCCGTGAAGACTTCGGACGCGATCCCGGCCCGCAAGAGATCTGCTGCGGGCTGGATGGGCAAGATGACGTGCAACGTTTGGAACCAGTCCGGCAGCCGGCTTGCCGGGAATGTGATCGGCGAGAACAGCAGGACGAAGAACACCAGCACCTGTGAAACGAGTTGAGCCAGCATCGAAGGCAAGGTCACCGCGATCGCGTACCCCACGGCGGTGGCCATCGTCGTCACCAACAGCGAGGCCAGGATGAGCAACGGCCAGTCGAAGGAGAAGGTCAGGTCGTAGCGCACTGCCGCTACGAGGAGCCCGATCGCTACCCCGGGCAGCGCGATGAGCGTCCACACCGCGAGGTCGACAATCAGTAGCAGCGGCCGCGAAACCGGTAGTGCGCGCTGATAGTCCAGCGCGCCGGTAGCCCTGGCGCGGGAGACTCCCTGCGGAACGATGACCAGACCGATGGTCAGCAGCAGAATCGTCGGCGCGCCGGAGGACAGGAAAAGTGCGCTGTCGGGAGAGATGTCGGGAATCAGGAAGCCGAACCCGACGACGATCCCGGCGGCAAGCATGGATTGGATGATGACGATGAGCGGCAACATCGCTCCGATCGATGCCAGTGACCAGCGCATCATGGTGCGAAAACTGTTCCACAGGCTCACCTGGACCGGAGCGATCGGCCCGAGTTGCAGGTCGGGGGCTATCGTTGGGGCGGCGGTTGTCTCATGCATCGGTTGCCTCCTGGCCGGTCGGTGTGGCATTGGGGATGGTGTCGGTCGCACGGCCAGGTTGTGCTGTGAGGGCCAGGTACGCGTCCTCGAGTGTCGCCGGCGCGAGCGAGAAACCCTCGATCCGGTCGTTGGCGCGTTGGGCGGTGGCCCATGCGACGGCATTCGCCGCCTCGTCTGCAGCAACGGTGAGCAGTGTGCGCCGTCCGGTTCTGACCCGGCGCAGCACCGGCAGGGGCAGGTCCTTCTCGGTCGGGTCCGCTCCGTCAGGAGTCAGCTGCAGTTCCAGGCGCAGGTCGCTGTCCTGGGTTCCCCGCAGACGCCCGGGCGATCCGTCGGCGACCAGCCGGCCTCGATCGAGGATGACCAGCTCGTCCACGATCCGCTCGGCCTCGGCGACGTTGTGAGTGACCAGCAGTACGCCGCTGCCAAGATCGCCGCGGCGGCGCACTGCATCCCAGAGCAGGCGCCGCCGGGACGCGTCGATGTCATTGGTGGGTTCATCCAGAATGAGGAGCGGGGTGGGTTTCGCCACGGCCATGGCGAAACCCGTCAGTCGCCGGATCCCGCCGGACAGGCCGCCACCCTCGGGCAGGGCACGCTGGTCCAGCCAGGGGCCGATATCGAGCTCCTCGGCCAGGTCGGTGGCGACCGTACGGGCATCGCGGGATGAGAGCCCGCGGATGCGGCCTGCGATTTCGATCGCCGAACGCGGGGTGAGTCCGTCGATGGGTGCTTGTGCTTGCGGTTGCAGGGCCACATGCCTGCGTGCGGCGCCCGGATTCTTCACAGCGTCGGTGTGTCCCACCCGGATCTCGCCGGCGTCGGGTTTCAGCAAACCGACCACCTGGGAGACCAGCGTGGTCTTGCCCGCGCCGTTGTGGCCAAGCAGGCCCACGACTTCCCCGGAGCGGATGCGAAGTGAGATGTCGTCGTTCGCGGCGATGTGTCCATAGCGTCGCGTGAGACCGGTGATGCACAAGACGTCGGCATTCATACAGCTCCTCGGATACCGTCGGAATATAAATACTGACGGTATTGGCATACTGCTGGTATGTCAATCGTGGTCCGCGTTCTACTCTTGGAGGCATGACACAACTTCGCGGCCCACTCTCTCGGCGGGATCGACAGCAGCAGACGCGCGAGGCGCTGATCTTCGCGGCGCGCGAGGTGTTCGCAGAGGACGGCTATCACGCGGCGAGTCTGGATCGGATCGCGCGCGAGGCCGGGTTCTCGAAAGGCGCCGTGTACTCGAACTTCGACGGCAAGTCCGCCCTGTTCCTGGCGGTCATGGATCAGAACCTGGAGCTGGCAGGAGCCGACTCGAGAAATCCGTTCGAACAGCCGACCAATCCGGCTTCGACCGGCATGGAGCTGGCGGAACGAGAGGGCTACCCATTGCAGGCAACGCAGGGTTTCGCGCTGGCTACGCTGGAGTTCATCGCCAGCGCCGCCCGTGACGAGGCGCTCGCTCCGCAGTTGCATCAGCGCCTCACGGCAGTCCTCGGCCGCTACGATGCGATTGCTCAGGAGGCCCGTCCCGACGGAGAGACGCTTGCTGTCTCGGATGTCGGCAAGCTACTGGCTGCGCTGGATCAAGGCGCCGGTCTGCTCCTGCTTGCCGGAGACCTCATGCCGGATGCCGCAGTTTTCAATGCAGGAATGCGCCGCCTGGTCGATCCGGCACGAGCCGTTACCGAGGGCGATCCGGAGGCGTGACGCTGGGCCATGCGGGGCACGCGTGCCCCGCAGCCCGACCGACAGTCGGACATCGCAGATGGTGGATACAGCTCAGCGCAGGATGTCCCCGAGTGATTTCGCTGCCGCCGCCACCGCTGCGCCGATCCGCTTCTCGTCGGCCGCGGTGAACACCGAGACCCCGACCGCGGCCTGCGCCCCTCCGGGGCGGCCCCGTACGCCGGCGGAGATACCGATGGTGGTGGAGACGACCTCACCCGCCGAGACCGCATAACCGAGTCGGCGAGCCTGCTCGACCTCGGGGCGTTCGTTGGGGGCGGGCGGCAGCGATGCCAGGATCGCCAGGCCGGCGGATCCACGATCGACGGGATGGACCTGACCGGGCCGAAAAGCGATGTGTACCTGGGACCGTCGCGGTTCGATCACCATCATCGCGCGAACTGTGGTGTCTGATTCGCGCACGACGAGGTGCGCGGTGGCCTCCACGGTGTCGGCGAGATCCTCGAGGATCGGACGTGCGAGCGTACGGAGATCCTGCTCGACCGATTCGGAGAGTGTGACGAGTCCGGCGCCGAGCGAGATCCGTTTGTGGTCGTCCCGGCGGCACAATCTGTGTGCTTCGAGAGTTCGGATCAGCCGATGGGCCACCGTTCGGTGGACACCGATGCCCTCGGCGATCTCGCTGACGGACAACCCGTGCGGGTGTGATGCCAGCAGTTCGAGGATCTCCAACCCGTTGTGCAGTGTCTTCGACATGCCCGAATCCGGTTCGATCCGCGGTGCATCGAAACCTCGTACGGCCGCGGCCACATCCTGCATTTGGGTCATCTTGCCCAGTACCTCCTTGACGTCTGTGAACTGTAACACCTAGCATTGCCATTAATCGCACATCGAGTGCGATTATCGCACATATACGAATGGGTTCCCACTACATGACACGCATTGACAACGGTGTCGACGCGGCGCTGCTCGCGCAGATCCACCAGCTCTACGGACGGCAGAGCCATCTCATCGACGGTGGCTCGGCGCGGGCGTGGGCGGAGACGTTCACACCCGACGGCGAGTTCTGCTCGCCGAGCTACCCGGCACCTGTCTCCGGCACGGACGATCTCGAAGCATTCGCCGGCCGCTTCTACGCCACGGCTGCCGAGGCCGGCGAGGTGCATCGCCATGTCGTCACCAACGTGGCCGTCGACCGAGTCGACGACGACACCCTGCGTGCCCGGGCGTACCTGCAGATCGTCGCCACCGCGCGCGGCGGACAATCGCGGCTCGTTCGATTCACCACGATCGACGACCAACTCGTGCAACTCGACGGCGCGTGGCTGATCCACCGCCGCACCGTTACTCGCGACGACGCCTGAGTCACCGCGTCGCCGCACCGCTTTAAGATTCGCACCAACGGAGGAATTCCCTTATGTCCGCTGATACCCAGAACCCGGGCCGCACCGTCACCGCGCAGATCGTCGCGCAGTACCCGGAGATGGCAGGCAAGGTCGCTGTCGTCACCGGTGCTGCACGTGGAATGGGCGCGCAGTTCGCCCGCGGACTTGCGTCGCGCGGCGTCAACGTCGTCGGCGGCGACATCAACGACGTTCAGATGAAGGAAACCGCCGAACAGATCAACGCCGAACTCGCAGCCGAGTCCCTCGCCGCTACCCCCGGCATCGTGGTCGGTGCGCGCATCGACGTCACCGACCCGGCCGAGCACGAGGCGCTCGCCCAGGTTGCGCTGCAGGAATTCGGCTGGATCGACTTCTGGATCAACAACGCGGGCATCTTCCCGTTCGCACTCGCCGACGAGATCTCGAAGGAGCAGATCTCAGCAACGCTCGACGTCAACGTCGAGGGTGTGCTCTTCGGCGCGCAGGCCGCGGCGCGGCATATGCAGCCGGGCAGCGCGATCGTCAACATGTCGTCGGTGTCGGCGTTGCGCGTGCGCAAGGGTCGCGGTGCCTACTGCGCGTCGAAGGCTGCCGTCGCGCACCTCACCGAGTCGCTCGCAGTCGAGTTCGGCGACAAGGGAATTCGTGTCAACTCGATCGCTCCGGGCTACATCGACACCGAGATGACCCGCTGGGTGCAGGAGGATCCGGCAGCGCTGAAGCACGCACTCGACGTCGTGCCGCTGCACCGTCTGGGCTCGCCGGAAGAGGTTTTCGGCCCGCTGCTGTTCCTCCTGTCCGACAGCGCCCGCTACGTCACGGGCCACTCGATCGCGGTCGACGGTGGCTCACGCCATGTTTGATCCGGTCCTGGAAACCGTGACGTACCCGTCGGTCGTCCTCATCACCGGAGCAGCTGCGGGCATGGGTGCCAACCACTCCCGTGTGCTCGCGGCTCGCGGTGTCCATGTGTGCCTGGCCGACGTTGCAGATACCTCAGCGGTCGTCGAGGATATCGAAACTGCGGGAGGCTCGGCGTCTGCCCACACACTCGACGTCGCCGACCCGGCATCGTGGGCCCGGGTGGTGGACGAGATCCGTTCACACAAGGGCATACTCGACGGACTGGTCAACAACGCGGGGATCTCGCGGCGGCTCGAGTTCATGGACACCCCGGACGATGTCTGGGAAGCCACGATGCGCATCAATCTGTTCGGTCCCTTCTACGGGATGAAGGCCGTAGCACCCCTCATGCGCGACAGCGGAGGTGGATCCATCGTCAACGTCTCCTCGATTTCCGGGCAGATCGGCTACTTCTCCCCGGCCTACTCGTCGAGCAAATGGGGAGTGCGGGGCCTGTCCAAATCGGCCGCAGGCAACTTCGCGAAGTGGGGAATCCGAGTGAACTCGGTGCATCCAGGGCTCGTCGGAACGTCGCTGCTAGGAGGTGCCGACGCGTTCGTCGGCGCCGCGCTGGAGAGCGTTCCGTTCGGTCGGATGGCGACGGTCGACGAGGTCACCGACGCTGTCATGTTCCTGCTGTCCGACCGGTCCACGTACATGACCGGCAGCGAGGTCACCGTCGACGGCGGAATGACCTCCAACGGCCTCTACCACCGCATCATCGCGGAGACGGGAGATCAACTGTCATGAGCGACGACACCATCGACGTCGTGGTGATCGGCGGCGGCGGCGCGGGCCTCGCTGCGGCGGTGTCCGCTGCCGAAGCCGGTGCGAGCGTTCTGCTGTTCGAATCCGAAACCGAACTGGGCGGGTCGACGCAATTGTCGGCCGGGCTCTTCACCGCTGCGGGAACAAGCGTGCAGGCAGGACTCGGCATCGAGGACACTGCCGACAAGTTCTTCCAGCACTACATGGACCTCAACCACTGGATTCTCAACCCCGGTCTCGTACGGGCGTTCTGCGACAACGCCGGTCCCACCCTCGAGTGGCTCCTCGAACTCGGTGTGGAGATCCCGGCGCGGGTCTCGTCGAATGCCCACATGCCGGGTCTGTGCCAGGCCGGTGTGGAGGACGTGTGGCGCGGCCATGTGCCGAAGGACCAGGGTTACGGACTTGTGCAGACGCTCGATCGAGCGTGTCGCTCGCACGGAGTCGAGGCGATCCTCGGCACCCGGGTGCAGCGTCTGCTCGTCGAGGGCGGTCGGGTCGTCGGTGTCGTCGCGGATGATATCGAGGTCCGCGCGCACTCCGTGGTCGTGGCGTCCGGCGGATTCGCTCAGAGCACTGCGCTGCTCGAGCAGTACTACCCGTACCCTCTCGCCGCGGGCGATTCGTTGTTCGTCGTCGCCGCACCCGGTAGCCGAGGCGATCACTTCGGGTTCGGCGAGCAGGTCGATTCCGCGGTTGTCGGCGAGAACTGGGGCTTGACCATGCCCACCGCCTATTTCCAGCGCTACCACCACTGGCAGGCGGGTTTCCCGCCCAAGTCGCGGATCTACGTCAACAAGACCGGTCGCCGGTTCATGGACGAGGATGCCTCGTACGCCGTGTCCGGCGGCCTGATGGACGCGCAGGACGGGCCCGTGTGGGCGATCTTCGATGAGAAGGCGCGCACGGAGCTCCCCGCCGGTTACGCGGACTGGGATGCCGACCGCATCGCAGCGGAAGCCGACGCGCGGCGTACTGTACGCGCCGACACGCTCGAGGAACTCGCCGAGCTGATCGACGTGCCCGTTGCTGCGTTGGTGGCGACGGTGGACCGGTGGAACGCCCAGCTTCCCCACGGTGTGGACGACGATTTCCTGCGTCACCGGACCCTTGCGAACAAGGGCTCGACCTCCGACCCCGACCCCGTCGCTCGCGGACCGTTCTACGCGGTGCGTATGCTGCCCGCCGAACTTGTCTGTACGCACGCGGGGCTCGAGATCAATCAGAACGCCGAAGTTCTCGACAAGATCGGGAACGTCGTTTCCGGCCTGTATGCGGCCGGAGAAGCGGGAGCCGGAATCCTCGGCCTGCGCTATGTGGGTGGCGGAAACGCCGTCGCCAATGCATTGACCATGGGACGCATCGCAGGCCGCAACGCGGCACGGGCGTCCTCCGTCGGCTCCACGCCGTCGTCTGAACTCGGGACAGCCGGCGTCTGACGCCCGACCGTCCCCCCGAACCACTAAGGACACACCATGCTTGGATCCGACGCGGCCACCGCTGCGGAAAGGCCGTCGCACGCAGACCCTGCACCGAAGAAACAGTCGACGGCCACGGTCATCCGCGCGGCGGTCGTCGGCACCATCGTCGAGTACTACGACTTCGGTATCTACGGCTACATGGCAACCATGGTCGCCACACTGTTCTTCGTCTCGGAGAACGAGACTGCCGCCCTGCTGGGGACGTTCGCGGCCTTCGCGGTGGCATTCTTCCTGCGGGTGCCCGGCGGCATCGTCTTCGGTCACATCGGCGACAAGTACGGCCGTAAGACCGCGTTGTCCTGGACTATCCTGCTGATGGTGGTGGCCACGGCGGCGATGGGCCTGATGCCCACCTACGCCACACTCGGCGTATGGGCGACGGTCCTGCTCGTGCTCGCTCGCTGTCTGCAGGGCTTCGCGGCAGGCGGTGAGCTCGGGGGCGCCAACGCGTTCGTCTCCGAATCCGCACCTGCACGGTGGCGTGCGACGCAGACCTCGATGGTCAATTCCGGCACGTACCTCGGGTCGCTGGTGGCGTCGCTCGTCGCACTCGGTATCACGTCGAGTTTCTCGGAGGAGCAGATCCTCGAGTGGGCCTGGCGCATTCCGTTCCTGCTCAGCGTCGTGATCGGTGTCGTCGGCGTCTGGATCCGGAACCACCTCGAAGACACGCCGCAGTTCGAGGAGATGGCCGAAAAGGGTGAGACGAAGAAGCTGCCGGTCGTGGAGCTTCTGAAGACCTCCGGCGGAAGCGTCGTCAAGATCATCATGCTCGGGGCGCTCATCGTCGGCGGCTATTACGTCGCGTCGGTGTATGCGGCGACGTATCTGCAGACCGAGGGAGGGCAGTCGTCCGCGGCCGCGTTCCTCTCGACGTCGCTCGCGCTGGTACTCGGTGTCATCACGCTGCCGATCTCCGGCTACATGGCCGACAAGTACGGACGTAAGCCGGTGCTGTTCGCGGGTAGCCTCGCTGCGGCAGTGCTCGGTGTCCCGATGTTCATGCTGATGTCGGGCGGAACCCTGTGGCAGGCCGTCCTCGGCCAGTCGGTGTTGTTCATCTGTGTGTCGATCGTCAACGGAGCGTCCTTCGTCGTCTACGTCGAGATGCTGAAGGCATCGGTGCGGTACAGCGGCATCGCGCTCGGTAACAACGTCACGAACATGTGTCTGGGTGGCACCGCGCCGTTCATCGCCACGTGGCTGATCGATGTCACCGGGAACTCGCTGGCTCCGGCCGGGTACTTCGTATTCACGGCGCTGCTCACCTTGGGTGCGGTCTTCCTCATCAAGGAGACCAAGGGAATCGAGTTGCCGACCGACTGACGTCGGATTCTTTCTCGAACGAACGCCGGCACCCGATCGTGGGTGTCGGCGTTCGCTGTTCGCAGATGGTAAATGTGTGAACAATCTCGTCGTCTGCGGTACTGTGACCGCATGTCCGCACCCCGCGACCTCGACTACTGGTCCTTCGTCGAACTCGCGCAGGAACGTCTCAACAGCAAGTTCGGCGACCACCACCGCAGCGCGACCGAAGTGCTGCTCACGCTGAACCGGGCCTCGGACATCGTCACCTACGACCTCGAGTCGAGCGTGCATCGTCCCCGAGGGCGCTCGTGGTCGGCGTATCGCCTGATGTTCGTGACGTGGCTGGCCGGCCCCGTCGAGCCGAACGTGGCGGCGAGGCTGACGGGGATGAGTCGTGCGGCCGTGTCGAATCTGGCTAAACCGCTGGTCGAAGCCGGTATCTTGGAGAAGACGCCGGTCAGTCACGATGCCCGCTCGGTGCAGTTGTCGCTGACCGAGGCCGGGGAGAAGGAGATCGTCGACGCGTTCGGTGCGCAGAACGAGCGTGAACTCGCGTGGGTGGACGTTCTCAGCGACGCCGAGCAGCAGATTCTTGTGATGCTGCTGAACAAACTCATCACCAACCGCAGCCAGTTCGACGTACGCGGACGCAACTGACTCAGGGCAATTTCCATCCTGTGGTTGCGCTCACGCTCCCAAGTTAGTTAATGTATTTACTAATACCGGCGGCGACAGAACCCGCGCAGCCCGATTCACCTTTTCGAGGAGCTGAACCATGGCGTTCTACCGACAGCTCGGCGTGATCCCGCCCAAGCGTCACACCCAGCACCGCGACGACAACGGCAACCTCTACTACGAGGAGTTGATGGGTGAGGAAGGCTTCTCGTCCGACTCGTCGCTGCTGTACCACAAGTACATCCCGTCGGCGATCGTCGAAGCGACGGAATGGGCGGTCCCGGACCAGGCCACGACGCCGAACCATCCCCTCAAGCCGCGGCACCTGAAGCTGCACGATCTGTTCCCCGAGAGCGTCTGGAACGACACCGACGTCGTCACCGGCCGCCGCATGATCCTCGGCAACCCCGACGTGCGCATCTCGTATGCAGTCTCGAAGAAGCCGTCGCCGCTGTACCGCAATGTGGTGGGTGACGAGATGGTCTACGTCGAGTCGGGCACCGCGAACGTCGAGACCGTATTCGGGACTCTCGAAGCCAAGCCCGGCGACTACGTGCTGCTGCCCATGGCCACCACGCACCGCTGGGTACCGACAGGCGACGAACCGCTGCGTGCCTACACGATCGAGGCGAACAGCCACATCGTGCCCCCGAAGCGTTACCTGTCGAAGTTCGGCCAGTTCCTCGAGAACGCGCCCTTCTGCGAACGCGACCTGCACGGTCCCACTGCGCCGCTGATCGTCGAGGGGGAGAATGTCGAGGTGCTCGTCAAGCACCGCACCTCCCACGGCATCGTCGGTACCCGCTACCTCATGCCGAACCATCCGTTCGACGTCGTCGGATGGGACGGCTGCCTGTACCCGTACACGTTCTCGATCCACGACTACGAGCCCATCACCGGTCGCGTGCACCAGCCGCCGCCGGCGCACCAGTCGTTCGAGGGCCACAACTTCGTCATCTGCAACTTCGTGCCGCGCAAGGTGGATTACCACCCGCTGTCGATTCCGGTGCCCTACTACCACTCGAACGTCGACTCGGACGAGGTCATGTTCTACGTGGGTGGCGACTACGAAGCCCGCAAGGGTTCGGGTATCGGACAGGGCTCCATCTCGGTGCATCCCGGTGGCCACGCTCACGGACCGCAGCCCGGCGCGTACGAACGCAGCATCGGCGCCGAGTTCTTCGACGAACTCGCCGTCATGGTCGACACTTTCCGCCCGCTCGAGCTCGGTGAAGGTGCTCTCGCATGCGAGGACACCACCTACGCGGGCAGCTGGAACCGCAATCGGGAGGCATCCAAGTGACAACTTTCGGACCTCTGCTCACGAATCTGTGCGACGACGCCGCACTCTTCCCGCCGGGCAATGCGCCGATCGCGGATGCGGTACCCGCACATGCCGTCCACACCGCCGCCGATCACGCGCCGCTCGTCGGCTCGTTCGTCTTCCCCGCCGGCCGTCTCGGCGAGCTCGCCGAATTGCTCGCCCAGACGCCGTACAGCGGTGAGCTCGAGCTGAGCCTGACGGTGCCAGCAGGCACCGCCGCGGTTGCACCCGCACTGGCGAAGGCAGCGACACTCGATTCGGTGTCCGTCACTGCCCTCGAGATCGCCGTTCCCGCAGAGCAGACGGTCGACGAACTGTTCGCCGCGCTCGGTGAGATCTCCTCGACCGAGACGGAACGCGACATCTTCGTCGAGGTGCCCCGCGACGACCGTCGCCCGGAGATCCTGGCACGTCTCGCGCAGACGCCGTACTCGGCGAAGTTCCGTACCGGAGGCATCGTTGCCGAGGCATACCCGGACGAAGCGGAATTGGCCGACGCGATCCGCACGGTTGTGGCCTCGGGTGTGCCGTTCAAGGCCACCGCGGGACTGCATCACGCGGTGCGCAACACCGACCCTGAAACCGGTTTCGAACAGCACGGCTTCCTGAACATCCTTGCTGCGGTCGCCGTGGCGCTGGACGGCGGAGACAACGCCGCCATCGCCGAGGTGCTCGCCGACCGTGACGGTGCGGCGCTCGCGTCGCGCCTGAAAGAGCTGTCCGACGAGCGCGCCACCGAGGTGCGCAGCCGGTTCCGCTCGTACGGCACCTGCAGCATCGCCGACCCGCTCACCGACCTGCTCGACCTCGGCCTCGCACCGTCGACCGTATCCCCGATCAGCGAAGGAACGCACGAATGACCACCATTGCAATCCCGGACGACTCGCTCTTCGGACCCGACAACCTGCCCTACGGCATCTTCTCCACCGCTGATTCGGAGCCGCGTGTCGGTGTGCGCGTGGGTGATTCGGTTCTCGACCTGAGTCGCGTGTTCGAAGACGACGTGGTCTTCGCCGAGCCGACCCTCAACGCCTTCATGGCGCAGGGCCGTGCGCGCTGGGACGAGGTGCGCGCCACCATCAAGCAGACGATCGCCGGCGATATTGCCGACGACGCCGTCTTCCCGATTGCCGACGTCACGCTGCACATGCCGATCGAGGTCGCCGACTACGTCGACTTCTATGCGTCGGAGAACCACGCATCGAACCTGGGCCGGTTGTTCCGTCCCCAGAATCCTGACCCGCTCATGCCGAACTGGAAGCACCTGCCCGTCGGTTACCACGGCCGCTCGTCGACCGTCGTCACCTCGGGTGTCGACATCGTCCGTCCGTGCGGCCAGCGCAAGGGACCGAACGACGAAGCGCCCGTGTACGGCCCGTCGATCCGGCTCGACATCGAGGCCGAGATGGGCTTCATCGTCGGCGCGGGGTCGAAGATGGGGGAGCAGATCACTCCCGACGAGTTCGCTGATCACTGCTTCGGCGCCGTGATACTCAACGACTGGTCGGCCCGCGACATCCAGGCCTGGGAGTACGTGCCGCTCGGACCGAACCTCGGCAAGTCGTTCGCAACGTCGATCTCACCGTGGGTCGTGCCGATCGCCGCGCTCGAGGCCGCGCGCATCGACACCCCGGTTCAGGACCCCGAACCGTTGCCATACCTGAAGGGCGACGAGAAGTGGGGACTGGACATCGATCTCGCGGTCGAATGGAACGGGCAGGTCGTGTCGCGTCCACCGTATGCCCAGATGTACTGGTCGCCCGCGCAGATGCTGGCGCACACCGCGGTCAACGGTGCCGCGACCCGCACCGGCGACCTGTTCGGTTCCGGCACGATCTCCGGCACGGAGAAGGATCAGCGCGGTGCGTTCATCGAACTCACCTGGGGCGGAGCAGAACCCGTCCAGGTCGGTGACGAGACTCGCACCTTCCTCGAGGACGGCGACGAAATCGCCATCTCCGCTACCGCTCCCGGACCGAACGGCTCGCGTATCGGTTTCGGTGAGGTGCGCAACCGCATTCTGCCCGCCACAGGGGACAGCAAGTGAGCAAGGTTTTCGCTACGGCGGCCGACGCGGTCGCCGATATCCCCTCGGGTGCCTCGCTCGCCGTCGGCGGGTTCGGTCTGTCGGGTATCCCCGACGAGTTGATCAAGGCGATTGCTGCGGGCGACGCCACCGACTTCGAGGTGTTCTCCAACAATTGCGGTGTCGACGGGCACGGACTCGGGATTCTTCTCGGTGAGAAGCGGATCCGTCGGGTCACCGCGTCGTACGTCGGTGAGAACAAGGAATTCGCACGCCAGTATCTTTCCGGTGAGCTCGAAGTGGAGCTGACACCGCAGGGCACCCTCGCGGAGAAGCTCCGCGCCGGTGGCGCCGGGATTCCGGCGTTCTTCACCCCCGCGGGTGTGGGTACCCCGATCTCCGAGGGCGGGTTGCCGTGGCGGTACGCCGCCGATGGTTCGGTGGAGATCGCGTCGCCGGCNAAGGAGATCCGCGAGTTCCGCGGCAAGCGGTATGTGCTCGAGGAGTCGATCAACGCCGACTATTCGCTGGTGCACGCGCTGCGCGGTGATACCGAGGGCAATCTGGTGTTCAACAAGGCCGCGATGAACTTCAATCCGTTGGCGGCGATGGCGGGCAAGGTGTGCATCGTGCAGGTCGAGGAGCTCGTCGAGCCGGGTGAGATCGATCCGGGGCAGGTGCATCTGCCGGGTGTGTTCGTCGATCGCATCGTGCACACCGGCATCCAGGACAAGCAGATCGAGAAGCGCACCGTCAGCGCCGGAAAGGTGGCCTGAGCATGACTGCTGTTGTGGAGACGCTCGGCTGGTCGCGTACCGAGATGGCAGCGCGTGCCGCGCAGGAACTGTCTCCGGGTGAGTACGTCAACCTCGGTATCGGTTTGCCGACTCTGATCCCGAACTATCTGCCCGAGGGTGTGCGAGTGACGTTGCATTCGGAGAACGGCATCCTTGGCACGGGCCGGTATCCGACGGACGAGGAGATCGATCCTGATCTGATCAATGCCGGTAAGGAGACGGTGACGGTCAATCCGGGTGCGGCGTTCTTCGATTCGGCGTTGTCGTTCGGCATGATCCGTGGCGGCCACATCGATACCGCTGTGCTCGGTGGCATGGAGGTCTCGCAGACCGGTGATCTGGCGAACTGGATGGTGCCGGGCAAGATGGTCAAGGGTATGGGCGGTGCGATGGATCTGGTGCACGGTGCCCGCAAGGTGATCGTGTTGATGGAGCACACCGACAAGCAGGGCAACCCGAAGATCGTGGAGAAGTGTTCGCTTCCGTTGACGGGTGAGGGTGTGGTGCAACGGATCATCACCAATCTTGCCGTCATCGATGTGACAGACAATGGTCTGGCCCTGCGTGAGTGCGCGCCGGGTGTGACCGAAGAGCAGGTCCGCGCAGCAACAGGAGCGCCCCTGGCTTGACAGCCGGACCACCAGCGATACCCGGGACCCACAAGGACCCGGGTATCGCTGTTTTTTGCAGACTCTCAGTCGACCGAGAGAATATCTCCCACAGAACAATTCAGAACTCGGCACAGTGCTGTCAGGGTGGAGAACCGGATGGCGCGAGCACGACCGTTCTTCAACACCGACAGGTTCACGACGCTCACCCCCACCTCGTCGGCCAACTGCGCCAACGTCATACCTCGGTCGGCCAGCAGTGTGTCGAGGTGGCAGCGGACGGCATGCTCTGTTTCGGGTGGCATCAGACGAGACCCTCGTTGTCGCGGGCCATCCGGCTTCCGATGCGCAGGGCGATGGCCACCGCCGAGAGAGCCATGCAGAACACGTAGCCGTACCAGAATTCAGGCCCGAGTTCTGCGAAGTCGAGCATCTCCCGAGCCTCCACATCCCGCAGCAGCATATTGGTGCCGAGAGTTCGGGGTATCTGAGGAACGAGGATCGCGGCGATTCCGGTGACGGACGCGATCCAGACGAGTCGAACCGCGAGGCGGTCGAACAACCGGCCCCGCACGAAGCGCGCAACCATCCACGTCAGCAGCGCCAGTATGGCCAGATAGCCGAGCGTCTGCAGTCCCTCTGCGCTGCGGAGGAATCCGACGGTGACGGGGGAGAGTGTGCCCGTCGATACCTCGATGGTCGAGGGTGACCCCAGTTGCATCCCGACGCCGTCGAGCGAGGTCAATGTCCGAGGCTCGTCGAACTCGACGCGGGCTGTGACGATCCCGGAGTTCAGTTCGTGGAGAAGTCGGGTGACGTAGGTGAAGAGGACGACGCCGCCGGTGAGGGCGAAGACCGCGATCGACGCCCACAGGTCGCGACGATCCTTCTTCGATGTGTCGGTCGGTGTGATCGGTCCGGTGTCGGTCGTGTCCATGTCGTCTCCCGCGCCTCGTGGGGTTCATATCGATTATCGATGCATCGATAATCGTTATACGCATCGATAAACGATATGTCCAGGGGTTCGGGTTCGGCGGTGTCCGGAACTTTCCTCCGATAGTCCGGGTTTCCGCAGGTCATCGACCCGTCGAAACCCGTGGAACCGGAGGAAAGTTGTCGGCGTCAGATTGTGTCGACCGGGTCGCCGCAGTGGATGGCCCCCGGCGCACTGACCTGGGCATACACGCCGACGCACGGTGCTTCCTTCCCACCCTCACGGGTCAGCACGCGATTGCGCGACATGACGGTTCGCAGCATCTCGCGTCGAGCCGGGATCTCTTGGTGATCGAGCGTCACCATCACGCACCGATCCGTGCGCTTGTTCGGTTCGATGACGACGTCACCGAGCGCGAGCTGAACACCTAACCAGTCGTTCTCCACGAACCCGTCCATGCCCTCGGTGTCGACGACGATCGTCGGCCGGAACCGGCGAACCGCAACCTCGATCGGATCGCCTGTGTCCAGCGCATTCACCGACGACGAGGTGACCACATGCAGGGGAGCGGCATCGTAGGAGCGGGTTCTGGCTTCGAGCCGCACCGGATGCCCGGTCAGATCCGACAACATCTCATCGACGCCCGGGTCGTCGCCTCTCATCACGATGCCGTCGGGGAACGTCAGCTCCAGCGATGCCGGGTCGCGCGGGTCGGTGTCGTCCGTCAGACGCGCACCGCACGTCAGCAGCACCCCGAATCGACGGAACTTCTTCGCAGTCGCCACGACTCCGGACTCGGCGTCGACGACCGCCCACACGTGATCGCCGCGAAGGCCGTCGGCTTCGATGGTCGCCGTTGTCAGCTGCTCGCCGCCGAACGACTTGACCGGATACCGCCACAACTGACCAATGCGCACAAATCCCCAGCATACGGATGCTGTGTGACCCGCGGGAACGTGCTCTAGGGTGACGGCCATGACGGATACCGAGCAAGCGAACGAAGCGACGGGGCGTGCCACACGACGGTGGGGGCTGACCGTTCCCCTCGACGGCATCCCCCTGGCCGATCAGCGGAGTCTCATCGAAGAACTTCCCGACCTCGGTTACACCGACGTGTGGTCGTCCGAAGCGAATGTGGCCGACGCTTTCACACCGCTCGCACTCGCAAGTGCGTGGGCGCCCACGTTGCGACTCGGTACCGCCATCGTTCCCGTCTACACCCGAGGCCCGGCCACACTCGCGATGTCGGCTGCGACCCTGGCTTCCGCTGCTCCGGGCCGGTTCGTGCTCGGCGTCGGTACATCGTCGAACGTGATCGTCGAGAAATGGAACGGCATCCCTTTCGACGAGCCCTACAAGCGCGCCCGCGACACACTGCGTTTCTTGAGGTCGGCATTGGCCGGTGACAAGGTGACCCAGCAATACGACACCTTCTCGGTCGACGGGTTCCGCGCCGGTATGGTCGCGGACCCCGTTCCGCCCGTGTTGCTCGCGGCACTGCGACCGGGGATGCTGCGGCTCGCCGGACGGGAAGCCGACGGGGCGATCGTCAACTGGTTGTCGGCGGACGACGTACGCACCGTCGCGCCGTACGTCCACGAAGGCGGTGAAGGTAAGGAGATCGTCGCCCGGATCTTCGTGCTACCCGGATACGACACCGATACCGCCCGTGCGATAGGCCGGCGCATGATCGCCGCATACATGAACGTGCCCGTCTACCGGGCGTTCCACGAATTCCTCGGACGGTCCGACGAGTTCGCAGGCATGTGGAGATTGTGGGCGGAAGGCGATCGTAAGGCCGCGCTCGACGCGATCCCGGACAGCGTCGTCGACGATCTCATCGTGCACGGGCATCCGGATGCATGCCGTGAGCACATCGAGCGGTACACGGAGGCGGGGGTGACGACGCCGGCGATCCTGCTCGTCGCGCCCGGCGATCCGACGCCGATGGTGAGGGCCCTCGCACCGCGCTGACGCCCTGCGGGTAGTCACGATCCGGTTGCGGCGGTTAACGGAAGGGAACGCGGAGACGAATAATCGGGCAGGTCGCTGCAAGGAGTGTTCATGCCCGATTCACCTTCCCGGTTCACCGTCGCGGCCGACGACGGTGTGCCGCTCGTCGCGTATGTGGATGGTCCGGCCGATGCCGCGCTCACTGTCGTGTTCGTCCACGGCCATTGCCAGGACTCGTCGTGCTGGGACGGTGTCGGAGACCGATTGGGTGCGCCCGGAATCCGGACCGTGAGCTACGACCAGCGTGGCCACGGCCGCTCCGGGATCGGCGACGTCGAGTCGTTCACCTTCGACCAGTTGGCGCGCGACCTCGACTCGGTGCTTCGTGCGCTGGTGCCGCGTGGTCCCGTGGTGCTGGCCGGATACTCGATGGGCGGCATGGTGTCGCTGGCCTATGCCCGGCTGCACCCCGGTTCGATCGGGGGCCGGATCGTCGGTTTTGCGTTGGTGTCGACTGCCGCCGGCGGGCTCGCCGAAAACGGTGTGGGCCGGTACCTGACGCATCCTGCTGCGTCTTTCCTGCACCGCGCAGTACTGCGCGCGCCACGAACCATGGAACGGTCGAAGCGCGCAGGCGGCGCGGTGTGCACGATGCTCGGGCGTCGCCGTCCGGCGGAATCGTGGCTTCGCATGCTCGGAATGGTGCTGGCGAACGAGACATCGGTCGTCACCTGGTCGCGGCTGCTGGCGGCGTTCGCGGTGCTCGACGAATTCGATGCGATCGGTGCGCTCACCGGCGTCCCCGTCGTGGTGGCGGCGGGAACGGCGGATCGGTTCGTGCCCATCACCCATTCGGAAATGATCGCCTCACACTTACCCGGAGCCGAGTTGGTCCGGATCCCCGGTGCGGGGCACCGCGTGCTCTCGGAGAGCGCGGGGGCGGTGGCCGGGGCTCTCGACAACCTGCTCGAGCGGGTTCGCAACGCTACACTCTCTGCCGCAGGTTGACGTGGGAGGACGACTTCACGTCCGTGCTTCGACGGGGGATCCCGTTGCGGCATGTATCCGCCCGATGGCCAGGCCCGCACACATCAACGCGGCAGCTGCGGCGAAGCACGCACCGAATCCCAGGTGCGGGGCAGCGAGCGAGATGACGAACGGCACCGCGAAACCGAGATAGATCAGGCAGTAGAAGACCGCCACGCTCTGCGCCAGCTCGTCGGCCGGAGCGATGTGCTCCACTGCGACGAGGCCTGAGATCAGCAGGATGCCGTAACCCGCGCCGAGCAGAACAGCTGCGGCGACGATCACCACAACCGACCACGGCCCGTCGGTGTATGCGGTACCGGCGCCCGCGGCGAATCCCAGTACGCCGATCCCGACCCCGATCCGCACCCCGAGACTCTCGTCATGTCGGGCTATGCGCCGCGCCAAGGGCTGGATCAATGCGCCGGTGAGCAGAGTGAGCGCGGCGATCGTGCCGGTGAATGCAATGGATACCTCGCTCACGGTGTCGGATACGAGCGGCGGAAGCGTCACGAAGGAGACCGTGGCACATCCGAACACCCACGGAGCCCACGGCACCACACCCCACCGGAACCGTGGGTTCGACAAGATGGACAATCGCCACGAACCCTGCACCGTGCGCGGCACGTGGCCATCGGGCACCGACCACACCAGCACCAGAGCCGCTGCCATGAGTGCGATGTGCACGACATAAGCCAGCAATTCGGGCGCGGGCAGCCATTGCGCGATGAGCCCGGCGAACAGCGCTCCGCAGCCGAAGCCTGCCGACAGCGATACCGCGGCGCGACGTGCGCCCACCCCCGCACCTGCGTCAGCGCTGAGCTCCTTCATCCAAGCGGTGCCCGCGCCGAACGCCATCCCCGACGCCAGGCCCGCGAGGACCCGGCCCAGATACAGCAACAGCGGTAACTCGGCGCCGAGAAGCAGTACCACCGACGACACGATGCTCACCGGGACCATCGCGAGGATCACCGGACGCCGGCCGATCCGATCGGCGACCCGGCCGAAGTACAACAGCGCGGGAATCAGTCCCAGGATGTAGGAGCCCAGCATGGCGGTGAACGACCCACTGCCCAGACCCAGATGCTCGCGGTAGACGAGCTGCATCGGAGCGAACTGATTGGCGCCCCAGCTCACCGCGAACACGGCGAACGACAGACGAGCCCACGGCACAAACATGGACCGATCCTGTCAGGTGTCTCCCCGCCCTGACGTATCAACTGTTCACAGTGCGACCTTCGCGATCCTGTGGACACTGGACGTTGGCGGTCCGGACCACCCGCACCTAGCGTTCACGTCCATCGGAACGAAGGAGGATGCGTGGAGACGAGCGGTCGTGTGACGGCGGGTACCTGGGTCGGAGCGGACGCCCACACGATTGCCTGTGCAGTGCACCGGCGAGAGACCTCGGCACGTGCAGTCGTCGAGGAGCATCTCGCGCACATCGAGGACCGCAATCCGAGGCTGAACGCACTTGTCACCGTTGCCGCCGAGCAGGCCCGGCGCGACGCGGATGCGCTCGACGACCGGATCGCGCGCGGCGAGCGGACCGGACCGCTGTCCGGGGTCCCATTCACCGCGAAAGACCTGATCACCACGGCCGGGGTGTGCACCACGGCAGGGTCGCGCGCTCTCGCGCAGAATGTGCCCGGCGTCGACGCGCCGGCGGTTGCGGCGATGAAGGCAGCGGGGGCCATTCTGATCGGGAAGACCAACACCCCCGAGTTCGGTACGTCCGGTCTCACCGACAACGAGTTGTTCGGACCGACGGTGAATCCTTTGGGAACCGCTGATCTGCCGCGTTCCCCGGGCGGGTCGAGTGGCGGGGAAGCGGCAGCGATCGCCTCGGACATGAGCGTGCTCGGACTGGGTACGGATTTCGGTGGATCGGTACGGTGGCCCGCGCACTGCACAGGGCTGACCTCGATCCGCCCGACCGCAGGCCGGGTATCCGGGGACGGTCAGTACCCCGGTGTGCGGTCCGGCGATCATGTGCTGGCGAATCCCCACACGGTCCACGGGCTGCTCCAGACCATCGGCCCGATGGCGCGCAGCCTGAACGACGCCGCCCTCGTGCTGCGGACGGTGTCGGCGCCGCACGTCGCGTGGCTCGATCCGGCGACGGTCGACGTCGGCGAACTCGACATCACCTGGGCGCCGGGGGAGGGCACCGTGCCGGTCGTCGCAGACATCGTGGCGGCAGTGGAGGAGACGGCAGGCCGACTCCGTGCTCGTCGCTACCGTGGATCGGCGCTGAGCGAAGGCAACGCCCTGTTCGGGAGGTTGCGTGCGACGCAGACGCACACCGACATCACGGCCCTCGCATCTCCGGGCGAGTTCGGCGCATGTATCCAGGAGATATTGTCCGCCAAAGTATCTCCGCGCAGCATCGATGTCGAAGACCTGTGGGCTGCGCGTACCCGGCTCGTGCACCGGTTGCTCGCCGAGATGGGCGATCTGCTCGTGCTTCCGGTCGCGTCGATCGGTGCTCCCCTCCTCGGCCGTGACCGGTTCGACGTCGACGGTCGTTCCCTCACGTGGCAGGAGGCGCTGGCGAGCTGCCGCACGATCAGCGTCGCAGGCTTCCCGTCGGTGGTGGTGCCGGTGGGAAAGACGAGCGACGGCATGCCGATCGGTGTGCAGCTCGTCGCCCGCCCCTTCCGCGAGCACGTTGCGCTGGCAGCGGCAGCGACACTGTGAGCAGGCCCCGGATCAGATGACCCCGGATCGGTGCAGGGATTCGAGCTGGTCACCGGAGACCCCGAACTCGGCGAGCACCGCGTCGGTGTCTTGCCCCAGGGTCATCGGCGGGGCGTTCCGAATCGGCAGCGTTTCGGAATCGACCCAGAACGGTCCGCGAATCAGGGGCATTTCCTTACCGTCGGGCGTGGGCACGTTCTGAACCATGTTCAGTGCCTGCACTTGCGGATCTGCAAACGCCTGATCAACGGAATGAACGGGACCACAGGGTATTCCGGCTTCCCGCATGGTCGATACCCAGTCGGCTGCCGATCTGTGTGCCAGTAGTTCGAGCAGTTCCTTCGTGAGCCTGTCGCGGTGCTCGAGGCGGGATTTTCCGGTGGCGTACTCGGGGCGCGCCGCGAGATCGGGGTCGCCGAGTACCGAGCAGAGAGCTTCCCAATGCTTGTCGGAACCGGTTGCGATGATGATCGGATAGTCGGCGGTGTCGAAGCAGCCGTACGGGGTGATGGTCGGGTGGGTATTGCCGTTGGCTTCGGAAACCCTTCCCGTGCTGAGATAGTCCTGCGCCTGGAAGGTCATGATCGACAATGCCGATTCGATCAGTGAGGTCTGCACATGGTGGCCCTCGCCGTCGCGCGACCGAGCGACGAGCGCGGCTGTGATGCCCAGTGCCGCATAGATTCCCGACACCGTATCGATGATGGGTACGCCCACTCGCATGGGTGTGTTGTCACCGGCGCCGGTGACGGACATGAGTCCTGACATGCCCTGCGCGACCTGATCGAGGCCCGGCGCGAACTGGTCGGGTCCGGTGGGCCCGAAGCCGCTGACGCTCATCACGATCACGCCGGGGTTGTCTCGTCGAAGTGATTCCTGGTCGAGCCCCATCGCGGCAAGGACTCCGGGCCGGAAGTTCTCGACGACCACGTCGACGTCGGAAGCCATACGGCGCAGCAGTTCACGCCCTTCGTCGGATCGCATGTCGAGCGCCACAGAGCGTTTGCTCCGGTTGACCGATGCGAAGTACAGGCTGTCGGATCCGTCGAACGGAGGCCACTGGCGCGAACTGTCGCCCCCGCTGATGGATTCGACCTTGATGATGTCGGCGCCGAAGTCGGCGAGCAGTGATGTGCACAGGGGGCCGGCGAGGGCTCGGGACAGATCGAGAACGCGGACGCCGTGGAGTAGAGGCTTCATCGTCACGACGATGGTCGAGAGGGATGCCTCACCGCGACGGCGACAATGTACAAGTGGGTGCGTACGATTTCGGCGCAATCTGTGGCTGGTGTTCCGAAGGTCGGCATCTAACGTCGAGGATCGACCACGCTCTTGTCGGGTGTCGGTGTTGACGGCCCCGTCCCGGGGAATCTATGGTCATGGTCTCGCGCCCGGCGGGATGGACGACTGGCAGGTGAGCGGGTGTTGCTGTGATCGTGCGGAAGACGGATGCCTCCCAGAACGGCGACTCCGGCGCCCATCGGATGACCGTCGACCCCCCTTCGTTCACCGACGTCGTTGCATCGGGACTGCTGGTGGATCCGACGGTGATCGCGGGCGACCCGGCGACCGCACGCGACATCACCGCTGTCGCCGTGATGATGCTTCCGGAGATCGGGCCGTGGTTGCGTCCGAACCAGCTTCTCGTCACCTCGACCACGGTGCTCGCGCGCCTCGCAGGAACTATCGGCGATTTCACGGCGCGGTTGGGTCGGAACAAGATCGCAGGCCTCGTGGTTCGGCTCGAGGAAGGCTGTGAGCTTCCGGGCGGCATCGCGGATGATGTCGCCTTTCCGATCGTGACGACCTCCGATGACATCGTCGCCGGCCACGAGTTCGCTCAGGGCCTCGCAGAGATGGCGAAAACGCAGGTCGATTCCGTCCTGAGAGCCGATCATCTGCGCCGAGGACTCCTCGAGATCGTGATGGCGGGAGGGGGGTACAAGGCGCTGGCCGATGGTGTCGCGCAGAGCCTCGGCGGTGCGGTACTGATCACCACGCCGGACGGCCGCCAGACCTGCCGTGCCGGAGCCGACGCGGACTTCTGCTGGCTGGCATCGACTGCTGCCCTGGACTCGACGGGCCGGGTCCGCACGGATGCCCTCGACGGCGGGCTCGGGTTGCACCGCTTCGACGACGAGTACGTGGCGATCGCAGCGATCTCGGCGAACGGCATCGACCACGGCCGTCTCGTACTGTTCTGTCCGGGACGCACTCTCGCGAGTGAGGATCTGTACCTCGTCGAGCAGGCCGCGACGGTATGTGCGCTTGTGGTGAGCAGGGAACTGGCAGTCTCCGCAGTCGAGGAGAAACACCGCGCCAACTTCGTCCGCGACTTGTTGCGCGGGCGCGGTGGCGACCCCGAGCAGGTCATCGTGCACGCGCAGATGTTCGGCTGGAATCTCGACCGGAACATCGTGGTGGTCGCGGTCGAACCGGACGTCCTGGACGACGATGCGCCGACTGCGCCCGCACGCCTGCCTGTCCTCGAGCGGCAGGCGAGGGCGTTCGTCGGCGCTGTCGCCGGACGTGATCCAGGAGCGGCCGTGACCGCGCTCGCGACGGAGATCGTGATCGTCATGGGCGAAAGCAGCGACACCATGACGCTCGTCCACGAACTCGTTGCCCAGGTGCGCGGTGCCGGAGGCGGTGGCCGTCTGCCGTTCGGAGTGGGGGTCTCGCGGGCGGCGTCGTCGACGGCCGACCTGCCCGCGCTCTACAGTCAGGCCAGGACCGCGCTCGAGGTGGGGCGCAAGATAACCGGTGCGTGGGCCGTCACCCACTTCGACGATCTCGGTGTATATCGGCTGCTCAGTCTCGTCGAGGACACCGACGAACTCGAGTCGTTCGCGCGGGAGACGCTCAAAGACCTCACCGACGAGACCGCAGAGGCGCAGGACATGCGTCGCACCCTCGAAGTGTTGCTCGCGACGAACATCAACATCGCAGAAACCGCGCGCCAGTTACATTTTCATTACAACACGTTACGCTATCGGGTCGCGAAGCTCGAGAAGATGTTGGGCCCGTTCACCGCGCATCCCGAGCTGCGTCTCGACCTCTCGCTCGCCCTCAAGATCATCGCGATGCGCGGGATCAATTCCTGATATTGCCAATATCTGCCGTCTCGCACTGGCAGATTGTTCCCATCCTCGAACGTCCCCACTCAATTAACGTTTGCGCCTATCCGGGTGCATGTGTGAGCGGCAACACAACCGTAACAATCCACGTCGACTCTCTTGGCACCACACTCTGCCTGAAAGGTCCGCCATGGCCATATGGACGTTGCACGGAGACGGAAAGACCATCGAACCGGGAGGGGTGGTCGCACCGAACGAAAGGCTGAGCTGGGGCCGCACCATCGGGCTCGGCGGTCAGCACGTGGTGTCGATGTTCGGTGCGACCTTCGTCTTCCCGATCATCATGGGCCTCAATCCGCAGCTTGCGGTGATGCTTTCAGGGTTCTGTACGTTGTTCTTCCTACTCGTCGTCAAGGGCCGCATCCCCAGCTATCTCGGGACCTCGGCGGCGTTCGTCGGCGGCATCGCGGCGATCCACGCGCAGGGCGGCACCAGTGCGGAAGTGACGGGCGCGATCATGGTGTCGGGTCTGGTGCTCGCGGCGATCGGCGTCGCGATCCACTTCCTCGGCGGTTCGGTGGTGTTCAAGGTTCTGCCGCCGGTCGTCACCGGCGCGGTCGTCATGCTCATCGGATTCAATCTGGCTCCGGTCGTGGCGGGCACTTATTGGCCGCAGGATCAGTGGGTGGCGCTGATCGTCATGATCGTGCTCGTCATTTCCAGCGTCGTCCTCCGCGGTTTCCTCGGCCGGGTCGCGATCTTCCTGTCGTTGTTGTTCGGCTACGCGCTGTCGTGGGTGCTCGACCTGGTCACCGGACCGATCACCTCGTACGACGCGACTGCCGACGCGGTGACCGAGCACTTCCGGGTCAACTGGGACGGTGTCGCGTCGGCATCGTGGTTCGGGCTGCCGCCGTTCACCGACGAAGCGAACGGCATCGTCGGCATCCACGCGCCGTCGTTCAGCCTCACGTTCATCGTGCTCGTCCTGCCCGGGGTGATCGCCCTGATCGCGGAGAACGCCGGCCACGTCAAGGCCGTCGCGGAGATCACGAAGACCGACCTCGATCCGATGATGGGGCGCGCGCTCGCCGCGGACGGCCTCGCCACCGCCATGGCAACGGGCGTCGGCGGCTCGCCGACCACCACCTATGCGGAAAACATCGGTGTCATGGCAGCGACGAGGGTGTACTCGACCGCCGCCTACGCCGCGGCAGGCGTGATCGCGCTGCTGCTCGGGTTCTCCCCGAAGTTCGGTGCCGTCATCTCGGCGACACCGGGTGGAGTACTGGGCGGGATCACCGTCGTTCTCTACGGCATCATCGGCCTGCTCGGTGCCAAGATCTGGAAGGAGAACGGTGTGGACTTCGGTAATCCGATCAACCTCATGCCTGTCGCCGCGGGCCTGATCATCGCGATCGGCGACACGTCACTGCAGTTCACCGACACCTTCTCGCTAAGCGGCATCGCGCTCGGCACCATCGTCGTCATCGTGCTCTACCACGTGTGCCGCGCGATCGCGCCGAAGGACAACTCCGATGACACCGATGACGGTATGGGCCTGCATCGCGAACCGGACGCAGATCCGGACGGCGGCACCGCGAGGAGCCGAGTCGAACAGCCGGCGTGACCACTATTACTTTTGACAGAGCGAGAGCGTGAGCGTTGTCACTTCTTCACGACACGCCGATCACACGATGCGGGCAGGATCTACAGAATGAAACCGTCGCCACTCACTTATCACCGGCCCCGGTCGATCGACGAGGCCTGCGAAATCCTTGCGCGGGTTGCCCCTGAGGGCAAGGTGCTCGCCGGTGGTCAGTCGCTGGTTCCGCTGCTGTCGATGCGGCTGGCCGCGCCCGCACACGTCGTGGACATCGGGTCCATACCGCGCTTCGCCGCGGTGACGGCTTCGCCGGAGCTCGGTGTCACCTTCGACGCCCTGGCGACACACAGCGTGCTCGAAGCCGACCCGGGGGCGGCGGCAGTGCAGCCGCTCCTCGGCCGTGCGCTGCGCCTGGTTGCGCACCCGACCATCCGTAACCGCGGCACCACGGTGGGGTCCATCGTCCACGCCGATCCTTCCGCGGAGATGCCGGCCGTGCTGGCGTTGCTGGGTGGCACACTCACGGCACGATCGGTGCGCGGGGTCCGGGAGATCAAGGCCGACGCCCTGTTCGCCGGTCCGCTCGAATCGACTCTCGAGCCCGACGAGATCGCGACAAGCGTCACGGTGCCACCTGCCCGCCCCGGCGTCGGCACCGCGATCGACGAGATCGCCCGCCGCCACGGCGATTACGCCCTCGTTGGGGTGGTGGCACAGGTGGAGATCCAAGACGGCCTCGTCGTGGGGGCTCGGATGACCTATGTGTCGGCGGGGGAACTCGGACAGGTTGTCGACTACAGCGACACCCTGCGCGGAGCATCGGCAACGGACGACCGCGATCCCCAGTGGCAGCAACTCGCGGAGGTCGCACGCGAGACCGTCGAGACCGACGCCGATATCCACGCGACCGCCCGCTACCGGTCGCAGCTGGTCGCGGCACTGACCGCACGAGTCGGCTTCGCCGCCGCGCAGGACGCCGCACACGACGGGATCAGAATGCCGATGCCGACAGGAGGAATGTCATGACGAGCACGATGCCGCGTGGAAGCCGAGGCCGCGCGCCGGAACGCACACTCGACGAACAGGTGAGCGAGCTGGAGGCCGAGACCGGCGAACAACATGTCGCTGTGACGTTCACGCTGAACTCGGTGACACAGACGGTCGTGCTGCCGTCGCGGACGCTCGCCTCCGACGCGATCCGGCACCATCTGCGCCAGACCGGCACCCACGTCGGATGCGAGCACGGCGTGTGCGGAGCGTGCACGGTCCTGCTCGACGGCAAGCCCGTGCGCTCGTGCCTCGTGTTCGCGGCGAGCCTCGAAGGCCGTTCGGTGACGACGGTCGAAGGACTCGTCGAACCCGCCGGCACGCTGCACCCCGTGCAACAGGCGTTCATCGACTGCCACGGCCTGCAATGCGGCTTCTGCACACCGGGTTTCGTCACCACCATCGCCGCGTACCTCGAGGAGAATCCCTCGCCCTCCCGGGAAGAGGCGACCGAGGCGATCGCGGGCAACCTCTGCCGGTGCACGGGATACCAGAATATTCGGGCAGCGGTGCTACGCGCCGCGGAGATCACCAGGGAACGCGCAGGCGGCTCACCGCTCGGACCGGACGACGACGCGGCGCGCGCGTCACTCGACGACAAGGTCCGCGGCACCACCGGCCCCGTAGGCGGAAAGGCAGGACGAGCATGACGAGCACCACCGACGCTTCGACCGGCACGGCCCCGGACCTGGCGCCGCACGGCGTCGACAGTGTCGGGGAGTCGGGTAGGTTGTTCGGCACCCCGATCCCGCGCAGTGAGGACCGCCGACTGCTCAGTGGCGAGGGCAGGTACCTCGACGATCTGGGGCGAGGCGCCCTCATCGCAGCGTTCGTCAGGTCACCGCACGCCCATGCCCGTATCACCGACATCGACATCGATGCCGCCCTCGAGGTGCCCGGGGTGCACGCGATCTACACATACGACGATCTCGTCGACGACGGACCACAGATGGCGGAGAATCTGCCGCTGCTGATTCCGCATCCGGCGATCACCGCCCCTCGCAACGGGTATCCGCTCGCGAAGGACGAAGTCAATCATGTCGGCGAAGCCATCGCGATGGTGGTCGCCGACAACCGATACATCGCCGAGGACGCGTGCGCCCTCATCGACGTCACCTACGAGACTCTGCCCGAGGTAGTGGGCATCGACGTGTCCCGCCGCGCCGAGCGCAGCGTCCACCCCGATGTGCCCGACAACGTCGCCGCACACCTGCAACACGGATTCGGCGACGTCGACGCAGAACTCGCAGCCGCACCGCACCGTCTGACGCTGAACCTCGAGATCGAGCGATCGGCCTCGATGCCGATGGAAGGCAAAGGTGTCTACGCGCGCTGGGACGACGACGAGAAGGCCCTGACCTTCTGGACTTCCACACAGACTTCGACTTCCGCCCGCGCCGCGATCGCCGCGCGGCTCGGCATGGCGCACAACAAGGTGCATTGCATCGCCCCCGACGTCGGCGGCGGCTTCGGTGTGAAGATCGTGCACCCGTGGCCCGAAGAGGTGATGGTGACGTGGGCTGCTCGCAGGCTCGGCCAGGCAGGCATCTCCAACGAGGTGAAATGGGTCGAAGACCGTCGTGAACACTTCATCTCGAGCGCGCACGAGCGCGGACAGCTGCACGAGGTGACCGTCGGGTTCGATGACGAGGGACGGCTCTTGGCCTTCGATTTTTCCATCTGGCACGACAACGGTGCCTACCTCCCGTACGGCATCATCGTCATCCTCAACACCTCCACTCAGGTTCTCGGCCCGTACAAGCCGAAATCGTTCCGGGTGGATGCCTATTCGCTGTACACCAACACCGTCATCGTCACTCCCTATCGAGGTGCGGGCCGGCCACAGGGTGTGTTCGCGATGGAACGATCGATGGATGCGATCGCGAAATACCTGGGCAAGGACGTCATCGCGGTGCGGGAGGCCAACCTCATCCGACCCGAGGAGATGCCGTACGACTTCCATCTCACCTTCCAGGACGGCCGCCCGCTCATCTACGACACCGGCAACTACCAGGCCGGCATCGACAAACTCAAGGAACTCATCGACTGGGACGGCTTCGCCGAGTACAAGTTGAAGGCGAAGGCCGAAGGACGCACCGTCGGAATCGGTATCGGCGCCTACGTCGAAGGAACCGGCCCCGGGCCGTACGAGGGCGCGCATGTGCTCGTCGAGACGTCGGGCAAGGTGAAGGCTGCGACCGGCCTGACCACCCAAGGCCAGGGCCACCAGACGTCGTTCGCGCAGATCGTCGCCGACGATCTCGGCGTTGCCGTGTCGGATGTCGAGATCGTGACCGGTGACACTCGCAGGTTCGGATATGCGGTAGGCACGTTCGCGTCGCGCGGCGCGGTGATGTCCGGTTCGGCGTTCCACGTTGCGGCGCAGATGGTTGCCGAGAAGGCGAAGAAGATCGCCGCCGAGCACTTGCACATCGACCCGGCGAAACTCGAGTTGCGCGGCGGGCACGTGTGCGTCCTCGGCACCGAACCCGGGGCGGAGGGCACATCGATCCCGCTCGGAGTGGTCGCGGTGCTGTCCAATCCGTTGCGTTACGCGTTCGACGACGCTTCCCGGCAGGCAACAGGTTTCGCCAAGGCCGATACCGACATGACGGTGCCTCCCGTCCGCGAAGGAGAGCAGCCCGGACTCGAGGCCACCGGGTACTATTCGCCGCCCACCTCGACGTTCGCGTCGGGTATACATGCGGCGATCGTCGAAACCGACCCCGTCACCGCGGAGATCCATGTGCGGAAGTATGCGGTGGTACACGACTGCGGCAACGTGATCAACCCACGGATCGTCGAAGGTCAGGTGATCGGCGCAGTGGCCCAGGGAATCGGCGGCGCACTGTACGAGCGGATCGTCTACGACGAGCACGGCCAGATGCTCAACGCGTCCTACATGGACTTCCTGATGCCGTTCGTCACCGAGATGCCCGACTCCCTCGAGATGGATCACACGGTGACTCCGTCCGCACTCAACCCCCTCGGGATGAAGGGCGCGGGGGAAGCGGGCGTGATCCCGACGTCGGCCGTCATCGCCGCCGCGATCGAGGATGCGGAGGGCATCCCGATCACGTCCATGCCGATTTCCCCCTCGGAGTTGTTCGAGCTGCGTCTGATTCACGCGGCAACCCGGAGCAAGGAGAACGAATGAGAATCGCCGGTACCGCGCAACTGTTGGCACCGCCGGAGGTCGTGTACGACAGCCTGCAGGACGGCCGTGTTCTCGCGGCCACCATCCCCGGTGTGCAGTCGCTCGAACAGGTCAGCGACAACCACTACAAGCTGTCCATCACCGCGGGGGTGGCGTCGATCAAGGGCACCTACGACGGTGAAGTCGTTCTGTCCCAGCAGAACAGGCCCGACTCGTTCGTGATGACCGCATCGGGTTCGGGTGCGCCGGGAACGGTCAAGGCCGATGTGACGGTCAGACTCGAAGAGCGCGACGGCGGCACCGTCCTGAGTTACGACGCCGATGCAGTGGTGGGCGGCATGGTCGGTGGCGTGGGCCAGCGGATGATCACCGGTGTCGCGAAGAAGATGGCGGGGGTGTTTTTCAACGGCATCGACGGAGTGATCGCCAACGGCATCCCGGAACCCGCAGCGGGCGGATCCGTTGCCGATACCGCGCCCGCCGGAACCGTGAGCGCAGGCGCCGAGAGCGTAGGAGCGGCGGTTGCCGCGGCCGGGGGCGCCCCGATGCCGGTGGCTGCCGCGTCGCAGCACACGGACGCCGGTACGCCGGTTGCCACTGTCCTGGTCTCGGCCGCGGTGGGTGCGGGTATCGCGCTCGCCGGTGTCGTGCTGGGCGGGATTCTCGCCCGAAGGTAGGGCTGTGCGACACGAACGGAAAACGGCACCCCGGGCCCGCTGGCCCGGGGTGCCGTCGTCTGTACAGCGGCCGATGCAGAACCCCCCAACAAGCCGGAGAGAGTTCGGCGAAATGTGACAAAGAAACAGCGTCGCGCAGCGGGTGGAATGGCAACAAGCGTCAGGGAAGAACCGGCGAGACGAACCCAGGAGGAAGCGTGGGATCCAGGAAGATTCGGGTCGGTATCGATACCGGCGGAACATTCACCGACATCGTGGCAGTGGACGACGAGTCCGGTGCGATCGTCACGACGAAAACCCCGTCGACCCCGGCGGACCCGGCGGTGGGATTTCTCGCCGGCATCGAGAAGGTGCTCGCGAAACTCGGCGAGACCGGCGACGCGATCGGAGCCGTCAGCCACGGCACCACCGTTGCGACCAACAAACTGCTCGAAGGTAAGGTCGGCCACCTCGGATTCATCACCACCGAGGGCTACGAACACGTACTCGAGATCGCCCGCCAGTCCGTCCCCGACGGCTACGGCAACTCCTATTTCTGGGTCAAGCCCGACCGCATCGTGCCTGCCGACCGGGTCAAGACCGTCGGAGGTCGACTCAACTTCGAAGGCAAGGAAATCCGACCGCTCGACGAGGACGATGTCCGTGCCGCAGCCCGGTTCTTCCGGGAGAGTGACGTGCGCACCATCGGCGTGTGCCTGATGCACTCGTACGCGAACCCGGACCACGAGCGCCGCGTTCAGGAAATTCTGCTCGACGAGTATCCCGAGGCGACGGTGAGCATCTCGAGCGAGGTGCTGCGCGAGTACCGTGAGTACGAGCGGTCCATCACGACGCTTGTCGATGCCTCCGTCAAGCCCAATATCCGCAGCTACGTCGGCAACATAGCGAATCGCCTGCGCGAGTTCTCCTCGCTCGGCGGCGAATCACGCGACATCCCGTTCTACGTGATGAAATCGAATGGCGGTGTGCTGTCGGCGAAAGAGGTTGTGAATCAGCCGATCACAACCGTCCTGTCCGGTCCCGCTGCCGGTGCGCTCGGAGCGGCGCTCATCGCGGGTGTCGCGGGAGTCGATCAGGTGCTCACATGCGACGGCGGCGGCACCTCCACCGACGTCACCGTGGTGGTCGGCGGCGAGCCCGCTCTGACCACCGAGGGCCGGGTCGGCGTGTACCCGTCGAAGATCCCGATGATCGACGTGGTCACCGTCGGTGCCGGTGGCGGTTCGATCGCGTGGATGACTCCGGAAGGCACCCTCCGTGTCGGCCCGCAGTCGGCAGGCGCCGATCCCGGCCCGTTGTGCTACGGAAAGGGTGGCGACGAGCCGACCATCACCGACGCACACGTGTTGCTCGGCCGCATCCCGCCCCACCTGCTCGGCGGCGAGATCCCCCTCGACACCGAACTCGCCCGCAAGGGTGTCGAAGAGCTCGCCCACCGGCTCGGGCTCGAATTCGAAGCCTGCGCCACGGGCATCCTCGAAGTATCGGCGTGGAACCAGGCCAATGCGTTGCGGCAGGTCACCGTCAAGCGGGGGCTCGACGTCCGGGACTTCACGCTCGTCACCTTCGGCGGTTCCGGCTCGTTGCTCGCGTGCCGCCTCATCGACATCCTCGGTCTCAAGGATGTCCTGGTCCCGCTCAACCCCGGCAACGTCTCGGCGTTCGGCCTGCTCACTGTCGACGTCCGTAACGACTACGTGCAGACGCACGTGAGCAGGCACGACCGGCTGCGGGTCGCTGAGCTGCAGACCGGACTGGACGCGCTTGCGGTGGAGGCCGAGCGCGCGCTCGCCGACGAGGGGTTTGCTCCCGACGAGCGTCGCTACGCACGCTCGGCAGACCTCCGGTACCTCGGACAGGCCTTCGAGGTGCGGGTACCACTCGGCGACGGACCGGTCACCCAGGAACTGATGGACGAGGCAGCCGCACGGTTCCACGAGGCCCACCGAGAACTCTACGGATACGACTTCTGCGGCGATCCACACCAGCATGTCGAGTGGGTCAATCTCCGGGTCAGTGGTATCGGGCCCATCAAGCGTCCCGAACTGAAGGAGATCGCCGCAGGCCGCGGCGCCGACGTCGCGATCACAGGCACCCGCGAGGCGTACTTCGACGAGTGGGTCACCACCGCGGTGTACGACCGGACCCTGCTCGGCGCAGGCGACGAGCTGGACGGGCCAGCCGTGATCGAGGAGTTCAGCTCCACCATTCCCGTCCACCCCGGATTCCGCGCGCGCGTCGACGCGTTCGGGAACATCCGCATCACCAAGACGTCCGATTCGAACGGAGCGAACCGATGACCGCGATCCTCGATTCCGCCGCAGCTCAGGCGGCGAAACCCTATCGGCTGACCGACGCCGGGGGAGCGGCACCCGATCCGGTGCTCGTGGAGATCGTCGCCGGCTACCTCGCGAGTGTCGAGATGGAAGTGGAGACCTCCATCTCGCGGACCTCACGGTCGCCGATGATCCGCGACGCCCACGACTTCCGCGCGGGAATCCACGACCGGAACCTTCGCAAGCTCACCGGCCGTTCGTATTCGGCGCTCGTGCACCCCGTCGCGCGCGACTTTCCGCTCGACACCATGAAGCCCGGCGACGTGTTCTTCCACAACGACGTCTACCTGTCCGAAGGTGGCATCGGCCATCTGCCGGACCTGTGCGTCACGGTGCCGGTGTTCGCAACCCGCCCCGGTGACACGGAACCGACGGTCGTTGCATTCGTGCAGGCGTTCGGCCACCACGACGACATCGGCGGTTGCTGCCCGGGATCGATGCCGTCGGGTGCCACGACGGTGTTCGAAGAGGGACTGATGGTTCCCCCGATCAAGTTGTGGGACCAGGGCGTTCCCAATGAGGCAGCACTGCGCATCATGACCCGCAACTCACGGACACCCGACGCGCTGGCCGCGGACCTCGACGCGGAATGTTCCGCGTGCCTCATGGGCGCGCGACGGCTTACGGAGTTGTTCGAGCGGTACGGTGTGGAGACCGTGGAGTCCTGCTTCGACGCGATGATGGACGCGACGACGGAGACCTACCGACGCGAGATCCTCAGCAAGATCCCGAAGGGTGAGTACACCTGGGAGGATTACGCCGAGCACGACGGTGTCGACGAGCCGATGCTGCACGTGCAGCGGATCACTCTGACGAAGACGGGGCCGGAGGACGAGGGCGGGGAGCGCCTGATCCTCGATTTCACCGGCACCGGCCCGCAGGCCAAGGGCCCGATCAACCACTGCGGCGACTACGCCGACGGCAACTTCCTCATCAAGTGGCTGGCTCCGATTCTCCGCAACCTGGCAGACACCCCGGAACGCATGGCCGAGCTCGACGTCAACGAGGGTGTCGTGCCGTTGATCGAGATGAAGTTCCCGGAGAAGGGCACGCTCATCACGCCGATCTTCCCGGCACCCACCAACGCGCGCACGTTCGTGATTCTGCGCCTGCTCGGTGTGCTGGCCGGTGTGGTCGCCAAGGCAGTCGACGGCAACATGCCTGCCGACCAGGAGACCATCCGCTACACCGGTGTGTACGGCGAAGATTTCGAGGGACACTCCTACCTCATGCGTGAGGTCCTGGGTGGTGGCTCGGGTGGACGTAACTATGCGGACGGTGAGGACACCATCCACGTTGTGCCCGACTCGCGCAATCTGCCGACGGAATTCACCGAGAGCCGGTTCCCGTTCATCGTCGAGAAGCTCGGCCTGGCAATCGATTCCGGTGGCGCGGGACGGTACCGCGGCGGCCTGGGGTACGAGAAGCACATCCGGATGCTCAAGGACGCTCACTTCATGTCCATCGCCGACCGATCGATTCTCTCGTGCTGGGGCGTCAAGGGCGGCAAGGCAGGACGACCGTTCTCCGTCGTCCTGAATCCGGGTACCCCCGACGAACGCGAATTCGACGCGCTCACCGATGCCGAGCCCATCAAGGCGGGCGAGGTGGTCCGAATCCGCACCACCGGTGGTGGCGGCTGGGGCGATCCGCTCGACCGTCCCGTCGACGAAGTGGTCCGAGATGTGCTGTGGCGCAAGGTCTCGGTGGACGGCGCACGGGACGACTACGGTGTGGTGCTGAAGGAGACTTCGCTCGACGCGCCGGTCGCGGATACCTCGGCAACCGACGCTCTGCGTGAACGGATGCGTTCGGAGCGCGCTACGGAGGAGCCGTTCTTCGATCGTGGCCCCGGCTACGAAAGGCTCTCCGGGGGAGCCAAGTTCGCCGAGTACGACTTCATCGGGAACTGACCCGTGGTTGCCCTCGAGTACCGCGATCCGGAGCTCCGCGGCACCGATCTGGCAGTGATCGGTGCCGCCGGGAAGACGGGAACCGCCGTCGTGGCAGCCCTCGAGGGGCAGGCGTCCGTACGCCGGGTGGTGCATACCGCCCGGCGTACGGACGATCGGGCCGTCGACCTCGAGACCGGAGCCGGCCTCAGCGAGGCCCTTTCGGGATGCCGTGGTGTGTATTTCATCGCCCCCAACGTGCATCCCGATGAGCCGGCGTTGTTGCGCCGGGTGCTCGCGGCTGCTGTGGAGGAGGGTGTCGACCACGTCGTCTATCACTCCGTTGCGTGGCCGTATTCGCCCGGGATGCCGCACCATCTGGACAAGGCAGGTTGCGAGGACATGCTGCACACGTTCGGCGGCGTGCGGTGGACGGTGTTGCAACCGTGCGCGTACGCGGAGAACTTCGCCGCGGTGCTCGAGGGGTCGGTGCGCACACTCGAGGTGCCGTACGACCCGGATGCACGGTTCTCGTTCGTCGCACTCGCAGACGTGGCGGCGGCTGCAGCCCGTGTCCTCGGCGAGGGCGCCGACGTCCACCACGGTGCTACCTATGAGCTCGGTGGTCCGGAGTTGCTCAGCGTTCGGCAGTTGTGTCGTCGAGCGCGTAGGTCGGTGATGGTATCGCAGGTGCCGGTCGCCGACTGGATGGAGCGGCACGGGCGCGGACTCACCGGCGACGCGCGTGCACGCCTGGCCGCGATGTTCGACTTCTACGACCGGCACGGATTCGTTGCCGGTAGCGCGCAGTTGCACGCGCTTCTCGGCCGTCCACCTGCTCGGATCGGTGAGTCGGCCGCAGTGAAGTGATGCCCCGGAGCGGTGCGGTGGTGTAGTAAGGGGACTGTGACGGATCCCCATGCGAACGGCAGCTCCGCCGATGAGTCCCTGCCCGCGTCCGTGCTCATCGCGGTCGCCGAGTCCTCCAACATCGGTGTGCTCACCCTCAACCGCCCGGACCAGCGGAATCCGCTGTCGGTGGCAACCATGCGGGAGGTGACGCTGGGCCTGCGGGCGTTGTCTGCGGAATCCGCGGTCCGGGTGATCGTGGTCCGGGCGGAGGGGCCGGTGTTCTCTGCCGGACACAACCTGCGAGAGATGATCGGCCGGACCTTGGAGGAGGAGCGGGCTGTCTTCGACACGTGCACCGAAATGATGCAGACAGTGCAGGCGATCCCGCAGCCCGTGATCGCCTCGGTGCAGGGCACGGCGGTCGCGGCGGGGTGTCAGCTGGTAGCGGCATGCGATCTCGCAATTGCGTCGTCCGCCGCGGTGTTCGGCACGCCGGGTGTGAAGATCGGACTCTTCTGCTCGACGCCGATGGTGGCGGTGAGCCGGGCGATCGGGCGCAAGCGTGCGCTGCAGATGTTGCTCACGGGCGAAACGATCAATGCGCACACCGCCGCAGACTGGGGTCTGGTGAACTTCGTCGTCGACCCGGAAGAACTGGAGATCGAGACGGCGACGCTTGCGGCGAAGATCGTCGGCGCGTCTCCCGCGACGGTCAAGATCGGCAAGGAGGCGTTCTACCGCCAGATCGATCTGCCCCAGGACAAAGCCTACGAGGCGATGGGCGAGACGATGGCCCAGAACGCGATGATCTGCGATGCGCAGGAAGGCATGACGGCCTTCGTGGAGAAGCGGACCCCGGTGTGGCAGGGCCGTTGAGAGGCTTCGGCACCCGGTCGATCCTGGGTCTGGACCGATTGTTGGACGTCCTATAACCTCGTCGATATGAGTCCCGATCCTCGCTCGAGCACTGTCGATGCCATCGTCCGCCGCTCTGCCGGACGCTTCCCCGATCGTGTCGCGTTGCGGTTCGAGGCCCGCACCGTCACCTACCGCGAACTCGACGACGCGGTGTCCCGCGCTGCTGCACACCTGCTGTCGCTCGGTCTCGGCCCGGGCGATCGGGTTGCTGCATACGGCACCAACTCCGACGCCTACGTCATCGGGTATCTCGCCGTCGCGCGTGCAGGGCTCGTGCACGTGCCGATCAACTACGCGCTCCGGGGTGAAGAGTTGGTCTATCTGCTCGGGCAGTCGGGTGCGCGGGCGATACTCGTCGACCCGGCGCTCCGGGAGAACATCGACGCGGTGCGCTCGGATGTGCCTGCCGAGATCGTCCTGCCCCTGCGCGACGAAGACGGGTCGCTGCTCGCCATCGCTGCAACCGGCGACGTCCCCGCTGTCGATTCCGCTGCGGCCGACACCGATCTCGTGCAGCTCCTCTACACCTCGGGCACCACATCGAAGCCCAAGGGCGCCATGATGACTCATCGCGCGCTCGTGTTCGAATACACCTCCTCGATCGTCGCGCTCGATCTCGCAGCCGACGACAATCCTCTCATCTGCATGCCGCTCTACCATTCGGCGGCGATGCACGTGTTCATGCTCCCGTATCTCGCGATCGGCGCAACAATCCGCTTGTTGTCTGCCCCCGACATTCCGCAGGTACTGCGCTTGGTGGAGGAAGAATCGATCGGGTCGCTGTTCCTCGCACCGACCGTGTGGGTGCCGCTCGCCAACCACCCCGACCTCGATACCCGCGACCTGTCGTCGCTGCGCAAGGCTCAGTACGGTGCGTCGATCATGCCTGTCACGGTGCTCAACCGATTGCGCGAGCGCTATCCGGACCTGGCCTTCTACAACTGTTTCGGCCAATCCGAGATCGGTCCGCTTGCGTGCGTGCTGCGCCCCGAGGAGCACGAGGAGCGTCCGTCGTCGTGCGGAAAAGCGATCTTGTTCGTTGAGACCCGCGTGGTCGATGCCGAGGGCAACGATGTTCCCGACGGGGAATCGGGTGAGGTGTTGTACCGGTCGCCGCAACTGTGCATCGGCTACTGGGACAATCCCGAGGCGACGGCAGAAGCGTTCCGCGACGGATGGTTCCACTCCGGCGACCTTGTCACGCGCGACGCCGAAGGATTCATCACTGTGGTCGACCGCATCAAGGATGTCATCAACACCGGCGGTATTCTGGTTGCCTCGCGCGAGGTCGAAGACGCGATCTACACGCACAACGCGGTCGCCGAAGTTGCGGTGATCGGAACGCCGGACGAGAAGTGGATCGAGGCCGTGACCGCGGTGGTCGTGCTCAAAGATGGAGAGACCGTCACCGAAAGCGAACTCATCGATCACGTGAAGCAGCGTCTGGCGCCCTTCAAGGTGCCCAAGGCTGTGCGGTTCGTCGACACCCTGCCGCGAAACCAGAGCGGCAAGCTTCTCAAGCGCGAGCTGCGTTCGTAATTAGCCGAATGTCACCTTCGGTCACTTCAACTAGCCGAAGGTGACGTTCGGCCACACGGTGGGCCGCGTGCTCGACAAGGTCGGCCAGCACGCGGCCGACACCTCCGAGTTGTCGTTCGTCGATGTACGAGTGCCGGTATCGAACCTGCTCGGTGAGTCCGAAGGTCTCGGATTCGGCCAGCTCATGGCGCAGCTCGTGCAGGAGCGGCTCATCATCGGCGCGCAGGCCGCAGGTGCGATGGAACGCGCGGTCGAGGAGACCGTCCGTTACACCAAGTTGCGGGAGGCCTTCGGGCACAGTCTGTTCGAGTTTCAGAACACCGCATTCGAACTCGCCGAGTGTCAGACCATCGCGCGCACCAGCCGGGTCTTCCTCGACTACTGCATCGAGAAGCACTTGCGATCGGAGTTGGATGCGTCCGATGCTGCCATGGTCAAGTACTGGCTCACCGACAAGCAGTGCGAAGTGATCGACCGGTGCGTGCAGCTACACGGTGGCTACGGGTACATGCGCGAGTATCTGATCGCGCGGATGTACGAGGACGCACGCGTTCAGCGGATCTACGCAGGAGCGAACGAAGTGATGAAGTCACTCATCGCGCGGTCGCTGTAAAGGTCACCGCGGTCGAACGACTCGGTCATTGCCGGAGTGATGCTCCACCAGCTTGGTGAGCATCGCAGCCAGCTGGGTGCGTTCGTCCGCATCGAGTGGGGCGAACGCCACGTCCTGCACCGCGGTGAGCGTGAGCTCGAGGTCGAACAACCGGTTCCGCCCTCGACGGGTGAGACTGATGATGTTTCGGCGTCCGTCCTTCGGATCGGGAGCACGTTCGACGAAATGCCGGTCGACGAGTGCGTCGAGGACGGACACGACGTCGCTGCGGTCGAGGCCGCACCGGCGTCCCAACTCGACCTGGCTGGACGGCCCGTATTCGTCGAGCGCGGCGAGGACGCGGTAGTGGTGTCCGCGAGCATCGGAGGCGTCGAGCCGGTCGAACACGACGCGGTGGACATGTCGCGCAGCCTGACTGAGAAGGAAGCTCGGAAGGAGCTCGAGTCGGGCCGGACCGGTTGAGGCATCGGTGGCGGGCATGCGACGGAGTCTACGTTCGGCCATGTACGTGAAGCGAGTTTCGTGCGGTGCGCCACGCTCAGCGGCCGCGGTGATCGGTGATCGCCGTTCTGGGTCCGCGTTTCGGGATCCGGGAGTACCCACCGGATTCGGTGATCAGGCGCACCGCCCGATAACGATGAGGACGTAGTGGCTCGAGATACTCGACCATGCCTTCGTCATCGAGCGGTCCGCCGAGCAGTGACCAGCCGACGACGTTCGCCAGGTGGTAGTCGCCCACCGACAGTGCGTCGGCGTCGCCGAACGCGCGCTGCGCGACCTCGGCGGCGGTCCACACTCCGATCCCCGGCAGGGTCTTCAGTTTCCGCTGGGCTTCGTCCGGGGTGTCGTCGCACAGACGCTCGAGACGGTCGGCGAGCTGCGCGCACCGCACGATCGTGCGGGCCCGGGCGGGGTCGACGTTTGCCTTGTGGAACTCCCACGACGGGACGCGGCGCCACACCTGCGCGCTCGGTGGCACGCGCATGCCCGCCGGTGCGGGGCCCGGTGCCTGGTCGCCGAAACGGGTGACGAGACGGCGCCACGACGCGAACGCGGCTACGCCGTGCACTCGTTGTTCGAGGATGGCCGGGACGAGCGATTCGAAGACGCGTCCGGTGCGTGTGATCCGCAGTGCGGGGAGTCGCCGGTGGGCTTCGACGAGCGCGGGATGCTCGGGTGCGAATCCGGACGGGTCGTCGTGTGCACCGAGCAGGGCGGGGAGTTGTTCCTGCAGTTCGGCCGAACCCGGCCCCCACAGTTGGGCGCGTGCTCCGTTCGGGCCGTCCTGGGTCAGGCGGTAGGTCACCGGTCCGGATTCCATTCGCGACACCCGCCACACCGCGGCACCGTCGGCGCGGTGACATGGATCCCACGCGCCACGCTGGAGAGGCCGGAGGGTCGACACGAGGTCGACCGGCCATGGCACTCTTATACGGGTGTCCATGGTGAACGTGGACGCAGGCACCGAATCACCGTACGCCCGTGAACGAAAGTCGGGTTTAGACGGTGTCGGAGGGAAAGGCTATGGTTCGCGCATGATCATCGTGAGCACCGACGGATCCTGCTTGCGCAATCCCGGTGGCGCTATCGGGTGGGCGTGGGTCAATCACGAAGGCCCCAGCGCGTCGGGTGGTGATCGCTCCGGTACCAATCAGATCGCGGAGTTGCGGGCGCTGCTCGAGGCGCTCCGTGCTCATCCAGGGCCAGACCCGCTGCTCATCGAATCCGATTCCCAATACGCGATCAAGTGCGCGTCCGAGTGGCTGCCCGGCTGGAAGCGCAAGGGCTGGAAGACAGCAGCGGGCGCCCCGGTGAAGAACCTCGACCTGGTTCGCGACATCGACCGCGAGATCTCCGAGCGTAAGGGCCCGGTGCGCTTCCGTTGGGTGCGCGGGCACGTCGGCAACCACTTCAACGAGGTCGCCGACAAGCTTGCCGGTGAAGCGGCGCGAGAGGCCGCGGCGCGGCCGGGCCCGATCGAGGTGGCGAAGGTCGCGCCGGCCGTGGTCAAGCCCAAGAAGACGGCCCCCGCTGCAGACGTCGAGATGACGCTGTTCTGAATCGGTGAACCGCTCGGGTCAGTAGTACACGGCGAGGCGGCCGTTCGGCCCGTCGACACAGGTGACGGGGGTATCGAACACACCGGTGAGGACTTCGTCCACCAGAATCTCGTCCGGGGTCCCGAACTCGACGACCTTGCCGTCCTTCATCGCGCAGATCCGGTCGGCGTAGTGGCCCGCGAAGTTGATGTCGTGCAGCACGATGACCACGGTGCGCCCGAGTTCGACCGCGACTTTGTGGAGGTGCTGCATCATCTGGACCGAGTGCTTCATGTCCAGGTTGTTCAGGGGTTCGTCGAGCAGGATGTAGTCGGTGTCCTGGCACAGCACCATGGCCACGTAGGCGCGCTGGCGCTGCCCGCCGGAGAGCTGATCCAGGTAGCGGTGTTCGAGGTGGGTGAGTCCGAAGAACTCGATGGCCTGGGTGATGGCCTCCTCGTCCTTGCGGGTGAGGCGGCCCTTCGAGTGCGGGAAGCGACCGAAGCCGACGAGCTGACGAACCGTCAACCGGGTGACGAAATGGTTCTCCTGGCGGAGCACCGAGACGATCTTCGCGAGATCTTTCGACTTGGTGCTCGAAACGTCGTAGCCGGCGATCTCGATGGTTCCGGCGTCGGCACCGAGCAACCGGCCCACGATCGTCAGCATCGTCGACTTGCCTGCACCGTTGGGTCCGACCAGCGCGGTGATGCCACCTTTGGGGATTGTCAGATCGATCTCGCCGATCGTGACCGTGCTGCTGTACTCCTTGCGGAGTCCCTTGATCTCGATCACAATCTGCCCTTCCGGAGAATCACGTAGAGGAAGGCCGAACCGCCGACGGCCTCGATGATGATGGACACGGCGCCCTCGGCGTAGAAGATGTTCTTGAGCACGAAATAGGCACCGCCGAGGATGACGAACCCGGTCAGGATCGCCACCGGGAACACGTAGCGATGCTCGTGGGTGGTCGCGAACTGATAGGCCAGGGTCGCGACGAGGAACCCGAGGAATGTCAGGGGACCGACCAGCGCGGTCGTGGTTGCCATGAGCACCGACACGAGAAACAGGATGAGGATGATCTCGCGGCGATGGTTCAGGCCGAGGTTCGTGGTCACGTCCTTGCCCAGCGCAATGATGTCGAGTCTGCGCGAACGCCACCACAGGATCGCTGCCGACACGACGCACAGTGGGACCGCCAGCGGGAGATAGGACGAATCCGCGTTGGACACCGACCCGAACAGTTTGGCGGTGAGAATGTCGAACTCGCTGGGGGTGAGCATGCGTTGCATGAACGTCGCCACGGAGCCGAGACCGCCACCGAGGACGATGCCGACGAGCAGCATGACCTGCAGATTTGCGTACTTACCGGACAGCAGCCAGCCGTAGAGCATCAGGGAGAAGCCCACCATGAGCACCACCATCAGGGCGAACTGCGCGACCCCCTGGAACAGCGTCACCCCTACCGCGCCGAGGAAGAAGACGGCGGCGGTCTGGATCGCGACGTAGAGGGCTTCGAACCCCATGATCGACGGCGTGATGATGCGGTTGTTGGTGGCAGATTGGAACGACACCGTCGCGACTGCCTGACACACGACGACGAGCACGATCACGAGGAGGCTGCCCGCACGCATCTGCGTGATCCGCCAGTATCCAGCGGTCCCGAACGGGACAGGGTTGTTCCAGGTCACGATGCCCACGGCGATCAGAACCGAGAGAATTGCGAGGGTGCCTACGAGAATCCAGTAGCGACGTTGCTGCCGCGCGGTCGCGAAAGCTCCGGAACCCGTGTGCCCGGACTCGACCGAGGGGACAGCGGCGCTGACAGGAGCGCTCGATTCGATGGTTGTCTCAGGCATTGCGGCGGCTCCGGAGAAGCAGAGTGATGAAGACGACGGAGCCGACGACGCCGAGGATCAACGACACCGGGATCTCGAACGGCATGATGATCGTGCGCCCGATCAGGTCGCACACGGTGACGATGGCGATGCCGAGCAGGCACACCCAGGGGAGGTTGCTGCGCAGGTCGTCGCCGCGGAACATCGAGACGATGTTGGGGACGATGAGCCCGAGGAACGGAAGGGCGCCCACCACGACCGTCACGACTCCGGTGGCGATGGCGATGAGTCCTGTTCCCAGCAGGATGATGCGGTTGTAGTTCAGTCCGACGTTCGTGGCCACGTCCTCACCGAGACCGGCGACGGTGAACCGATCGGCTACGACGAACACGAGCACTGCGACGATGGCGACGATCCAGAGCACTTCGTACTGGCCCTTGATGATCGACGTGAAGCTTCCGGCGAACCAGATGCCCAGGCTCTGAAGTTTGTCGGTGGCGAGGGCGATGTAGGTGGTGATGGACCCGACGACAGCACCGAGCATGATGCCGACGATGGGGACGATCAGCGACGACGACAGTTGCACTCGTCGGAGGAACAGGAAGAAGACCATCGTTCCGATGAAGGCGGCGACGATGGCGCCGATCATTCGGGGCATGAGGCCCGCGGTGGGGAAGACGATGAGCATGATCAACAGGCCCAGGCTTGCCCACTCGGTAGTACCGGTGGTGGTCGGTTCGACGAAGCGATTCTGGGTGAGCAGCTGCATGACGAGGCCGGACATCGCCATCGCCGCACCGGCCAGTACCAGGGCTATCGTGCGGGGGATCCGGGTGATGCTGAACATCTCCCAGCCGAAATCGCCGCCGAAGATGTCGAACACACCGGTGAACAGCGACGCGATCAGCAGGACGCAAACCCCGAGGAAGCCCAGGAGGAGCTTCCAGTCGAAGAGCGTGTCCCGCGTCCGGGAGAGTGGAGCTTGCGTGGTCATGTCGTTCTCTGCTCTGTAATCACGTCGGCCGTGTGCCCGGCCATCGGGCCGGGCACACGGCGTTCGACGCTGTGACTCAGTTGTTCTCTGTGCTCGGCGCCGCGTTCTTCTCGAGCAGGTCCGCAAGCGAGTTGAAGAACTCCGTGTACGTCTGGATGCTCTCGTTGGTGTAGGTGTCGGCGGGCAGGTAGATGATGTTGCCGTCCTGGACCGCAGGCACGTTCTGCAGTGCGGGGGAGTTCTCGAGCACCGTCGCGGCGGGCTGGTAGCCGGCTTCATCCGAGGCGACTGCGGCGTCGCGATCCATGACGATGATCAGGCCCGGGTTGGAGGCGGCGATGGCCTCCACGGAGATGTCGTCACCCTGGTGGTCGTCGGTTCCTTCGGGAACTTCGAGCGCAGGGGTGAGACCGAAGATGTCGAACATGGGACCGATGGTGCGGCCGGTGCTCGGGGTGACATAGCCGATCTCGCCGCCGGAGACGATCAGGCCCATGACGCTCTGCTCGGGAGAGTAGGCGGCCTTGACCCGCGCGATCGACTCGTCGAACGCATCGCTCAGTGCCTGCGCCTCGTCCTGCTTCGAGAAGATCTCTCCGAGGACCGTGACGCCGCGCTTGAGTTCGGTGTCGAACGCTTCATCGTCGCGAGGAGCGACCTCGACGATGGTCGCGTCCGGTGCGAGTTCCTGGAACTTCTCGCGGTACTGCGCGTAGCGGCCGCCGTTGATGATCAGGTCGGGTTCGACGGCGACGACGGCTTCGAGGTTGGGTTCCCGGTGCGAGCCGAGATCGATGATGCTCTCGTCCTCTGTGTAGGAGATCGTGTCCGGCATCAGGGTGACTGCGCCTGCGGCGAGAGGGATGCCCCACGTGTCGAGCGTCTCGAACGTGCTGTTGTCGGTGGCGACCACGGACTGCGGGGGCACGGTGACCGTCTGGGTACCGAAGTTGTCCTCCACCGTGATGGTGGTTGCGGTGTCGTCGGTGGTCTCGGTGGCGGGATCGCTCGAACATGCAGTCAGGGCCAGGGCAGCCAATGTGCCGAGGACGGCACCTCGGTACAGGCGGGATGCGTTCATCAAACTTCCTTGCTGCTTGCTTACAAAGGATGGGTAAGGCCTTTGGAACACCTTATAAAATGGGTAGCATAACCTAACCCGGAAGCTTTGCTAGCTCTGCCTCGGATTCCCTCGTGACCTGGTGTTATTGGCGCCCTATCTTGTGGCGAGTTCGCGCTTGAGGATCTTGCCCGTCGCGGTCATCGGCAGGACTGTGGTGAACTCGATCGATCGCGGGTACTTGTACACCGCCATCTGATCCCGGCACCACGCGATGAGTTCGGCCTCCTCGACCTGCTTGCCCGGTTCGAGGATGACGAACGCCTTGACCTCCTCGCCGTGGGTTCGATGAGGCACGCCGATCACCGCTGCGAGCGAAACCGCGGCGTGCGTGATCAGTACTTCCTCGATCTCCCGTGGGTACACGTTGAAACCGCCGCGCACGATCAGGTCCTTTGCGCGGTCGACGTTGTAATAGAAGCCGTCGGAGTCCCGTCGGGCGAGGTCGCCTGTGCGCAGCCATCCGTCGCGCATCACCTCGGCGGTCGCTTCGGGGCGGCCGAGATAGCCGGACATGACGTTGTGTCCACGCACTGCGATCTCGCCGACAGCGTCGAGGTCGGTCACGGTGTTCCACTCAGCGTCGACGAGGCGCGCTTCGATTCCCCACACCGGGACGCCGATCGACCCGGGGCGGGGTTCGCGCTCCGGGTCGCTGAACAGGGCCAGCGGCGAGGTCTCGGACAATCCGTAACCCTCGAGGATCTGAACCCCGAACCGCTCGGAGAACCGGGTGAGGATTTCGACGGGTAGCGCCGCTCCACCCGAGATCGCACGCCGCATCGTCGCGGCGATCCGGTCGACGTCCACACTCTCGTCCAGTGCATTGAGCAGGCCCCAATACATCGTCGGCACGCCGGCGAAAACGGTGATGCCCTCGTCCGTCATCAGTCTCAGCGCTGCGCGTGCCTCGAATCGCGGTAGCAACACCAGAGTGCCGCCTACCGACAGTCCCGCGTTCATCGTCACGGTCTGACCGAAGGAGTGGAACAGGGGGAGCGTCACCAGGTAGGTGTCGTGGCGGATCGGGTTGCTGTCGAACAATCGGTTCGCGGTGACGGCATTCATCACCATGTTGGAGTGGGAGAGCTGCGCGCCCTTGGGCTTTCCGGTGGTACCGCTCGTGTAGAGGATGACTGCGATATCCTGTGGTTCGCGCACCACCGTAGAGAATGCGTCCGAGGTTTCCGCGAGTGCAGCTTCGAGATCCGAAATATCGCCGGTGCCAGTTCCGGTTCCCGACTCGTTGCCCGCGACGAACATGTTGCGGCACTGTGTTGCCGACTCGAATCCCGCTCGGCCGAACTCGCCGATCGGCAGGTCCGGACCGCCCTCGAAGCAGAAGTACGCTTTTGCTCCGGAATCTTCGAGGTGGTAGGCGATCTCGCGACCCTTGAGCATGATGTTCAGCGGCACCACGACCGCGCCGGCCTTGAGGATGCCGTAGTAGACGATCGGGAATTCCGGCACGTTGGGGAACGACATGGCGACGGTGTCGCCGGGTTCGATGCCTCGCTCGATCAGGAGGTTGGCGACCTGGTTCGAGCGGGAGTCGAGTTCGGCGTAGCTGACGCGAGTGTCGCCGAGTACCAGTGCGTCACGGGACGCGTATCGCCGGGCGGAATCTTCCAGAAGGGCAGACAAATTGAGCATTGTGGAGTCGCTTTCAGGATCAAACTCGGGAGGGAGGGGTCATGACGTGGCTGCCTCGGATCGGTCGAGCAGTTCCTGCAGGAACTCGTCGGCCCTCGGCCAGTCGCCGAATCCCGACGCGGGGTTGAGATGTCCGACCTCCCCGAGATCGACGAACCGGCTACCCCACACCTCGGCCAGGCCCGCGACCCTACGCTGCTCTGCGAGCGGGTCGTTGCTGCTCGCCGCGACGATACTGGGGAAGGGGAGACGGCGTCGGGGGATCGGAAGCCAGCCACCGGCTTCCAGATCATCCATCGTGGGATAGTTCTCGGGTAGCGGGGACTCCAGATCGGCGGGCGTCGCGAGTAGTGCACCGAGTATCGGTCTGGTCGATTGCTGCGCCCAGTGCACAGCGATCAGGACACCGGCGCTGTGCGCCACAAGAACCACAGGTCCGTCGATCTCACTCACCACCGCGTCGAGCGCGGCGATCCGGGCCGCCAGACTCAGCTTGTCGTGCTCGAGCGGGGGTACCGTGCGCACCCGGTCGAGGCGATCGGCAAGCCGGGTCTGCCAGTGGTCGGCGACGTGGTCGCGCAGACCGGGGACGATGACCACGGTCGGTTCGGAATAGTTGTTCATTATGTCGTCCGTACTTTCCGTCCATATCGGACGCGACCCGGGCCCGGCGTGAACGGCGGGCCCGGGTCGCGGTGATGGGTCAGGCGTGCTGCGTGAAACCGACCTGCCCGGGCCGTCGGTTCGGTGCGTACCCGAGCTTGGCGAGGGTTTCGTCGGCGTCGCGGTAGGTCTCGCCGATCTTGTAGATGTCGCGGGCTTCCTTACCGGTGGCGACTTCGCGGCCGAGTTCGCCGGCGATGCGGACCAGTTGCTGGATCTGCTGGACAGAGGTCATCTTCTCGCCCTTGCGGCCCCAAATGGTGTCTTCGTTGCCGCAACGGTTGTGCAGACCCATCGCAGTCGCCATGGTGTTGACCGGAAGGACCGAGCGCATGAGCGTTTCGAGGGTCAGGCAGGCCCCGTCCGGGACACGCTGCACGAAGTTCATGATGTTGTACGGGTTGGGGCCGTCGAAGCCACCCCCGATGCCCACCCAGGTCAGGTTGAGCGGTCCGGTGTACACCCCGCGGCGGATGAGACGCTCGACGGTCTCGAGTTGCGGGATGGACGAGAGCTGGAAATGGGGCTGGATGCCGGCCGCCTGCAAACGTCGCAGGTGCTCCTCTACCCACTCGGGACCGGCGGGAACGGTCATTTCGCGGTATGCCGCAGCAAGTTCCGGACGTTCCATCGAGGTGCCCGCGATGTCGTCCGCGGTCATGAGCTCCATGATGTTCATCTGGCTGGTGTTGATCGCGATCGTGACCTGATCAGGCTTGGGGTCGAGCTCGGCGAGCATGTGCCGGGTGTCGTCCGAGAGCCATTTCGCGTCGGCGCCTTCACCTTCCGGAGCGAAAGAGATGGACCCGCCGACCTGCAGAATCATGTCCGGCACGGCCTCGCGCAGGCCGGCGAGGAGTTCGTTGAACTTCGACAGGCGCTTGGAGCCCTTGCCGTCGAGTTCCCGCACGTGGATGTGCAGCACGGTTGCGCCGGCCTCGTAGCAGTCCACCGCCTTCTGGATGTGCTCTTCCATTGTCAGCGGCAGGTCTTCGCGAAAGTCGTTCGGCTCCCATTCGGGTCCGTACGGCGCGCAGGTGATGACCAGCTTTTCCTGGCATTCGGGGAAGAGGGCATCGTCGTGGAAATGCATGGCAGTCTCCTGTGGATCGAAGTGGAAAGTCCTGGGTAGAAAAAGGATCGGTGTGATCAGAAGGGGCGGTCGCCGATGATTCCGGCGCGTTCCATCTTGCGGACGGCAGGCCAGTAATCCTGGACTGCGTAGTGCTGCGTGCACCGGTTGTCCCAGATCGCGACGCTGTTCGGTGTCCATCGCCACCGCACCTGATATTCGGGGATCGTCGCCTGGCTCTGCAGGTATCGGAGCAGATCGCCGGCCCCGGGTGCGTAGTCGATACCGCATCGGACATTGTCTGCGTTGTGGAAGTTGGTGAAGTGCGTGGTGAAGCTGTTGACGAAGAGGACCTTCTCGCCCGTTTCCGGATGGGTACGGACGACGGGGTGCTCGGCGTCGGGGTACCGCTCTTTCAGCTCGAGGCGCTTCTCGATCGGGAGTCGCGCACCGAACGACGCTTCGATGCTGTGTCGCGCACGCAGGCCGGCGATCTGTTCCCGGACACGCTCGGGCAGCCGCGCGTAGGCGAGCGCCATGTTCACCCAGATCGTGTCGCCGCCGATAGCGGGACCTTCGACGCATCGCAGGACGGATCCCATCGGCGGGTTCTCCCGCCAGGTGGCATCGCAATGGTAGGAATTCTCGAATGCCTCGGGCGGGCTGTCGAGGTCCTTGTAGATGCGGACCAGACCGGGATGCTCCGGATCGCTGCCGAGCACCGGATGATCCTCGAGCCGGCCGAAGCGTTCCGCGAGCGTCACGTGCTCGGCCCGGCTCATGTTCTGGTCGCGGAAGAACAGCACCTTGTGTTCGAGTAGCAGTGCCTTCAGTTCGGCGAAGAGCGCGTCGTCGCGAGACACCTCGGCCAGGTCCACGTCGTGAAGTTCTGCGCCGATGCTCGCGGTCAACGGTTGTGCGTTCATCGGAATCCGGGAGGCGGTGTCGGTGCAGGGTTCCGCACGGTCGACTGTGGTGGTCATGGCGGTTGTCCTCCTGTCCATGACGATGGGTGGTGTGGGTCAGACCGAGAACACAGAGGAGCCGACGCTGATGCCGGATTCCAGTTCACGGTGAGCGAGCTCGGCTTCTTCGAGCTTGTACCGTTGGTTGATCTCGACCTCGATGCGTCCTGCGGCGACGTGTCCGAACAGCTCGTTCGCCAGTTCGGCGCGCTCGGCAGGGTCGGCGATGTAGTCGGCGAGCGCGGGGCGAGTGACGAACAGCGAGCCCTTGACGGCGAGTTCCATGGCGTTGATCGGAGGGATCGGGCCGGAAGCAGTACCGAAGGCCACCAGCAAGCCGCGGCGGGCGAGGGAGTCGATCGAGGACTGGAAGGTCGACTCGCCGATGCTGTCGAAAACCACTGGCACACCCTTGCCGTCGGTGAGCTCGCGCACTCGCTCGGCGACGTTCTCTCGCTTGTAGACGATGACCTCACTGCACCCGTGGGCTCGCGCCACCTCGGCCTTCGCGTCACTGGACACGGTACCGATGACGTTGATGCCCAAGTGCTTTGCCCACTGGCAGAAGATCAGACCGACGCCGCCGGCCGCTGCATGCAGCAGAACGGTGTCCCCGGAATTCAGCGGGTGGATGCGGCGCAGCAGGTACGACGTCGTCAGGCCGCGCATGGTCATTGCGGCTGCGGTCTCGAAGGGGATCTCGTCGGGAAGGGCGATCAGATGCTCGGCCGGCATCACGCGTTCGGTGCTGTACGCACCGAGCGGGCTGCCCGTGTAGGTGACACGGTCGCCTTCCTTGAAGTCTGTGACACCCGGGCCGATCGCCTCGATGACACCGGCTGCTTCGACGCCCATTCCTGCGGGTAGCGGGGCGGGGTACATACCGGTGCGAAAGTAGGTGTCGGCGAAATTGAGGCCCACGGCTTCGTGCCGGATCCGGACCTGGCCGGGTCCAGGTTCGCCGACCTCCACTGACTCCCACTTCAGGACCTCGGGGCCGCCGGTTTCGTAGAATCGGATCGCCTGTGCCATCTGTTCTTCTCCTCTGATGTCGCTGCGCCTGATGTCACCGCGTCGTCGGTGTTCCGCCACCTCGGAGGGTTCGTGTGACGCTGATAACACGACAGTAATCAGGTGTCGTGGGTCATACTTACCCTCAGGGGACATATTTATTGCCGATTCGGGACAGGTAGCCGAATCTGCGCTGTGGCAAAGAAGGGAGGGGTCGACGATGGGATCGGCGAAACCTCTGGCGCGCTACGCGTCGCTGACCGGCTACATCGACCTGGGGCGTTCGTTGTCGGTCGAGCCGGTCCAGCTGCTGCGCAGCGTCAATCTCGATCCGGCGGGTCTCGAGCTCCAGGATCGCTGGGTGCCGGCCGCGTCGATCGCGCGACTGCTCGAGCTGTCGGCCGCAGCGACGGGACGTCAGGATTTCGGGCTCAGGCTGGCCGAACGGCGACGGTTGTCGACACTTGGCCCCCTGAGCATGGGTATCCGGGAGGAGCCGGATGCCCGGAGTGCGCTGCGGATGCTGATCCGCTATCAGCACACCTACAACGAAGCGCTGTTCATCGAGGTCATCGAACGCGATGGGCTGGCGACCGTCGTTCTCCGCGTCGAGACCGGCGAGCCGATGCCCGTGCGCCAGTCCGTGGAGCTCGCCCTTGCCGTGATCCATCTGCTGTTGCAACACCTGCTCGGAGATCGTTGGCGACCCGTGTCGGTGTCCTTCGAGCATCAGCGACCCGACGACGACAGCACCCACCGCCGCATCTTCGATGCGCCCCTGACCTTCGGTGGTGACTACTCCGGAATCGTCATGTACGCGAACGACCTGGACCAGCCCAATCGCCTGTCCGACCCGTTGCTCCGCGGCTACGTACGACAGGCCCTCGACGAACTCGCAGCTCCGGAGGCGCCGACCCTCGAGCAGCGGGTGCGCGAGCTCGTCGAACTGCTACTGCCGACCGGGCGCTGCTCCGTCGAGCAGGTTGCGCAGAGTCTCGGCGTGGATCGGCGCACGGTCCACCGGCACCTGGCCAAATCGGGGCAGACCTTCACCGGGGTCGTCGACGCCACTCGCGCCGAACTCGCCCGGCGGTTGGTGGCGAGCCGGCGGCACACTTTCACGGAGATCTCCGAAATGTTGTCGTTCTCGGCGCCGAGTAGCTTCTCCCGGTGGTTCGGTCAGCAGTTCGGCATGAGTCCCCGTGAATGGCGCAACCGCTCCGAAGAGTGACTGTCCCGAAATGTGAAGAACTACGTCCCGGCAGGATAATTAATCGCGTTCGGTGAGGGATAACGTGATGTGCACCACGTTCGCCGTGGGATGGCGTGCATGACACACCACACTTCGACCCCTGCGTGAAACGAGTGCCGCGTGACCACGAAATCCGATTCGATCCCCACCCCTACCCTCGACGCCATGCGCCGGGATGGAAAATGGAATCCCTTGTGGGACACACTGTCCGACTGGGATCCGGAGTGGACCGAGCAGTTCATGGCGATGAATGCCACCCCGATCGAGCGAGGGATCTTCACGCCTGAGTTCGTCGAACTCCTCAGCATCGCGATCGACGCTGCCGCTACCCACATGTACGCCCCCGGCGTACGGCGGCACATCCGTGCTGCGCTCGATCTCGGAGTCTCTCGCGACGAGATTCTCACCGTTCTGCAGATGGTCAGCGTCCTCGGAATCCATGCCTGCAATCTCGGCGTTCCGATCCTCGAGGAGGAACTCGACGCACATCAGGCGCGCCAGGCAGCGTCCTGACCACCCCTTCCCCCACTCGAGGAGCTCTCATGGGAAACACTCCCACCTCGATCGGCACCTCCGTCGAACTCGGCCCCGACTCTTCGGCCGATGTACTAGGCTCCGATCGCATCGACTCTGCTCAGCCCCGCCGCCGCCCCGTCTATCCCTGGGTGGTCTTTGCGCTGACGTTCGCGTTGCTGCTGTCCGATTACATGTCGCGCCAGGTGCTCAGCGCGGTCTTCCCGTTCCTGAAGGCCGATTGGGACCTGTCGGACTCTCAACTCGCGTCGCTGACCAGCATCGTCGCGCTGATGGTGGGTTTGCTGACCTTCCCGCTGTCCCTGCTCGCAGACCGCTGGGGCAGGGTTCGCAGCCTCGCCGTGATGGCGGTGATCTGGAGCATCGCGACGCTGTTCTGCGCGGTAGCAGCCAACTACGAGCAGATGCTCGCCGCTCGCTTCCTGGTGGGCGTCGGCGAAGCAGCGTACGGTAGCGTCGGAATCGCATTGGTGCTCAGTGTCTTTGCACCCCGAATCCATTCGACCCTCAGCGGTGCATTCATGGCCGGCGGCTCGTTCGGTTCGGTCGTCGGCGTCTCGCTCGGCGGTGTCATCGCTGTGCACCTGAGCTGGCGATGGTCGTTCGCGGCGATGGCAGTGCTCGGACTCATTCTCGTGGCGCTGTTCCGCATCGTGGTCACCGAACGCCGGTTGGCCGCACACGCAGTCGACCAGGATGTCGCGTCACCTGCACGCCCGGACGCGCCCCCGATCCGAGTCCCCGTCTCGTCCCTGTTCACCAACCCGGCGGTCTGGTGCGCGTATCTCGGTGGCGGTCTGCAGATGTTCACTGCTGCAGTGCTGCTGTCGTGGACCCCCAGTTTCTTCAACCGCGAGTACGGCATGGCCCCGGACAAGGCGGGCCTGATCGCCGCGGCCTTCGTGATGCTGATCGGCACCGGCATGGTGGTGTGCGGCATCATCACCGACCGGGTCGGTCGCAACAACCCCTCCGGGAAGTGGTCCAGTGCCATCGCGTACTGCGTCATCTCGTTGACGTCCCTCGGAATCGCATTCCAATTGGAACCCGGTGCGGCTCAATTGACGCTCATCGCGCTCGGTGCCTTCTTCTCTGCCGGTTCCTCCGGCCCGACTGCAGCGATGGTTGCCAGTCTGACGCACCAGTCGGTGCGAGCGTCCGGCCTGGGGACCTTGACCGTCGCCAACAACATCCTGGGGCTGGCCACCGGACCGTTCATCGTCGGCATCCTCGCCGACCGACTCGGCCTCATCGGCGCACTGCAGTTGACCCCGCTGGTGTACGTGCTCGCAATCGTGGCGCTGTTCTTCGGTAGACGGCTGTATGCGGCAGGGCTCGACAAGCTCGCGATTCAGAGTGCAGCCGCAGCGGCAAAGGCCTGACTCTGCGCTCCGCAGAACGACAGGACCGGGTGCGGATCGCTTCCGCACCCGGTCCCGGCCTGTTCAGGCCCCTCCATCGAAGATGGTTCCGATACACCATGTGTACGGTCGCAGTGTGAACGAGATCGATCAGGTTGCGGAGTTCCGTCGACGGCACGGCATCGATGAGCTCATCGATGTCCACACGCATTTCATGCCGAAGAACGTGATGGACAAAGTCTGGGAGTACTTCGACACGGCAGGACCGCTCGTCGGACGGACCTGGCCCATCACCTACCGGCACACCGAGGAGGAGCGCGTCGAGCGACTGCGTGCGTTCGGTGTCAAGTACTTCACGTCGATGCTCTACCCGCATCGGCCGGAGATGGCGGCGTGGCTCAATTCGTGGTCGGCCGATTTCGCCTCCCGAACCCCGGACTGCCTGCACACCGCGACGTTCTATCCCGAACCGGGCGCGGCGTCCTATGTCGCCGAGGCGATCTCGTCCGGTGCGGTCGTGTTCAAATCCCACATCCAGGTCGGCGACTACACACCACTCGATCCGCAGTTGGCGGACGTGTGGGGACTGCTCGAGGACGAAGGGCTACCGATCGTCGTGCACTGCGGGTCGGGGCCGGCTCCCGGAACACACACCGGACCCGATCCGATGGCCGAACTGATGCGCCGGTACCCGAACCTCGCGGTGATCATTGCCCACATGGGGATGCCGGAGTACGAGGCCTTCCTCGACCTCGCGGACGAATACCCACGCGTGTACCTCGACACCACGATGGCGTTCACGGACTTCGTGGAAGCGGACATGCCGTTCCCCGAGGCGGCACTGCCCAGGCTCGATACCCTCCGGTCGAGGATCCTTCTCGGCACCGACTTCCCCAACATCCCGTACGGCTACCTCCATCAACTCGAGGCGGTCGAGCGGTTCGCGCCGGATTCCGCGTGGGTACGTCAGGTGTGCCATGACAACGCCGCCGCGCTGTTCGGCCTGGGATAGCAGCGCCCGCCCGATGCAACGGAAAAAGGCAGATACAGACCTTCCGGAGTTCTGTATCTGCCTTTTTCTCTTGTGAAGACGTTCGGTTGGGCGACCCGATCGGTGTCAGACGGTGAGGTCGCGCCGGATGATCTTGCCGGTCGCGTTGCGCGGCAGCAGATCCTGCGTGATCTTCCAGGTCTTCGGGATCTTGAAGTAGGCCAGACGTTCCTTCAGGAAGTCCCGAAGATCGTCTTCGGTGGCACTGCTGCCTGCGTGAAGTACAACTACCGCACCGACCTCCTGCCCGAGGTCGTCGTCGTCGACACCGATGACTGCGCATTCCTGGACATCCGGATGCTCGTCGAGGGCCTGCTCGATCTCGGTCGGGTACACGTTCTCGCCGCCACGCAGGATCAGATCCGAGCGTCGGCCGGTCAACCGGAGTCTGCCGTTCTCCAGCGTTCCGAAGTCGCCGGTCCGCAGCCAGCCATCGGAAGTGATCGCACCGTCGGTCGCGGCGTCGTTGTTCCAGTAGCCGAGCATCACGAACGGGCTACGGACACAGATCTCACCCTCGACACCCTCGTCGACCTTCTCGCCGAACGGGTCGCGAATCTCCATGCTCACGGTGAGGATCGGACTGCCGAGCGTGCCGGGGAACGCTTCGATCTCGGGTGCGGTTGCCACCGCAATTGCGGTGCTGCACTCGGTCAGGCCGTAGCTGTCCACCAGTGCTTGCTGAGCGAAGGGGAACTTCTCCTGCAACCGCTTCTTGAAGGCAGGCGACGACGGCGCCGATGCCAGCGCGAATGCACTCAGTGACGACAGGTCGTACTTGTCGGTGTTCTCATGGTCGAGCATGCGTGACGCCATGGTCGGGACGGCGCCCCAGTTGGTGACCCTTTCGCGTTCGATCAAGGCGAAGACCTTGTCGACGTCGAAGGCGCCCTCGGTCATGACGAGAGCGCTACCTGTGGCGAGCCGGGGAACAGCGAGGTTGTGGAGGCTCGCGATGTGGAACAGGGGCGACGTCAGAAGGTAGCGGAGGTCGCTCGGCGTGGAATCGTCGTACGGACGCCCGTACATGGCCGACATCATTGCATCGTTGAAACGGTGGTAGTCGATGACGGCTAGCAGATTTCGCTGGGAGTGCACTGCGCCCTTGGGCCGGCCGCTCGTGCCGCTGGTGAACAGGATGACGGCGGGATCGTCTTCGGCGACGTCGGCTGCCGGGAGTTCGGCGCCGGATGCCGCGGCGACGATCCGAGGCACATCCTCTTCCATCGTGAGCAACTCGAACCCGGACACTTCCGCCTTGGCGAGCAACTCGGCGCGCTTGGCGTCGGCGACGATCACCTTCGGCTTCACGAGGTCGACACCGTAGGCGATCTCGGCGGGCACCCACCACGAGTTGAGCCCGACAGAGATCGCGCCGAGGGCCTGTGCCGCCCAGAACGCGACGATCCACTCGGGAGAATTGGCTCCGAGGAGTGCGACCCGATCGCCCTTGCCCACGCCGTAGTCGTCGCGCAGGGTTGTGGCCAGCGCAGCGACCGCGTCGGCGTGCTGCGCGAAGGTCATGCGTCGATCTGCCGTAACGATGTAGTCGCGGTCTCCCCACTCCTTCGACTTCGCGATCACATCGCTGACACGCCGGTCGCGATTGACCATCACCGGGATGCGATTACCACGAACTTCTTCCACGGCAATCTCGAACCGTCCGCCGGGTCCTGTCAGCTGGGATACGACCTTCTGCAGCATCTGTTGGACGTCCGCTGGTGCTGTCACTTCGATCGCCTTTCGTCGGTGTCGCCGTGGGGGTTGAACAACTTTGCGGGGCGACGATCTCATGCTCGGTGTCCAGTATGGCGTGATCGCTACCACTGACCGGGAGTGGGCTGTGGTGACGATCACTTGGGAGTCTCACTCACCGGGAGTCCGGGATGTCCGTTGCGTGACGGTGGTTACTTTCGCCGCACCGACATGCCGCCGCGAGGTCCCGATCCTCGCCATTTTCGGCGCGCGCCCCGGACGAAGGAGCTCCACATCGTGAAACGAAGTACTGCGGCCAAACTGGTGGCCGGTTTGGCTGCCACCATGGCGGTGACCTCGGCCTGTGCGTCGGATCGAGGGACGGATCCGGCTGCTGCCGGCCTGGCCCCGGTCGCTGCCGCGGAAGCGGCCGCCGCGCCGTCCGACGTGAAGTTCGGAACTCTGGAGTCTCCCTGTGGTGCAGGAGATGCCGCCGGCGCGACCGATCAGGGTGTCACCGACAAGGAAATCCGTATCGGCTACGGCGACGACAGCGGCTACACCAAGAGCCCGGGCCTGAACAAGGAGATGGGCGACGCTGTTTCCGCGATGATCGACTGGTGCAACGAGCAGGGCGGCATCAACGGCCGGCAAATCGTGGGCACCTACTACGACGGCGCGATGACTCAGGCGAACGCCGTCATGCAGAACGCCTGCGGCGCCGAGTTCATGCTGGTCGGGCACGGTTTCGCAATGGATCAGACGTCCGAGCAGACCCGTGTCGCCTGCAACCTTGCGGCGGTCCCGGCGTTCACTGTCTCCCCGGATGCGGCGAACGGGCCGATGACCTTCCAAGGTGTGCCGTTCCCTGTGGACTTCGCCAACGGGTCGCAGTGGTTCCAGATGGCCGAAATGCACCCCGACATGCTGAACGACTTCGACGTCGTCAACTCCACGATGCCGACGATCATCACCTCGACCACCAAGATCCGCTCGATCGCGGAGGCGGCGGGCTTCCGTCTGAAGGACTGCGGCGTAACCCTCAACTACGAGGGTGAGTCCAGCTACGTCCCATTCGCCGAGAAGTTCAAAGAATGCGGCGTCAAGGGCTTGTGGACGTCGAGGTCGCCGGTGCCCGCCGAGTTCAACTTCGTCAAGGCTCTCGACCAGGTCGGAATCGATCCCATTCTCATGGGTGAGGCCACGTGGTACGGCGACGCTGCTCGCGAGTGGAACGGCGCGAACGGTGGTCTGCTCGACAACCTCAACGCCGGTATGACCTTCCAGATGATCGAGTCCGCCGACACTGTTCCTGCTGTGCAGGACTATGTCGACATCATCAGTGAGAAGGGCGGTAAGACCGCGCTGCTCGGCATGCAGGCGACCTCCTCGTTCCTGCTGTGGGCGACCGCCGCGGACGAATGCGGCTCGGATCTGACCCGCCAGTGCATGGTCGACGAACTGTCGAAGATCCACGAGTGGGACGGCGGCGGACTGCACGCGGTGACCGATCCGGGTGCCAACATGCCGGCGAAGTGTGGCCTGGTCACCACGATGACCGGTGCGGAGTTCTCGCAGGCATTCCCTGCGGAGGCGGGCACGTTCAAGTGCGACGACCGTTACCTGGTTGCGACCGACGCGAGCACTTGGGGAACCGAGCTCGGCCCCGACCGTATCTCGACGAAGTACCTGAATCCCAACGTCATCAGGCCGGTTTCCTGATCCGATGACGACCGGTGCCGGCGGCGTACGCGCCGCCGGCACCGACGAGCAGAGGTTTTCGTATGGACACCTTCTTGACCTTCACAGTTCTGGGATTGGTGCTCGGATCGGTATATGCGATCGCAGCATCGGGCCTTGTTCTCACCTACAACACATCGGGCATCTTCAACTTCGCACACGGCGCGCAGGCGATGCTCGGGGCCTTCGCCTATTGGCAGTTCAAAGTCGGCTGGGGCCTGCCCACTCCCGTGGCGCTACTCATCGTGCTCGGCCTCCTCGGCCCGCTCATGGGCCTGTTCCTCTACACGGTCATCATGCGTGGAATGCGTGACACGGCCGAGGTGACGAAGATCGTCGTCACCGTCTCGATCCTTCTCGGCATGGTCTCGATCTCGCACTGGTTCTGGCATCCGGAAGAACCGCGCACCATGGCGATGTTCTTCGGTGACCAGAGCGGAATCGAGATCCTCGGCGTCGGCATCCGCTACCACGAACTGATCTGCATCGGCGTCGCAATTCTCATTGCAGTGGGCCTGCGCATCATGTTCACCCGCACCCGTACGGGCGTGGCGATGCGCGGCGTCGTCGACGATCCGGATCTGCTGCGGCTCAACGGACACGACCCGGATCGTCTCGCTGCGCTGTCGTGGGTGATGGGATCGACGCTCGCGGTGCTCGCCGGTATCCTGATCACCCCCATCAATGGCGGCACGCTCGAAGCCAACATGCTGACGTTGCTCGTCATCGACGCTTTCGCCGCAGCGATGTTCGGCCGCCTGCGCAGTATTCCTCGGACGTTCGCCGGAGCGATCTTTCTGGGTCTGGCGGCCACCTACGTACTCGCGTACTTCCCGACCTCCTGGAACTGGACGTCGAATTTCCGTGTATCACTGCCGATGATCGCGCTGTTCGTAGTGCTGATCGTGCTGCCTCAGGATCGTCTGCGCGGTGCGGTCACCCGAACCCGCGAGCGCTACCACGTGCCGTCGGTACGCAAGGCGGTGGCGTGGGCAGTGGCGCTGGTGATCATCGTCTACGCGATCCGCCTGCTCATGGTGACTTCGGCGGTGACGACGATGACGATCGGCATGACATTCGCGATCATCGCGCTGTCGTTGACGCTTCTCACCGGATACGCAGGCGAGATGAACCTCGCGCCGGTGTCGTTCGGTGCGATCTCCACGATCGTTGCGTTCCACTTCGGTATATCGGGTGCCGGACTTGCTGCCCACCTCAATTTGTGGGGCGTGGCGCTCGGCGTCGCCGCGGCCGCGGTGATCGGTGGTTTGATCGCGTTGCCTGCGCTGCGACTCCGCGGCCTGTATCTGGCATTGGCGACGATGGCGTTCGGCGTGTTCCTGTCGAACATGGTGCTGCGCGACACCACCCAGCGTGAACTCTTCGGTGTCCAGTTCTCGATCTTCACCGACGGCAACATCGCGATCCCGCCATTGAAGGTCGGACCACTCGATCTGCGCAACGAGACCGTGTTCCTCATGACCATGACGGTCCTGTTTGCAGTACTCGGCGTGGGCGTGATCGCCCTGCGCAACAGTGGCTACGGCCGGCGTTTGGCCGCGATGAAGGACAGCCCTGCGGCGTCCGCGATGCTCGGGCAGAGCCTCGTCCGGCTCAAACTCGGCGTCTTCGCGTTGTCGTCCGGTATCGCCGGTCTCGGCGGACTCTTCATGGCGAGCGCGATGGGGTCGGTGTCGAACGAAAGCTTCTCGATCATGGTGAGCCTGTCATTGTTGATGCTCACCGTCGTGGCGGGCATCGGCTACGTCTCGGGTGCCTTGTTCGGCGGCCTGATGTCGGGTATCGGCTTTGCGGTCATCATGACCACGTTCGCGAACCTCGCGACGTCGCAGCCCGGGCACGCCGACATGTGGACGCTCTTCGGCAATATCGCGGCGGTGAGCCCGGCGCTGATCGGTATCGGCGTTGCGCTCAACCCCAGCGGTAGTGTGCACCAGGTGATCGAGGGTTACCGCACCCTCGCGAACGCGAAGCCGGTACTGGCCGGTGGCGCGGTCGTGGTCCTGGTGTCGTATCTCCTTGCGCTCGTCGGTGTGTTGGACAACTGGTGGTTTGCGTCGATCACCATCGCGACGGTGTTCATGCTCCCCGTCGTCGGACAATGGCTGATGCCCGAGGCCGTGCTCGGAGCAGAGGAAGCGAAGCGCCGTGAGCCGCTGGTGCCGGAGCGTGTGGGTGTGGACGAGCCCTACAGCGAGCAGGTGCGCGACGAGATCGACCGCGAACTCGGCATAGCGGAGTACCTGTCGACGCCTCCCGCACGGAGCGATAAGGAGCTGGTCACCAATGGCTGACACACCGATCCTCGAAACACGAGGTGTCACTGTTCAATTCGGTGGTCACAAAGCAGTCAAAGATGTGAGCATCCAGATTTCGAATGGGACGATCACCGGACTGATCGGCCCGAACGGTGCCGGCAAGACCACGTTGTTCAACACCATCACGGGACTACAGAAGCCGACGGCAGGCAAGGTGTTCCTCGACGGCCGCGACGTCACCTCCGCGCCGCCGTACAAGCGAGCCAGGCAGGGCCTTGCCCGCACCTTCCAGCGACTCGAACTGTTCGTGTCGCTGTCGGTGCGGGACAACCTGCGCGTGGCAGGCGACATCCACAACGCCAACACCCGGGCGCGTATCGATGTGGAATCCGAGACCGACCGGCTTCTCGAGCTCACTGGGCTTGCCGATATTGCAGGCCAAGACGTCTCAGACATCCCCACCGGACGTGCTCGTGTGGTGGAGGTGGCGCGAGCACTGATGACGTCACCACGGGTTCTGTTGCTCGACGAGCCCGCATCCGGCCAGACGGAGCAGGAAACAGAGCAGTTCGCCGAACTGCTCACCGGCCTTGCAGAACAAGGGCTTTCGATCTGCCTCGTCGAACACGACATCCCTCTGGTGATGAAGCTGTGCTCGACGATCCACGTGCTCGACTACGGCGCGATTCTGGCCAGCGGCGACCCGGACGAGATCAAGAACGATCAGGCAGTGATCAACGCGTACATCGGAACCGAGGAGGAGGCGGTATGAGCACCGAACCGTTGCTCGAACTCGTCGATGTGCGAGCGGCGTACGGATCGATCGAGGTTCTCCGCGGCGTCGACATCGTCGTGGAACCGGGAGCTGTCGTCGCGCTGCTCGGGCCCAACGGCGGCGGTAAGACGACAACGCTGAGGGTGTGCTCCGGAATTCATCCGGTGACTTCGGGAGAGTTCCGGCTGGCCGGAAGCGTTGTCAACGGCGCGTCCGCGGCAGAATTGGCACGCCTGGGAGTCTGTTCGATCCCCGAAGGGAGAGGGGTCTTTCCGAACCTGACGGTGCGGGAGAACCTGTGGATCGCTACCGGAACCGGTGTGTCGCTCCCCGATCTCGAAGAGGTCGCGTACACCCGATTCCCGATTCTGGGTGAGCGGCGAAACCAGCTTGCGGGCTCGATGTCGGGTGGCGAGCAGCAGATGCTCGCTTTGTCGCGCGCGTTGGGAACCAATCCGACCGTGCTGCTACTCGACGAACTGTCGATGGGTCTTGCCCCTCGAATCGTCTCGCAGATCTACGACATCGTCGGCGAGCTCGCAGCCGAAGGTGTTTCGATTCTCGTCGCGGAGCAGTTTGCGCGGGCAGTGCTTCCCATCGCGACCAGTGCCGCACTGATGCTGCAGGGTCGAGTGGTTCACACCGGTGATCCGGCGGAGATCGAAGAAGCACTGTCTACCAGTTATCTAGGAGGATGACCATGACTCTCGTCGACGAACGGCGTGAACAGTTCAAGAAGGATGTTTCGTCGCTGGGTCTTGATTCGGCCGGCGCCGGATCAGGTGGGGCGAAGAGCAAGTACATCGGCTTGGCGCTGATGATCATCGGTGCGGTGGCCACCTTCATCGTGTACATCGCGTCGCTGACGTTGTCGGATTCCCGCGACCTGCTCTCGTACCAGCTGTTGAGCATCGGTTTCGTGACGATCACTTTGATCGGCATGGCGGTGTATCTCGCGGCGGCGGTCACCCGCGTACTGAGCCTGTGGCTCGTCCGGCAGCTGCTCGAAAGCAACGCTCAGGCGGAGAGGATGGCAGAGGCGCTCGCGCCCAAGACATCTTGATGAGGTGACGGCGATGCCGGTCAGCCCGGGTCCTCGACGTGTTCTGCTGGTGGTTCTGCAGCATCGTCGAGGTTCCCGGGCTTTTCGGATCTGTCCAGGTCGGATGTGTCGGGGTCCGGTTCGGGGGCGTCGGATGAATCGCTGATCAGAGCATCGACCCATCGCGTGGACTGATCGATATCGATGAGCAGGGCCTTCACGAGCAGCGTCAACGGCACCGCCAGAAGTGCTCCGAGTGCCCCCAGCACCCACGACCAGAACACCAGCGACAGGAATGTCACTGTCACGCTCAACCCGACGGCGTCTCCCACGAACTTCGGTTGGATGATCGACTGGATCACGAAGTTGATGACGCTGTAGACCACGATCACCCACAACATGAGTTCCGGTCCGCCTTCGAGCAATGCGAGAAGCGCGGGAGGAACGAGTCCGATGATGAAGCCGATGTTCGGGATGTAGTTGGTGATGAACGACAGCAGCGCCCAGAGGATGGGAAGTGGCACACCCAGCAGCCACAGCGCAGCACCGTCGAAGACCGCCACGATGAGACCGAAGACAGTGGAGACGATCAGGTACTTGCGTGTGCCGCCGACGAAAGCAGAGAGCGCGTAGGAGATGTCGGGACGCATCCGGTCGACGACGCGCATGCGGCGCCCGATGGTAGTGCCATCGATGGCCATGAACAGCAGCAGAGCCATGACGAAGACGACGTTCGAGACGACTCCGAGGAGTCCTGCCAGCAGGTCGTCGAGCAATCCGACGAGTTTCCCGAGATCGAGACTGCTCAGCGCGCTGGCGATGCGATCGTCGTCGACTCCGGCATCGCTCAACCGCGCATGTACCCCGTCGAGCAAGTTGTTCATGCTGTCGGTGTACTGCGGCAACTCTGTGGCAAGTTGGGCTGCGGACAGGAGAAGTGCGCCGATCAAACCGAGCAGGATGGCGTACACGGCTGCCAACGCGGCCAGCATCCCTGCCCAGACGGGAATCCCCCGCCGCGCGGCCCACGTCTGAATCGGCTGCACCGCAATGGTGAGCATCAACGCCAGGAACAGCGGAGCGAGCAAACCCGACAGCGCTCTTGCCCCGGCAACCGCGACGACGGTGGCTGCCAGGGCAAGGAGGACTATCAATCCACGAGGAATCGTCCAGGGCGGTAGGGCCGATTCTGTGCTGACCGGCGTGTATCGCGAGCCCATCCGGATTCCTCCTGGTCGATGCTGTGTTATTCGGCGAACACGCTGCGCAGGGTGGCTTCCTGCTCATGCGACAGATTCGTCGAGATCAACTCGGCCTTCTGGCCCTTGAACTCGTCATGCACACGGTCGAGGGTTGCGTCGGAGGTCAGGACGAACAGCGCCGACGTGCCGGGAGTGATCTTGTCCTTGAGGTTCTTGATGAAGTCGTCGTCGATCCCGACGTCCGTCAATGAGCCTGTCAGAGCACCGATACCCGCGCCGACTGCAGCACCGATGAGGGGGATGAAGAACAGGATGCCGAAGAGCAGTCCCCAGAATGCGCCGCCCAGGGCTCCGATTCCGGCGAGGTTGTTCAACTGTCGTGTCTTCGGTTTCTTCGCGCCTTCGGCCCAACTGACCACGGCCGCGTCATGCACGGTGATGAGTTCCTGACGCTGCAGGTCTTTCAAGGTCTCGACGGCAATATCGGCGCCGGTTTCGGTATCGAACTTCCAAACGGTCAGGGTTCCGGCCATGGGTTCCTCGATTCGGTGACGTGGTGATGCTGTCGAACTCGACGCTATGGCGGAGGCCGCTATCGGGTCTTCATACGGTGAGGGTGAGATCCCGCGGGAGCGGTCAGCCTGTTCCGGCAATCGGGTCTGCGACGGCAATGGCGGCACGGACGGTCGGATAGACAGCGATGGGTGTGACCGCCGAATTCGAGTGGCCCAGCACGTCACCGAACTGGTCGACGTCGCGGGCGATACGCAGCGTGATTCCATTGTCGGCGAGCGTGTCGCGTAGTTCGAACAACATCTGGGCGGCACTGACATCGATGAACGGCGATGTTTCTGCATCCAGCACGACGACCCTGGTCTCGTCGGTGCAGCGCGTCTCGATCTGCTGATGCACGTAGTCGGAGTTCGCGAAGTAGAGACCGGACTCGACCCGGACCACGAGAACGTCGGATCTTCCCGCGGCATGGTCGCTCGACGGGAGCGTGGTGACATCCACCCACCGGTCACCCTCGCGAACCAGTGACGCGATGTGTGGTCGGGACGACCGGTACAGCAACAGCAACATCGACACCCCGATGCCGATGACGAGTCCGGGAAGCGTATCGAACAGCAGCACTCCGAGCATTGCCGCGATCGCCGCCGCGAAATCCTCTCGCGCAGCGACACCGTAGATGCTGCCCAGCCGGTCGGTCCACACTCGGTAGAGGCGGCGCAGTGCAGTGAAATCGACCAGTTCGACGACCGCTGCGATCACGATGGCTGCGAGGGCCGCGTCCGGCAACTGTTCGAACAGTCCGGTGAGGAACAGCAGCGTCAGGACCACCAGGGCTGCGACCACGAGGCCGCTGACCTGAGTCCGGGCGCCCGCGCCGCCATTGACCGCGGTTTTGGAAAGACTGCCGTTGACGACCATGCCCGAGCTGAACCCCGATCCGAGGTTGGCGGCGCCGATACCCAGTAGTTCGCGGTTGGGATCGACGGTGTAGCCATGCTTGACCGCGTATGTCTTTGCCGCGCCGAGTCCTTCGGCGAAGCCGATCAGCAGGACTCCGACGGCGGGCCCGAGGAGGTCGATGAAGTCCTGGAATCCGAGACCATCGGGTATCCCCAGTGTCGGCAGGCCGGAATCGATCTGCCCGACGATGGCTACTCCCTTGTCGTCGAGATCGAGGATCGCTACCGCAAGGATGCCGACGGCCACCGCGACCAGCGCCCCGGGGATGAGGGGCAGCCATCGTTTGAAACCCAGGACCACCACGAGGCACATGGCCCCCACAGCCAGAGTGCGCCACTCGGTGCCGCCGAGACCTCGGATGACGCCCCACACCTGGACGAAGAAGTTCCCTTCGGTCTTCTCGATTCCGAAGAGTTTCGGCACCTGGCCGATGATGATCGTCAACGCGAGTCCGACGATGAAGCCTTTGAGGACCGGCTCGGAGATGAACGACGCGACGAATCCGAGGCGGGCGAACCCGGCGATCAGTCCGACGATCCCGGTGGCGATCGCCAATCCCGCCGACAGCGCGATGAACTTGCCTTCGTCGGCGCCGGCGATCGGAGCGATGATTGCCGCCGACAGCGCTGCGGTGGCAGACATCGGGCCGACGACGAGGTGTCTCGAACTTCCCGCTGCCGCATACAGAATCAGAGAGGGGATCGCCGCGTAGAGGCCTACCACCGGTGGAACCCCCGCGATCGTCGCGTAGGCCAGTGCCTCCGGCACGAGGACCGCCCAGACTGTCAGGCCGGCGATGACGTCGGGGCGGATCCATGATGTGCAGTAGCCCTGAAGCGATCGGAAGATCGGCCAGTAGGTCGTGGTCTGTTGATTCACTGCAGTCCACCGAGGCCTTTCCCGAGGACGACTGCGCCCATGATCAGCAGTACGATCGCCATCACCACATGGTTGTTCGCCTGCAGCCATGTCTTGGTCGCGTCGAGTGGGCTCGCCAACCGTTCCGTCGCCACCGCATAACCGATGACGGGCACCAGTACCGAGCAGACGGCCAGCACAGTGAAGACCAGCCACACCACTATCGCGTTACCGGAGGACAATCCGGCGGTGCCGATGGCCACACCCGCTGACACACACAGCAGTAGGTTCTTGGGGTTGACCGCAGACAGGACGAGCCCGAGACCGGTGGCCTTGACGAACGTGAACTCGTCGATGGCCTGCATCCACTTGGGAGGTGCGGTGTCGGACCGCGATTGCCATTGCTTGAATGCGAGGAATATCAGGAGGAGACCGAGGACCACCTTGACCCAGCCGGTGGAGGCTCCGTCTCCGTCGTCCGGAGTGATCGAACCGGCCAGGAGAATGACGATTCCGGTGACCGCGAGGATCCCGACCAGCCAGCCGAGACCGAACCCTGCGCTTGTCGTTCGCGCGTTGCGCGACAACAACATCAGGATCACGGCAACAATGGGTATCGGTGATATCGCGACACCCACGGCCAAGGGGAGGATATCTCCGATTGCGGCGCCCATGGCGGTAAGTCAATCAGCGCTGCGACGCGGCCCGGATCGCCTGTATCGGGTGAATCTCATCCGAGGAGTTGCTTTTTCGCGGCTGCGAATTCCTCGTCGGACAAGACACCGGCGGTGTGCAGTTCGCCGAGTTGCTTCAGCTTCGAGACCAGATCGTCGGAGGGGGCGGGCGGTGCAGGAGGGGCCGGCGCGGGAGGAGCCGGGGCGGGGTAGTCCTGCGGTGGAGGCGGTGCCTGTTGTTCGGCGTACGCCTGCTTCTCGGCTGCGCGCTGCTGACCGCGCCGGTTGATGGCGTTGGACGTAGCGGTAGCTGTGCCCGAGATGACTGCGGTGCGCGCGACGGTGCCGAGAAGACCTGGACGGCCGACGCGTCCTCTGCGGAAGACCATGGGATTGCCTTTCTCTACGTTGCCGACAATGCGGCCTCGACCGCATCCCTCGGAACCTGGATATGCAGTTCGACTTCGCCCCCGGCCTTCCTGACCTCACCGGCCAGTTTGCGTGCCCACGTCTCCTCGTACACGATCACCACCGCCGACGTACCGGGCTCCATCGAGGAGCGGACGACCTCGAGGTCTTCATCGCTGACCAGACCGAGCGGGTCGACGGTGAGACCGTCGAGTCCGGTTTCGGAGAGCGGCTCATCGATCTCGACCTGCGTGATCGAGCCGTCGCCGTCCTTGGCCAGATAGACGAGATCGAGCACCGTGGCATATCCGCGGTCGACCACTTCGGTGAACGCTGCGGTCACAGCTGGATCGATCCGCGTTCCGGGGAACGACAGGACGACCATTTCGACGGGTCCGATGGCGGCTGGCTGCGTCATGTGTTCGATCCTTCCGAAGATGCCCTTGTTCTCGCTTCACCTGATTCGGATGAGGTTCGGCCCGCGTGAACCAGAACGCGGAGTCGACGCAGGTTGCGTGGTATCCGGGGATGCATGGGCGGGTAGATCAGGCTCAGTGTCGAGCCTAGGGTGAAGTAGCTGCGCAACACACGGAAACCCAGATACATCGGAATGTACTTCACCGAGCTGGGGCGCCAGATGAGGCATACGACGACGGTCATGATCATCGACGTGCCGAGCAGAGTTGCGACGATGGGTTGCCACCGCATCGCGGTGAATGTGGAGTGGAAGGCGAATCCGGCGATCACCGCAAAGAGAAGCAGCGGTGCCAGCATCGCCCGACGGGCCGCATTGACGAGGTTGAAGGGAAGGACGAAGGTTCCGGCCATCGTCTGCCGATCGAACAACATTGCCCTGTTGCGGGCAGTCAGGTGGTAGATGCTGCGGAACCAGCGTGTGCGCTGTTCGAGCAGATGAGCATACGAGGCGGGAGTTTCGCTGTAGTACAACGCGTTCGGATCGGAGACACTCTTGTATCCGGCTGCTGTGAGGCGCATGCAGATGTCGGTGTCTTCGCCGTTCATGCCCTGGACCATGCCGCCGACCTCGAGGACTTGGCTACTCCGGTAGACAGCGAACATCCCCGGGATTCCCATGACCCCGTCATATCCGTCGAGGGAGACCTGGAAGAAGCCGTGTCGCATGTAGACCTCGACGAGCCGGCACTTGTCCATCCAGGTCTTCTCCTCCGCGGGCATCGGAATACCGCCCACACAACCGACGTCGGGTTCGGCAAAGTGCCGCATCGCGTTCTCCAGGCAGCCGGGGCCGATCACGGTGTCGGCGTCGATGCGAACGATGAATTCTTCACGGATGTGGTCGATGCCCATGTTCAGCGCAACGGCCTTGCCCGGGGTGGGGCAATCCAGCACCTCACCCGTGATGTGGGTGCAATTCCGGATCTCTTCCTCTGCGGTCTCGCGAGTAGCGTCCGTGGAGGCATTGTCGACCACGTAGAGGTGAATTCGCCCAGGGTAGGTCGCTGCGCCGTCGTCGACCGAGGAAATGGTGGCGCTGATGCTGTGCGCCTCGTTGTGCGCCGGCACCAGAATTGCCGCTGGCGGGGCGAAATGACGCTCGCGGGACTTCCTGAGCGTCCGGAATCCGAGGACCGCCGTGGAAGCAGCGAGAATCTGCTGCATCAGGAACACCCCGGCACCGATGCCACCCAGAATCGCACAGTTCTTCAACACCTCGACAACGTCGAAGAGGAAGTGGACCGCTACCGCCGCGCCGACCACCGCGATGACCAGACAACACGCGAGTTTGAGGAATGAGGCGAGAGGGATGCGTGCGGGGACGGCGGGCAGCGGTCCCTGCGGAGGCAACTGGGCCTGCCGCAACAGTGTGTGGGGAAAGATTGCCAACGCCGTGAGCCCGGAAATCATCTGCCCGGCGAACACCGAAATCGAGACCACCCCCGCAGCGGACAGAAGGCCGCCGATGAAGTCGACAACCACGCAGAACACAGCGAACTTCCCGAGAAGACTCACCCCGATGAACAGTCGACGCCAGCCATTCGAATACGCGAACAGGGCGTAGGTGAGGAAGAACAATGCGATGAACATGCGCACTGGAAACTCGACGTTGCCTCGCCCCTCGGGAAACAACACCAGATCGCGGGGCACATCGGCGAGTCCGGAGTGGATGAGGAAAGTGCGCACGCACATGACGAGGATGGAGATCCCGACAAAGACGATAAGGAATCCGTTGGTCCCGCCGGCAGGTCGATTGACGGCATAGTCGGCAGGCGCGCTGTCGACCGATCGGAAATGATCCGCGATGGGCGCGCGGTCACCGTCCCCGGTCTGTGGTCGGTCCTCCGACACATTGGTCATCGTGGGAGGTCCTGCCGCGGTGGCGGATCAGTCGCTACGGTGCCATCGCCGTCGATCGTGAAGCTGCCCTGCTGAGTGATCACCTGTGCGACCTCGTGCCCGAATGTCGGCAGTTGGGTGTGTCCTATGCTGCCCAGAGCTTGGATCATCACACCGCCTGCCCCGCTGGTGCTGGTCGCCGTCTCAACGAGAAGACCGTTGTCGAACGTCGGGATGGCGAGTGCGATGTGATCCGGCCCGGCGACGATCCGCCCGTCGCTCAGGCTTGCCGGAGAAGTGACGTCCGGCGTACTGCCGATGACGATGAAGGACCGACCAGTTGCCGGATGCTCGTTCCATCGGAAGTCGGGATTCTCATCGGCGGGTGTGAACTTGGTGAGCGTGGGGATGATCGCGTTGAGCTGTTCGACCACCCGATCGCCGGCATCCTCAGGGACGTAGACGGCGAACCCGGGCGCCAAGGTCCGGGGTACTGCGGTGAAGCCCGCACCGGGATCGGCTCCAAGATCGAGAGTGGAGTCGGCCTGTAATTGGATGGGGTAACTGGTCACGCGCACGTCACAGCCTCCGAGATCGCGGTCGCGTTCGACCGACAGCGTCAACGCGTTCTCGAGCAGTTCGCGACCCGGTGGCAGTGGGATCGTCACCCTCCCTGCCGTGTCGTTGAGTCGATGGCTGGCGACCAGTGCTCCGTTGAGTTCCACGTTGAGGATCCAGGTCAGGTCCGGAGGTGAGGCAGGGAGTTGAAAGTTGGCGGAAACCGATTGCGGTAGACGGCCTTCCGGGAGGTCGGAGAGGGAGTATCCGATCCGCCAGCGTCGGGTCTCGGTGATCTGCCCGACGGATGTATCGGCTCCCAGCGCTTCGAGTGGCACCCGATCGCCCCCGAGAGGTGGAGTCGATATCGCCCTGGGGTCTGCATCCGCACCATCGGCGGTGGTGACAGTGGGGCTTGTGAGATAACGCGAGATCTGCCCACCGTCCGACGTCGTGACAGCCAACACGGGAGAGTCGGAGAGCCGGCCGACGACAATTCCTTCGGCTGCGTCGTCCGGCCCTGCCCATCCCTCCTCACGAAGGGCGTCGTCCGGACCGACCAGGATGGTGCTGCGTCCATCCGGTTCGGGCACGTCCGATGCGAAGGTGACCTCGTGGCCTGCCCGGGTGAGCGCGATACCCATTTGCGCGGCAGCAGTGCGCCATTCGGTGCCGTCGTCGGCCAGGACGATGGTCATGTCGCGGTCCCAGGACACCACGGCATCGCGAACCGTGTGAACCGGCTCGGTGAGGGCGGCCTCGACCATCGAGTCGGGACCTAGGTGGACCAGTAATCCTGAGGAATGGTCTGGGGTGCAGGTTTCGTCATGGCGGGTGCCCACCGCACGGACCTGAACACGGACTTGGCCGTCGGCCGCGATCTGATCTGGTACGTCGATGTAGGCGTCGACTTCGTTTTCGCCGGTGGCGAGCTTATTGTTGAATACCTGCTGCCCGTCCATCGACACCGACAGGAATACCGTGCTGTTGTCCGGTATTTGAGAGGTCCCTGCGAGATGCAGGCGCGTCTGGCTGCGCTCGGAGTCTGCGGGCAACGTCACAAGGTAGCTCGTCGAGGGTGAATCGTCGGTCAGCCATACTCCGTCGGCATGGCCCGATCCGGCCAGCGTCTTGATGAAGTGACGGTCTGCCGGTACGTGCAGACTGTGATCATCGGCGTCGCGAGTGAACCATGTCGGCCGTAGGAGGAAGAACGCCAGTAGCGCCACCAGGGCCACTGCGAGCACGACCCACGCTGACTTCGGGACCGAACGTCCCTTCTCGCCGGCGAAGTACTCGGACGTCTCCGAGCTGTCATCACCGGCCGGGTCGGGGTCCGGCTTGTCCGTCGCCGGTGTGCCGTCGTTGTGTTCGTCGTCGCTCAAGTGTCGCTCCCCTCGCAGGTGGACCTACGGTGTCCGTCCCGGACGGCTCGGCGGATATGAGACTTGGGGCGACGCCGTCTGCGTACCGCCGCGCGATCTGGAACCGCGCCATCCACAGATTTCGATTCAGTGCAATCGTGTCCTACCCTGATTCCCGGAGTTGTCGTTGCAGGCCGAAAGTTCATTCTCGTTCTCCCCCCGACGAGGGTTTGCGATCATTCGACTGTGAGCACGCTCGGCGGACGCCTGTCGATTCCTGTTCCAGAAGGATGTGCACGGGATGCGATCCCGCTCGACGCGATCCGCGTACCTCTGAGCGATCTCGACGGACTCTGTGAGCAGGCCTGTCGCGAGCTTGATAGGTTGCAGCCCGAGCGTCACAAGTTGGTCGTTTCGTACCTGGAGCTGGTTTTCGTCGGCTTCCCTGCGTGGGTTGGACACGGATGTTACTTCGGCGCCGAGCAGGTCGGCGACGAGGTGCGCCAGATCGGACACTCGGTGCGTCTCGGTCACCTGGTTCATTACACGCACCCGCTCCGACACCTCCGCACCCGATTCCACTGCCAGCCGGATGCAGCGGACTGTGTCGCGGATGTTGATGAAGGCGCGGGTCTGTCCACCCGTCCCATGGACGGTGAGGGGATATCCGATCGCGGCCTCGACGAGGAACCGGTTGAGAACGGTTCCGTAGTCTCCGTCGTAGTCGAATCGATTGATGAGCCGTGGGTCGAGCGCGGTCTCGTCGGTCTGTGTGCCCCACACGATCCCCTGGTGGAGGTCGGTGATGCGGAGACCGTCGTTGTTCGCGTAGAACTGGAAGAGCAACTGATCCAACGATTTACTCAGGTGGTACACGCTGCCCGGTTGTGTGGGATACAAGATCTCCCTGCTGTGATTCCGACCCGTGCGGTCGGGGTATGAGACGGTCAGATACCCCTCGGGGAGATCCATCGGCACCGATTCGTAGCCGTAGACCCCCATCGTGCCCAGATGCACGATATGGGTGTCGAGTCCGAGCTCCACCACGGCTGCGAGGAGATTGTGGGTGACGGCCAGGTTGTTCTGGATGGTGTAGCGCTTGTGGGCCGGTGACTTCATCGAATAGGGCGCTGCACGCTGTTCGGCGAAATGCACCACGGCATCCGGTCGCTTCGTCGCGAGAAGTTCCGTCAACGACGAATAGTCCTCGGCAAGATCAAGTTCCACGAAGTCGATCTCACTGCCTGTGACGTCCCTCCACGATCGGAGGCGCTCGGGCAGTGGACGTATCGGTGTCAGCGACCGAACCCCGAGTTCGTCGTCGATTCGTCGTCGATTCGTCGTCGAACGAAACTGTCGACGATGGTGACGTCGTGTCCGTGTGCCGAGAGGTGCAGTGCGGTCGGCCACCCGCAGAAGCCATCGCCGCCGAGAATGAGTAGGTTCATGGTCGCCTCTGCCGAATTGTTTCGGGGCAGTGAGTGAGTAGGGCACTGCCTCTCAGGTATGGCACGGCCCCTGACGAAGTGTGCGACTCGTCAAGGGCCACTTCGTGGTACCTAGGGTGTCACGATCGCGAAGTCCGGATCGGGTGAATCGAGATATCCGACCAGTTCGGACAATGCGGCGACATCGCCGTCCGCTTCGACCGATCCTTCCTTGATCATGGCCTTCAGATCCGCGCCCTCGAGCAGGGCTTCGTGCAGTTCTCGATTCGTGAGTGTGAAGGTGGCATCTGGCGCCGGGAGATCCGCGTCCCCGAGGTCGAAGTGGACGAGCAGCCCGTTTCGCAGTTGAGCTCGATGGGTGATCGATTGATCGCTTACCCGCCAGTCGATCGTGATCTGCGCGTCCCATGCTCGGGGGCCGTCGACCCTCAAAGCGAGGGCGTCGAAGACCTGCTCGACGGTGAGTGCACCGGCAATGTCGGGGGATGCGGTCGACAGCGGTGTGCCGATGCCTCCGTTGCGGAGTTCGTACGCGCCCATCAGGAAGAAGTTCCTCCAGGTTCCGTTCTCGGAACCGTAGCCGAGTTGCTCGAGGGTGTCGGCCTGGAGCGCTTTCGCTTCGGTGTTGTCGGGATCGGCGAAGATGACGTAGTTCAGTACCTGTGCAACCCAGCGGAAATCGCCGTCATCGTACGAACCTCGTGCTTTCGCGATGACTTCCTGCGCGCCACCCATGAACTCGACGTGTCGCTTCGCGGATGCGACAGGCGGGTGCTCCCACAGGTTGGCCGGGTTGCCGTTGAACCAGCCCATGTAGCGCTGGTAGATCGCCTTGACGTTGTGGCTGACCGAGCCGTAGTAGCCGTGCGTATGCCAGGCCGTCTCGATGGCTGGGGGCAGGTCGATGTCCTCGGCGATCTCGATACCCACGGAACCTTTGTTCATGGCGCGGAGCGTCTGGTCGTGGAGGTAACCGTAGAGGTCGCGCTGCACCGACAGGAAGTCGGTGATGCGCTCGGTATCCCACGTCGGCCAGTGATGCGACGCGAACAGCACATCGGTGCGGGATGCGTAGCGGTTGATCGACTCTGTCAGGTACTTCGACCACACGTGCGGGTCGCGGACCAGCGCACCGCGCAGCGTAAGGAGGTTGTGCAGCGTGTGGGTCGCATTCTCGGCCATGCACAATGCACGTTTGTCGGGGAAGTAGAAGTTCATCTCCGCGGGGGCCTCGGTGCCCGGCGTGAGTTGGAATTCGACGCGCACCCCATCGATCACCTCGGATTGTCCGGTGTGATCGATGTGGACGGTCGGGGGGATGAGCGTCGGCGTGCCGGTGGAGTTCGTGGGTCCGAGACCAGCACCGATGGATCCCTGAGCGCCACGCGGAAGCGCTGCCCCGTACATGTACGCGGACCTCCGCGCCATCGCGGTCCCCGCGTACACGTTTTCGGCGACCGCATGTTCGACGAACCCGACCGGGGCCACCACGGGGCAGCGCCCCGCCTCGACATCTTCCTCGGTGGTGACACCTTTGACGCCACCGAAATGATCGATGTGGCAGTGCGAGTAGATCACGCCGGTGACGGGACGCTCTCCTCGGTTCGCGCGATACAGGCCCAGCCCTGCGGCGGCGGTTTCGGTGGAGATGAGCGGATCGATGATGATGACGCCGGTGTCGCCTTCGACGATGGTCATGTTCGACAGATCGAGTCCGCGGATCTGGTAGATACCCTCGGCGACCTCGTAGAGCCCCTGCATTGCGCAGAGCCTCGACTGGCGCCACAGACTCGGGTTGACGGTGGGCGGGCATTCTCCTTCGAGGAACGCGAAGGCATCGCTGTCCCACACGGTGTTCCCCGACGCATCCTTGACCACCCCGGGGTCCAGGGAGGCGATGAACCCGCGCTCGGCGTCGGAGAAGTCCTGATTATTCGAGAACGGTAGGGTCCGTTGTGCTTCCGAATTCTTGTTCGACACAGTGGTTGTGGCGTCCTGATGATGCGTCATGTATCGATCGTGCTGCCGTCTCCGTGCAGTGCCATCACCTAGAGCAGGTGAATTCGCCGTGGCTCCTCATCGACCGATAGGCCGGGAGATCGCTGCCGATCGCGCGACACCCGACAGGAGTGACACGATTGCGGTACCGACGACGAGGTAGAGCACGGCGCTGCATACCTTCGAGGCCAAGGTCGCGTCGAACATGAAGGGCCACAGCGCGACGGCGACGGTGGCGAGAGTACAGATCCAAGAGAAGAAGCTCGTGGCACTCGGTGTCGACACCATGAGCAGGTGGAGCAGGCCTGTCGCGACCAGTGCCGCAATGGCGGCGAGCACCGCAAGGTTGGCGGCCTGGGATCGCCCGAACAGTATTTCCGGGGTGATCACCGGGACGTCGAGCAGTTCACGGATGACGAGTAGTCCCACGACGGCCGCGAGAGCTGCGACGACGGCGGTAGCGAGGCCACCCGACCACAGCTTCTTTACGTCCACTGCGTTCGTCGTACGGTCCGGATTGTACTGGGACATTCAGCGAATCCTCTCTCGATCAGTCGGGAAGTCGGCTCATTTCGATGAGGGTGATCCCCAGTGCATCGAATCGTGCTAGTACCCCGCGTAACTCGGTCGGACTCGCGATCGAGCCGTAGAGCATGGTGTACGCACCGGGAATGTCGGACACGTTCAGTTCCGGAAACGCGGTGAGCGTGCGTTCGGACAGCGTGCCGGCGACGGTGAACGAATATCGCACGCCCTTCGGCCACGAATCTGGCTGCATCGCCGCTCCTCTCGTGGTGCACCCCACAATGTCGCGCCCGGCGTCGACTGCGCTTCACCCGTAAGTGGTGAACCTCGAGAGATCACCTGTCGCGGGCGATGTGAGATCCCGGGAGCCCGCGTGCAATGGAGCGTGACGGACCGTGCTCAGGTCCGAACCACACACGAAGGGAATCGACTATGTCTTCGTCCGATGGAGGCGTCAAACAAGGTTTCGCGGCCGGCACGTCGATCGCGGCTGCGCTCATCCTGCTCGTCGTCGGCGTGGTATCGATCCTGCAGGGGATCTCTGCTATCGCTACCGACGAACTGTTCGTGGTCGGCGCCGAGTACATACTCGAGTTGAACACGACGGCGTGGGGCTGGATCCATCTGATCGTCGGTATTCTCGTGGTGATCACCGCGTTTGCGCTGATGTCGGGGGCCACGTGGGCACGCTTCGCGGCGATAGTACTCGCCTGCCTGTCGATCATCGCCAATTTCTTGTGGCTTCCGTATTACCCGATGTGGTCGATCCTGATCATCGCCTTGGACATCGTCGTGATCTGGGCCGTGTCCACATGGGACCCCGATCGCTGAACTTCTGTCAGGCCTCTCGGGCTGACCGGTACGGCTGTACTACAGCAGGCCGGTCAGCCGAGCGGCTGTGATGGCATCTCCCCTCGACGACACTCCCAGTTTTCCGTACACGCCTCTCAGATGTGTCTTGATGGTGTTGACCGACAGCGCCAGAGCGTGCGCAATTTCCTGAGTGGTCTGCGGAGAAGGCAGCTGTTTGAGCACGCGCGCTTCGGCGGGCGTGAGAACGACGTTCGTCGAAGCATGGGGCGCGTCGGGGTGCGTCCGGATGCTCTCGACGAACGGATCCAGCCTGCCGAAGCGGCCACTGTGGGTGTCGAGCAGCGCCACCGCGCCACCGATGGTGAGGAACGGCCGGATCAGGTGCTCGGGTTCGGCGAGGGTGAGCGCGGTCTCGAGGTCGTCGTACGCCCCGAATTCGTGGTCGGACGCTGCACGGAGGACCGCTCGCAATACATGGGCTTCGACCTCGCAGACCCCATGGTCGAGCCTATGGTCCAGGACGGAATCCAGCAGTTCCCGGGCACGTGCCGAGCGTCCACGAGCATGTTCGACAGTTGCAGCAGCAAGGTCGAAGTGGGGGCGCCGCCCCAGAACTCGTGTTGCCTCCTCGATGATCCGCTGGGCCTGATCGAGTTCGTGGACGGCCACGAGTACTCGGGTGGCGAATGGAATGATCGGCACGGACCTGGCACTCATCCGCGAGTCGGCCAGAGCGGTCAGCACCCCGTCGGCGATGTTGCGAGCAGCTGAGACCTTGTCGGTGCTCTGGTGGAAGGCAATGAGTTGCGACATCGCGTAGCTGTCCCACCCTGCGAGAGGCGACGACAGTCCATCGATGCCGACGGACATTCCGAGTGGCCGATCGATTCCTTCCGGCGGCCTGGTTCCGCGAAGAAAGTGATGGTAGCGGCACATCACTGCGCACCGGTCGGCATCGCCCGACCCCGACAGACCGACACTCCGCGCGTACTCGACACCGATGAGGGCGCGCGCACCCATCGCGGACACGTGCCCGCGAGCCCCTTCGTTCAGGGCGAGCAGCATGAGCGCCTCCAGATGAGGGCGAATGCTGCCGGCGTGCTCGGCCAGGCTGGCGGCGGCGCGGAGGCGATCATTCGTGCCTGGATCACCGCGCATCATTGCGCACTTCGACTGCTGGACCGCTACATAGGCCTCGATATCGCGATGGGCCCCGGGTGCTACCGGCGCGGAGACCTCGACGACCTCGTCTCCGAGTGCGCTGCGGATGTCGATTTCGACGGCGTGATGGAAGCGGTCCAACACTTCTGCGGGGCAGATGGCGGACGAGCGGACGGACGTGGCGTGGAGAAATGCGTCGGCTTCGACCGGGACGCCGAGAGCCAGCGCATGCACGCTACGTAGGAGATGGACGAAGGGGTCGTCCGCGATGTCGGTTGGTGCGGAATCCAGGGCCTTCAGAAATGCGGCACCGTGCGGTCCGAACACTGCTTTGGGCCCCAGGTCGAGGATGCATTTGGACAGCGCGTAGCGATCTTGCGCGGCGGTGACATATCGGATGGCCTGGACCGGTTCGTCGGCCCGGGAATACCAACCACCTGCCTTGAGTTCGAGCCTGCGGACCCCGTCACGGCCGAGCGTCCGGTCGAGTTCCGCTTTGAGGTGTGAACGCATCAGCGGGTGGTAGCTGTAGATTTCCGATCCGGCGCTTCCGGTGTGCGACATCGGAAAATTTGCGGCGAGGATCTCCGCGAGTATTCGTGCCGCCTCGGGGCCTGCGAGTTCGGTGGCGAGATCTACATCGAACGAATCGGCAACCGCTGTTCGCATCAGGAACTCGCGTTGCTCCGCGCTGATGGTGTCGAGTAGTTCTCCTACGAGGAAATCGGATATTGCCGGGTGATCCGATGCGGTGGCCGACTCCAGGACCTCTCTGCTGTCGCCGCGCGCCGACAACAGGAGCGCGATGAAGCGGACCATGGCGGCCCACCCACCGGTGAGTGCCACGACCGCATCGAGCTCGGCGTCCGTGACCACGACATGGCCCGCCGTGAGCGTACGGCGGGTCTCGTCGCGGTCGAACGCCAGGACGGCGTCATCGAGCCGTACAAGAGCTCCGGTCAGATCCAGCTGGTGCCACGGTATCGGCGGTGGAAATCTGGAGGTCAGCACCACGGTGGCGTGCTCGGGAAGTATCTCGAGAAGATGCGCCAACCCGGACAGCGTCAGCGGATCGTGGACGGCATGAGCGTTGTCGAGGACGAGCACGACCGGACCACCGATCTCGCCGAGCCACTGCGCGAATATCTCCGCCCGCGTCCTCGGTGCCTGGTCGCCGTGGCAGGGTGGGCAATCGCCGAACGACCGGTGTAGTTCGTCCCAGAATGCTCGGGGATTGTTGTGTTCCTCGGAGATCGTCGCCCATGCGACCTGTGTCTGCGATGCCGGCAGATGAGAGCAGCGCAGCCATTCGGTCACGGCCACGGTCTTGCCGGTTCCGGCCATGCCGCACACGAGCACGACACCCCCGCCGAGCGTCCGGGCCCGCTCGAAGTGGGCGCACAGTTGGTGCCGGTGGACCGGCTCGGTTGCGAGCCGGGGTATCGATCGAACGCCTCGGCCCGCGGCTCCTGTAGAACTGTCGTCGCTGGTTGTGAGCAGCACCGCGGCTCCCATTCGAGAAACTGTCAGATTTCTTCTCGCAGGATCTGTCCCCGCGTCCGAATTTATCGCAGTCGAACCGATCTCGGGGGATGAACGGAATGAGTGCACGGTCCAGCAAGGATCCACAACGATGGCATTTCATCCTCGCCGGGTGAGCCGAGAGGAGAGTCGCTCTCACTACGGTGGTGTGTGCCGCCTGACGGTGGGTGCAGGCCACGAGCCGAGGAGGGACAGTGCCGGCGAAGCAAGCCGGTCCGCGGCGTGCCCACACCTGGCGCGATGCCGTGGCCGGACTGGGCGGGGCAATCTCGTCGATCCCGGACGGGATGGCGTGCGGCTTGCTTGCAGGCGTCAATCCGGTCTACGGCCTCTACGCAAGTTCATCCGGTGCGTTCTTCGGAGGGCTCGCCACCGCTACCCCCCTGATGGTCGTGACCACGACGAGTGCGGCCGCCCTCGCAACGGGCTCGGCTCTGGAAAGTGTTCCCGCCCAGAACCGCGACGCGGCGCTGGTCCTCCTGACGATCCTCGGGGGCCTGCTCATGTGGGCAGCAGTGGCACTGCGCGTCGCTCGCTACGCACGCTTCATCTCGCATTCCGTGATGATCGGTTTGGTTCGACGATGTCGCGCAGGGTCGAGAGACCGGTGGCCTCCCGACAGGCCTTCCGATGCCCGAAATGCCCGAACTTTCGCTGCTGGCCCCCGGATTGATCGCGGCGCAGCATCTGTCGTGCTCATCGTGCTGGTTCAAGGCGTCGGCGTCGGTGAATCCGTACCAAAATCTCTGAACGTCGCCCTGCTCGTGCTGCTCGCGGTAATGCAGTTCGGTAAGGCGCTGAACACTTTGTGATTTCGTCATCCGATAGAGCGGGGATCGGCCATGAACGTACTGGTTCCGGACAGTCAGCGACGGACGCTCGACGAACTCGTCGATCGCCTCGATCTCAGCGCGGGAGAGTCTGCATCGAAACGCTCGGCATTCTGGATCATGCTGACGTTGTCCGCGGTGATCGCCGCATCGGGTGTGGCGGGCGATTCGACCGCCACGGTGATCGGCGCCATGATCGTCGCGCCGTTGTCGGTCCCCATTCTCGGTGTCGGACTGGGGATTGCGACCGCGCGGGGACGATTGATCGTCCGCAGTCTGCTCCTCGTACTCTTGGGAATCGTTCTGGTGGTGGCGATCGGATTCGTCGTCTCGCAGTTGCTGCCCAATCCGACGAACGTACTGTCGAATTCTCAGGTGGTCGGCCGTACGTCTCCGAAGCTGATGGATCTCACCGCCGCGCTGGCAACCGGGTTGGTCGGCGTCATCGCCATCACCCGGCGCGACGTCGGAGACGTGCTTCCCGGTGTGGCCATAGCGATCTCGCTGGTACCGCCGCTCGTCGTGGTCGGCGTGTGTCTCGGCTCGGGCGCGCCGGGGCTCGCGCTCGGTGCGTTCGTGCTCTTCGCCTCGAACATGGTGGCGATGATCGTGACGGCGACGGTGGTGCTCGTCGTCGTGGGATATGCACGCGAGGCCGGGGCCGGCGAAGCAAGACGAGGCTGGGCCTATGCAGTTTTGGCCGCAGGCTTGATCACCGTGGCGGTTCCGATGGTGGTGAACTCGTTGTCGTCGCTGTGGGCCGGTCAGATCGCCGATGCCGCACGGATCTGGCTCGGCGACGAGTCCGTTTCGCAGGTCACCGACGTGTCGTTGCAGCAACGGACGGCGCTGGTCCATGTCCTGTCGCCCGAGAAACTTCCCCCGGTGGACGAACTCCAGTCGGCGGTGGACGACCTCGTACCGTGGCACCCGGAGGTCGTGATCGTGCACACCTACGGCGGCCGTTTCAGCGAGTGACGAGGCGGGCCGGGGAGGGACGCTCAGCGCGTGCCCTCCCCGGCCCGTGTGCACGAGTCTGCCGGATCAGCTTCCGGCGGCCTCGAGACCGACGGTGATGTCGGCGAGGATGTCGTCGATGTGCTCGATACCGACGGCGAGGCGGACGAGTCCGGGAGTGACGCCGGCTGCCAGCTGTTCCTCGGCGGACAACTGCGAGTGTGTGGTGGACGCCGGATGGATCACCAGTGAGCGCACGTCGCCGATGTTGGCCACGTGGCTGTGCAGGGTCAGCGCGTTGACGAACTTCTTACCGGCGTCGATGCCGCCTGCGAGTTCGAACACCACGATCGCGCCGGCACCCTTGGGAGCCACTTGCTGTGCGCGATCGTACCAGGGCGACGACTTCAGGCCGGGATAGGCGACAGAGCTGACCTCGGAACGCTGCTCCAGGAACTCCGCGACCTTCTGCGTGTTGGCGACGTGGCGCTCCATGCGCAGGCTCAGGGTTTCGAGCCCCTGCGAGATGAGGAAGGCATTGAACGGTGACACCGCCGAGCCGAGGTCGCGCAGGAGCTGGACACGCGCCTTGAGGGCGAACGCGGGTGCGCCGAGATCGGCGTAGACCACACCGTGGTAGCTGGGGTCGGGAGTGGTGAATCCCTCGTGGCGACCCTGTGTCCAGTCGAACGTGCCACCGTCGACGATGACGCCGGCGATTGCCGTGCCGTGTCCGCCGAGGTACTTGGTGGCCGAGTGGACGACGATGTCGGCGCCGTGCTCGAGCGGGCGGATCAGGTACGGAGTGGCGACCGTGTTGTCGACGATCAGCGGCAGGCCGCTGTCATGCGCGACACCGGAGACGCCGCGGATGTCGAGGATGTGGTTCTTCGGGTTGGCGATGGTCTCGGCGAAGAACGCCCGGGTGTTGGGGCGGATGGCTGCACGCCACTGCTCGAGATCGTCGGGATCCTCGACGAAGGTGGTCTCGATGCCGAGTTTGGTGAGCGTGTAGTGCAGCAGGTTGTACGTGCCGCCGTACAGGTAGGGGCTCGCGACGATATGGTCGCCGGCCTGGGCGACGTTGAGGATCGCGAAGGTTTCGGCGGCCTGACCGGAGGAGAGCAGGAGCGCAGCGACGCCGCCTTCGAGCGCGGCGATGCGCTGTTCGACCGCATCCTGGGTGGGATTCATGATGCGGGTGTAGATGTTGCCGGTCTCGGCGAGGCCGAACAGCGCGGCAGCGTGGTCGGTGCTGTCGAAGGTGTAGCTCGTGGTCTGGTAGATCGGAAGCGCCCGGGCTTTGGTGTCGCCGCCTGCGGGCTGTCCTACGTGGATCTGCTTCGTCTCGAAGTTCCAGTCGGCGGCCGGATCGACAGCGTCGGGCGTGGTGTCACTCATGGGTTTCGGGCTCCGGTTTTCTCGGGTGGTTCTGAGGACTCGTGATGTCAGATGATGTGCCGACCTTGCGGTCCGCGACCCAGCGCAGCGATCTGCGAGCCGGCCGGGTCGTGGACCGGAGGGCGTGGGTGCGGGCGGTCAGCGGGCCTGGCACCCGCAGATACACAGTTTTCGGGCATGGACATGCGCCGGCGGATGCCCCGGCGACTGTTCGTACGTCCTGCTCACGATCGTGACGATAGTCGCAATCGATGGCCTCTACCAGTGCGCAGGCAAATGCATGCGACGCGCCGATGTTTTTGCATCCGTAGCGCACATACAATCTGTGTGCTCTACTTCTCGTCAGGGGGGCGATCCTTGCGTCTTTCGTGCAGTAACCAATTTCAGTTCTGCTCGTGTTCCGCTCCCCACCACTAGCAATGGAGGGCACGTTGACTGTCATCGATTCGGAGTTCGCGCAAGCCGACGCAACGATGCTGCGCACCCCACCACCCTCGATGGTCGAGCGGATGACACGCATCCTGGAGGCCTTCGACGCAAGTATTGTGCGTCTCACCCTCGAAGAGGTGACGTTTCGATCAGGACTTCCCCGATCGACCGTGCACCGAATCCTCGAACAACTCGTCCGCCTCGACTGGCTCGAACACAGTGCACTCGGCTACGGGCTCGGATCCCGCGCACTCGGCCTCGGCGGCGACATCGACCGCGACCGGCTCCGTGAATGTGCGGCACCGCACCTCCACGAACTCGCTATGCAAACCGGTGGTGTCGTGCATCTCGATGTTCTGGACGGAGGGCAGGTGTACTGCCTCGACAAGGTCGGTGGCGCAGGCGCTGCCGGGCTGCCGACGCGGGTGGGTGGCCGCACGGCCGCGTATGCAACATCGGGCGGCAAGGCCATGCTCGCAACGCTCGACCCGGAACAGGTCGACAGCCTGTACAGCTCCCGACTGGCACCGGCCACGCACCACACGATCACTGACCGGGTGATCCTCCATCAGGAGCTGAATCGGGTCCGTAAGCGCCATGGCATCGCGTTCGACCGCGAAGAATCGATCGTCGGAATCGGTAGTGTCGGCGCGCCCCTGCGCGGCACCGGCGGAATCGTCGCGAGTGTGTCGCTGGCCGGTGGCGTGCGCGCGATACAGCTCGAATGGATGGCACCGCTGGTCGCCGACTTCGCCCGGAAGATCTCCAGTGCGCTCGCGTGCGGCGGCGAGGATCAGCGGACCAGGTGGGCGTAGGAGTCGCGGCGTTCGGCAGGCAGAATCGTGTTGAGCACGAAACGGATCTGCAGGCGGATGTACTCGTCCAACGAGTAGAGAGCACCGAAGTGCCAATGCTTGAGCGCCCATCCGTGCGCAAGAAGCAGTAGGTCGAACACCATGAGGTCGACGTCGACGTCGTTCAGCAGGCCTGCGGCAATGCCGTCTTCGAGAACGTCGCGCAGTGGCGCCGACGTCGACACCTCGAGCTCTTTGATGCGGTCGCGTCCCGCACGGTCGAGCGTGCGGCTCTCCCTGTAGGTCAACGTCACGGCATCGATGTTCTCGTCGACGATCTCGATGTACCGCCGCATGCCCGCGACGAGCCGCTCGACAGGGTCGGCGCCCGCGGTTTCCATTGCGGGAACCAACTGGTCACGGAACGATTCCAGAATGCTGATGATCGTCGCGAGGAGGACGTCCTCCTTGCCCCCGAAATATTTGTAGATCAGACCGACGCTGACACCCGCCTCGTCGGCGAGCGCCTGCATCGACATCTGGTGGAACCCGGTCCGCTGCATGACCGTCGCGGCCGCGCGAAGAACCTGACGCCGCCGCGAATCCGTCCGTACCGCCCGCACCGCGTCGTCGACGGACAGTTCGTCCTGGTCGCTGGTCATGTCTTGCTCCTGTCGCGCCGCCGTTCTCGTCAGATCCCGAGATCCTTGGCGATGATCGTCTTCATGATCTCGGTGGTACCGCCGTAGATCGTCTGGATGCGGGCATCGACGAATGCCCGCGACACGGCGTACTCACGCATGTAACCGTAGCCGCCGTGCAATTGGAGGCATCGGTCGGCGACACGCACCTGCAGTTCGGTGGTCCACCACTTGAGCCGTGCGGCGCGGGCGGCAGTGAGCCTGCCGTCGACGTGCTCGGCGACGCAGTCGTCGAGGAATGTGCGGGCGATATCGAGTTCGGTGGACAGTTCGGCCAGCACGAACTGGGTGTTCTGGAAGCCGGACACCGGTTTACCGAAGGCCTTGCGTTCCCGCACGTAGGCGAGCGTCGTCTCGAAGACACCTTCGGCTGCGGCGACCGCGCCCACTGCGAGCGACAAGCGCTCCTGAGGCAGATTGTGCACGAGTTGATAGAAGCCCTGCCCCTCGTCGCCCAGGCGGTTCGCGACGGGCACACGCATATCGGTGAACATCAGCTCACTTGTGTCCTGTGCGTGCAGGCCGATCTTCTCCAGGTTGCGGCCACGCGAGAAGCCGGGGGTGTCGGCCTCGACCACCAGCAACGTCAGTCCTTTGTGCGGGTCGGCGGAGGTGCGGGTCGCGACGACGAACAGGTCACCGTTCTGGCCGTTGGAGATGAACGTCTTCGATCCGTTGACGATGTAGTGGTCGCCGTCGCGTATCGCCGACGTGCGGATACCCGTCAGGTCGCTACCCGTTCCGGGTTCGGTCATCGCGATGCCGAGGACCGTCTCGCCGCTGACGACGCCGGGCAGCCAGCGTGCCTTCTGCTCGGCGGTGGTCATGTCGGTGAGATAGGGCAGTACCACGTCGTTCTGCAGTGAAAACGCGATACCGGCGGCGGCGTGACCGGCCCGGTTGACCTCGTCGATCAGGATGGCGTTGTAGCGGAAGTCGTCGACACCCGGGCCGCCGTACTCGTCGGGGACGCAGAAGCCCAGCAGGCCGAGCTTGCCTGCCTCGGTGAACAGGGAGCGGTCGAGGCAGCTCGCGCGCTCCCAGTCCTCGTGAACGGGTGTGATCTTCTCGCGTACGAAATCTCGTGCGACTTCACGGAACTGGAGATGCTCGGAGTCGTGGATCAGTGCGCTGTTCATGAGATCATCCCGGAGACAGTAGGGGCGGTGAACCGGCCGTCGGCGAATTCGCTCGCTGCCGTGGCGGTCGCCTTGTAGTGCAGCTTCTTTCCTGTCGCCGAGACCGGGAGAGAATCGACGAACCGGTATGCTCGCGGCCGCTTGAACGAGGACAGCAGCGGGTGTGAACGGCAGTGACCGTCGAGAGCGTCGATGGTCAGATCAGGGTCGGATGCGACGATGTACGCGACGACGATGCGCCCCCACCGTTCGTCCGGTACACCGACGACCAGGGAGTCCTGTACGCCCGGATGCTGATTGAGTGCCTCTTCGACTTGCACGGGGTGCACGTTCTCCCCGCCGGAGACGAGCATGTCGTCCTTACGGCCGACGATGGTGACGAACTCGCCGGCATCCCAGGTTGCGAGGTCTCCGATGTGCAACCAGCCGTTGCGGAACTTGGCCTTCTCCTGGTCCGGGGAGTCGAAATAGGCGTTGGAACATTTCGGTGAGCGGACGATGACCTCGCCGACCTCCTCGTCATCGCGCGCGACCACGTCGTCCGGATCGGCGAGCCGGTCCGGGTACACGTGCACCACGCGAACGTCGTCGTCGGTGCAGGCGCGGCCCGCCGTGCCCGCGTGATCCGGGAGATCGGACGGACGGAGGAATGTGTTCCAGAACCCCTCGGTGCTCCCGTAGCCGTTGAAGATTCGCGGGTTGAGGACCTCCTGGTAGCGGAGCGCGGCGTCGCGTTCGAGGGGGGCACCCATCGTGACGATGCCGCGGAGCGTCGACAGGTCGCGGGGACGTTGCTCCTGCGCGGTGGCGAGCATCGCGAGGTTCGTCGGCGCGCCGACGAGGAAGGTCAGTCCGAGTTCTTCGACGAGATCGAGTACCCGATCGGGATCGAAGGTACGTAGCGGCACGACTTGCCCGCCGATGTAGAACGTCGGGTTCGGCCCGCCGGAGTACAGGCCACCGCGGTGGAACCACGGGGTCATGTTGAGTGTTTTGTCTTCGGGGCCGAGGGGGAAGTGCATGATCACGTCGTGCGCGCTGAGCACTTCGATCATGCTGTTGAGAGGGACTCCCTTGGGCATGCCGGTGGTGCCGGACGTGTACAGGCGAGTGGTCTCGTCCCAGACGGTCCGGTGCAAGGGCGGCAATGCGACCCGGTCTGCCGGTAGATCCCGGTAGCGCATGACCCTGGCTCCCGTGGCGGAGACGAGCTCGCCGTCGCCGACTGCGATCACCACATCGGGGGTATGCGAGGAATTGTCGAGGGCCTCCTGCACAGTCGAGGCGAGCTCGGTGTCGTAGACGAAGACCCGTGGCGCGCTGGTGTCGAGCACGAACGCGGTTTCACCACTGGCGAGGCGGAAGTTGACGGGCGAGCCGACAGCGCCGACAGCCTGGACAGCGAGGTACAGCTCGGCGAACTCGATGCTGTTGAACAGCTGGTATGCAACGACGTCGCCGCTCCGGACTCCTGCGTCGGCGAGCCCGGTTGCGATCCGGTCGACTTGTTCGCCGAGCTGCCGGTAGGTCCACTGCCGCCCGGTGTCGGGGTCGGTGAGGGCGACCCGGTGCGCGTAACGCCCGGTGTTGCGCCGGAATCCGTTGAGATACGTGAAGTCGTTCTCGAAGTACTCCCGGTATGCCCGGGCGTTGTACGACGCGGTCATGGTTCTCGTCCTGTTCTGGTGGGTGAGTGCTCAACCGGCCATGGTCAGGCCGCCGCTGACGCTGATCACCTGGCCGGTGATGAACGATGCGGAGTCGGAAGCGAAGAACAGAACCGGGGCGGCAACCTCGTCGGGGCGGGCGAGCCTGCGAAACGGAATCGCTTTGATCAGTGCTGCTTTGAGCTTCTCGTCCTGGGCCTGGAACAGTGGCGTGTCGGTTGGGCCGGGGCACACGCAGTTGACGCTGATGCCGTGCCTGGCCATCTCTCGCGCAAGCGATTTGGTGAGTGCAATGACACCACCCTTGGCTCCGGCGTAGATGGATTCACCCGAGCTGCCGACGCGACCGGCGTCGCTGGCGAGGTTGATCACCCGGCCGCCGTCCCCTGCCTCGATGATGCCGGGCAGGAAGGCGCTGCAGATGTTCACCGGACCGAGGTAGTTGATCGCAACGACCTTCTGTGCAAATTCCGTTGTGGCATTGAGGAATTGGTCGGTCCTGTCCCATCCGGCAGCGTTGACGAGGATGTTGGGGACGCCGACCTGCGCGTGGGTGTGTTCGCGGAGTGTGTCGACCTGGGCGCGGTCGGAGATGTCCACGGGCAGCGCGGTGATCAGGTCCGGGTGCTCCTTCGCGGTGGCCTCGGCAGCTGCGAGATCGAGGTCAGCGGCGATCACTTTGTCGCCCTGCGCGGCGAAGGCCAGCGCGATGGATTTGCCGATACCGGAACCGGCTCCTGTGACGAGTGCGATGTTGCTCATGCGAAGTGTCCTCTCGAGGTGGGATCTGCGGTCAGGCCCTGACGTACTTGGCGAATTCGGCAGGGCGCTTCTCTGCGAACGCCTTCGCTCCCTCGAGGCCTTCGTCGGACTTGCCGAACAGGTCGAGTGCGGACATTGCGAGGTTGCTCAGGCCTGCTTGATGATCGGTGTCGGCGTTGAAGGACTGCTTGAGGAATCGGATCGCGGTAGGACTCTTCTCCGCGATCTCGGCGACCACGGCCTTGGCTTCGTCGAGCAATTTGTCCTGGGGGACAACCCAGTTCACGAGACCCCAGCGCTCGGCGGTGGGGGCGTCGTACTGCCGGCACAGGTACCAGATCTCGCGAGCGCGCTTCTCGCCGACGATGCGTGCGAGGAAGGCAGAGCCGAAGCCGGCGTCGAACGATCCGACGCGGGGCCCGGCCTGTCCGAACTTCGCGTTCTCCGAAGCGATGGTGAGGTCGCACAGGACGTGCAGGACGTGCCCGCCGCCGACTGCGATGCCGTTGACGGCGGCGATGACGGGTTTCGGAACGTCTCGAATGAGCTTGTGCAGGTTGCCGATCTCGAACATGCCGCTCTCGGTGGGGCCGTAGTCGCCCGTCTCGGCGCGCTGCTTGACATCGCCGCCGGTGCAGAATGCCTTCTCTCCGGCGCCGGTGAGGATGATCGCCGAGACGCGGGTGTCGGCCCAGGCGGCGCGGAACGCCTTGATCAGTTCCTCGACGGTCTTGCCGCGGAAGGCGTTGTAACGCTCGGGGCGATTGATGGTGATGATCGCGGCGGCGCCGTCGATTTCGTAGGTGATGTCGTCGAAGTCGGTCATGGTGACTCCCTTGTCGAATGAAATGAATGAATACTCATTCACTGAGTCTGAAGGTACATTCACTGAGGGAGAGTGTCAAGGGTCACAGCGAGGTGGTCGGGAGTGCAGACGAAAACGCCCCCGGCTGCGCTGGCGCCGAGGGCTGGGTTGCGGATAGGAGATGAGTGGTCGTTACCCGGGATTGAGTGCCATGAAGCGCGCAGGCACCTCGCCGCCGCCGTGGACGGCGAGATCGGCTCCGTTGACGTACGACGCGAGCGGCCCGGCCAGGTACAGGCACGCGCCCGCGATGTCCGAGGGGGCTGCCATCCGCTGCATGGGCAGGGTCTTCGTCACCGCTGCTCCGCCGTCCTCGCCGTACACGTGAGCTGCGGCTTCGGTGCGGATCAGGCCGGTGGTGATGTGATTGACCCGGACGGTCGGTGCCCACTCGAGCGCGAGTGCCTTGGTGAGGGCGAGGAGGCCGGCCTTCGCTGCGGTGTATGCGGCGGTGCCGGGCTGCGGGTCGTGCGCAGACACGCTTCCGATATTGATGATCGACCCGCCGGCGGCCTGGGTGCTCATGACACGGTTCGCGGCCTGTGCCGCGTAGAAAGGTGCAGAAAGGTTGAGGGAGACGATCCGATCGAAGAATCGCGTCGAGACCGTCGCAGCGTCCGCGTCGGGGGAGCCGCCCGCGTTGTTGACCAACACGTCGAGGCGGCCGAACCGCGTTGCCGCCGCGTCGACGACCGCTGCGGCCTGGTCGGCGTCACGGATGTCGGCGGCGAAGAACGAGGCCGTCCGACCGTCGGCTGCCGGGAGGACGTCGGGTTCGGACCGTCCGCACACGAGGACGTCGGCGCCGGCCGCGAGGAAGGTCTCGGCGATGGTGAAACCGATCCCCTTCGTGCCGCCGGTGACGACAACTGCCTGTCCGGTGAAGTCGGCCGGGTTCGGGATGCTCATGGAATCGGAGAGTAACGGCGCGACCGATCGTTCGGCCGCGCCGTTCCGCTCAGTGGGCCGCCTCGGTCAGAGCAGATGAACCTTCTTGTAGAGGATCTTCGACGGCCCGCCGACCAGTCCGACGTTATCGAGGAACGTCATGAGCTTGGCACCGGACTTGCGCACCTTGTCGTGATGGTGCTTGTTGTTCGCGGCCTCCGCGAGCGCGCGATCGCGGTCGAGTCCCGCATTGGAGTACACCCGCGGGTGAATCATGCTCTTCATGACGAAATATACGACCGCTGCTGTCTGGAAGCGCTCGAATGCGAGACGCGCGCGGCTCGCACCGGTGAGTCGCCGAGTAACTTCTTCGCGAGCGAACCGGATGTGCCGGGCCTCCTCGAGCACGTGAATCTTGCTCACTGCGCGGGTTACAGGCTGTACGCGCTCGTCCCGCATGAAGTCGCGCTGCATCATGTCGAGGATTTCCTCGGCTGCCATCACCGAAGCGTAGGCATTGGCGCCGCGGAAGTAATGGCCCCACAGTCGTCCGAGTTGGTGGATGTACCGCGGAGGTCCGTAACCGGGCATCCCGAGGCGCTCGCCCGCTCGCGCGAACATCACGGAGTGCCTGCATTCGTCGGCGACTTCGGTGAGTGCGAACTGCACGTGCTTCGAATGCTTGTCGCGGTCGTAGACGTCGCGCAGCAGCATCTGCATGAGCAGGACCTCGAACCACAGGCCCACTCCCGACACGCTCGCGGCTTCATGCTTCGTCAGTGCGATGCGCTGCTCGTCGCTGAGTTCGTCCCAGAGGGCAGTGCCGTAGAGCGTGCTCCATTCCGGCGTCATGCCGAACTTGTCGTCGGGGATCGGTGCGTCCCAGTCGACCTCGATCACCGGGTCGTACGACTTGCGGGCGGACGATGCGAGCAGGCGTCGCGCGGTGTCCTCGCGGTCGGAGATCGGGAGTCCTGGAACGAAACCCTTGCTGTTCTCGCGGGTGAGCGATGCGGTCATGCCTCCACCTTTAAGTGTGACGATGGGTAACTGTTAATCGAAGGCTACAGTGATCGCGCCCACGACACAATGCCCACCGCCGAACCGGCGATGGGCATTGTGGGCTCGGAAGAGGAGCGAAGTTCAGGTGCGCGAAGGTGCCCAGAAGGCCGCGCCGACTGCACCGACCAGCAGAATTGCTGCCAGCGCGAACGAGGCGTGCTGCATGCCTTCGAGGAAGGCGTCCCTGGCGAGTGCGGCGAGTTGTTCGCCCTGGGTACCGGCCTGCTCTGCAACCTGAAGGGCAGCGGCAAGCGAATCTTCCACCGCCCCACGCGCCGGTTCCGGGATCATCTCGGCGGTCGGTGCGATCCGGTTGCCGTACGCGGCTGCAAGAACACTGCCCGCTGCAGCGACACCGATCGCCGCGCCGATCTCGCGCGTCGCGTCGTTCACGGCCGATGCGACACCCTGCTGGTCCTCCGGGGTGTTCGTGACGATTGCGTGCGTTGCGGGTGCCGTGCAGAGTCCGAACCCGATGCCGGTGATCAGCATCGTCAACGCGGCATCGAGATACGACGACTCTGCGTCGAGGAAGCCGATGAGGATCAGCGACACCCCGATCAGGCCCAATCCGAGACTGATCAGCACGCGCAGGCTGATCCAGCGAAGTAGGGCGGGCACCGTGAAGGACAGGACCATCACGACCGCGAAGATGGGTGCCAGGGCGACCGAAGCCATCAGAGGTGAGTAGCCGAGGATGAGCTGGAAATACTGCACGATCAGGAAGAACATGCCGAACCCCGCGAGGAACTGCAGGTTCAGGCAAGCGGCGCCGACGCCGAATGCGCGGTTCGTGAACAAGCGCATGTCGAGCAGCGGTTCGGCGGCACGCAATTCGGCGAACACGAAGCCGGCGGCGGCCACGAGGCCTATCGTCACGGCGCTCAGGGTGAGCGGGTCGAGCCAGCCTCGGTGAGGTCCTTCCATCACCCCGAGGACGAACAGTCCGATGGCCGCGATCGCCAGAATGCTGCCACCGAAATCGAAGCGCCCCGGATTCTCTGCCCGCGACGATGGAATCGTCAGTGCGATCGCGACCAGTGCGACGGACGCGATCGCGAATCCGCCGAAGATCAGCTTCCAGGAGGCGTATTCGAGGATGACCCCGGAGACGATCATGCCGACGACTGCACCAGAAGCTGCCACCCCGGCCCAGATGCCGATCGCTCGTGCGCGGCGATCCGGCGGGAAGCCCGTCGTGATCAGCGACAGTGTGGCCGGCATGACAAGAGCTGCCCCGACGCCGGCGATACCGCGGGACACGATCACCCACGTAGGCCCATCGGTGAGCAGGGGCAGCGCTGATCCGAGCCCGAAGACGACCAGGCCGACGACGAGGATTCCGCGCCGGCCGAACCGGTCGCCGAGTGCGCCGCACGGAAGTAGCAGCGCGGCGAGCGCGAGTGTGTAGCCGTCGACGATCCAGGTCAGCTCACTCTGCGTCGCCCCGGTGTCTACCGCGATATCGGGCAACGCAGTGTTGAGCGCCGCCATCGCTGCGATCACCGCGGACACCGAAGCGCACGCGACGACGAGCAGCCACAGTTGGGACCGGGTCATGCGGGCGGTGGGGATCTCGGACCTCGGAGGTGCTGATGCTTCGGGCACGGTTGCCTTCCGAACGTGACGGTGGTTTGCCTTGACTGCAATGATTTGGGCGAACGATAAACGAGACTGCCGGTATCGTAGCGGAACCGATAGTTCCATAACTAGGCCCTGACCGAGACGAGAGAAACTGTGGGTGTGAACGCGCGCGAAGATGTCGGTACATCCAGAGAACCCGATCCCCGCAAGGTGCGGTCTCGGGCACGGCTGCTCGACGCGGCCACCGAGCTGCTCGCTACGGGCGGCGCCGACGCCGTCACGATCGATGCGGTGACCACTCGCGCCGGGGTGGGCCGGGCCACGCTGTACCGGCATTTCGCAAACGGCACAGAACTCGTTGCCGCGGCCTTCGCGCGGTTGATCCCGCCTGCGCCGCCCGTGCCGGAGAACGTCGGCCTGCGCGAACAACTCGTCGAACTACTCATCGGCCAGGCGCGGATCGTCGAGGACGTGCCGATTCCCCTTGCCGCGATGTGCTGGCTCGGAATGGGGCCGGAGCTCGTCCACGCCAGCCGGCCGGCCGACCCGGAAGCACAGGAACGCCCCGAACTACAGTCGCTGCGCGAGCAACTCGTCGAACGCTACCGTTCGTCGTTCGACCGCGTACTCGGGGCGGAATCCACACGCGAGGAACTCGGCGAGTTCGACTACGACCTCGCACTCATCCAGCTGGTCGGGCCGATTGTTTTCAACCACCTCGTCACTCTGCCGCCCATCGATCGCACGGCATGCGAACAGATCGTCGACGACTTCCTTGCTGCTCGTCGTGCAGCAACACGGAAGTAACGCGGGAGCGCTGGTCAGCGCGTCCAGCGCCGTCGATCCGGTGCTCGCAGGACGAACGGCCGCGATCGGCGGAAGTCTTTGACCCTGAGCCTGCGCAGCGGCTGGATCCGGAATTCGTCCGGATCGAGTTCGGCGGCGAGCTTCTCGTCCAACAGGATCGAGCCGGGCCGTGCCGCGCCGGTGAGACGGGCGGCATTGTTGACGACGGAGCCGAACAGGTCGCCGAAGCGTGCCAGCACCGGCCCCCACGCCATGCCCACCCGGAGTTCCGGGGTGTCCTTGCTCGCGCCGAAGGTCTCCTGCAGCTCGAGCGCAATACGTGCGCCGTCGGCCGGATCCTCGGCCGCGAACATCACCTCGTCGCCCACGGTCTTGATGATCCACCCGTGGTGACCGGCAATGGCCGCGGTGACCTCGGATTCGAAGTACTCGAGCAATTCGTTGAGTTCGCCCGCGTCGATTCGACGGGTGAGCTGGGTGTAGCCGACCATGTCGGCGAACCCGACCACGACCTCGCGCAGGGGTGCATCTCCCTCGGCGCGCCAGACGGAACGTTCCGTAGTGCTGACGATGTGACGCCGCCAGATGTGGCTCTGCAAGGTCTCGGCCCGCATCGACAACTGCTGTACGAGAGCATCGATGAGATCGGGCATCTCCTGCGCAGACACGTCGGAATGCTCTTCGACGAGATTGTCGAAGAGGTGAGTGTTGAACAGGGTCAGTTCCCACTCGGCGAGTCGTGAGATCGATTGGCCGAGAGATCGGGCCGCCGAGAGCTCGAGATTCTCGTCGATCACGCCGCTACCGACGATAGCTGCGATATCGCGGAGTGCACCGACGTCGCCGTCGGTGAACATCTCTGCGTCGGGCTCGGGGTCGACGGTGAATCCCAATGCCTGCCAGAGTCGCCGAACCCGCGCCGGAGACATGCCCGCCATCGTGGCGACCTCGTCGACCGTGTAGCGGCGTTCGCCCCCGAGCAGGCTGCGTTCGAGTTCTCGCTGAATGGCGGCGAGCATGTCGGGGCCGGGTTGCGGTCGTTGCTCCGGCGAGTTCACATACGTCATCCTTCCTTGTCGTGGCGGGGAGCACACGCCGGGCTCCCCGGTGACAGACGGCCAGGGTGTGTCCGGACGGACAGAGTGTCGTACACGTGTGCGACAGTGGGCGCCGTCGATCGCACCGTAGAGCTGAGAAAGGACGTGGCATGCCGCCCCGTAGACGTGCGGACCATCTGACCGAGGAGCAACTCACGGAATTGAGCTCCGCCCTCGCGGAGGGGCGCCGCGCCACGGTATATCTCGTCGAGGGGATTTCCAGCCTGGGGATCGAACCGGGTACGTCGGCACGTGTCATCTCGATCGACGGGACCACGGTCACGATCCGTCCCAAGGGGGTCAACGACGAGCTTCCCTTCGAAACCGACGAACTGCGTTTCACCCGGGACGTAGCGACGAAGACGCCGTCGAAACCGGCCGCTGCGAAACCGGCCGCTGCGACGAGAGCCCCCGCCCCGAAGTCCTCGACGACGCAAACTCCCGCAGCAACCACTCCGGTTGCGAAAACAGAACCCGCACGGCCCACTCCCCGGCCCGCAGTCAAGGAGAAGACCACAGTGAGCTCCCCTTCCGCGAATCCGCCGTCCGCGGCGGCCGCAGAGCCCGCGAAGCCCAAGGCCCCCGCCAAACGCAGCGCCAAGAAGCCCGCCGCACTCAGCATCACCGTCACGATCGACCCCGAGAACGACTGGACGGTCGCTGTCGCGCAGGGCACGCGGAAGATCGGGAAGCCCGCCGTGGTCGCGCCCGACGCCGTCGAACGCGCCGTCAAGGAACTCGGCGACGAGACTGCGATCGAGGCCGTGCACTCGGTGATCGACGAGGCACGCCGAACCGTGGAGGAACGCGTCGCGCAGTTGAGCCGCGAACTCGAAGAGGCGCGGAAAGCGCTCGAAAGCCTCGGTTCCAACCCCGCATAGTCCGTAATCCTCTAGTACTGTGACGGCGCTCTAGTACGCTGACCGCGGAAGCGGTCGGGGCAGACCGCGTTGGAGGGGCATGATGTTCAGAAAACTTGCTGTGGTATTCGCAACCGCGATTGCCCTGGTCGGCAGCGGTGCGGCGGTTGCCACGGCAGCCCCTTCCGCGGTCCTCGGCGGCGGATCGGGCATCACGCTCGGCCACGGCGACGAGAGCATGTACGACTGCACGCTCACCACGATCGGGCACGACGCTGCCGGTCGGCTCGTCGGACTCACAGCCGCGCACTGCGGCGACCCAGGCATGACGGTCAAGTCCGAGCACAACATGGGCGCCGGAACACTGGGCCACATCGTCTCGACCAACGAGACCCTCGATTACGCGGTCATCGAGTTCTACGGCGACAGGGTCACCCCGGTCAACCGCATCGGCAACGTGACCATCACCGGACTCGGAACCCCCGCCGGATTCCCGAACATCGCCTGCAAGGAAGGCCGCACCACCGGCAACACGTGCGGCATTGTGTGGGGCGACATCTTCGGTGCGCAGGAAACATGGACCCAGGTCTGTGTCATCGAGGGCGATTCGGGTGCGCCGCTTGTCGTCGGTACCACCCTGGTCGCGATGGTCAACGCCTACCTGCTGGCACCGTGCGTCGGTCCCGAGGTCGGCACGAACATCGATGTGATCATGGCCGACATCGATGCGCGCGGCAGCGTAGGAGCAGGGTTCCGGCCGATCTGACCGGAGGTCATCCGCACACAGCGCCCTGTGACGCGGACCCGACGAGTTTCGTGTACTTCGCCAGCACCCCCTTGGTGTAGCGCGGCGGCAGTGGCTTCCAGTCCTGCCGCCGCTCCGCCATTTCAGCGTCCTCGACGAGGACATCGAGCAGGCCGTTCGCCACATCCAGCTTGATCCGGTCGCCGTCGCGCACGAACGCGATGGGGCCGCCGTCGACGGCCTCCGGCGCGACATGTCCGACGCAAAGGCCCGTGGTGCCGCCCGAGAATCGGCCGTCGGTGAGCAGCAGGACATCCTTGCCGAGACCGGCGCCCTTGATGGCGCCGGTGATCGCGAGCATCTCGCGCATCCCCGGGCCACCCTTGGGACCTTCGTATCGAATGACGACCACGTCGCCTGCGGTGATGGTGCCGTCCTCGAGGGCGTCCATCGCCGCTCGCTCGCGTTCGAAGACCCTCGCGGTGCCTTCGAAAACGGACTCGTCGAAACCCGCGGACTTCACCACTGCGCCTCCCGGCGCGAGGGATCCGCGCAGGATCGTGATGCCACCGGTGGGATGGATGGGATCGCTCAGCGCACGCAGCACCTTCCCATCGGGATCGGGCGGGGCGATCCCCGCAAGATTCTCCGCGACGGTCGCGCCGGTGACCGTGAGGCAGTCGCCGTGCAGAAGACCGGCGTCGAGTAGAGCTTTCATGATGACCGGAACGCCACCGATGTGGTCGACGTCCTTCATGACGTGCCGACCGAAGGGTTTGACGTCGGCGAGGTGGGGGACACGCGCGCCGACCCGCACGAAATCGTCGAGTGTGAGATCGACGTCGGCTTCGTGAGCGATCGCCAGCAGATGCAGCACCGCATTGGTGGATCCGCCGAAAGCCATCACCACCGCGATCGCGTTCTCGAACGCTTCCTTGCTGAGGATGTCGGATGCGGTGATGCCGCGGCGCAGCATCTCGACGACGGCCTGTCCGCTGCGGCGTGCGAATCCGTCGCGACGACGGTCGGTGGCCGGTGGCGACGCGCTACCGGGCAGCGACATACCGAGCGCTTCCGCGGCGCTGGCCATGGTGTTGGCGGTGTACATGCCGCCGCACGCGCCCTCGCCGGGGCAGATCGCGCGCTCGATTGCACCGAGATCCTCTTCGGACATCAGTCCGCGCGCGCACGCACCGACCGCTTCGAACGCGTCGATGATCGTCACATCGCGTTCTGTGCCGTCGGACAGTTTCGCGATGCCGGGCAGGATCGATCCCGCATACAGGAACACCGACGCGAGGTCGAGTCGCGCAGCGGCCATGAGCATTCCGGGCAGCGACTTGTCGCACCCGGCGAGCAACACCGAACCGTCGAGTCGCTCGGCCTGCATGACCGTCTCCACGCTGTCGGCGATGACCTCGCGGGAGACGAGGGAGAAGTGCATACCCTCGTGGCCCATCGAGATACCGTCGGAGACGGAGATGGTGCCGAATTCGAGCGGGTATCCACCTGCCGCGTGCACACCGTCCTTCACGGATTGTGCGAGACGGTCCAGCGACAGGTTGCACGGTGTGATCTCGTTCCACGACGACGCAACCCCGATCTGGGGTTTGGCCCAGTCGTCGTCGCCCATCCCGACAGCACGCAGCATTCCGCGTGACGCGGTCTTCTCCATGCCGTCGGTGACGTCGCGGCTACGGGGCTTGATGTCTATGTCGATGTCTATGTCGGCGGGTCGGTCGTTCATGACGCTCCTCCGGTTCGGGGGTCGCGACCGGTGAGGGCGATCAGCCGGTCCTGTACGGGGGCGTCGTCGGGAATCTGCACGGGTGGCCCGAACAATCCGCTCGATGCGAGTACGTCGCGCTGAGATTGCAGGTCGGTCCACACAGCGTCCACCAATCCGGGGTTCAGGCGGTCGCCGTCACCGACCGCACGTGCCAGATCCCAGGTGTGTACAGCGATGTCGCTGACCTGTTGTTTGAGATAGTCGAGACACGACACGGTGCCGTACGAGAGGTGCACGGGTTTGTCGAGCGGGGTGGCAGCCCACGCTGCGGTGGCCTCTTCCGCGTAGCGGTGCCATTCTGCGGCGAGGTCGTCGCGGATGGGTTCGAGCGTGGCTTCTGCGTCTGCGACGGTGTGCCCTTCCAGGATGGGCGCGACCCAACGCTGTTCGTCGACCATGTGTCGCACCAGGTCGGCGACATTCCACTCCGTGTCGGGCGTGGGCGCCTCCCAGTCCGTGATGTGGGCGAGGCGTGTGTCGAATTCTCGTCGGGCAGTGAGTTGAAGGTCGAGCCAGTCGATCGCCATGGGACCAGCGTAGGCGCGGCGTAGTTGCGATCATGGTGATTCGGAATCCTGCGGTGCGCGGCGATGTGAGGAAGGATCGATCGGCGTGCCGTGCGCGAAGGCACGAGTGCCGCCGACCTGAGGAGAATCCGCCGATGACCGTTCCCGCCGTCGAACTCGCCCCCGGGCTCACCGTCAGTGCGCAGGGCTACGGAGCGATGTCCGTCGCTCCCGTGTACGGGAAGGTCGATCCTGAAGACGCACTCGCGACGCTTCATCATGCGGTCGACATCGGAGTCACCTTCATCGACACCGCCAATATCTACGGCAACGGGCTGAGTGAGCAGGTAGTCGGGAAGTTGCTGGGTACGCGTCGCACCGAGGTGCAATTGGCCACGAAGTTCGGACTCGTCGGAAACCCGGCAACCGGAAATCGGGGGATCAACGGGCGTCCCGACTATGTGCATGAGGCAATCGACGAATCGCTCCAGCGGCTCGGTGTGGATGTAGTGGATCTGTACTACCTGCACCGTGTCGACCCGGAGGTTCCGATCGAGGAGACCGTCGGCGCAATGGCCGAGCTGGTCGGGGCGGGGAAGGTACGTCACCTCGGTCTGTCCGAGGCCACCGGCGACGAGCTCCGCCGCGCGCACGCCGTGCACCCGATTGCCGCGATCCAGTCGGAGTGGAGCATCGTCTCGCGCGATGTGGAACGCAACGTGGTGCCGACTGCCGCCGAGCTCGGGATCGGCTTCGTTCCGTTCTCACCGGTCAGCCGCGGTTTGCTGACCGACGCGTTCGATCCGAGGCAGATCGGAGACGGCGACCTTCGTCATCGGTTCCCGCGTTTCGACGCAGACGCGCTTCCGAAGAATCTCGAGTTGCGTGCGAAGGTGCGCGCCGTCGCCGATGAAGCAGGCGCCACCGTCGCGCAGGTTGCGCTGGCGTGGCTCGACGCGAAGGCTCGTGCTTTCGGTCTGCCGTCGGTCTCGATTCCCGGTACCCGTTTTGCTGCGCGCGTCACAGAGAACGCAGGCGCTGTGGGCGTGGTGCTGTCGGAGGAGCAACTCGGGCGCCTCGACGCACTTGCCGGTGAGGTGGTCGGCGAGCGGGCTTCCGATCCGACGTGGGTGTCGCTCGGACGAGAGTAGTTAACCGAGCTAACGAACTCCCGCGTATCGTGTATATCCCATGAGGTCATGGCTGGTCTGGGGTGTCGGGGTCTTCGCCTACCTGGTCGCGGTCCTGCACCGCACGACATTCGGCGTTTCGGGCCTGGCCGCGACCGAGCGCTTCGACATCTCCCCGTCCGTGTTGTCCGGGTTCGTGGTGTTGCAGCTCATCGTCTACGCGGGCATGCAGATTCCCGCCGGAGTTCTGCTGGACCGATTCGGGTCGCGCAAGATCATCGCGTTGGGTGCCGCCATCATGGCGGTGGCCCAGTTCGTGCTCGCTGTCACCGACTCGTTGCCCATCGCGTACGCCGGTCGTGTGTTCGTCGGAGTCGGTGACGCTCTCACGTTCATCTCGGTACTGAGGCTGGTCCCGGTGTGGTTCGCACCGCGCCGGGTTCCGGTGGTGTCGCAGTTGACGGGCATCCTCGGACAACTCGGACAGGTACTGTCGGCTGTTCCGTTCGTGCTCATCCTGTCCGGCCAGGGGTGGACCGCTGCCTACGCCAGCGCCGCGGCGTTGGGGGTCCTCGCCTGTGTCCTCGTGGTCGCGGTCGTACGGAACGCTCCGACCGGGGAACACCCGGAGGTTCCGGCCGCGGGACTGCGCAACGTGCTCGGTCAGATCGGTGCTGTGTGGCGTCGACCGGGGACACGGCTGGGGTTCTTCACTCACATGGGCACCCAGTTCTCGGTGACCACGTTTGCCCTGATGTGGGGTGTGCCGTACCTCGAATCCGCGCAGGGCCTGTCGGCCGCGGCAGCCGGCTCGATGCTCACGGTCTCGGTTGCCACCGCGATCGCGGCCGGCCCGATTCTCGGCATCCTCACCGGCCGCTTCCCGAACCACCGATCCTGGCTCGTGCTGTCGATCATCATTGCGTGCGCGACCGCGTGGACGATCGTGCTCGCCTTGCCAGGGCCCGCGCCGATCTGGCTGTTGGTGCTGCTCATCATCGTCATCTCTGTCGGCGGCCCGGGGTCGATGGTCGGATTCGACTACGCACGCACGTTCAACCCGTCGACTGCGCTCGGGACCGCGCAGGGCATCGTCAACATCGGAGGCTTCCTCGCGACGCTGCTGGTCGTCCAGACGATGGGTGTACTGCTCGATGCGTTCGGCGGATACAGCTTCGATTCGTTCCGGGTCGCGTGGCTCGCTCAATACCCGATCTGGGTGATTGCACTCGCAGGTGTGCTGATCACCCGCAAGAAGGCGAGGCGCGAAGCAGGCGTGTATCCGCGCACGTTGCGGCAGATACTGCGCACGAGAACCGAGCCCCGCCGTGATGAGCTGGCAGACTCGACAGTGGAACACATCGAGGAGGAACCGAGTGACAACGACGGTGGACGGTCCTGAACAGGGCGTGCCCCTACCCGACGAGCCGGAGGATGTCTCCGCTCGTCTGGTATCGCGGCAGGATCTGAAGAGTGAGCTCACTCGGTTTCTCATGGTCTACAAGTTCGGCATCGACGAGATGATGACCAAGATCAACATCTTGCGCGACGAGTTCACCTACGCCCGCGACTACAACCCGATCGAGCACGTGAAGTCGCGACTCAAGTCGCCCGAGTCGATCATTGCGAAGGCGCGTCGCAAGGGTGCACCCCAGACGCTCGAAGGCGTGCGTGAGCACGTCCGCGACATCGCCGGCATTCGCATCACGTGCAGCTTCACGTCGGACGTCTACCGCATCATGGACATGATCACGCGACAGGGCGACGTCAGCGTGGTCGAGATCGAGGACTACATCGCCCAGCCCAAACCGAACGGCTATCGCAGTGTCCACGTGATCGTCGAGATCCCCGTGTTCATGTCCGACCGCATGGAGTCGGTCTACGTCGAACTTCAGATCCGCACGGTCGCGATGGACTTCTGGGCAAGTCTCGAGCACAAGATCTACTACAAGCACGACCGCGCGGTGCCGGATGCACTGCGTGAGGAGCTCCGCGTTGCTGCTGAAACCGCCCGTGACCTCGACGTGAAGATGGAGGCGCTGCACGACCGGGTGCACAGGGACGCCGCCAGCTGATCAATCCGCCGCCGACGAGTCGCCCTCGGGATCTTGCTGCTCGTCTCCACCGGTGACCGCCTCGAGGACCAGACCATCAGGACCGGTGTCGACTCGCACCGTGTCTCCCGCGCCGAGCGTTCCCGCAAGCAGCAGGTTCGACAGCCTGTTGTCGAGTTGCTTCTGGATGGTCCGCCGCAATGGTCGAGCACCGAACTCCGGTGCGAACCCGGTGTCCACCAGCCAGTCGACCGCGCTCTCAGTGATGTCCAGTTCGACGTCCTGGGCTCGCAACCGTCGCCGGGTTCCGTTGAGGATCAGGTCGACTATCTCGCGCAGCTGCGCCTTGTCGAGCCGGTGGAACACCACCGTCTCATCGATCCGGTTGAGGAACTCGGGCCGGAAATGGGAGTGCAGTCGCTCCATCAGCTTCGAGGTCAGGGTCTCGATGTCGCCGCTGGTGTCGGCCAGGATGAGGTCGGACCCGATATTGCTGGTGAGAATGACAATGGTGTTCTTGAAATCCACTGTGCGGCCTTGAGCATCGGTGACATGGCCGTCGTCGAGGAGCTGGAGAAGCACGTTGAACACATCGGTGTGCGCCTTCTCGATCTCGTCGAACAGAACCACCGAGTACGGCTGGCGGCGAACCTTGTCCGTGAGCTGCCCTGCCTCCTCGTACCCGACGTAGCCCGGGGGAGCCCCGACCAGGCGGGAGACGGTGTGCTTCTCCTGGAATTCGCTCATATCGAAGCGAATCATCCGGTCCTCATCACCGAACACGGCCGCGGCAAGTGCCTTCGCGAGTTCGGTCTTGCCGACCCCGGTGGGGCCGAGGAACAGGAACGAGCCGATCGGCCTGTTCGGGTCGGACAGGCCTGAGCGCGCCCTTCGCACCGCTTCGGCTACTGCTGAGACTGCTTGTTCCTGCCCGACCACGCGAGCGTGGAGCACGTCCTCGAGGTCCAGGAGCCGTTGGCGTTCTTCTGCCGTCAGTTCGGAGACCGGGATGCCGGTCTGTCGCGAGATCACTTCGGCAATGTCGACGACTTCGACCTGCGGTGTCGACGCCGAGCCGCTCGATCCGACGCGCTCTTCGAGGGCGGCGATCTCGTCCTTCAACTCGCCGGCTTTGGCGTAGTCCTCGGCAGCGACTGCAGTGTCCTTCTCCCGCTCGAGGCGCGCCAGTTCTTCCTCTTGCGAACGGGTGTCCGCATCGGGCGTTTTGGTGCGTAGACGCACTCGAGCCCCGGCTTGATCGACCAGATCGATCGCTTTGTCGGGCATGAAACGGTCGGTGATGTAGCGGTCGGACAGTTCGGCTGCAGCCACCAGTGACTCGTCGGTGTAGTGCACCTGATGGTGTTCCTCGTAGACATCGATCAGTCCGCGCAGAATCTCGATGGTGTCGTCCACCGACGGCTCGGACACCATCACCGGCTGGAACCGCCGTTCGAGCGCCGCGTCCTTCTCGATGTAGCGGCGGTACTCGTCGATCGTGGTCGCGCCGACCGCGTGCAACTCTCCGCGCGCGAGGGCCGGCTTGAGGAGATTGCCTGCATCCATCGAACCTTCGCCACCACTGCCCGCGCCGACGATCGTGTGCAACTCGTCGATGAAGAGAATCAGCTCGTCGGAGTGTTCGCGAACCTCGTCGAGGATCTTCGTCAACCGCTCCTCGAATTCGCCGCGATACTTGCTCCCCGCGACCAGCGAACCTACGTCGAGCGCGACGACGCGCCGATCGGCCAATGTCGACGGCACGTCCCCATTGACGATTCGTTGCGCCAAACCCTCGACGATCGCGGTCTTGCCCACGCCGGGATCACCGATCAGGACCGGATTGTTCTTGCGACGACGGGACAGGATCTCGACGGTCTGCGCGATCTCGTCGGCGCGCCCGACCACAGGGTCGACGTTGCCCGCACGCGCCTCAGCGGTCAGGTCTCGGCCGTACTCGTCGAGTGTGGGGGTAGTGCTCTGCGATGTGTCGCGCCGACCACCGGTATCGAGTTTGGCGCCGGCCAGCGCATGAGCAGCCGGGTTCTCGCTGTTCGCCGCAATTCCGTAGAGGATGTGCTCGGGACCGATGTAGCTGATACCCGACTGTCCCGCCTGCTGCTGGGCAACCCGCAGTGCACGCTTGGTCGCAGGACTCAGCGTCACCTGCTCGCCCTCGTTGCCTTCGCCACCGGCGACGGAGCGCATCTGTTCTGCGACCGCATCGGGATCCAGCCCCAGACCACTGATCACACCGCGGGTCGGGTCGTTGAGCGTGGCGGCATACAGGAGATGTTCGGGGGTCAGCTCCGCGCTACCCCATGCCGTGGCTGCCTTCCTGGCCTCGGCGACGAGCTGCTTGGCATCGTCGTTGAGCAACCGGCTCAGGTCCACCCGTTGTACCTGCGGTTGGCGGAGTCCGCCGGAGCTGAAGAATCGGTCGAAGATGTCGTCGAACGGATCGCGAGAAAGCCAGTTGTCTGTCATTGTCACTCCACGGGGTTGACCTGAACATCGGTTTCCGCAGGAGGCCCGGCACGCACCTACGTTGCGGCACACATCATTTGCGGATACGTGCTTCACCGCGCCGACAACAGATGCGTGTCGACCAATGAGTTCGATCGTAGCCCCCGAACCTACGATTTGTGTGCGGGTCGGCGGATCCGGGCGAGACCCGATTCACCACCGCGTCTCGACTCCACGCGCCGCTCGGAACCGATCGAACAGCGGCGCCGGCCGCAGAAGGTCGACGGAGTCGGGTCGGGCGACGAGGTGCCGATCTTCCGGCCGGATGTGCAGGCGCCGGATCAATTCGAAGAGCGCGTTGGGTTCGCTCACCAGCGCGTACGCAGTGAGAGCAATCTCGTCCTCCTCGTCGAACGGCACGAGTCTCGCGGTGGGTACCGGACCGGGCACGCGCAGTCGGATCATCGGGTAGTGGATGGTTGCACCCCTTGCGTGGACTGTGTACACGTCGGGCACAACATCCTCGATGTCGTCCCACTTTACGAATGTGTCGTAAGTGCGAACACGGAGTCTGCGGATCGTCGCGCGACGTCTGATGCCGTCCTCGTGCAATCTCAGCACCGTGGTGCTGCGGATCCGCAGCGGGAGCAGTGCGATCACCAGCGTCGAGACGGCGGTCGAGGCGATGAACGGAACGTGCTCGGCCACTTCGTCGCGTGGGATCAATACTGCGTCTGCGTGTGTTGCCCAGGCGTAGATCATGACAGCGCCGGCCGGTGCCGCCAAGGCTGCAATCAGGGTGGCCAGAAAGGGTGTCTTTCTCCCCGTGGGTATTTCGATGCAGGGGCCGTGTTCGATGTCCGCGTGCGGTGTAATCCGGCGGCTCAGTCCTATCGAGAAGAATCCGGAGGCCTCGATGAGCGAGTATGTCAGAAACGCAAAGGCAATGGCGGTGAAGATGCCCAACCACCAGATTCCGATGTCGTCGTCCGAGAGTATTTCGGGAAAGTGGACGGCGATGAAGACGAAGCCGCACGCGGATGCCAAGCCCGCGGCAAGCCTGAAGGGGCGGAATCTCTGAGGCCAGTTGGGTATCGCCAGGGCCTCCGCGTGCACCATTTCTTGGTTGTCCATCTATCGATCCATTTCGGTGTGCGTATCTACAACCATCAATCCGCGGTGAATCGTCGATGCGTCGGAGGTGAGTGTCACGTCGGGCTCAGCCCGTGTGGTAACGGTCAGTTGGGTGAGGTACCGGTCGTATTCGACATCGACGACGAGGAATCGAGTTGTTGCGTCGAACCAGGCATCACCGACGTGGTAGATGCCTCGTGTGGCAACCGAGCGGTGGGTGTCGAAGTCGCTGGTGTCGGAGTGAATTTCGGTCCACTCCGGAAGTGACCGGCATTCGGATGCGGCGGCATGGAGGAGTTCGTCGGTGGGACACCAGCGTGAGAGGCGGCCGTGGAGCAGCACCGCGTTGGGAGTCCACTCGTTTTCTGTGTGTTCGGGCGCGACGAGGACCGCGTATGCGTGGGGGAACACTTCGTTGGGTACGGGGGTCCACCCGGCCGGAGTTGGGATCGTGACGTGTGGGTGTCCCGGTTCCTCGGGAGTGCAGGCGATGAGCTCGACTTCGTGACTTTCGAGGTATGTGCGGAGGGTTTCTGGGATCGGGTTCTGAGGGTTCACGCCTTTCCCCTCTGAGTGCGTGCGGCGAGGAGACGTTCGCGTAGCGGGGGTGACCGCAGGAATTCAATCGAACCACAATCGCTCAGAATGCTTCGCTCGTCGGGGTTCTCGTGGAAGAAGCGGAGTAATCTGTAGATGGTATTCGGTTCCCCGGTCAGGCGATAGACGGGAACTTCGAGGCCGCTCACTTTGTCTCCGGTTCGGGGATCAACGACCACACCGTCGATTCTGATCACAGGGTGGCGTGTGGGGGAATTGCTGTTCGGCCCGGAATAGAGGGTTGGGGTGATCGATTCGATGTGATCCCACTCGATGACCTTCTCGGTTGTACTTGTGAAGAAGGGTATGTGGCGACACACCACGAGATGAAGCCCGTTGGGGTAGATCCCGAGGGAAGTCGGCGTTCGGATGACCAGAGAGAGGATGAAAATGGCGAGTGAGAGTGTTCCGAGAACGGTCGCACCCACTGGCCCACCGATGCGTAGGAACACCTCGTCGAGCAAGCTGAGTTCGCTCTGATCCTGATTGTGCGGCAGCAGGGCGGGAAGTGCGGCAATCGGGATGCTGCTCAGTAGAAGAGTCAACAGTAGATCTCGCTTGTGCGGGACAAGGATGCCCATTCCGTGGTCTCTGTTCTGATCCCGGGATACCCTGCGTGTCAGGCTGAGTTGAGTCCAGCGGTTCACAGCAACCCCGCCTGCAGGGCGAGATACGGATCAACCCCACGATGACGATTTCCAGCATGGTTCCGGTCGAGGACAATGACCGAATGGACCCCTCGCATCCCCGCGCCGACGGCCCGCAACGACGCACCTTCAGCGCCGCCGACAAGCTCGCCCACCTCGCCGCTTACGAGCAGGCCTGTCAAAGCAACGGAGGCGGCGCGTACCTGCGCAGCGAAGGCCTGTACTCCTCGCTGATCAGCGAATGGCGCAAACAACGCGACGCCGGTGTCCTCGACGGCACCAAACCCGGCACCAGAATCGGCAAACTCACCGCCGAACAAGCCGAGATCGCCCGACTCACCCGCGAACTCGAACAAGCCAACAAGAAACTGGCCACCACCCAAACCGCACTGGGGATCATGGGAAAAGCACACGAGCTCTTGGAACAACTCTCCGAGAGCACGAATGTGGACGAGCAGCGCAAGAAGCGCTGATGCGCGCCCATCACGAACTCACTGAATCGGGTATAACCACAAGGGATGCAACCACACTGACGGGAATCGCCCGCTGCACCGCAGCGCGGAACAAAGCTCGTCCTACGGCAACGGATCCGGCCGTCACCACTACCGGACGCATCCCAGAGAACAAACTCACCGACACCGAACGCCGGGCCGTTCTCGATGTGCTGTGTAGCGCCCGGTTCGTCGACCAGTCGCCACTCGAGGTCTACGCCCAACTCCTCGACGAGGGGATCTATCTGTGCTCGGTGTCGACGATGTATCGGATCCTGCGGGAGAACGCGCAGGTCAAAGAGCGGCGCCGGCACGCTCGTCATCCCTCCCGGGCCTGCCCGGAACTGGTGGCGACCGCACCCCGTCAGGTGTATTCGTGGGACATCACCAAGCTGCCCGGTCCGATCAAGGGCACCTATTTCGACGCATACGTAATGATCGACATCTTCTCCCGCTACATCGTCGGAGCGCACGTGCAGACGCACGAGTCCGGACTACTCGCTGCGGAGATGATGACCGAAATCTTTGCTGTGCACGGGATCCCGAGCGTGGTGCACGCCGATCGGGGAACATCGATGACCAGCAAGACCGTCGCGACGCTGCTCGCCAACCTCGAAGTCACCCGCTCACATTCACGACCGCGAGTATCGAACGACAACCCGTACTCGGAAGCGCTGTTCAAGACCCTCAAGTACGGGCCGATGTGGCCCGAGCGCTTCGCCTCGATCCACCATGCGCGGAATCTCGTAGCCTCGTTCACCACGTGGTACAACCACGAACATCGTCATACCGGCATCGGCCTGCACACGCCGGCGGACGTGCATTTCGGTCTCGCCGGACAGAAGGCCACCGAACGCGCCGCGGTGCTCGCTCGAGCCCGCGCGCAGCATCCCGAACGTTTCGGGACGACGGATATCCCGAAGATCCTGAATCTGCCCGCCGATGCATGGATCAACAAACCCGCAGCCGAACCTGACCAACCCGGCGCCGATCAGGCCGCGGCCTAACTCCCGTTGGACTCAAACGCCTTGACACATTCCGATACGCGGTTGGGAACAGTGAGGTGGCGGAGTCCGCCTTGTCCGAGCGCGATTGCAGCGATGGTCGAAAGCAGGAGGGCGAAGCCCGAGAATCCGATCGCGGTGTCGGGTTCGTTTCTCCGAACACCTTCCACTGCGAAGTAGATGAATACTGCTGCTACCAGGATTGCGACAACAGCGGCGATGAGTTTTGTTCCTTCGAAGCGTTGCGGCCACGGAGCTTCGTACGGGAAGTGAACACGGTCACTGATCGAATGTGATGGCTTTCGGGACATTTGCGCTCCTGAACTCGTTTTGGACACGATGCAGGGATACTGGTTCAATCCCAAGCCCGTTGAAGAAGCTTGGAAATCCCGACGGAGGTCGCTGCACCAATCGCAGTGCCGACCACCACTCCAACGGCAGTTCCCAGGCCCGGTACGACCGAATAGGCGTGCACGAGGGGGCATGAATCGGGTTCCGAGAGTTCATGCCTGCGCCTTCCGGCCGCGTGCAGCTCGGAAGCGTTGGCGCAGGGTAGGAGGTCGCAGTAGTTCTACGGCGTCGGCTTCGTGGACGAGTGCTCGGTCGTCCGGGTTCTCGTGGAGGCGTTTCAACAGCGCGAAGAGGGTGTTCGGTTCGGTCACGAGTACGTGGGCCATGAGTGCGATCTTGTGCTCTTCGTCGTGTGGCGTCCGTTCCTCTCTTTCAATCTGGGGTGAGGTGTGGATGTCGATACCGGGGTTCTGGAACGAGTCGATGATTCTCCCGTCGACAAGCGTGATGTCCTGCCATCTCACGAATATCCTGGATACCTTGTTGGACAGCAGGATACGTCGATGAGAATAACGCTCGATACCGCCGCTGTAGATACTCACGACGGTTTTGATTCTGATCGAAGCCAGGAACAGCGCGAGTGTGCTTGCGAGCGCGGCGAGAGTGGCCATGTAGACCGCATCCGCTCGAGAGTCCCGGCCGTTCGGGAGGAGCGATTCTTCTGCTCCTATGAACCAGCCTACGGAGGCGGTGGCGCCGTAACAGGCGCCAGCGATGAGTGAGATGATCAGAAACGGAATCAGTATGCGGGTGGTTGGAATTGACACCCCGTTGCCATGCGAGGGGTTGCGAATTGGGCGAATCTTTCCAGACAGACCCAGGTATCGAAATCCGGCTTCGCGCAGCAGCCCCAGAGCAATCATCGTCATCAACAATGAACCCCCACAGTACCCTGCAGTGACCAATGGGTCTTCGATCCGCCAGCTCTCCCCGACAGTGCGGATGCCGAGTATCGCGAGTGCGGACGTGGCTACCGACCCGATCAGCATTGCCGGGCGAAACCGTTGAGGCCACAGTGGGCGGCCGTCACCCCGAGTGTGGCTGCCGGATTCTGGTGAGCTGGTGCCGCGGCTCGACTCAGTCATTGCAGTGCTCCTGAGCGCATTCTCGGAAGGATTCTTCCATGGATCAATCCCACTCTTTCTGAAGTTTTTTCGAGGAATACCACGTTGCGAGTCCGCCGAATGCCGCGCCGACAACGATCCCTACAGCGGTTCCTGCCCCTGGTGCAATAAGCGTGCCGAGGGTTCCGCCCACTTTTGTGCCGATGTATGTTCCTCCGAGGCCGGCGACGGCGCCTGCGCCTTCTGTTATCACAGCCTTGGTGGGATCCATTCCACCTTCGATATCGTTGTTGATCGCTGGTATCGTCCCGAGCACCGCGGCGAATGGGCCGAGTCCCTTCGCAACTCCTGCTGCGAGGTCGTCGCCTGCCGCGATAGCAGCACTCGTCATTGCCTTGTCGGTCACGTCGGTCACGACGCCGATCGTGGACGCGGCGACGGTGGTGGGCACGTCCGGAACCCAGGAGAACTCACCGTGGTCGGACTGGACGACCTTTCCGGGTGTCGCAGCTGAGGCTGCGTCCTCCAATATTGCGATTGCGTTGTTGATGCGACCCGTGACGTCGCCCGCGGCTGCCGCAGCCTGTTGGAGTACGTCGACCAGCGCGACACTGAGCTCGGCGGCCTGGCGTTCGAGCTGGAGGGATGCGGTGTCGTAGGTCGCGCCCGGTGGCAGCAGCGCGCGAAGAAGTGAGATCTGGTTCGCTGCGTCGACGATGCCGTTGTCGTGCACGGTGAACGATTGGGATTCGGCCGCCCTCACCAGCCCGGCGACGTGCATCCGGGCGCCGTCGACGATCGGTGCCCCGGTGCGATAGGCGTCGGCAACCTGCAGGAGGGCCCCGGCGATAGCGCTGCCGAGGGAACGTTCTCGGATTACACGGAGGGCTGCGGCATTCGCGGCGTCGCCTTTCCACTGTTCGGCGAGGGCATCCTGATCGTTGAGGAGGCCCTTCATGTGGTCGTCGAGTGAGTCGACGATCGTGTCGAGCCCGTCTGCAGTTGTCCGGAGAGCGTCAGGGTTCCAGGCTTCGACGGCAGAGACGCCGGGACTCACCGGGGCAGGTCCATCGCCGTGAGTGCTGCGACGAAGTCGGCCTCGGCGATCTCGTAGTCGTCTGCCGCTCCGTTCGAGATGTCGGTGACTTCGAGGAGGCGCTGGCGGATGTTGGCCAGTGCTTGGGCCGTAGCGAGGTGGCCGCGTGTACTTGCCTCACTGAATCCTGTGCCGGGAAGTGCTGCGTGCGAGTGTGCGTACGGGGTGCTGGTGTCCCATTCCCCGATCGCATCTGCTGCGCCACTCACCGATGAGGCGAACGCGCGAAGCGCGTGTGGATCTACCTGCAACGTCACAACTGTCCCCCCGACAGAATCCCCCGATGTGCCTGGGTTGTGACGATAGCAGAGTGGGTGGAGGGTTCTGAGGCCCTGATCGTGGACCCCGCAATGGTTTCGGACGGATACAACGGTTCGTTCGGTCGCATCTGACCGTTCCGGTTGTATATGTGCATGAGATATGAAGGGGCGGAAAAAGATCGAGCCCTGCCGGTCCCGGAGGACCGACAGGGCTCGACTGTACTGCTGGGACTACTTGTAGCTGTAGAAGCCCTCACCGGTCTTGCGGCCCAAGCGGCCCGCCTCGACCATGCGACGCAACAGCGCCGGCGGAGCGTAGTTCGGCTGAGCGAACTCGTCGTACAACGACTGCGCGGCGTTGAGGGCGATATCGAGACCGACGGTGTCGAGCAACGTCAGCGGACCCATCGGGTAGCCGCAGCCGCCCTTCATCGCGGCGTCGATGTCTTCCTTTGTCGCGTAACCGGACTCGAGCATCCGCACCGCGTCGCACAGGTACGGGATGAGCAGTGCGTTGACGATGAAGCCGGCGCGGTCGCCTGCGCGCACGGCGGTCTTGCCGAGGGTGTTCTTGGCGTACTCGAACACCGTGTCGGCGGCGGCCTCGTCGGTGGTGAGTGCCGAGATGATCTCGACGAGCGGCATCACCGGCACCGGGTTGAAGAAGTGGACGCCGACGACCTTGCCGGGACGCTGCGTCGCCTGCGCCATCTTGATCACGGGGATCGACGAGGTGTTGGTCGCGAGGATGCCCTCGGGCTTGACGATCTTGTCGAGCTCCGCGAAGATCTCGACCTTCAGAGACTCGATTTCGGGTGCGGCCTCGATGACGAGATCGCGGTCGGCGAACTCGCTCATGTCGAGCGTGACCTTGATACGGGCGAGGATCGCGTCGGCGTCCTCCTGGGTGATCTTGCCGGACTTGACGCCGCGCCCGATCGACTTCGCGAGACGCTCACGCGCCGCTTCGGCGAACTGCTCCGTCGTCTCCTTGACGAGCACGTCGCTACCGGCCTTCGCGCACACCTCTGCGATGCCGGCACCCATGGTGCCGCCGCCGATAACGCCTACCTTTTCGATTGCCACTACACAAACTCCTGATCGATGAGGGATTCTCGACTAAGACCGTATCCGAGCGTGGTCAGCGAAGCAGTGCTCGCGACATGACGACGCGCTGGATCTGGTTGGTGCCCTCGTAGATCTGGGTGATCTTGGCGTCGCGCATCATTCGCTCGACCGGGAAGTCCGTGGTGTAGCCGGCGCCACCGAACAGCTGCACCGCATCGGTGGTGACCTCCATGGCGACATCCGACGCGAAGCACTTGGCAGCGGCCGAGATGAAGCCGAGGTTGCCTTCGCCGCGCTCGGCGCGCGCGGCCGAGGTGTAGACCATCAGGCGGGCGGCCTCGACCTTCATGGCCATGTCGGCGAGCATGAACTGCACACCCTGGTTGTCGGAGATCGGACGTCCGAACTGCTTGCGATCCTTGACGTAGGTGATCGCGGCGTCGAGCGCACCCTGGGCGAGCCCGACGGCCTGTGCGCCGATGGTGGGACGCGTGTGGTCGAGGGTCGCGAGAGCCGTCTTGAAGCCGGTGCCGGGCTCGCCGACGATGCGGTCGCCGGGGATGCGGCAGTTCTCGAAGTACAGCTCGGCGGTGGGCGAGCCCTTGATGCCGAGTTTCTTCTCCTTGGGCCCGACGACGAAGCCTTCGTCGTCCTTGTGGACCATGAACGACGAGATGCCGTTGGCGCCCTTGTCGGGATCGGTCACCGCCATGACCGTGTACCAGGTGGACTTGCCTCCGTTGGTGATCCAGCACTTGGAACCGTTGAGGATCCAGTCGTCGCCGTCCGCCTTCGCGCGGGTGCGCATCGACGCGGCGTCGGAGCCGGCCTCACGCTCGGACAGCGCATACGACGCCATCGCTCCGTTGACGATGTCCGGCAGGACCTTGGCCTTGAGCTCGTCGGAGCCGCGCAGGATCAGGCCCATGGTGCCGAGCTTGTTGACGGCCGGGATCAGCGACGAGGACCCGCACACGCGGGCGACTTCCTCGATCACGATGCACGCGGCGATGGAGTCGGCGCCCTGGCCCTCGAACTGCTCGGGGACGTGGATGGCATTGAAGCCGGACTTGTTGAGTGCGTCGAGCGCCTCCTGCGGGAAGCGGGAGTTCTCGTCGACATCCTTCGCGTGAGGCGCGATCTCCTTCTCGGAGAGTGCGCGGATCGCCTCGCGCAGGGCGTCGTGTTCTTCGCTGAGCTTGAATAGATCGAAATCGGCGTTGAGGGCCATGGGATCGGAACTCCTATCGGCACGCGGTGCCATTTCAGAGGGTGTATCTGCGCCTACAGTATCTGAGCTGACGGCGCAACGTCGCAGAATCGTCCAATTTTAACCACGGCACTGAGTGCCAGGTCAATGGTGAGGGTGGCTCAGGGTAGCGAGTAGTCGCTATGCGCCGAGTGTGCGCCGGACTTCTTCGGCGATCTCGGTCGGCGACGTTCCCGCGGGATAAGTCACCACCATCACGGCACGTGGTGCCTCGGTGGTGGAGGGCGAGTCTGCACCCGGAACGACGCCGAACGTGCGCCTGATGTCGTACAACTCCCGATCGAGGACCTCCGCGGTCGCGGTGTCGTCGCCGCGGATCATCGCCCTCAACAGGAAGTTGTGCGCCGACGTCACCGCGGCGGCGAAGCTCACGATCCGGATGGGCTTCTCGCCCGGCACCGCCTGGCGCAGGAACTCGGTGAACAACCGCTCGTAGCGGTAGGTCGTCACGAGTTCGCGATCGCGCAGTGCGGGCACCCGCTGCACCACCCGGTACCGCCACACCGACAGGTCGCGCCGGTCGCGGAAGTAACCGAACACGAGTTGCGCAGCATCGCAGGCGGCAACCCACGGGTCGTCGAAGTCGCGCGACAGGTATTCCGACACCTGTTCGAGCAGCGACTCGTGGTCGGCGAAGATCACGTCCTCTTTGGAGCGGAACTGCCGGAAGAACGTGCGACGCGAGACTCCCGCCGCCGCAGCGATCTGCTCGACGGTCGTCGATTCGTAGCCGTGCTGCGAGAACAGCCTGATTGCCTGGGCAACTACGTGCACCCGGAACTGGGCGGGATCGGGCCCCGCCGCCTCGGTGCGACGAGTGGGAGTCGATCCGTGCGTCATGGTTACCGAGTATCCAAGGTCCGAACCCTCGCCACGTCAAGACCTCGGAGTTTCCGTCGCACGCAGTTCGAACTTGAGAATCTTGCCGGTCGAGGTGCGCGGCAGTTCGAGCGGGAAGACGATGTCACGGGGGACCTTGTAGCCCGCCAGCAGGCTGCGGGTGTGGGCGATGAGGTCGTCCGCGGTGACAGACTGTTCCTTCTTCAAGATCACGAACGCCTTCGGCCGTTCACCCCACTTCTCGTCGGGAACACCGACCACGGCGACGTCGATCACCGCGGGGTGCGCCATGATCGCCTGTTCTACCTCGACCGTCGAGATGTTCTCGCCACCGGAGATGATGATGTCCTTGGCGCGGTCCTTGAGCTGGATATACCCGTCCGGGTGCATCACACCGAGGTCGCCGGTGTGGAACCAGCCGCCGGCGAATGCCTCGGCGGTGGCATCGGGATCCTTGTAGTAACCGAGCATGACGTTGTTGCCGCGCAGCACGATCTCGCCCATGGTCTCGGCGTCGGCCGGAACGTCGTTCATGTTGTCGTCGACGATGCGGGCCGTTTCGGCCTGCAGCATCCCGACACCCTGCCTGGACAACAGTGCGGCGCGTTCGTCACCTGTCTTGTCGTCCCACGAATCCTGGTACTCGCAGATCGTGTACGGGCCGTACACCTCGGTCAGGCCGTAGACGTGCACGACGGTGATGCCCATCTGTTCGAGTTGTGCGATCACGGTCGGAGACGGTGGTGCACCCGCGGTGGTGATGTGCAACGAGCGGTCGAGGGGGTGCGCCTGCTCGGCGTTCGCGATGGTCGAGCACACCGCGGGAGCACCGCACAGGTTGGTCACCCCCAAGTTGTCGATGGCGTCCCAGATGGCGTCGGCGCGCACCGCCCGCAGGCAGATATGAGTGCCGCCCGCCGCGGTGACCGCCCACGGCGTGCACCAGCCGTTGCAATGGAACATCGGCAGCGTCCACAGGTATTTGCTCTGTCCGGTGAACCCGTTGTGGAAGGTCTCGCCGAGCGAGTTGAGGTAGGCGCCGCGGTGCGAGTACATCACTCCCTTCGGCTTCCCGGTCGTACCCGACGTGTAGTTGAGCGTGATGACGCCGAGTTCGTCGTCGACGCTCCACGGCAGCGGGCTGTCGTCGAGCGAATCGGCGAGCGCGAGGAACTCGTCGTAGCGCGCGGTGATCACACCGGAAGGAACCTCGGGCGCCGGCACCGTCGAATCAGGGATTTCGACGATGTCGGTGAGCGTCGGGACATCGACGCCGGTGAGCGAGCCGACGAACTCGGAATCGACGAAGAGCAGCGACGCCTCCGCATGACCCAGGATGTAGTCGAGTTCCGGACCGGCGAGCCGGGAGTTCAGCGCGATGAGCACCCCGCCGGCAAGCGGCACTGCGAAATGTGCGATGAGAGTCTCGGGCACGTTCGGCGTCAGGTAGGCCACCCGGTCGCCGGGCTTGATTCGGCTCTTCAGGACCCGGGCAAGGCGTTGGGTCTCGTCGGCGAACTCCGCGTATGTGTACCGACGGTCGCCGTAGATGATGGCGGTGCGATCGGGAAACACCGACGCCGAACGCTCGAGGAAGCGCAGCGGGGTGAGCTGGCTGTGGTTGGCGGTCGCGGCAGAGCTGTCGAGTGCGGTGGACACGGAAACCTCCGGGGTCATCGGGAAAGGCGGCGTCGCGTGTGATCGTCGCAACACCGGACGCCGTCGAGGCTACGAATCACGGAATCGGCGTCGCTACCCTAGAAAGAGGGTGTTCGGAGGAGGAGAACCGACCAGTGAGTGCTGCGAATCGGGCCGATCTGCTTCGGCCGAGTGACGTCGACACGCTTCGCGCCGAATTGCGGTCGCTGAAGCAGGTGACGGACCTTCCCATTCTGTTCGGAGGTACCGTCGACGGCGCCGACCTGGTGTTGTCCGGGTACGTCGGAACTCGTGGGCGCTTCCTCCGTAACCTCGTGATCAGTTCCGAACGAGGACTCGGTGGCCGGGCGATCGCAGAGCAGCGTCCAGGCTCGGTCGCCGATTACTTCACCTCACCGCGCATCACCCATGACTACGACAAGCCGGTCGCGGGTGAAGGGATCGAGTCGCTGCTGGCGGTTCCTGTCGTAGTGCGCGGGAAGACCCGCGCCGCGATGTACGGCGGTCTCCGGACACCCCGATCCATCGGAGACGCCGTCACCGACCGGATCGTGCAGTCGGCCCGTGCGCTGGCGCGGGAGATCGAGATCCGCGACGAAGTCGATCGTCGGGTGGCGCTGCTCGGCAACATCGGAGACGGCGTCGAGCCGGAACACGGTGACCGGATACCACGCACGGTGTCCGACACGATCACAGAAACCTATCTGGAGCTGCGCGAAATTGCGGCGTTGACGAACGATTCCGACCTGGAATCACGGTTGAGAGGGATCGAAGGCAGGTTGCGGGCTCTCGGTAGCGCCGGTGAGCCGGTAACGGCCGTCCGGTTGACCCCGCGTGAACGGGACGTGCTGGGGTATGTCGCCCTGGGGTGCCGCAACGCCGAGATCGCTGAGCGGCTGTCCTTGAGTCCGGAGACCGTGAAGAGCTACGTGCGCAATATTCTGGCCAAACTCGAGGTGCACGGTCGTCACGAAGCGGTCGTGGAGGCGCGTCGTCGAGGGCTGTTGCTCTGAAAGAACAAGTGGTTTTCCGCCGCCGGTGGCGAGTGCGTCACACCGGCTCGGGGAGTTCGGCCTCCGGGTCGGGGACGCCACCGACCGCCGCGACGAGGCGTTCACGCGCTCGTCCCAGGTGGTCGGCGAGGATCGAGACCGCGAGCTCGCCGTTTCCGGAGGCCACCGCATCGAGTATCTGCCGGTGTTCGGCGGCGATGCTCCCCGTGGTCAGCAGATGCTGGCCCTGAACCTGGACCATGCACAACCGCACCTCGGAGACGAGCGAACCGAACATTCTGCTCGTCCGAGGGCTCCCCATCGCCTCCACCAGTGAGGTATGGAAGCGCATATCGGGTTCGACGATCGCGAGCGGTGCGTTGTCGGTCATCGCGGAGATCGCCTCGTTGGCGGTGACAGCAGAGTCGGGAACATGTGCGCGCTGCGCCAGATAGCGCAGCGCTGTGGACTCGAGGTGCGCGCGGGTGCAATAGATGTCGCGGACGTCGTCGGGCCCCAGCTTCGGTACGCGCGCGGTCTTGTGGGCGCTGCGCTGGAGGAGACCCTCACCGACGAGCTTCTCGATGGCTGCTTTCGCAGTCGGCCGTGCTACCTCGTACACCCGTGCGACTTCGGCTTCGGTCAGCGTGTCGTCGTGCGCGAGCTCGCCGGAGAACAACCGCCCCCGCAGTTCCTCGGTGAGGGCGTCGATGATCGACAGAGTTCTGACTCGTCCGGCCATTTCCGCTCCTCCGCTCCGCTGCCGATCGGTGCGCGATTCTTCCACGCTGCAACACCCCAGTCCTTGACTGTCCAGTTTACTTGTCTGACAATCTGTGAATGCCTCGCTCCGTGAACATCGAAGATCTCTACGACTCACTCGGGGACGCACTCGTCACCGACCCGGATCGGATGCTCGCTTACCGGCGCGACCAGTCGCTGCTGACCGAGGCCGGAATCCCACTGGCACTCGTGCGTGCCCGCGACACCGACGACGTGGTCGAAACGATGAAGTGGGCCCACCGGCACGGGGTGCCCGTGGTGACACGCGGCGCGGGTACCGGGCTGGCAGGCGCCGCGAACGCGCTCGACGGATGCATCGTGCTCAGCGTCGAGAAGCTGAACGAGATTCTCCGTATCGACACGTCCGCGCGGACCGCGACCGTGCAGCCGGGCGTGATCAACGGCGACCTGGCAGCCGCAGTCGCCGAACACGGACTCTGGTACGTGCCGGACCCCGGAAGCCGGGCGATCTCGACCATCGGTGGCAATCTCGCAACGAACGCGGGTGGCACATGCTGCGCGAAGTACGGCGTCACCGCCGATCACGTGGCCAGGATCAAAGCAGTACTCGCCGACGGACGCATCATCCATACCGGCGCAGTAACCAGAAAAAATGTCGCCGGGCTCAACCTGACACAACTGCTCGTCGGGTCGGAGGGGACACTCGCCGTCATCGTCGAGGCCACCATGCGGCTCAGGGCGGCGCCGACCGCGGCGTCGACGGTCGTGGCCGCATTTCCGTCCACAGCGCAGGCCATCGACGCGGTGCTCGCGATCCGCGACCGCGCCGAACCGTGTCTGCTCGAGCTGATGGACCGCACGACGATCACCGCGGTCAACGAGATGACGCACATGGGCCTCGACGAATCAGCGGGCGCGCTCCTGCTCATTCAGTGCGACGGCAGAGAAGCCGGTGCCGAGGCCCAGACGTGTGCCACCGTGTGTACCGAGATCGGCGCAACCGAGGTGTACGACACCGACGACCCGGTCGAGGGCGAGGAGTTCATGCAGGCGCGCCGGGTCGCGTTGACCGCCCTCGAACGCCAGGGCAGTACCTTGCTCGACGATCTCGCGGTTCCGGTTCCACGGTTGCCCGAGATGCTGTCGGCGATCGAGCGGATCGCTGAGAAACACAGCCTCGTGATCGGGACGTTCGGACACGCCGCCGACGGCAATCTGCACCCCACCATCGTGTTCGACGCAGCCGACGACGATCACACGCGCCGCGCACGGCTGGCATTCGACGACATGGTGGCGGAATGCCTGGAACTCGGTGGATCGATCAGCGGTGAGCACGGCATCGGGGTCCTCAAGGAGCCATACCTCGAGCAGATGGTCGGGTCGGTGGAACGCGAACTGATGAGCAAGGTGAAGGCTGCGTTCGATCCGACCTCGATCCTCAACCCGGGACGAGGGATCTAGCCAGACCCCTCTACCTGCGACGAAACCGCTCGAATAACACCCGCGCCCGTCGCCGAAGTCGCGTCGTCCACGGCTCGGCGACGGTGCTCGCGGGGCGTTCGAGCACGTCGACGCTCGACGCTCCGCGTAACGGCCAACCGCCGTCGACGTCGGTGGAGTCGCGACCGAGGCTTTCCAGATACACGGCGAAATTCCGTTGCCGCTCGGCATGCCACGCGGCCTGATCGGCCATGATGTCGAGGTCTGCGAGCTGTGGAAAGCGAGCGACGAGCGCGCGAACGAGGTGACCGGCGGCGAGTGCATCGGCCTCGGCTTCGTGCGCGCACGACAGCGTCACCCCGTATGCGTCGCACACCGCCGCGAGCGTGCGCTTCCCCGACCGCCCGCGGTCCATTTCCCGGTCGATGACGTACGGATCTGCGACGAGCCCGAACCCGAGGGTGGGTAGTCCGAGGCGTTTCCCTTCGGCGTCCATCACCGTCAAGTCGTAGCTCGCGTTGAATGCGACGACGATGTGCCCCCGGCGCCACGCCTCGAGCAGCGCCTCGCGGATCTCGAGATAACCGGCCCGGTAGTCCATGCCTTCGGCACGGGCGCGCTCATCGGTGATGCCGTGGATGGCGATGGTCTCGGCGGGAATAGGGATGCCGGGATCGAGCAGCCACGTGCGCGAGTGGATGCGTTCCCCGTCGAAAGTCGCGACACACGCGCTGACGATGCGGGCCGCCCTCGGGTCGCGATCGGTCGTCTCGAGGTCGAACGCGCAAAGGGGTAGGTCGGGCCAGGGTGTCACAGGCAGTTCCCCTATCCGTTCGATGGACATGGTCGGTGGTTCATCCGGCATTGTGTCTGCCGGCACCGACAAGTCCGGCCGCGGGCGAGGCGGGACTGCCCGGCGAACGACTCGGGACGTGTCTGTCGAAAACGACTCAGAAAGAGTCCGCGCACACGACCATCTCGCGCTCCTCGTAGACGAACCCGCTGTCGGAGATGGAGCATTCGTTGACGTCGGTGGTGCCTTCGAGGATCTCGGTGACCTTCTCGCCCTCGACGGCCGTCTCCGAACAGTCGATCCGCTTGGGGTCTTCACCGCCGAGATCCATGCAATCGTCGACCTGCCAGTCGATATCGAGGCACAGCGCGCCCAGCTCGTTGCCGCGGATGGACTCGTAGTAGGACTGGTCGGAATTGCACTCGTCGCTCGTCGTCACGATGTCGACGACGAGGTAATTGGAGTCGTCGCTGCCGCAGGTTGCTTCCTCGATCGTGGCGTCGTCGACGGTGCCGCCGAGCAGGACGCAATCGCCGATTTCGGCGTCGACCTCCAGATCGAGATCGGACGCAGACGGGCTCTCCGAGGTGGTCGGAGCCGAAGTTGTCGTGCGCGAGGAACTGGGCGAGGTCGTCGATTCCGTCGTCGATTCCGTCGTCGACGAGCCGGCTTCGGGCACGGCCCGGAGCTCCACATCGTCGGAACAGCCGGCAACCAACGACACTGCGGCAACGGCTGCGACAGCAAGGCCGGCCGCACGGCGAAGAGTGATCATGGCTGCACAGGATACGGAACCGGATCATTCGCTTCGCGCCACGGTTGCCGAACGCCTCTCTCCGACCTCACGAAACAGAATCGGTGTGATCGAGTTCACGGGCTTTCTGCTGTCGTTGTGAAATTGGTCGACGAAGAGGTCGATCGGTTGCAACCGGCACGCGCAGCCCATCCGGATGCAACGATGAGATTCATGGATCTGCCCGTCGTGCCACCGATAGCGCCCATGCTGGCGAAGGCCTCGTCGAAGGTACCGGAACAACCCGATTCCGGTGCGGCGCAGTGGTCGTACGAGCCGAAGTGGGACGGCTTCCGCGCCATAGTGTTCCGTGATGGCGACGAAGTCGTGTTCGCGTCGCGTGGTGGTAAGGACCTCGCCAGATATTTCCCGGAGCTCGTCGAACGGGTGCGCGTCGAGCTCCCCGAGCGCTGTGTGGTGGACGGCGAGATCGTCGTACCGCGTGAACGCGACGGGCATACTCGCTTGGACTGGCAGGCGCTCTCCGAGAGGATCCATCCGGCGGCGAGCCGTGTCGCGATGCTCGCGGAAGAAACTCCCTCGCAGTTCATCGGGTTCGATGTGCTGGCTCTCGGCGACGACAATCTCATGGAAGAACCGTTCGCCGAACGTCGTGTGCGGCTGCAGCGGGCCGTCGGGGGAGGCCCGAGCTGCCATGTGACCGCGGCGACCACCGACCCGGAGACCGCGATGCGATGGTTCGAACAATTCGAAGGCGCAGGCCTCGACGGTGTGGTCGCGAAGGAACTCGACGGGACATACCGTCCCGACAAACGCGACATGATCAAGCTCAAGCATGCCCGGACCGCAGACTGCGTGCTCATCGGCTACCGCAAGCACAAGAGCGTCGACGGGGTGGGCTCACTGTTGCTGGGGCTCTACCACCACGGTGAACTCGTGATGGTCGGAGGCGCCTCCGCATTCACCACGGTCAGGCGTCAGGAGCTGCTCGCCGAGTTGCAGCCGCTACGGGTGGGCGACGACGTGGTCGCTGACGGTGAACAGACGAGGTGGCGTTCAGCGGCCGACCGCAGCTGGGTCCCCTTGCGTCCGGAACGAGTGCTCGAGGTCGCGTACGACCAGATGGAGGGGACTCCGGAGACTGCGATGCGTTTCCGGCACGCGGCCAGATTCCTGCGCTGGCGACCCGATCGGGACCCGCAGAGTTGCACGTACGACCAACTCGACGTGCCCGTGCGTTACGACCTCGCCGATGTACTGGACCGGACGGAGAACTGACGGTGGCGACTGCGAAACGATCACCTGCGGAAGAACTCGACGTCGACGGTGTGCCCGTACGGCTATCCAACCCGGACAAGATCTACTTTCCCAGGCTCGGCGCGGAGGGCGGCACCAAACGCCACCTCGTCGAGTACTACCGGGCGATCACGACGAGCATGGGCTCGCCGCTCCTCGATGCGCTCCGGGACCGGCCCACCCATCTGCAGCGCTTTCCCGACGGTGTGGAGGGTGAGGAGATCTATCAGAAGCGTGCACCCGCGAAGCGACCCGACCACGTCGCGACGTGTGAGATCACCTTTCCGTCCGGACGCAAGGCCGATGCCCTGCGAGTGCGTTCGGCCGCGGACGTGGTGTGGGCGGCCAATCTGGGGTGCGTGACATTCCATCCCTGGGCTGTGCGCTGCGGCGACACGGACAGGCCCGATGAACTCCGGATCGACCTCGACCCACAACCGGGCACGGATTTCGGTGATGCGCGTACGGTCGCGCTCGACGTGGTCCGGCCGCTGCTCGACGAACTCGGACTGAAGGGTTTCCCGAAGACGTCGGGCGGTCGCGGCATCCATATCTATCTGCGGATCGTCCCAGAGTGGGACTTCGTCGGGGTGCGTCGTGCCGGGATCGCGCTGATGCGCGAGGTGGAGCGGCGCAGTGGTGACCGCGCGACGACCGCCTGGTGGAAGGAGGAGCGTGGCGAGCGGATCTTCCTCGACTTCAATCAGAACGCGCGCGACAAGACCATCGCGTCGGCATATTCGGTGCGGCGAACACCGATTGCGACGGTGTCGACGCCGCTGACGTGGAATGAACTCGCCGACGCGGAACCGGACGATTTCACGATCGCGACGGTGCCCGAACTGCTGGCGAGGCGACCCGATCCGATGTCGGATCTCGATGCCGCCGCGCAGTCGATCGATGTTCTGCTCGAGATGGCCGACCGTGACGAGGCTGCTGGACTCGGCGACCTGCCCTATCCGCCGAATCATCCCAAGATGCCGGGCGAACCGAAGCGCGTGCAACCGAGCCGTGACCGGGAGCTGAACAGCGGGAAGAGCTCCGGGAACAACACCTGACCGAGATTCTGCCGTTATCTCACTGTGGAGCGTGACAGAGGATGTCTCCCTAGACTGTTACTCGAGGGTAGTCGTTCTGATCGTTTGGAGGGCCGCAGGCGTGACCTGGATGAAGGTGTCGGGCCGATTGTCGGTGGTCGGTGCGGCGTTGGCTGCGGCACTCGGCGGTGCACTGCTGGCTGCGGCGCCTGCGCAGTCGCTGACCTGTTCGGCGCCTCCCGGTGCCCCGACAGAATCCAGCGCGGTTGTCGGAACCGACGCGTGCGGCGCGAACACCGAGGGTCCCGGAGGGGCGTGGAGTTACGGAGGCGGCGGAGTGGGATTTGCCGATTCCCGCGGGGACTCGAGGGTTGGCGCAGCCGGTCTCGATGGCGGTGTCGGAGCTGCCGAGAGCGCCGGAGGACTGCTCGCTGCCGTCGGGGTCGGCGCCGAGTCGCTCGCACTCGGTGTGCTCGATCAGCCGGGTACCGCTGTGGTGGCGACAGGTCCGGGTTCGCAGGCTTTCATCGGCGACGCGACCGACCCGGTCCTGTGCGTGGGCGAGATGGCGCTTGCGGCGAACCTCACGACCGGCCAGGGCTGCCTCGTGTACGGGTCCTTGCGGTACACGACGACGCCGTAGTCGCGGAGGACTCGTCTGTACCGGCAGTGAATCTGTACCTGCAATGAGTATGTAAGGCCTTCCCCGGACTCGTTCCGCCACGTAGCGTGTCGGAAACATTCGAGCGGAGGTGCCCATGAGCGTCCAGACGATCGACCGGGGCCAGGTTTCACCAGGACAGAGTGTCCGAGAACTGCCCCCGACCGCCATGCACGTCGACCCGAGGTTCCTCCCGCTCGCAGACCGATTCTTCGCTCTCTACAAGGAGCCGCAGCACGGCGGCGGAGCACTCACTGCATATCTGCACGGTGAGAAGGTGCTCGACATCTGGGCGGGTTGGGCCGAGCGCAACCGGCGGTGGAGCCGCGACACGATGACGTTGTCGTTCTCCACAGGTAAGGGTGTGGCCTCGACCGTCGTGCACAGACTCGCCGAGCGCGGTCTGATCGACTACTTCGCACCGGTAGCGCAGTACTGGCCGGAGTTCGCGGCGGGCGGCAAAGGTTCCATCACCGTCGCCGACGTGATGACCCACAGTGCCGGTCTGCACCGTGTGCGCGGACTCGTACCGGGCACCCGCGGAATCCTCGACTACGACCGGACGGTCGCCGCGCTCGCGGCGGCGCGCCCGGACAAGCGTCGTCATCGCGGTTCGGGCTACCACGCTGTGACCTACGGCTGGCTGGTCGCGGAGATCGCTGCGCGGGTCACCGGAAAACCGTTCGTCGACGTGGTCGAAGCCGAGATAGCCGAACCGCTGGGTATCGGCGACTTCTGGTATCGGGTTCCTCCCGGTGAACGGCACCGCATCGCACCGCTGTTTCCGCGGATCAATCCGATGGGCTTGAACTGGGGAATGAGCGCCTCGGTGTTGTCGAGGATCGGACCGACCAGTGGGCTCGCGGAAGCGGCGATGCCCGACGGTTTCGACGAACTCGTCCGTGACCCGGCAGTCCACGATTCCGTCATGCCCGGCTGGAACGGGGTCTTCACAGCGCGTGCGCTTGCACGGATGTACGGGGCGATTGCTGCCGGTGGCGTACTCGACGGCAGGCGTTTCCTCGATCCCGGGACGATCGCCGAGATGAACAAGGTGCGTCGCCGCGGCCGCGACTACGTCCTCGGTGTCCCGATGGCGTGGCGACTCGGATACCACCAACCCGTGTTCGCGAGCACCGAGCGTCCGCGAGGCGCACTCGGACACTACGGAGTGGGTGGTTCGGGAGCATTCGCCGACCTCGACTCGGGCCTGTCGATCGCGTTCACCACCAACCGGCTCGGCGCCGGGGCGATTCCGCTCGGTGACCTGCGTCTGGCCCGGCTCGGGGTGCTGGCACGCGAGCTTGCCAGGAAGGCGTGAGCGTAATTCGCTCGGGGTGGTGGAGATTGCCGTTCCGGCGCGAAGTCGGGTCGAGGCGGGCAGTATCCGGAGCAGGGCATTGCCATGCCCTGTGCCGATACGTGAGGAGCGCGCCATGAGCCATGTGTACCGAGTGATCGAGGTCGTCGGGTCGTCGACGACCGGGGTGGACGACGCGATCGCCAAGGCTGTCGCGCGGGCCGGGGAGACGACGCGCCACCTGGAATGGTTCGAAGTGGTCAACACGCGTGGTCACATCGATGATGGTGCTGTCGCGCACACGCAAGTTACGCTCAAGATCGGATTCCGGATCGAGTCCGGCGACGAATTGTCTGAATAGCGCATTCTCGCCACTGGCAATCGCCTGGTACGATTTGGGTAATGTGATTCTCGACCAAATCTGTAACGTGTTATAGTCTGGGGTTTCGACAACCCCACCCGGCACTCTCCAGGCAGGTAGCGAAGTGGCTTATGTGATCACCCAGGCATGTTGCAACGACGTCTCGTGCGTCGAAGTCTGCCCGGTCAACTGCATACACCCGACACCCGACGAGGCGCCGTTCGCAACGACGGAGATGCTCTACATCGACCCGGAGACCTGCATCGACTGCGGTGCCTGCGTCGACGAATGCCCGGTCGACGCAATCTTCGCGGACAACGAGATCACTCCCGAGCAGGAGCCGTACCTCGAGATCAACGCCGCGTACTACGAGCGGTACCCGATCGGGCCCGACTGGCCGGAGCTGCGCAGCCGAAAGAAGATCCCGGCAGATCTCGGAACGCTGCGCGTCGCGATCGTCGGCTCCGGTCCGGCCGCGTGCTACGCGGCGCAGGAACTCGTCTCGCATTCGAGTGTCCGGGTCGACATGTTCGACCGCCTGCCCACCCCGTACGGCCTGGTTCGTGCCGGGGTCGCGCCGGATCACCAGAGCACCAAGGGAGTCGGCGACGTCTTCCGCAGCGCCATCGGCCACAAGAACACCCAGTGCTGGTTCAACGTCGAGGTCGGCACGCACATCACCCACGACGAGCTGCTCGCGCACCACCATGCCGTGATCTACGCGGTCGGTGCATCGAGCGACCGTCATCTCGGTGTGCCCGGCGAAGACCTCCCGGGCTCGCACGCCGCCACCGAGTTCGTCGCCTGGTACAACGGCCATCCCGACTACGCAGACAGGAAGTTCGACCTCTCGGGCGAACGCGCCGTGATCATCGGCAACGGCAACGTCGCACTCGACGTCGCGCGCGCCCTGGTGATGAACCCCGATGAGCTCGCTCGCACCGACATGGCCGAGCACGCCGTCGAGGCACTGCGGAACTCGAACATCGAAGAGGTCGTCGTCATCGGACGACGCGGCCCGGCGCAGGCCGCGTACACCAACCCCGAGCTGCTCGCACTCGGCCAGCTCGAGGGAATCGACGTCATCGTCGACCCCAATGAGATCCAACTCGATGCGGCCAGCCAGGCCATCCTCGACGACCCCGAGGTGGAGCCGCGGATCGCACTCAAGATGCGCCAGGTCGAGGGGTACGCACAGAACACCCCGAACCCCGGCAACAAGCGCATCGTGCTGCGGTACCTCGCGTCGCCGGTCGAGATCGCGGGCGAAGGCAAGGTCGAGTCGATCACCCTCGAACGCAACGAACTCGTCGAGTCCGACGGTCGGCTGGACGCGCGCCCCACCGGCGAGACCGAGACACTCACGACCGGCCTCGTGCTCCGCTCGATCGGCTATCGCGGCACCCCCGTCGACGGTCTCCCGTTCGACGAGAAGAAGGGTGTCATCCCGAACGAGTCGGGCAAGGTCATCGACCCCGACACCGGCGACGCGGTCTCCGGGGTCTATACGGCAGGCTGGATCAAGCGGGGCCCGAGCGGTGTGATCGGCACCAACAAGCAGTGCTCGGCCGAGACCGTCGCACAGCTCGTCGACGACTTCATCGCAGGCCGTCTCGCCGAACCCGTGGCGGATAGAGAGAAGCTCGACACCCTGATAGCCGAACGCCGTCCCGAGTACGTCGACTACAAGGGCTGGCAAGCCATCGACAAGCAGGAACGCGCACGCGGCAAGGCGTCGGGAAGGTCGCGTCTGAAGTTCGTCTCGATCGAAGAAATGCTCGCAGCGTCGAGGCCCGAAGCCTGACGTTCACTGTCTTCACCTGCATTGAGCGGATGCGTCGCTCGCCCCCTCGGTGAGAGCGAACGACGCATCCGCTCCACTGCCCGAATTGCTCGACGACGGGTCGGTGTGTGTAATGACGAGGTACGCCAGCGCCGCGGTCGGGGATGTGAAAACGCGACGCACCGTCGAACGATGGGTAATTTGTCGATGTTTGTGAAGCAGTCCATGCCCAAGAGTCGTCACCGTGCCACGCGCCGGGTCGGTCGCCTCGTCGCCGCCCTCACGGGCGCCGGCGCAGTCGCTCTCGCTCTGGCCGGCCCTGCGGCCGCCGCACCGCTGTGGCCGGGTGGGCCGGAGGTGCCGAGCGTCGAAGACCTGATCGAGGGTCTCGCTCCGGCGATCCCGGGTGCACCGCAACTCCCGACGCCTCCGGCTCCGGCGGCGCCGTTCTCGGATCCGTCGCTGAATCCGTCTTCCGGTGAAACGGTCGGTGTCGCGCAACCCATCATCATCCGGTTCAACGAGCCCGTCGGAGACCGTGCTGCTGCCGAACGCGCAATCGAGATCACGTCGGAACCGGCAGTCGGCGGCCATTTCTACTGGGCGTCGGATCAGCAGGTGCGATGGAAGCCGTTCGAGTTCTGGCCCGCGCACACCACCGTCGACGTCCGGGCGGGCGGCTCGCACTCGTCGTTCACCATCGGCGACGCCCTCGTGACGGTGGCCGACGACAACACCAAGACGATCACCGTCACCCGCAACGGCGAGGTGGTCCGGACCATGCCCACCTCCTTCGGCAAGCCCGGCTACGAAACCCCGAACGGCACGTACATCGTCGGCGACAAGTTCCGCGACATGTACATGGACTCGTCCACGTACGGCGTGCCCGTCGACGATCCTGAGGGCTACCGCACGTACGTCGAATACGCGACGCGGATGTCCAACAGCGGCATCTTCATCCATGCAGCTCCGTGGTCCGAGTGGGCGCAGGGCAACACCAACACCAGTCACGGCTGCCTCAACGTGAGTACCGCCGACGGGCAGTGGTTCTTCGAGAACGCCCGCAAGGGCGACCCGGTGATCGTGCAGAACACCGCGGGCGGCGTCCTGAACGGCTGGGACGGACTCGGAGACTGGAACCTCTGACACACGCTGAGTTTCCGCCCCCTACCCGGCCGGGCGAATGAACAATCGGTCCGATCCATCGGGACGAGCGATACATTCGCCAGGAAGGGTAGGGGGCGTCTTCTTCTCGTAACCACTTGTTCGCCGATGACGTCCAGACTGCCTCGGTGTCATCGAGTCCGGAACGAACACTGCCGCAGACGAACCGCGGTCTACGCGGCCGTCCGTGGACCGACTACGCGCTGTTCGCGGTGCTCGTCGGACCCAACGTCGCGTTGCTGATCCTGTTCACCTATCGCCCCTTGGTGGACAACATCCGGCTCTCGTTCTTCGAGTGGAACATCTCCAGCCCCACTTCGACGTTCATCGGCTTCGACAACTATCGAGAATGGTTCGGCAGGTCCGACTCCTGGCAGATCGTCGGAAACACACTTTTCTTCACCGCGGCCGCTGTCATCGGCTCGATGGTGCTCGGCCTCGGTCTCGCTCTGCTCCTCGATCGGAAGCTGCTCGGCCGCAATCTCGTCCGCTCCGCATTGTTCGCGCCGTTCGTCATTTCAGGCGCAGCCGTCGGTGTCGCCTTCCAATTCGTCTTCGATCCGAACTTCGGCCTCGTCCAGGACGTTCTGGCCCGGATCGGAATCGAATCGCCCAACTTCTACCAGGACCCGACCTGGGCGCTGGTGATGGTGACACTGACCTACCTGTGGAAGAACCTCGGCTACACGTTCGTCATCTACCTCGCCGCATTGCAGGGACTGCGCTCCGAACTGAGCGAAGCCGCAGCGATCGACGGGGCGTCGGGGTGGACGACGTTCCGCAGGGTCATCCTGCCTCAGCTCCGCCCGACCACATATTTCCTGTCGATCACGGTGCTGCTCAATTCGTTCCAGGTATTCGACATCATCAACGTGATGACGCGCGGCGGTCCACTCGGCACCGGCACCACCACCATGGTGTTCCAGATCTACGACGAGTCGTTCCGCAACTTCCGCGCCGGATACGGGGCAACCGTGGCCACCATCATGTTCCTGGTGCTGCTCGCGGTGACCGTCTACCAGGTCCGCATCATGGATCGAGGGGATCAGAAGTGACCGCTCTCGCCGACCGTCCCACCACCTACGTCGAACCCGAGCGCGTGGATGCCGACACCCACGCACGCCGCGAACGTCTCGTGAAGGTGTTCGGCTATGCCGCCATGCTGTGTGTCCTGATCATCGTAGGACTGCCCTTGTACTGGATCGTCATGACCTCCTTCAAGGAGCGCCCGGACATCTATACGATCCCGGTGACCTGGTGGCCGGCCGTGTTTCATCCCCAGAACTACTCCGAGGCCGTGCAGTCCGTGGAGTTCTTCGCGTTCCTTCGCAACTCGGTGATCATCACATCGATCCTCGCGGGCGTGAAGTTCGTGCTCGGTGTGCTCAGCGCGTACGGGTTGGTGTTTCTCCGCTTCCCCGGCAAGAACCTCGTGTTCCTCGGAATCATCGCGGCACTGATGGTGCCCAACCAGATCACCGTCATCTCCAACTACGCGTTGGTCGCAGAATGGGGATGGCGCAATACCTTCCAGGGAATCATCGTTCCACTCGCGGGCGTCGCGTTCGGCACGTTCCTGATGCGAAACCACTTCCTGTCGATTCCGGCCGAGATCATCGAGGCCGCACGGATGGATGGGGCCGGCCCGCTGCGGCTGCTGTGGCGGGTCGTGCTGCCGGTTTCGGGCCCGACCATGGTGGCGTTCGCGATCATCACCGTGGTCAACGAGTGGAACGAGTACCTCTGGCCGTTTCTCATGGCGGACGACGCATCCGTCGCGCCGCTGCCTATCGGACTGACGCTGCTCCAGAACAACGACGGCGTCACCAATTGGGGCCCGGTCATGGCGGGCACCGTGCTCGCGATGCTCCCGATCCTCGTGGTCTTTCTTCTCCTGCAACGACACATGATCAAGGGCCTCACCTCCGGTGCGGTCAAGGGCTGAACACTCAGGGAGCTGGTAATGGGTATCGACATCAGGAATTTGAACAGGCGCGGCTTCCTGGGGCTGACGGGTCTCGTCGCGACGAGCGCGGCGCTGGCCGCGTGCGCGGGCACCGGCGACGGCGCGAGCGGTTCCTCCGGCGCGTCGGGATCGGCGGCGTCCGGCGACGCGACCACCATCAACTTCTGGTCCAATCACCCTGGCAAGTCCATCGAGATCGAGAAGGAACTGATCGGCCGTTTCCAGGCGCAGAACCCCGAGCTCACGGTCAACCTGATCGACGGTGGCAAGAACTACGAAGAGGTGTCGCAGAAGTTCAATGCGGCACTGTCCGGTGGAGACCTGCCGGACGTCGTCGTCCTGTCCGACGTGTGGTGGTTCAACTACGCGATCACCGGTGCCATCGCGCCGCTCGACGATCTGTTCTCGACTGTCGGCGTCGACACCGGCGACTACGTCGACTCGCTTCTCGCCGACTATCTTTACGAAGGAAGCCATTTCGCGCTTCCCTACGCGCGGTCGACGCCGTTGTTCTACTACAACAAGGACGTCTGGAGCCAGGCCGGGCTGCCCGATCGCGGCCCCGAATCGTGGGCCGAGTTCGACGAGTGGGGACCGCGCATCCAAGAGGTCGTCGGCGGCGGGAGGTGGGCGCACGGCTGGGGTAATGCTGCGGACTACCTCGGCTGGACGTTCGAGGGGCCGATCTGGACTTTCGGCGGCGCCTACTCCGACGGGTGGGACCTGAAGTTCACAAATTCGAAGACCCTCGAGGCCGGCGCCTTCCTGAAGGACATGATCCACACCAAGAAGTACGCGTCCGTCTCGAACGACATCGCCAACGACTTCTCGGCCGGTCTTCTCGCGTCCACGATCGCGTCCACCGGCGACCTGTCCGGCATCACTGGCAACGCAGCATTCGAATTCGGCACCGCCTTCCTGCCTGCACCCGACGGGCCCGGCTGCCCGACCGGTGGTGCCGGCCTGGCGATCCCGTCGGGTATTTCCGACGAGCGCAAGGCCAACGCGCTGAAGTTCGTCGATTTCGTCACCAATGGCGACAACACAGCGTACTTCTCACAGAACACCGGATACATGCCGGTCCGTAAGTCCGCGGTCGAGAACGCCGACATGAAGAAGTATCTCGACGAGAACCCCAACGCGCGCACCGCCGTCGACCAGCTCGCCGTCACACGTTCGCAGGACTACGCCCGCGTGTTCGTTCCCGGTGCCGACCAGGTGATCGGAACCGGACTCGAGAAGATCGCGCTGCAGAACGCCGACGTTGCAGTGACGTTCGCGGAGATCCAGGACCAGTTGCAGCAGATCATCGATCGTCAGATCACCCCCAACCTGTAAACACACAGTCACAGATGAAGGTACGGACCCAGTGGCCCAGATCAGTTTCCGGAATGTCACACATCGCTACCCCGGTTCGGCGCGCCCGGCGGTCGATTCACTCGACCTCGAAATCGCGGACGGCGAGTTCTTGGTGCTGGTGGGCCCATCCGGGTGCGGAAAGTCGACGAGCCTGCGCATGCTTGCCGGTCTCGAGGCGGTCGATTCCGGCCGCGTCGAGATCGGCGGACGCGACGTGACCGGATTGCCGCCGAAGGCTCGCGATGTGGCGATGGTGTTCCAGAATTACGCGCTGTACCCGAACATGACCGTGGCCGAGAACATGGCGTTCGCGTTGCAGAACGCTGGAATGAAGAAGCCCGAGCGCACGAAGCGTGTGCTCGAGGCAGCGAGAATGCTCGAACTCGGACAGCTGCTCGACCGCAAGCCGGGCAAACTCTCGGGTGGACAACGTCAACGAGTGGCCATGGGGAGAGCCATCGTTCGTCACCCCGCGGTGTTCTGCATGGACGAACCGCTGTCGAACCTCGACGCGAAACTACGGGTGAGTACCCGGGCCCAGATCGCCGAGCTCCAGCGCAGACTGGAGACCACGACGGTGTATGTCACCCACGATCAGGTCGAGGCGATGACGATGGGGGATCGGGTCGCCGTGCTCGACGGTGGACGCCTCCAGCAGGTCGCGGCGCCGCGCAAGCTCTACGACGACCCCGTCAACACCTTCGTAGCGGGATTCGTCGGGTCGCCCGGAATGAACCTCATCGAAGTTCCCGTGGAGGACGGATCGGCGACACTCGGTGCGCTGCAGGTTCCGGTACCCCGGTCGGTCGACTCGGGTCGTGTGGTGCTGGGAGTGCGGCCGGAATCGTGGACCCCCGTCGGTGCGTGGCGGAAGGGTTCGTGGACATTGCGGACGGTGCTCGTCGAGGAACTCGGGGCCGAGTCGTTCGTTCATGCGGTAACGGAAGCGCCGACCGACGGGATGGGCAAGGTCGTCGTGCGATGGGATCGGCGGAAACCGATAACACACGGCGAAGAGATCCACCTGATTCCGAAATCCGGTGAGGTCTTCTTCTTTTCGGCCGAAACCGGCCTGCGCATCTGGTCATGACGCGGTGGGCATCTCCGCGATCGTCAAGTTGTCGTCGTAGAGGTCGCGTTGGTCGTCACCGAGCCCGGAGTCGGTGACGATCGTGTTCACCTCGTCGAGGGCAGCCACCTTTGCGAGAGCTCGTCGTCCGAACTTGGTGTGGTCGGCGACGACCACCGTGTGTGCGGACGCGGCGATCAGGGCGCGTTTGATGGGAACCTCGAGCGTGTTGTTGTTGGTGATTCCGGCGGCAGGGTCGATCGCGTCTGCCCCGAGAAACGCCCAATCGGCCGAGTAGTGCGACATGAACCGGACGGCATGGTCGCCGATCAGCGTGTAGACGGAGCCGAGCAACTCGCCCCCGGATACCAGCAGCCGTACGTCGGGGAACGACGCGACGAACTTCGCGATACGGAGATCGTTGGTGAGCACGGTCAGCGACGACTTCGCCCGCAGCGCGACCGCGACCTCGTAGGTCGTGGAGCCGCTGTCGAGAACGACACTGTCGCCGTCGGACACGAACTTGGCCGCAGCCGCGGCGATCGCCGATTTCTCGGCGCGGCGTACGTCCTGTTTGAGCGCGTACGGGACTTCGAACGACGCACCATCGATCGCTTTCGCGCCGCCGTGGGTGCGTTCGACCTTGCCGTCGCGTGCGAGTGCATCGAGGTCGCGCCGGATGGTGGACGAGTCGACGCCGAGGGCAGCCGACAGTGTCTTGGCGTCGACATATCCGTCGGCGAGTACTCGAGTGAAGATCTCACGTCGTCGTGCGCTCGCGGACACGAATGCTCCTCGGATCGGTGCGTGGGTATTGGGCGGTCGAGGTCGAGAGTCTGCTCGATTGGTGACGACCATAGCGCACCGACACGCAGAACGCGTGTAGATATTGACACTTCTGCGCGAAACTGTGCATTATTTCGAGCAGAACCTGCACGTTCTCGCGCAGAGCTCGCGAAGTTGTCACGAAGCTGAAGTTTGCCGAGAAGAGAAGTTCACCCAGAACACCGGAACCGCCGAGGTTCCTCGACTCACGGACCTCGGCCGACCGCATACGACGTCGTCTTTCGGAGGTCACACGTAATGCTCAAGTTGGGATACAAGGCATCGGCCGAGCAGTTCGGTCCGCGTGAGCTGGTCGAGCTCGGGGTGCTCGCCGAGGCGCACGGGATGGATTCGGCGACGGTGTCGGATCATTTCCAGCCGTGGCGGCATACCGGTGGGCATGCGCCGTTCTCGTTGGCGTGGATGACGGCGGTGGGGGAGCGTACCGAGCGGTTGCAGTTGGGGACGTCGGTGCTCACGCCGACGTTCCGGTACAACCCGGCGGTGATTGCGCAGGCGTTCGCGACGATGGGGTGTCTGTATCCGGGGCGGGTGTTTCTGGGTGTGGGGACGGGGGAGGCGCTCAATGAGATCGCGACGGGGTACAGCGATGCGTGGCCGGAGTTCAAGGAGCGGTTTGCGCGGTTGCGGGAGTCGGTGCGGTTGATGCGGGCGTTGTGGACCGGTGATCGGGTGGATTTCGAGGGGGAGTTCTACCGGACGGTGGGGGCGTCGATCTATGACGTGCCTGATGGTGGTGTGCCGGTGTATGTGGCGGCGGGTGGTCCGGTGGTGGCGCGGTATGCGGGTCGGGCGGGTGATGGGTTCATCTGTACTTCGGGTAAGGGGATGGAGCTGTATACCGACAAGTTGTTGCCTGCGGTGGCCGAGGGTGCGGGCAAGGCCGGCCGGGAGGTGTCGGGGATCGACAAGATGATCGAGATCAAGATTTCGTATGACACGGATCCGGAGTCGGCGCTCGAGAATACGCGGTTCTGGGCGCCGTTGTCGTTGACGGCGGAGCAGAAGCATTCGATCGAGGATCCGATCGAGATGGAGGCGGCGGCGGATGCGTTGCCGATCGAGCAGGTGGCGAAGCGGTGGATTGTGGCGTCGGATCCGGATGAGGCGGTGGAGCAGGTGCGGGCGTATGTGGATGCGGGGTTGAATCATTTGGTGTTTCATGCGCCGGGGCATGATCAGCGGCGTTTTCTGGAGTTGTTCGAGCGGGATCTGGCTCCGCGGCTGCGCGCCCTCGCGTGAACGGACGGACGACGAGATGACCTCGGTTGCACAGAACGTGACCACCCTTCCGCAGTGGAAGGCGCTCGACGCCCATCGCACCGATGTCGAGTCGTTGCACTTGCGCGAATTGTTCACGGCAGAACCTGCCCGTACCACGGAGATGACGGTCACCGCCGCGGATCTGGAGATCGACTACAGCAAACACCGGATCACCACCCGCACGAGGGAGCTTCTTCTCGACCTCGCCCGCGCGACGGGGGTCGAGGCAGCCCGCGACGGGATGTTCGCCGGTGAACACATCAACGTCACCGAGGACCGGGCTGTGCTCCACACCGCGCTCCGGCTGCCGTCGACCGCTCAGGTGCGGATCGATGGTGAGAATGTGGTGACCCGCGTGCACGAGGTACTCGACGCGATGGGCGATTTCACCGACCGCGTCCGGGACGGCCGGTGGCGGGGAGCGACCGGTGAGAAGATCGCGACAGTGATCAACCTCGGGATCGGTGGATCGGACCTGGGCCCGGTGATGGTGACGCGTGCTCTGCGGCACTACCACGACGGTCCGCAGGTGCGATTCGTGTCGAATGTCGATCCGGCCGATCTCACGGCGGCCCTGAACGGCCTGAATCCGGCGACGACATTGTTCATCGTGGCATCCAAGACGTTCTCGACAGTCGAGACCCTGACGAACGCGACCGCTGCGAGATGCTGGCTCGTCGCGACGCTCGGAGACGACGCGGTCGCGGCGCATTTCGTGGCGGTGTCCACACACGCACAGCGGGTCGAAGAGTTCGGGATCGACCCGGCCAACATGTTCGGCTTCTGGGACTGGGTCGGCGGAAGGTACTCGGTCGGGTCTGCCATCGGGCTGTCGGTGATGTGCGCGGTGGGTCGAGAGCGATTCGCCGAACTGCTCGACGGGTTCCGCCGCGTCGACACTCACTTCCGAACGGCGCCCCTCGAGAGGAACGCTCCGGTCCTGCTCGGCCTGCTCGGCGTGTGGTACACGAGCTTCCTGGGTGCGCAATCGCGTGCTGTGCTGCCGTATTCCAACGACCTCGTACGTTTTCCCGCCTACCTGCAGCAGTTGACCATGGAGTCGAACGGCAAATCGATACGCGCCGACGGAACTCCGGTGGGATGCGCGACCGGCGAGATCTTCTGGGGCGAGCCGGGAACGAACGGACAGCACGCGTTCTACCAGTTACTTCATCAGGGAACGCACCTGGTACCTGCCGATTTCATCGGATTCGCCATGTCGACGGATGATCTGCCCACTGCAGATGGAACCGGAAGTATGCACGATGTGCTCATGGCGAACTGCTTCGCGCAGTCGAAGGTGATGGCATTCGGCCGCACTGCAGACCAGGTACGGGCCGACGGCACGCCCGAAGAGTTGGTGGCACACAAAGTGATGCCGGGCAATCAGCCGTCGACGACCGTCCTTGCACCGAAACTGACCCCGTCGACGCTCGGGCAGCTCATCGCGCTGTACGAGCATCAGGTGTTCGTTCAGGGCGTCGTGTGGGGGATCGACTCGTTCGACCAGTGGGGTGTGGAACTGGGGAAGGTACAGGCAACGCAACTGCAGGCGGCGTTGTCGGAAGACAGCGATCCTGCAACCGGTGATGCGTCCACCGACGCCCTCATCCGAATCTACCGAGAGATGTCGAAGGGAGAGTGACCCGTGCCCGCTCTGAAACTGCTGAAACTTCCCCCACCGGTCGCGGAGTCGTGGGATTGGCAGATGGACGCTGCATGCCGCGACGTCGACGGCGCGATCTTCTTCCACCCCGACAACGAGCGCGGTGAACCGCGCGAGGAGCGAATCGAGGCTGCGAAGCGGATCTGCCGCTCGTGCCCGGTGAGTATGCAATGCCTTCGTTACGCTCTGGAATCCGGTGAGCGATACGGGGTATGGGGCGGTATGACCGAGGAGGAACGAAAGGCCGCACGCAGGCGGCGTATGGTCCGATAGCGCGCCGATGCACAACGGCACCGAGTGAATTCACTCGGTGCCGTTGTGCGTGTGCGGTTTTCAGGCGTCGAGGAACAGATCCCGTTGCGGGTTGTCGCCGCCACCGTAACGTGAAAGATCGGTGATACCCGCCGCGGTGAGCACGTCGGCGTCGATGTAGCACTTTCCACTGGTGGTCTTCGCGGGACTCGACAGGATTGCCACTGCGGCGTCGGCCATGATCTCGGGGCTGCGCGATGAGGACAGCAGGTTCTCGCCGTCCTGCATGTTCGCGACCGCCGAGGTGGCGATATAGGTCTCCGGCCACAGGCAGTTCGCGGCGATTCCTGCCTCGGCGTATTCTGCCGCGAACCCCAGTGTCAGCAGCGACATTCCGTACTTGGACAGCGTGTACGCGGGATGCGCGCCCAGCCAGTACGGGTTCATGTTGATCGGCGGGGCGATCGTGAGGATGTGTCCGTTCTCGGACTTGCGTAGATGCGGGAGGGCTGCCTTCGTGAGAAGGAAGGTGCCCCGGCAGTTGATCTCCTGCATCAGGTCGTATTTCTTCGCGGACAGTTGTTCGGTCGGTTCGGTGCCGATCGCGCTCGCGTTGTTGACGCACATGTCGATGCCGCCGAATCGCTCGACCGCGGTGTCGACGGCGCGCTGTACGTCCTCCTCTTTGCGTACGTCGCCGACGATCGCGACGGCTTTGCCGCCGGCCGCTTCGATGTCGGCGACAGCCGTGTGCACTGTGCCCTTCAGCTTCGGGTGGGGTTCGCCGGTCTTGGCCAGGAGCACTACGTTCGCGCCCTGCGCTGCGGCAGCGACGGCGATCGCAAGTCCGATGCCGCGGCTGGCGCCGGACACCACCATCGTGCGGTCGCGAAGTGCATGCTGGCTCGTCATCGTTCTCCCTACTCGGAATTCGTGTAGCTCATTCGTTCTCACCGATGATATTGGCATTCTCATTTTCTGCAAGTAAGGTATCCGGCGTGAGCGACATCGTGGAAACCTCGTCCGGGATCCCGCTCGATCCGGTTTACGGATCGGGGGATCGAGAACGTGAACTACCCCTGCCGGGAGAGTTCCCCTTCACCCGTGGGAACTTCGCTTCCGGTTATCGGGGACGGCTGTGGACCTTCCGTCAGTACTCGGGCTTCGGCACCGCCGAAGAATCCAACCGCCGGTACCGATACCTGCTCGATCAGGGCGGGACCGGGCTCTCGGTTGCGCTGGACCTCCCCACCCAGTGCGGATACGACTCCGATGACCCCGAGGTCACCGAGGAGGTGGGGCGCGTCGGCGTCGCAGTCGACACCCTCGCCGACGCCGAGATCCTCTTCGACGGCATACCCCTCGACAAGATCAGTACCAGCTTCACGATCAACGGCACCGCGGCGATTCTGCTTGCCTTCTATGTGGCTGCTGCCGAACGCAAGGGTGTGCCGCGAGAGAAGCTCACCGGCACCATCCAGAACGACATTCTCAAAGAGTATGCGTCCAGGGGCACCTGGATCTGGCCGCCCGAGCCGTCCTTGCGACTGATCGCCGACACGATCGAATTCTGTGCCGCAGAAGTTCCGCGGTTCAATGCGATCTCGGTGGCAGGCGCACACTTCCGCGATGCGGGAGCCAACGCGGTACAGGAGATGGCCTTCACGCTTGCCGACGGTGTCACCTACTGCGACACCGTGATCGAACGCGGCCGCATGACCATCGACCAGTTCGCGCCGCAGATCTCGTTCTTCTTCTACACGCACGGCGACTTCTTCGAGGAGATAGCCAAATATCGTGCAGGACGGCGCCGTTGGGCGACGATCGTCCGCGAGCGTTACGGCGCCACCAGCGACAAGGCGTCGATGTTCCGGTTCGGCTGTGTCGCAGGCGGCGCTTCGCTCTACGCGCCGCAGGCGCAGAACAACCTCGTTCGTGTGGCCTACGAGTCCATGGCCTCTGTACTCGGCGGCGTTCAGTCGATGTTCACTGCGGCATGGGACGAACCGTTCGCCCTGCCGAGTGAGGAGTCGGCGACGCTCGCCCTGCGCACACAGCAGGTGCTCGCCTACGAGACCGGCGTGACCCGAGTGGCCGACCCGCTCGGAGGGTCCTATTTCGTCGAGGCACTCACCGACCGCACCGAAGAACGCATCATCGAGATCATGACCGACCTCGAGCAACACGGCGGCATGGTCCGCGCTATCGAGGACGGGTACCTCCAGGGTCTCATCGCCGACGAGGCGTACAAGCTCCACCAGGAGATCGAAGGCGGCGAGCGTCCCGTCGTCGGTGTCAACAAATTCGTCTCCGACGAGCCCGCGCCGGAGATCTCCACCTACGAACTCGATGCCGAAGGCCGCGAGATGCAGCTGAAGCGACTCGCGAAAGTAAAGGCCGAGCGTGATCCCGAGGCCGTGCGCAGCACCCTCGCCGCACTGTCCCGCGCAGCGGAAGGAACCGACAATCTGATGCACTCCCTGATCGACTGCGCCAACGCCTACTGCACGGTCGGCGAAATGGTGTCCGCGCTCAAGTCCGTGTGGGGCGAGTTCCAGCAGCCGGTGGTGTTCTGATGACCGCCCGCGTTCTCGTCGCAAAGCCCGGACTCGACGGCCACGATCGTGGCGCCAAGATCGTCGCGCGCGCTCTGCGAGACGCCGGCTTCGAGGTGATCTACACCGGAATCCGCCAGAAGGTCGAGGACATCGTGTCCATCGCCGTCCAAGAGGACGTCGAGGTGGTAGGTCTGAGCATTCTCTCGGGTGCGCACGTTGCATTGACGACGAAGGTCGTCGAGGCTCTGCGTGCTGCGGACGCAGGTGACATCGACGTGATCGTCGGAGGCACCATTCCTCAGTCCGACGTTCCCAAACTGCTCGCAGCAGGCGCTGCCGCAGTGTTCCCCACCAGCACGCCACTCGACGAATTGGTAGCGGGAGTGCGCAAGCTGACCGAGAACACACACTGAGAGAGAAGCACTGAGCGAGAACACGGCCAGATGTAGTCACCTTCGAGCCCGGCCCACCGAGCGCGCCACCGGGCCGCGCAGACAACGAATTCGAATGCTGGAGGAATCGTGCGGATCGGAGTGATGGTCGGACCCGAGCAGGGGGACACCAACCGCAAGGTCGACCGGATGTTGAAGGACGTCGAATGGGCGGAGGCCGCCGGATTCGACACCGTGTGGGTCCCTCAGATCCCCACCGACTTCGACGCATTGACTGCCATCGCCCTCATGAGCACGAGGACGAGCCGAATCGAGATCGGGACCGCAGTGGTGCCACTGCAGGCGCAGCATCCCGTGCATCTGGTGCGCCAGGCGTTGTCCACGCATGCCGCGCTCGATGGTCGACTCGCTCTGGGGGTCGGTCCGTCGCACCACTGGATCGTGCAGGACATGCTCGGCCTGCCCTACGACAAGCCCGCCAAGTTCACCCGGGACTACCTCGACGTGCTCGGTGCGATCAAGGATCTTCCCGGCTCGATCGATGTCGAGAACGACACGTTCACCGTGCACAACCCACTCGACATCGGACCCGTGGCGCCGATGCCCCTCCTGGTCGCCGCGCTGGGCCCCGTCATGCTGAAGATCGCCGGTGAACGGGCCGACGGAACGATCCTGTGGATGGCCGACGAGCGGGCGATCGGAGAGCACATCGTTCCGCGCATCACCAAGGCCGCCGCAGACGCGGGACGACCCGACCCGCGCATCGTCGCGGGTGTGCCCGTGTGTCTGTGTGCACCGGGCGAAGAGGATGTCGCGCGTGAACGCGCCAACCGCATCCTCGCCGAGGCCGAGATCTCGCCGAACTACCAGCGTCTGCTCGAGCAGGGCGAGGCGAAGGACATCGGCCAGATGGCCATCGTCGGCGACGAGGACTCGATCCTCGCCGGGTTCAAGCGGTACCGCGACGCAGGCGTGACCGATCTGTCGATGCGCCTGCTTCCCATCGGAAACAACCGCGACGAACTGGTCGCGTCGAAGTACCGCACACGTGAGGTCGTCGCCGAGCTTGCGAAGGAACTGCGGTGACCGGTCCCCTCTCAGGTATCCGGATCCTCGAGGTCGGCCACATCCTTGCCGGACCGTACGCAACGATGATGCTCGCCGATCTCGGGGCCGAGGTCACGAAGATCGAACCACCGACCGGGGATCTGTCGCGACAGGTCAGCGACGCATACTTCGCGAGTCTCAACCGGGGCAAGCGAAGCATCTGTCTCGACCTGACCACCGATGAGGGTCTGCGTCGGCTCGGTGAGCTTGCCGCCGAATCACACGCTCTGCTGGTCAATCTCAAGCCGTCGGCGATCCGGAAGTACGGCTTGACCTACGACGCATTGCGACGGTTCAACGACAAGATCGTGTGTGTCGCGCTCACGGGATACGGCCTCGACGAGGGCGACGACCCCGCATTCGATTACGTCATCCAGGCAGTGACGGGCGTCGCCGACCTCACCGGCGATCCCGCCGGGCCACCGACACTTCCCGGGTATTCGGCGGCCGACAATTCGACCGGTCTGACAGCCGCGCTCGGCCTACTCGCCCAGATTGTGTCGGGTCGTGGCGGCCAGGTGGAAGTCTCGTTGCGCGACGTCATGCTCTCGCAGCTCAATTACCGGGCGTCGGCATATCTCAACGAGGGCACCCCACCGCGTCGTATGCCGAGCGGTGCGCATTCGTACTATGTTCCGGCGCAGTTGTTCCCGACATCGGACGGGACGCTGGCGTTGTTCATCACCCACGACGGTTTCTGGCGCACATTCGCTGCCGAGGCGGGCATCGCGGGCTTCACGACGATGGCCGAGCGTGCGGCGCAGCGAGACGAGGTGCTTCGCGTCGTCACCGAAGTACTCGCCGGCGACACCGCGGCCGGGTGGGAATCGCGATTGCGTCCCCTGGGTGTTCCCGCTGCCGCGGTCCGCTCGCTGCCGGACGCGCTGGAGGCCACACCGTCGATGGTTGTGGAGGCCGGCGACTTCCGGCTCGTCGGAAGTCCCATCCGCATCGACGGCTACGAGCCCGAATACGGCGCGCCACCGAAGCTGGGCGAGCACGGCACGCTTCCCGTCGGTTGATCCTTCTGGCCCGCTGTTGCGAACACAAGCCGAACACCGCGATGGCCTCCAACGAAATCCCGTTGGAGGCCATCGCGGTGTTGCACGTCCTACTCGTATCGCACCTTGATGGAGCAGTCCGGTACAGCCTGGCAGGTCAGGGTGTAGCCGTCGGCGATCTCGTCGTCGCTGAGTGCGTCGTTGACGCGCATGGTGGCACTGCCGTCGGTGATCTTCGCGATGCAAGTCGCGCAATTACCGGCCTCGCACGAGAACGGAGGTGCCAGACCTGCTCGCCGCGCGCTTTCGAGAAGTGTTTCGCCCGCCTGCAGTGGTACGGACACGCGCTGGCTGCCCAGCCGGATCGACACGGTGCCCTCGATCGGCGCGGCCGGGGCTTCAGGCTCCGCTTCGGCAGCCTTCACGGGTTCTGCGGCGGCGCCGAAACGTTCGCTGTACACCGTGCCGGGGCCGGGGAGGGCGGACTCGATCATGTCCATGAACGCTTCGGGGCCGCACAGGTATACGTCGGACGCGGTGTCGCCGCCGATGAAGTCCAGCGCACCCGCGGGGGTGAGCAGACCCGAGTCGTCGTCGAAGTGACGAACGACGGTGAGGCGTCCGCCGTACTGCTCGACGAGCTGGTCGGTAAGGGCGTCGAAGATCGCAGCGTTTCGGTCGCGGTCTGCGATGAGCAGGCGGACGTCCCTGTCGGTGGTGGCAAGCGCGCTCTTCGCGATGGACAGCAGGGGGGTGATGCCGCTGCCGCCGGCGAATCCGATGACCGGCCCTGCCCCTTCGCGCAGCAGGAAGGTGCCTGCGGGTCGGGTGATCTCCACTTGATCGCCCTCGGCCACGTTGTCGTGCAGCCAGTTGGAGACCTTGCCGCCGGGAACCCTCTTGATGGTGGTCATCATCTCGGTGTCGGTCTCGGGGGCACTCGACATCGAGTACGACCGGTAGAGCTCTGTGCCGTCGACATCGACCTTGAAGGTGCAGAACTGACCTGCCTGATAGGTGAACGGCCCATCCACGGGGGCGAGCACGTAGGTACGGGCGTCGTCGGTCTCCTTCACGATCCGGGTAACGGTCGCGCGCTGGAACAAAGGTGGTCTCGCCATGGACCGTCTCCTCCTGGTATCGATATTCTGCTACTAGGAGAGTACTATTCTCGTCAATGAGAGCGAAAGCTCCCGACGGAGTTTGTTCCCAGGATGAGACGGGATCGTAAGGAACGAGGACATGGCCGACCCCACCGTGCTGGCCTTCGACCAGCAGGAATACAGCCGCACGCAACTCGATGCGCTGGCTGCCGGTATGGCTGCGTCCCTCGAGCGTCGAGGTGTCGGCCCCGGCGACCGTGTGGCACTCATGTCGTCGAACCGGCCCGAGTTCGTCATCGCAGCGCTGGCGATCTGGCAGCTCGGCGCAGTCGTCGTCCTGATCAGTCCGGCGTGGAAACGTGCCGAAGTCACGCACGCGCTCGATGTCAGCGAGGCCACCCACGCGGTCGGCGACAGTTCGGTACTCGCCGACCTGATGCCCATGCTCTGCCTCGACGATCAGATCGAAGAGGGATTCCGTCCGCCCACGCCGGCCGAGTCGGATGCCGACGCCCTGCTCGTGTTCAGTTCGGGCACCACCGGACTTCCGAAAGCGGTCCGTCACACTCACGCATCGTTCGCCGCCGCGGTCGGGCACTGGCGCGATGCCCTGAAACTCACCGCGAGCGATCGCATCCAGATCGTCACGCCCCCGTCGCATATCCTCGGCTTGCTCAACATCGTCACCGCACTCGATGCAGGCACCTGGATGCGGTTGCATCGTCGATTCGACCTCGACGCGATGCTGCGCCACATCGAAAGCGATCGCATCACCGTCGAGATGGCAGTGGCGCCGATTGCGCTGGGTATCGCGTCGCACCCGGATCTCGAATCCTTCGACCTGACGTCGCTGCGCTACATCATGTGGGGCGCCACACCCGTCACGCCGAGCGTCGCCGAGACCGTCACCCGCCGGACCGGAGTGCCGTGGGTCCCGGCGTACGGGGCGAGCGAGATCCCGGTGATCGCCTGCAGCCCGATCGAGGGTGCGCGCCTGGACAGCGTGGGTCGCGTGGTGCCCGGCGTCGAGATGCGCGTTGTGTCGCTCGGGACGGGCGAGACGCTCGCGCCGGGCGATACGGGCGAGATCCAGGTGCGGTCGGCGTCCATGATGGCCGGATACCTACCCGGCGACACGACCGCCGACGCATTCGCCGACGGCTGGTACCGCACCGGCGATGTCGGCAGTGTCGATGCCGACGGCTGGGTGCGCATCACCGACAGGTCCAAGGACATGATCAAGGTCAAGGGTTTCCAGGTGGCGCCCGCCGAGATCGAAGCCGTCCTGTTCACCCACCCCGACATCGCCGACTGCGCGGTGTTCGGAGTCGACGACGCTGCCACCGGTGAAGCCGTCGTCGCTGCGGTCACTACGACCGCACCGATCGAAGCCGGCGAGATCATCGATCTCGTCGGGAACACCCTCGCCTCGTACAAGCGTCCGAGCCGAGTGGTCTTCGTGCCCGAAATCCCGCGCCTGCCCTCCGGCAAGGTGTTGCGCCGAATACTCGAGGAGCGCCATGGACGTACGTCTGACCAATGAACAGCAGCAATTGCGCGACGCAGCCGCAAAACTCGCCGACGATCTGGGGCCGGGTTCGGTTCAGGACCTCGACGACGCGACACGTGTCGCGCGGCTGGAGAAGACGGTGGCCGCGGCAGGCTGGCGCGAACTTCGTTCCGACGGCGCCTCCGGCGTCGAGGTTGCGATCGTTGCCGAAGAGTTCGGCCGAGGACTCGTGGATGTCCCGTTCCTCGGTCCGGTTCTCGCCGACGATCTGCGACGGCACCTAGCCGACGACCAGCAGACCTGGGCCATCGCCATCGGCGACGACGCTTTCGATGCGTCGGGCCTCACCCACGCACTTGTGGTGCGAGACAACAGTGTTCTCGCGGCCGAGATCGGCGACCCCGCAGAGGGAGCCGACTTCACCCGCGCATTCGCTACGTTGATCCAACCGTACGAGCAGATCGGCGAACTGTCGCCCGAACAGATCGAGCGCGGCTACGCGCTGGCGTTGGTCGTCACGTGCGCCGACCTCGTGGGAACCTCGCGCGGCGCCCAGGCAGCCGCAGTCGATTACGCCAAGATCCGCGAGCAGTACGGCAGCACCATCGGCTCGTACCAGGCCGTCGCACACCTGCTCGCCGAAAGCGAAGCGCTCATCGAAGGATCCATCAGCGTGCTGCGTCACGCCGCGTGGGCAGTCGACGAACTGACACCAGCCGAAGCGGTGCGCGCCGCGAGGATCGCGAAGATCTACTGCGCCCGTGCCGCACGCACGGTGTGCGAAACGGCCATCCAGGTGCACGGCGGCATCGGAAACACCTGGGAATGCATCGAACACGTCTATCTTCGGCGGGCGCTGACGTCCACCGAACTGTTCCCCGTGAGCCTGGAGGAGATCGACCTTGGACTTTCGTGACTCGCCGGAAGAAGCCGCGTTCCGTACGCGGCTGCGCACCTGGCTCGCAGAGATAGCAGGCACATTCCCCACCTCGGGCGACGAGTACTGGGCAAAGCAGGGCGAATGGCATCAAGCCCTATACGGGGCGGGATTCTTCGGTCTGTCGTGGCCGAAGGAATACGGCGGACAGGAACTCCCGCCGGTCTTCGATGTGATCCTCGACGAGGAACTCGCGATCGCCGGTGCCCCGCCGCGGCCCAGCCTCGGCTACCTCGTGGTGGGGCTCGGACATCACGGCAGCAAAGAACTGCAGCAGCGGTTCCTGCCGGGGATGATCAACGGCACTCAGCGGTGGTGCCAGGGCTTCAGCGAACCCGGTGCGGGCTCGGACCTTGCATCGCTGACCACCACCGCGACCCGCGACGGCGACGAATACGTCATACACGGTCACAAGATCTGGACGAGCTATTCCGATGTTGCGGATTGGTGCTTGCTTCTTGCGCGCACCGATCCGGATGCGTCGCGGCATCGCGGTATTTCGGCATTCATCGTTCCGATGAAGCAGGACGGTATCGAGCAGCGTCCGCTCAAGATGATCAGTGGTGTCACGAAGGAGTTCGGGCAGGTTCTGTTCGACGGGGCACGAGTGCCCGCGGATCAGATGGTCGGCAACCCCGGCGACGGCTGGCGTATCGCGATGACGGTGGTCGGGCACGAACGGGAGCCGTCGACGCTCGGATTCGCCGCGCGCTACGGCAAACTCGTTCGTCAGCTCGCTGCCCGCACCGAAGGACGGCCACCCGAGGACCTGGCATGGGCGGCGGTGCAGTCCGAGATGCTGCGCCTGCACGTGCGCCGCCGGCTCTCCGAGCAGCTCGACGGAGTCAATCACGGGTCCGAGGGCTCGCTCGACAAGCTGCTCATGACCTGGGTGGATCAGTCGGTAGGGCACGCCGCACTTGCTGTGGCAGGCACCCGCGACACCGAGTTGCTCGGCTCGTACATGTACAGCCGCGCACAGTCGGTCATGGGCGGTACGTCACAAATCCAGAAGAACATCATCGCTTCGCGAATCCTCGGATTGGGGGTCTGACATGTACGACATGCCCGACGAAATCGACGTCCAGGCCGACGGTCCGATGCGGATCATCACCCTCAACCGCTCCGCGGATCTCAACGCTGTCAACGATCCTCTGCACGAAGGCCTTGCGCGGCTGTGGACGCAGTTGAGCGCAGACCGTAGCGCCCGCGTTGCTGTGATCACGGGTGCCGGACGAGCGTTCTCGGCCGGTGGTGACTTCGGCTATCTCGCACAACTTGCGGAGGACCCGGACCTTCGCTCGAAGTCGATCGCCGACGGCCGCGAGCTCGTACTCGGAATGACGCGGTGCCGAATTCCGGTGATTGCGGCAGTGAACGGTCCGGCGGTCGGACTCGGCTGCAGCATCGTGGCACTGAGCGACATGGTCTACATGGGTGAGAAGGCCTACCTCGCCGACCCGCACGTGCAGGTCGGCCTGGTTGCAGCCGACGGTGGTGCGCTCACCTGGCCGCTGCAGATCAGCCTGTTGCAGGCGAAGGAGTTCGCGTTCACGGGACAGCGGATCTCCGCGCAACGTGCACTCGAACTGGGTCTTGCCAATCATGTGGTCGAAGATCCGCTGAGCGAGGCACTCTCAGCGGCCAAGAACATCCTGGATCAGCCGCAGAAGGCGATCGAGGCGACCAAGCGCCTGATCAACATCCAACTCGAACGCACGGTTCTCGCCGCGATCGACTACGCTCTGAGCGCGGAGGAAATGACCTTCCAGAGCGACGATTTCCGGGCGAACATCGCACGCCTCACCGCAGGCAAGAGCTGACGGAGAGAGCGACACGGACAGGGGGCAGGGACCATGCTGAGCCGCGTGAGGTCGTTGCCGCACTTCCATCCTGATCTGCGCGTCGCGGCGCTGGTGGCACCGCGACGCGCAGTGACACCGAGAACACTCGGGGTGCTGCGTAGCCTCACCGCGCGGATCAAAGGGGCAGATCCGGACATCCACGTCCTGGAACCCGGCGTGGCGGTGAGGTTCTTCCGTCCGCGGACCTCTGCCGGCGATGCGCCGCGTCCCGCGCTGTTGTGGATCCACGGCGGGGGTTACGTGTTCGGCCGGGCTGCGCAGGACGATGCACTGTGTCAGCGCTTCGCCGACCGGCTCGGTGCGGTCGTCGCGTCGGTCGATTACCGATTGTCGCCTGAGTACTCGTACCCGATCCCTGTGGAGGACTGTCTCCATGCCTATCGGTGGCTCGTGCACCGGGAGGAGGTGGACCCGTCGAAGATCGTGATCGGCGGTGCCAGTGCGGGTGGTGGTCTTGCTGCGGCGCTCGCGTTCGCGATACGCGACAGCGATCTGACCGAGCCCGTATTCCAGCTCCTGGTCTATCCGATGCTCGACGACCGGACCGTCTCCGGTCCCGAGCACATGCGCCTGTGGGACGGGGAGTGCAACCGCTTCGGGTGGGCGAGCTTTCTCGGAGATGCCGACGCGTCGATTGCGGCTCCGGGCCGCCGCACCGACCTGGCAGGACTTCCACCGGCCTGGATCGGTGTGGGGGACAACGATTTGTTCGCGCGTGAGGATCGCGAATACGCCGACCGTCTCGTCGAAGCCGGAGTGCCGTGCGAATTCCACTCGGTATCGGGGGCTTTCCACGGTTTCGATTCCGTCTCCTCGCGCAGCGGTGTCGCGCGGGAGTTCTTCGACGAACAGTGTGCCGCCGTGAGCAAGACCCTGAAGACCTGACCTTACCGACAGAACGACGGCGCTCCCGAACTCCCCGGAGTCCGGACGCGCCGTCGTATCGGCCTACGAGTGAGCGAGTTCGTAACGCCGACGGTATTCCTGCTTGGACGTCTCGCTGACGTCCACGTCCTTCGCACGGGCACGCAGGGCACCGACGGTGGCCTGCTCACGCGGTGTGTGCTCGAACGGATCCCAACCGAAGAACCGCGCGGCGTTCTCGAAGGTGACCTTGTCGATCTCCTCGTCGGTGAGCTCGGCCGCGACGAACTCCTCCATCAGCATCTCCGGCGACCGAGGCCAGGTCGAATCCGAATGGGGGTAGTCGCATTCCCAGGCGATGGTGTCGATACCGAGACGCTCGCGGTTGTTCAGGCCGCTCGGTTCGGTGATGTAGCAGGCGAGGAAGTTGTTCTTCCACACGTCGGTGGGCGACATACCTTTCGGCAGGAAGCTCGCGCCGGTCCAGGACTGGTTGACGATGTGGCGTTCGAGGCGGTCGAGCCAGGGTGCGACCCAGCCGACGCCGCCTTCGCTCATGGCGACCTTGAGGTCGGGGAACTTCTGGAATGCGCCGCTGAGCATCATGTCGGTCGCGGCGATCGTCGAGATCAGCGGGGTGAGGACCAACATGTCGTCGAGGTTGAACGCCTCTGGTCGTTTGACCAGGCCCATGCCGCCGCCGATGTGCAGGCTGAGCACGATGTTGTGCTCGACGCAGGCCTTGAAGATCGGGTCCCAGTATCCGGATTTGAAGTCGGGGTAGCCGTCGCCGACGCCGTAGGGGGTTTCCGGGATGGAGATGGAGCGGCAGCCCATGGCGGCGAGGCGGTGGATCTCCGTGACGGATTCGTCGACGTCGTAGAACGGGATGATGCCGAGGGGGATGAAGCGTCCGGGGTGGGTGTCGGGGACTTCGCCGACGACCCAGTCGTTGAAGGCCTTCAGCGCTGCGAGGGAGAGCTTCTTGTCGGGCAGGGTGGCGAGGTGGGTGCCTGCGAAGCCGGGGAAGGTGGCGAACAGTGTGGCGGCGAGGGTGCCGTTGGCGTCCATGTCGCGCACGCGCATGTCCATGTCGTAGACGCCGGGTCGCATTTCGGCGTAGCCGGTGGGGTCCATGCCCCATTCTTCTTTGGGCCAGGAGACGACGGCGTTGAGGCCGGAGCTACCGACGACGCTGCCCTGGAACTGCCATGCCTGAACTTCGGGGTTGCGGGGGTTAGCGGTGAGTTTAGGAGCCTGGTCCATGAGACTCTTCGGGAAATGCTTCTCGAACAGATCTGCCGGCTCGACCACGTGATCGTCGATGCTGACCATCACCATATCGTCCAGATTCATCGAATTCCTCACTGTCGCACCGCTACCGGAGCGGCAAGTTCTTGTTCGTCGATCATGAGCTGAAGGGCGGCCAGAGTCTCGTCGAGTCCGGCTCCGATGCGCGGGCCAGGAGTGAAGGTCGCCGGGAGCTGTCGCATTCCCTGAATGACACCGATGGAGTCGTAGTGCACCGCGCCTTCCGGATCGCAGTGGAAATCCGGCATCCGATCGAGCACCGCCACGAGCATTCGCTTGAACACAGTTCGCGCCAGGTTGGATCCTATGCAGCGGTGGACGCCCAGACCGAAACTGAAGTGCCTGTTGCCCTTGCGTTCGAGGTCGACCGTGTTGGGGTCGGTGAACAGTGCGGGGTCGCGGTTGGCCATGGCCCAGGAAAGCCACACACGCTCGCCCTCTTTCGCTTCGATGCCGTCGATCTCCATGTCCGCGGAGAAAGTGCGGCCGTCGCCCGCGGACGGGCAGAAGAAGCGTAGGAACTCCTCGGTGGCCGAATCGAGCAGCGTGTCGCGCTCGGTGCTGAGAGTTTCGCGCTGATCGGGATTCTGCGACAACCATTCGAGTGCGTGGGAGGTGAGCGCTGTCGTCGTATCGAAGCCGCCGCCGATGAGCAGGCTGAGGACCCCGAGAAGTTCTGCGTCGTCGGGCTGCTCGCCATCGACGGTGGCCTTGGCGATCGCGTCGACCATGCCCGGGCGGGGATTCTCTCGAATTTCGTGAAGGCTGGAGAGCAGATCCAGCCCCATGCGCCGGTGCAGTTCCGCGACCCGGGTGACGTCGGGTGAATCCGGGGGCGTGTACATCGCCGCATGCACGGGTTCGCAGTACACGTCCCATTTGGCGACCGGGATACCCAGCATCGCGAGTGTGATCACCGCAGGGACGATGTTGACGAGGTCGTCGATGAAATCGATCTGCCCGGTCTCGATCTTCTCGTCCAAGCAAGCGCGGATCACTTCGTCGATGACGGGAACCCATTTCTTGACCGCGGCGGGCGACAAGTACGGATTGAGGACCGCGCGGAACTCGCGATGCTCGGGGTCGTCCATTTCGAGGATCCCGCCGCGTACGCCGGACGCCCTGACCGCAGACGGGATCATGATCCCCTTGTATCCGCGGCGAACTCCCTTGACATCGTGATCATTCGAGATGTCCGCGGAGCGGGCGAGAGCGAATACTTGGTCACCTCCGGAAGCAACCCAGTGGCCGCCGTGGGTGTCGGACCACGCGAACGGGCAAGTGGACTGTAATTCCTCGGTGATGTCCTGGAACTTGTCGCGATAGTCGGGTGCGTGCCTGTCGAACTGAAACACGGGTTGCCTGCGCCCGACCTCGGATACAGCGTCATCAACACTCATGGCTCTGCTCTCTGCTGTCTGTGGTGGGGAACGTGGAAGTCAGATCACGCCTGACCGAACAGCCCCCGTCACGTACTCTGCAATTCAAGAATGTCCTTCCGAATGTGGAGAACCATAATCTCGAGCGGGTGATTCTGCAAGGTTCCAGCACGGTGTCGACGTTCGATTTCCAAGGCCGGCGGCTGTCCGGTCTGCGACGAAGGGAAGCAACATGAAGGCATGGCAGTTCGAAGGAACCGGGAAGCCGATCTCACTGAACGAGGTGCCGGAACCGGAACCGGGGCACGGCGAGGTCGTCATCGATGTCAAGGCTGCCGGGCTGTGTCACAGCGACATCATGTACATGGAGGTCGGCGAGGCGAGTATGCCGTTCCTGCCCATGACTCAGGGCCACGAGAACGCAGGGGTCATCAGCGCCCTCGGCGACGGAGTCGACGGTTGGGCACTCGGTGACATCGTCGGTGTCTGTACGTCCGGCTTCCGTCCGCCGGCCGGAATGTTCACCCCCGGCGGCATGGCCGACAAGTTCCTCGCCGACGCCCGCGACCTTGCGCGCGTACCCAAGGGGCTCGACCTGTCGCTGGCGGCGCTCGCCACCGATGCGGGTATGACCTCGTACCACGCGATCATCAAGGTGGGCGGAGCCACGGCCGGGATGAAGGTCGGCGTCATCGGATACGGGGGGCTCGGGCAGTTCGGCACGCGCGCAGCAGTTCTCGCGGGTGCCGAGGTGCATGTCGCGGAGACGAAAGAATCCGTGTGGGGTCTCGCCCGAGCGGCCGGGGTGGTCGACGTCGTGCGCGATGCGTCGGAGTGGGCCGGCCAGGGGTTCGACCTCGTGGTCGACTACGCGGGCTTCGACACAACCGGTAGGGCGCTCGAGGCCATCAAGCGCGGCGGCAAGGTTGTCCAGGTCGGTTTGGGAAGGCCGACATTCACGGTGAATACTCCGACGATGCTCGGCAGGACACTTGTGGGCTCCTTGGGTGGAACGGTGCAGGACATCGAAGAGGTCTACGAACTGCTGCTCGCCCGGGAGATCGAACCCGAGTACACCGAGATCGGTTTCGACGAGATCGGCGAGGGGCTGGAACGCCTGCGCCGCAACGAGGTCACGGGACGACTGGTCGCGCGCTTCGGGGACTGACCGGTGACGAATGAGGGCCGATCATCCCACGGATGACCGGCCCTCATTCGACGAACTACTGCTGCGGTATCAGCGTTTCCGAGCGCTGAATGGTGCCTGTGATACCGGACGCGTCCTGCTGTCCGAGCAGAACGGCTGCGGCACCCATCGTTTCCGGCGGCTCGATCGCCTCGGGTGGAATCTTCTGCCCGCCACCGCCGGCAAGCCACCCTTCGGTGAGCACGACACGCGACGGCGACAAGCAGTTCACCGCGATGTTGTCGGACGACAGGTCGGACGCGAGACCCGTGTAGAGGCGTTCGACGCCGGCCTTCGACACCCAGTAGGCGTTCGATCCACGGTCGATCATGGTGACGCCGGTGGTGGTCACCGCGATCATCGACCCGCCGCCCCGCGCACGGATGTGCGGGATGGCGGCCTTGGTCACGTTGAACACGCCGGTCAAGTTCACGTCGAGACAGAGTTGCCACCGCTTGAGCGGTGTCGATTCGATCGGACCCATCCACAGGACACCCGCGTTGGCGACGAGGATGTCCAGGCCGCCGAATTCGCCGACCGTGGTGGTGATGGCGGCGTCGACGGAGGCCTCGTCCGCGACATTGCACTGGACCGGGAGCGCCTTTCCTCCGGAAGACTTGATCTTCTCGGCGACCGCACCGATGGTGCCCGGGATCTTGCCTTCCTGTTCGGTCCGTGCGGCAACGGCCACCGCAGCCCCCGCATCAGCGAGGGCGACGGCGATCGCGGCCCCGATCCCGCGGCTGGCGCCCGCGACGAATGCGACCTTTCCGTCGAGGGGCCTCACTTCGGCGGGAACCTCAGCGCGCCGTCGAGACGGATGGTCTCGCCGTTGAGGTAGTCGTTCTCGACGATCGACGCAACCAGTGTCGCGTACTCGGCCGGGCGGCCCATGCGCTTGGGATGCGGGATCTGCGGGCCCCAGTACGCCTCGAGCTGATCGCCCGCCTTGCCGTACGCGGGGGTGAGGATGGTGCCGGGGGCGATCGTGTTGACGCGGATTCCCAACGGCGACAGGTCACGCGCAGCGACGAGCGTCATACCGAGGATGCCGCCCTTGGCTGCCGCGTAGGGGAGCTGCCCGATCTGACCTTCGTAGCCGGCGATCGACGCGGTCTGCACGATGACGCCGCGCGAGCCCTCGTCATTGAACGGGTCCTGCTTGGCGATGGCCGCCGCGGCCAGTCGCATGACGTTGAACGACGAGGTCAAGTACGACTGGATGGTCTTGGTGAAGCCTTCGAGCGACATGGGGCTGCCGTCCTTGCCGACGAGACGGCCGCCGCCTGCGGGACCGCCGTGGCAGTCCACCGACACGCGCAGCGGTCCGAGCGACTCGGCTTCGGCGATGGCTGCGAGGACCGACTCCTCGCTACCTGCGTCGGTGTTGACGTAGCGCACGCCCAGCTCGTCTTCGAGAGCTTTGCCCGCTTCGTCGTTGACGTCTGCGACGACAACCTTGGCTCCACCCTCATGGAGGCGGCGAACGGTGGCCTGCCCGAGGCCTCCGGTGCCTCCGACGACGATGGCTGAGATACCTGAGATCTGCATTCCGATTTCCCTTCTTGCAACTAAAGCTCTCGTGCTGCGAGAATAATGTTCTCATGAACCTAAGCATGATTCTAGAAATGGTGGCAAACAACGGCGAGCGCGCAGTTGCGACCGTCGGCGATCGCTCGTTGACCGCCACGGACCTCGACACACACGCGCGACACCTCGCTGCCCGAGTGCGTGGCAGCTCCGCGGTGCTCTACCTGGGGACGAATCACCTCGCCTACCCGGTGGCACTGTTCGGCGCGGCACTCGCGGGGGTGCCGTTCGTCCCGCTCAACTACCGCCTCGGCGATCAGCAACTGTCGGCGCTGATCGATCGGCATCCCGGCGCGACGATCCTGCGCCAGGACGATCTCGACGCGCTGCTCGACCATGCACCGGACGACGCAGATCAGGCCGAACTCGAACCACAGTGGGACGGCGACGCGATTGCCGCGATCATCTACACCAGCGGCACGACGTCGGATCCCAAGCCCGCCGTCCTACGTCACCGGCATGTCATCGCGTACGTCCTCAACACGATGGAGTTCGCATCCGCAGAGGAAAGCGATGCGTCACTGGTGTCGGTGCCGCCCTACCACATCGCGGGTCTGACGAACCTCATCTCCAACCTCTACAGCGGCCGCAGGATCGTGTACCTGTCCGCGTTCGAACCGGCCACCTGGCTCGAGACCGTGCGGCGAGAGGAAGTCGTCCACGCGATGCTCGTGCCGACGATGCTGGCCCGGATCGTCGCCCATCTCGGAAGTGAAGACGCGAACGTCCCGACGCTCGCGACCCTCGCCTACGGCGGGTCCCGCACTCCGCGACCCGTCCTCGAGCATGCGCTGCGCGCCTTCCCCACCACCGGATTCGTCAACGCGTACGGCCTCACCGAAACGGCCTCCTCGGTTGCGGTCCTCGGACCGGACGACCATCGCGAGGCGATCTCCTCCGACGACCCGGCCGTGCGCGACCGGCTCGGTTCGGTCGGCAGGCCCCTGCCGGGCATCGAGATCGAGATCCGGACCGAGAGCGACGAACCGGTTGCCACCGGCGAGACCGGGCTGATCTTCGTGCGCGGTGAGCAGATCTCCGGCGAATACGGTGGACGCAGCGTGCTCGACGCCGAAGGGTGGTTCTCCACCCGCGACCTCGGGCACCTCGATGCCGACGGCTACGTGTATGTCGAGGGCCGCTCCGACGACACGATCATCCGCGGCGGCGAGAACATCGCTCCCGCCGAGATCGAGGACGTCCTGCTGGCCCATCCCGCGATCGTCGAAGCCGCCGTGATCGGTGTGTCCGACGCCGAATGGGGACAGCGCATCGTGGCGGTCCTCGTCGGCGACGCCGACCCGGACGAGGTGCGACAGTGGGTCAAGGACCGGTTGCGCTCGTCGAAGACCCCCGACACCATCGTCTTCCGACACGAACTCCCGAAGACCGAAACCGGAAAGCTTCTGCGCCGCACCCTACTCGCCGAACTGGAGAACCAAAATGCCTGAAGCCGTCATCGTTTCCGCGCTGCGGACGCCCGTCGGGACCGCCCGTAAGGGTACGCTCCGCGACACCACCGCCTTCGATCTCGCCGACCACATCGTCACTGCGGCAGCGAAAGGCCACGACGCGGCCGACATCGACGACGTCATCCTCGGTGAGGGCCTGTACGGCGGCGGCGTGATCGCCCGCCACGCTGCGATCACAGCCGGCCTGACCACTGTGCCGGGCATGGCCACCAACCGCCACTGTGCCGCGAGCCTGGCCGCAGTGCAGAACGCGGCGGCGAGCATCATGGCAGGCATGGACCGGCTCGTGATCGCCGGTGGCGTCAACTCGGCCTCCACGTCCCCGCAGTCACTCATGCGCAACGGCGAGAACTGGGAGCCGTGGCTGTCGCCGACCCACCCGAATCGGGAGGACGCACCCAACAAGGACATGTCCATCACCGTCGGCTGGAACGCCGCAGTGAAGGCCGGCGTGTCGCGTGAAGAGATGGACGCCTGGGCCCTGCGCTCCCACCAGGTCGCGATCAAGGCCATCGACGAGGGCAAGTTCGTCGACGAGATCGTCCCGATCGAGACCCCGCACGGCCTGTTCTCCGTCGACGAGCACCCGCGTCGCGACACCAGCATGGAAAAGCTGTCGTCGCTGAAGGTGCTGCACCCGGAGATCGAAGGATTCAGCATCACAGCGGGCAACGCCAGCGGTGGCAACGATGCCGCGGCCGCCCTGACGATCGCGAGCAGCGACCTGGGTCTTCCTGCGCTCGGTACCGTCAAGGCGTGGGCCTCCACCGGCATCGATCCCGCGCTCACCGGGCTCTCGCCCGTGGATGCGATCCCGAAGGCGCTGGCCCGTGCCGGTATGTCGATCGCCGACGTCGATCTGTTCGAGATCAACGAGGCGTTCGCGGCGCAGTGTGTCGCCGTGATCAAGATGCTCGAACTCGACGCAGATCGCGTGAACGTGCACGGCAGCGGATGCTCACTCGGGCATCCTGTCGCCGCAACCGGTGCGCGCATGCTCACCACACTCGTCCACGAACTGCGTCGTCGTGGCGGTGGCGTCGGTGTGGCCTCGATGTGCGCGGGCGGAGGAATCGGCTCGGCAGTGGTGATCGAGGTGCCTGCGCCGTGACACCCGGATTTCCGACACTTCAGCCGAACTCGGGCGCGGCGTGAACGTCGTCGAACTCGTCGAAGCGGCTCGTCGCGGCTCACCGCGCGCGACGGGCCGCTTGCTCACGTTGGTCGAAGGGGATCGCCGCGACGAGGTTCTCGAAGTGATCGAGGCTGCACCGGTACGGGTCGTCGGGATCACCGGGCCGCCGGGCGCCGGGAAGTCGACGACGGTCGGCGTGCTCACCGGCGGGTACCGCGCGCGGGGCTTCCGTGTCGCGGTGCTCGCCGTCGATCCTTCCTCGCCGTACAGCGGGGGAGCTCTGCTCGGCGACCGCATCCGGATGGCCGCGCACGTCAACGATCCGGATGTGTTGATCCGGTCGGTGGCATCGCGCGGTCATCTCGGGGGCCTGGCCGCGGTGGTACCGGCGGCGATCACCCTGCTCGGTGCGCTGTCCTACGACGTGATTCTGCTCGAGACAGTGGGGGTCGGCCAGTCGGAGGTCGAGATCGCCGCGGTCGCCGACCCGACCGTCGTCATTCTCAATCCCGGTGCGGGAGATGCTGTTCAGGCCGCGAAGGCGGGTCTGCTCGAAGTGGCCGACATCCTCGTCGTCAACAAGGCCGATCGGGACGGCGCCGATGCGACGGTGCGCGACCTTCGTGTCGAAACCGGTATGACGATCCTCAAGCTGATCGCGTCGACGGGCGAAGGCGTGGACAAGTTGATCGACGCCATCGAGGCGTACCAGCGCGCCGATACACCGGAACGCCGCGCCGCGCGTGCTCGTGCCCAAATCCTGTCGCTCGCCACGACGCGGCTGCGCACCCACCCGGACCTCGATGGACTCGCCGCTGCCGTCGCGGACGGGCGCAGCGACCCGTACACCGCCGCCGCCGGCCTGCTCGGTCAGTAGAACCGGGCGGCAGGCGGCGGTCGGAGGTCAGTTCAGGACCGGCACGATCAGCGGAAGATCGAGACTGGTGCGAATTCCGGGTGTTGCAGCATGCACCGCGTGTACGGCGTTGACCGCGCGGTTCGCGGTGTAGTTCGGGGCCGTCTCGCTCATCCGCTCGAGTGGAATCGGGAAGCGCATCTCGATGTCGAGCGGGGCGTCCCCGTCGATCGAGACGTGCCATCCGGTCGCGTGCATGTTCCAGTCGACATCGATATCGGTGGTGCAGTACCACGTGGGCCTGAAACGCATCAGCTCCCGGCCGTCGCGAATACCGGAGATCGTGATGCGCTGTGCTGCTACCGTTCCCGCGGGAATTGTGCCCGCCGCGATCGTGACGTCACTCCGGGCGACAGTCAATTCTCCACTGGCTTCGACGGAGTCGAACGGCAGGCCGAGTGCGTCGGCGAGTACCTGGAGCGACGGCCCGAAATTGGCCTTCACATGGTCGAGACGCGCTTGCGCGAAATCGGCCGGTTGCTGACCGAAGCCCATGACCTCGAAGAGGATGCCGGGTGAATCCCGCTGAGACAGGTCGGCGTACTCGTCGATGGCGAGATGGTCGAGCTTACGCTGGATCGACGCCAGAACCAGTGGCACTGCCTCGCTGATGAATCCGGGGCTGCTCCCCGTGCTGTGGACGGAGGTGCCGCCAGTAGCGCACGCCGCTTCGACGGCGTCGCGGATCGCGGCGGGCATGCTCGGTGGGTGGTGGAACTCGCCTCGGGTGGTGACGATGTTCGTGCCTGAGGCGAGGATCCGGCAGACTTCGTCCAGATCGAACTGCAGCGGCATGTAGAGGACGCAATCCGCACCGAGATCGATGATCTCGTCGAGGCTGCGGGTTGCCTTCACCCCTGTGACATCTCGATCACACAGGGCGCCGGCGTCCAGGCCTTCCTTGGCGTCGCTGTGGACATACAACCCGGCCAGCGTGAGCTCGGGATGGTCGATCACCGCCCGGAGTGCGCGGGTGCCGATGTTTCCGGTGGCCCACTGGACGACGCGTAATTGCTTCTGGGGCATGTCAGACCACCTCGGTGGGGAGCCGCAGGAGTGCTTCCTGGGCGAAGGAGGCGACCAGGTCGCCCTGCTCGGTGAAGACATCGCCGCGGCCGAAGCAGCGCCCGTTGGCGATGAGAGGGCTCCTGTGGCGCAGCAGAAGCCAGTCCTCGGTGCGGAACGGCCGGTGGAACCAGAGATTGTGGGAGGTCACCGCGGAGGTGAAGGCCGTGCCGTTCCCGGTCTGGCAGTAGCCGTCGACGGCGAGAAGTGCGGTACCGATGAGGTGGAGATCGGTCGCATACGAGGTGAGCGCGGGCGCCAGTGCTTCGTCCACGGCGGGCGTGCGCATCCACATGTCGAATTCTGGTGCGGCAGTTCCGAGATCGTTGAGATCCGAGGACGCGCGGGTCTCCCAGGGTATGAGGGAGAAGTCGACCCGGCTCTCCTCGGGGAGCAGCGACGGGACGGGAGGGAAGGACTGCCGTTCGGGGCCATTTTCCGGGGCATGCATCGATACCGATGCGGTGGCCAGCACGCCCTTGGTCTGGCGCGCGACGATGGTCAGGGTGCCGAACGTCCGGCCTTCGTGTTGGGGGGTCACCTCGTAGCGGACCGGTTCGTCGGCGCGGCCTTCTCGGGCGAACACCGTGTGCAGCGACTTGACGGCCTTCTCCGGGCACGTCAGTTGAGCTGCTCGGACGAACTGTCCGAGGAGTTGCCCACCGAAGAGTCGGTGGTACTCGAGGCGCTGGTTTGCGCCTTCGAGAACCACATTGCCGGCTCTGGCGTCAGTGGGATCGGGGGCCGAATCGGCTGCCGGAGTGAGGTCGAGACACGTCAGGAGGTCATTCCAAAGCTCGGTCACATGCCGAGTGTAAATGACCCGCTCTCAAATGAGAACAGCATTCTTCTTACTTGGTAGCGAACCCATGCGAGCAGAATGTCCATACTTCGTCGGCGGTGATCGGGCGTGCGGTGGCGTCGGCGTCGCCGCTGGACTGGGCGATGAACATCACGGTCTGCATGGTCATTGCTGCGGCGCGTCGCGCGTTGAAATCGCCGCGCAACTGGCCCGATGCCGCGACCTTCTCCATCAGTTCGGTGAACAATGCCAGCATGGACGCGTGTGCCACCTTGACCTCGGCCGGGTGCGTGAGCAGTAGCTGAGGGGCGAAATCGGTGAACAGGGGGCGCTGCGCGACGGGGTCGGGGCGCGACGATTCGAACAGCAGCTCGACTGCCACGCGAAGCTGATCCATCGGGTCGTCCTCGCCGGCCGCGGCCGCGCGGATCTGATCGGCCGAACGGCCGAGGGCGTCCTCGAACAGCGCGAGCAGCAGCTCGTGCTTGCCGTCGAACTGCAGGTAGAAACTACGCAGTGACTGCTTCGAGCGATCGACGACCTCCTGCACGGTGAAGTCGGTACTGCCCTTCTCGGTGATGATGGCCTGGGCGGCGTCGAGGAAGCGCTGCACGCGTTGCTCGGCCCGTAGCTTCGCGGTGCGGATGGACCGCTCGACGGCGCGCTGCTTCCATGCGGGTTCTTCGCTCGGGCCGGTCACTGCGCGCACTGCTCGTCGTTGCGTGAGGCAAACATGTGAGCACTGTACCGGAGAATGTGTTCGTATCCGCAAGGTTACCCGAGAGTCAGATGCGCCGAATGAGACCATTACTTTCTCGTATTGAGAATGATATTCTCATCCTGCTGTGCACCGCAGCTCTGTCAGAGAGGTATGTCGGAATGCTTTTCGAGTTCGACTCCGATCAGCGACTGTGGCAGGACACCGTCCGTGACGTCACGGCGAAGGAATGTCCGTCCACGCTGATCCGCAATATCGTCGACAACGGCGCAGATCCAGGGCCGCTGTGGAAAGTCTTCGTGGGGCTCGGTTGGACCGAGCTCACGGATCCCGAAGCTGCTGTCGAACTCGGGATCGTCCTGGAGGAATTGGGACGGGCTACGGACCCCACGCCCTATCTCGCGACGATGACGCAATTCGCGCAGCTCGCGCCCGGTGTGGCCGAGCCCGACCAAACCGGTGCCGCGGTATACAGCGGTGTCCGTGCGCATCGCGACGCCGACGGCTGGGTGCTCCACGGCACGGCCGCGCAGGTCCTCGACGGGGATCGCGCCGACCTTCTGGCAGTGGTCACCGACGCGGGCGTCTTCGTCGTCACCTCCGACAAGGTCACCGCGACCCGCAGCCCGGTGTTCGACCCCGCCCTGCACATCGCGGAGGTTCGATTCGAGCACGTTCGGGTCGAGGGCGATCCGCGTTCCGACGTCGATCCTGCCCTGGCCCGCCACATGGCGCTCGCAGGGCTCGCGCTCACGACTGTCGGTGCGTGCCAACGGGTTCTCGACCTCGCGCTCGACCATGTGAAGAACCGGCAGCAGTTCGGCGTGGCGATCGGATCGTTCCAGGCCGTCCAGCACAAGGCCACCGACATGCACATCGCGATCGAACGCGCCCGCGCACTGGCGTACTTCGCGGCGCTCACCATCGCCGAGGACGACCCGCGCAGGAACCTTGCCGCGTCGATGGCCAAGGCTGCAGCCGGTGAATGCCAATCGCTCGTCTTCCGTCACGGATTGCAGTTGTTCGGCGCCATGGGCTTCACCTGGGAGAACGATCTGCAGTTCGCGCTCAAACGTGCCCGCGCCTGTGAGCATCTGCTCGGTGGCGCTGCCGAACATCGGGCACTGATCACCGAGGAGTACCGTGCAACTCTCGTATGACGACGACGTCGAGGCGTTCCGCGCCGAATTCGTGGCCTTCCTCGAAGCGAATCTGCCCGACGAGGCGGACGCCACAGAACGATCCACCTCGAGCGCAGACATGCCCGAATGGGCACGCCGCTGGCAGCGACTCCAGTTCGACAACGGCTGGCTGCTTCCGGGGAATCCGCCTGAATTCGGTGGCCGCAATGCGACATTGATCCAGCAGGCCGTTCATCTCGAAGAGCTGTCCAAGCGCCGGATCTACCATAGCTTCAACCCTCAGGGGCTCGGCATCATTGCGGCGTCCATCCTCTCGTTCGGTACCGAGGAGCAGAAGCAGAAGTGGGCCGCGCGCATCCTGCGCGCGGAGATCACCGCAGCACTGGGAATGAGCGAACCCGGTGCAGGCTCCGACCTTGCAGGTCTTCGCACGCGTGCCGTGCTCGACGGCGACCACTTCGTCGTCAACGGACAGAAGGTATGGACTTCCGGCGCGCACCACGCCGATGTGCTCCTCACCTTCGTTCGCACCGATCCGAATGCGCCCAAGCACAAGGGCATCAGCGTGCTGCTGATCCCCACCGACACACCGGGTGTGGTCCGGCGTCCGTTCGCGTCCATCGCCGACAAGGACGATCGCGACTTCAACGAGGTGTTCTTCGAGGACGTCCGGGTTCCGGCGGAAAACCTAATCGGCGAGATCAACCAGGGCTGGAGTGTCGCCAACGGCTCGCTCGGGCACGAACGCACCCTCCTGTGGCTCAGCTTCGCAGACCGATTGGAAGATCTCGTCGTGGACTTCGAGCCGCGCACGGTCATCGATCGCGACCGGTACGCGACGCTGGTGATGGACCTGCAGGCGCTGCGTCTGCTCGGATCTGCGGCCCTGGCACGCGAGTCACGTGGCGAGCAGGATGTCGCCTCCCTCTCGGTACTGAAACTGCTCGGATCCGAAGCCATTCAGCGTTCGGCCGAGCACGCACTCGATGCCGAAGGAGCTGAAGGGCTCGTGCACCCGGCATCGACCGCGCCGTATACGCCATGGAACCTCGACAACTTCTCGTCGAGTTGGTTCGAACGCTTCGCTCGCAGTTTCGCAGGCACCATCGCGGGCGGGACCTCCGAGATCCAAAGGAACATCGTCGCCCAGCGAGTGCTCGGGCTACCACGCGGCTGAGGAGCGCAACTTGTACATTCTCTACGAGGTAGCGGACAGGATCGCCACGATCACGTTGAACCGGCCGGATGCTGCGAATGCTCAGAACGCAGCTCTGCTCGACGAACTCGACGCAGCGTGGGTTCGTGCGGGCGACGACCCGGATGTGTCGGTGATCGTGTTGCGCGCGGAGGGCAAGCACTTCTCCGCGGGGCACGACATGACCGGCGGTGGGGGCCCGGTGCCCGACAAGATCACTCTCGACATGATCTACACCACCGAATCCCGTCGTTATCTCGAGTACTCGATGCGTTGGCGCAACATCCCCAAGCCTTCGATCGCTGCGGTGCAGGGGCGCTGTATCGCCGGCGGTCTGCTGCTGTGCTGGCCGTGCGACCTGATCATCGCGGCCGAGGATGCGAAGTTCTCCGATCCGGTGGTCATGATGGGTATCGGTGGCGTCGAGTACCACGGTCACACTTGGGAACTCGGTCCGCGCAAGGCCAAGGAGATCCTGTTCACCGGCAGGCCGGTCACAGCAGAAGAGGCCGAGAAGACCGGCATGGTCAACAAGGTCGTGCCACGTGACCAGCTCGATACCGAGACGCGAGCACTCGCCGAACAGATCGCGAAGATGCCGCCCTTCGGTCTGCGCCAGGCCAAACGTGCGGTCAATCAGACACTCGACGTCCAGGGTTTCTATGCGGCCATCCAGTCGGTGTTCGATGTGCACCAGACCGGCCACGGCAACGCCCTGAGCGTCGGTGGATGGCCGGTATTGATGAAGCTCGACGAGATGAAGCAGAACATCGAGTAGAGCAAATCGATTCGGGCGCCTCCGCGAAGTGCGGAGGCGCCCGAATCAGATTGGGATGCTTACGGTTTGACGTATTCCGAGTACACGCTCATGATGCGCATCTTCGGGACAGGACCGAAGCTCAGGGAATCCGACATATCGAACTGCTTCGCGGCTGCCTTGGCGTGCACATTGTGCAGCGCCTTCTCCGGGTCACCCTCGATCTCGTAGAGGGTGACGAACGAGCCCCCGGCAGCGTCGGCCGGGGCCAGGCGGGTGGCCTTGAGGAAGCCGTCACATGCAACGACCTCACGGATGTGCGTCGACTCGTACCATTCGTTGAACTCGTCGACCCGTTCCGGATGGGACGGGTACGCCTCGACCATCAGGTAATGCTTCATGCTTCGCCTTTCATGTGTGGATGGGTCAGACTCGAACGATCCAGCCGCCGTCGATGTTCAAGGTGTGGCCTGTCACCCAGTCGCTGCCGGACGAAACCAGATACAGCAGACCCGGAATCAGCTCCTCGGGTTCACCGAAGGGGAACGGGATCGCGTGCTTGACCATCTCCTTCAGTTCGGGCGGCGATGCGATGTCGCCGGCTTCGGTGTTCACCATGCCCGGCGCGATGGCGTTGACGCGGATCCCGAACGGCGCGAGTTCCCGTGAGAGGGACACCGTCATGCTCACCAGGCCGAGCTTGGTGATGCCGTAGGCCTGGGCGGCCATGAATGCGCCGCTGGACGATTGGTTGACGATCTTTCCGTAGCCGCGCTCTTTCATGTACGGGACCACCGCACGGGTGCACAGGAGCGGGCCGGTGAGATTGACCGCAAGCGTATTGGTCCACAGGTCCAACGACATGGAGGTGAGACCGCCCTTGCCGACGACCTCTGCCATCAGACCTGCGTTGTTGACGAGAATATCGACGGATCCGAACTCTGCGGCAGCCGCGGCGGCCATGTCCGACGTGCTCTTCTCGTCCCTCACATCGACCCGGACGGCGAGCGCCCGATATCCGTCGGCCTTCAGTTCGTCGGCGGTCGCGGTCGCGGTGTCGAGGTCGATGTCGGCAACGACCACTGCGGCGCCCGCCTCGGCGAGACCACGCGAGTAGGTGCGGCCGATCCCGCCGCCCGCTCCTGTGACGATGGCGACCTTGTCTGCGAGTTGCTTCGAATCCGTCATGGGATCCTTTCTCGAAATGTGTGGGTGGGTTACCGCCGGTTCAGACCTTCTTGGTGACTCCGCCGTCCACGCGGATGATGGCCCCGGTGGTGAAACTCGAAGCATCACTGGCGAGATGCAGCGCGAGCGGAGCCACTTCTTCGGGTCGGCCCATACGCCCCAGCGGGACGAACGGTGCTTCTTCGCCTTCCGGCGGGGCCCATGCCTTCGAAAGGTCGGTCCTGAACGGTCCGGGCAGGATCGCATTGACACGGACGGTGGGTGCGTACGCGTCTGCAAGACCGACCGTCAGGGCATTGAGGCCCGATTTGGCGCACGCGTAGGGGAGTTCGCGCACGCTCGCAGTCAGCGAGCCCGCCGTACCGACGTTGATGATCGACCCGCCGCCGTTGGCGGCCATGTGAGCACCTGCGCGAACGGCAAGGCGGAACGGTCCTTTGAGGTTGACGTTGAGGGTCTTGTCGTAGAGCTCCTCGGTGATCGATTCGAGATTCTCGTACAGCGGTGACATTCCGGCGTTGTTGACCAGGATGTCGAGGCGCCCGAAGTGCTCGAGGGCGCGGTCGACCAGTGCGTCGCAGTCGTCCCAGTTCCCCACATGGCAGGCGACGGCCAGCGCGCGACGCCCGGTCGACGCCTCGATTTCCTTCGCGGCGAGCTCGCAGCCGTCGAGCTTGCGGGACGCTATGACCACGTCGGCCCCTGCCTCGGCGAGTATCTGGGCGATTGCGCGGCCGATTCCCCGTGAGCCACCGGTGACGATGGCGGTCTTTCCCGTGAGGTTGTGCAGTGAATCCAATGGCGTCATGCACCGATTGTGACGCAGAATCTGGAATTTGGAAAGAAGATTCTTACAACCAAGAATATGATTTCGGTATGGGAGAGTAGTGATCGGAGCGGGTGGACACCCAGAGCCGGCCGCCTGCCCGGTGATGGGAAAATGCGACAGATCGACATCGAGAAGCAAAGGACAACAATGACATTGCAGCAACTCCAGGACCGGCTCGACATCGCCGACCTGCTGTACAAGTACGCGACCTCGGTCGACACGAAGAACTGGGAAGCGCTGGCGTCGGTCTTCACCGACGACGCAGCTCTCGACTACACGTCCGTCGGCTACCCGGCAGGCGCACGCGACCAGGTGATCGCCATGCTGAGCCGCGCACTCGACCAGTGCCCCATGACCCAGCACTTCGTCACCAACATCGCGATCACGTTCGTCGATGACGACACCGCTGCGGTCTCGGCGATGTTCTACAACCCGATGCAGCTGCCGGGCGTCGACGGCCTGACGTACTGCGGCGGCAACTACCACCACGAAGTCGTGCGCACAGTCGACGGATGGAAGAGCCGCAAGGCCGTGGAGGAGAACCTCTGGTTCTCGAACCACCCCGATCCCTCCAAGAACGGCGCGGCAGCGTCGTAGTCGATCTCGGGGATGTACGAGTAGAGGCCACCGTCGTTGACGGTGGCCCCTACTGGTCAGGTGATTGCTACAGGTTGGCGACGCGCGGAGCGGACCCCGACGCGCGGATGGCCGCACCTGCTTCTCGTGTCAATTCCTTTGAGCTGCCCAGCAACCCGTCGAGAAACAATCCGCGGCGGATATGGCGATGCAGATCGTGTTCGTCGGTGAACCCGATACCGCCGAGCACCTGCTGACAGTGCCGCGCGGCGGTCACCGCCGCCTTGCCTGCGGCGGCCTTGGCCAAAAGCGAGCTGAACTCGTCGTCCGCGACGAGGAGCGCCGCTTCGGCCCCCTCGATTGCCACGAACGTCTCGGCGAGTTTGTGCCGCACCGCCTGGAAGCCGGAGATGGGCTTACCGAACTGCGTGCGATCGAGCGCATGAGTACGGGCGAGGTCGAGCATGGTGCGGCTCGTGCCCACCAGCCACCACCCGAGCGCGCGGCGACCCGCAGCGACCGGTACCGGATTCCCGGACTCGACCACCTCGACGGTGAGCTCCTTGTCGAGAACCTCGGTGCTCCGCTCGGTGCGGTGCCACACCAGCCACGAACCCCCCGCGTACGGGAGCGGCACCGTACCTCCGGGTTCGGCGCCGGCCTCGGCCAGGATCACGTCGTTGATCACCGGTGCGTGCGCGCCGGTCTCGCCCAGCAACCGGAACACCAGGGGGATTGCGACATCAGGCATCTCGCTGAGCATGTCGTGCCAGCCGAGTTCGACGAGCGCCGAGTCGAGTGCGACACCCGAGGCGGCCTCCATGGTCTTGCGAAGCGCGTCCTCGAGGAGTGCCAGTTCCGAATCGATCGCCGGTGCAGTGCTGTTCGTGGTCTTCACTCTTTCCCCAGTTGCAATAGACGGCGAGCGATGATGTTGCGCTGGATTTCCGCGGTACCACCGTAGATCGACGCGGCCCGCGAATACAGGAACTCGGTCCGCAGTTCGGTGTCGAACAGTTCGATCCTTCCCGGAATCAGATCCCGCGCGGTGTCGAACAGTTGCTGCTCGGCGGTCGCGAGCAGAACCTTGTCGACGGAGGTCTCCGGACCCAACGGCAGCCCGGCCTGGAGGCGCTTCTGCGTGCCGTACGAACGGCTCCGCACCGTGTGCAACGCAAGGTAGGCGTCGCCGAGTTCGCGATCGTCGGCGGGATCCGAGACAGCAGCGACCTGATCGAGACGAGTGAACAGATACGCGATCCGGTGCCAGAAACACGACGAGCGCTCGTGCGGGAGCAGATCCATCGCGAGTTTCCAGCCGTCTCCGGGATTACCCAGCATCCGATCGGCAGGTACCACGACATCGTCGAAGTAGACCTCGCAGAACTCCTCGCGGTCGTGCATCGTCGTCAGCGGCCGGACGGTGATGCCAGGGGTGTCCATGTCGAGGAAGAAGGCGGTGATGCCGTCGTGCCCGGGGCCCGTGCGGGTGAGGAGAACACAACGGGTCGCGAACTGCGCCAGAGAGGTCCATACCTTCTGGCCGTTGATCACCCACTGATCGCCACGCTGTTCGGCGCGGGTGGACAGCGACGCGAGGTCGCTGCCCGAGCCGGGCTCGGAGAAGCCCTGGCACCACTGCTCGCTGCCGTCGAGCAGACGCGGCACCATTTCGGCCGCCAGTTCAGGACTTGCGTACTTGATCATGGTGGGGGCGAGCACCTCGATCATCGAGTAGATGCCCGGCTCGGCGAGGTCGCGTGTGGCGACCTCCTCGCCGAGTACGGCCCGCAGCATCGCGGGCCCGCCGAGTCCTCCGACCTCCTTCGGCCATCCGTATCGCATCCAACCGGCGTCGTAGAGAGCGCGCCGGACCCGACCCAGCTGTTCGACCTGCTTGTCGAACGTGAGGTCGGGTCCGGGCGTGAGATCGTTCTCGTCGAGCCAGACGCGTACCGCTGTTCTGAACTCTCCTACACTCCCCGTCGCTTCGCTCGCCCCGGTGACACTCCCCGTCGCTTCGCTCGCCCCGGTGACACTCCCCGTCGCTTCGCTCGCCCCGGTGACACTCCCCGTCGCTTCGCTCGCCCCGGTGACGCTCATGCCGTCGGTGCCTCGAAGGCGTGCGGGATTCCCGAGTCGTGCTCGCCGCTGCGGCGGATGAATGTCATCTTGCGTGTCTTCAAGCGCCACCCCGCCTCGGTACGGACGTAGGTGTCGTTGTAGTAGCCGATCCGCATGTCGTGCGCGGAATGCTCGACGAAGCACAGCGGTTGTGTGCCGGTAGCGGTGTCGCCGTCGAGCTCGATCATCGAAGTGCCCACGAGAAACAGGCCTCTGGGTGCCGCAGCTGCCAGCTGGGGGAACTGGTCGAGAGTGAACACGTCGCCGAAAGCGCTGTAGGTGCCGTCAGGAGTGAACACGTCGACGATACCGTCGAACTCGCCCTTGGTCATGACCACGGCATAGCGTGCGAGGAGCTGGTTGATCTCTACGAGGTCACTTGTTGACATAGACCTTTCCGCCTTTCATCACGAACCGCACATCCTGGGTGACGGTGATGTCCTCGGTGGGATCGCCCGGTACCGCGATGATGTCGGCGAGCAGGCCTTCGGCCAGACGGCCGCGGTCGTCGACGCCGATCAGTTCGGCTGCATTGATCGTCGCGGCCTGGATGACCGCCAATGGGGGGAGACCTCGGTCGACGAGCGCCACGATCTCGTCGGCGTTCTTTCCGTGGGGGATCGCCGGCGCGTCGGTGCCGACGGCGATCTTGACACCGGCCTTGTACGCCGCGAGCACGGAAGTGCGCGCCTTCGGGAACATCTCGGCTGCCTTCGCCTGAAGCTCAGGCGGTGCATGAGAGGTGTCCATCGCGTCGGCCAAACGTGTCGTGGGAACCAGCCACGTGCCGTTCTCGACCATCTGGTCGATCGCGTCGTCGTCGATGAGGAAGCCGTGCTCGATGCAGTCGATGCCTGCGGCCACCGCGTGACGCACGGCATCAGCGCCGTGGGTGTGGGACGCGACCTTCATGCCGCGACGATGTGCCTCGTCGACGATCGCGCGCAGTTCTTCGTCGGAATAGTGCTGGGCACCTGCCGATCCCGTCATCGACATCACGCCACCCGAGACACATACCTTGATGAGCTGAGCGCCGTGCTTGATCTGGTATCGGACGGCCTTGCGAACTTCGTCGACACCGTTGGCGATACCTTCCTCGATGGTCAGATCGAGGACACCGGGCGCAAAGGCCGCGAACATCGTCGGATCCAGATGACCACCGGTCGGGGTGATCGCGTGACCCGCGGGGACGATGCGGGGACCGTCGACCCATCCGGCGTCGATCGCCTTGCCGAGAGCGACGTCGAGCAGATAGCCGCCGGTCTTGACGAACAGCCCCAGATTTCGGACCGTTGTGAAGCCCGCACGCAGCGTGCGGCGGGAATTGCCCACCGCACGCAGCATGCGTATCGGAGGATCGTCCTGAACGGTGGAGTAGACGGGCTTTTCGCCGCGCCCACCCATGAGCAGGTTCACCTCCATATCCATCAAACCCGGCATGAGGATCTGATCACCGAGATCGATCACCTCGCCGCGGGGTTCGCCGCCGACGCCCGCAATATGTTCGCCATCGATGTGGATGATGCCCGGCCGGATGATCTCGCCGGTCTCGACATCGAGGAGTCCGGCTGCCTTGAGCGTCAGCATGCGGTTACACCACCGGTTCTTTGGTGATTTCGGCCCAGGCGGCGCCGCTGTCGGGGACGCGGGGCTGTTTCCAGACTTCGATGGGGAAGGAGACCATGACCAGCGATTGCATCAGGTGCATGAGGGTGCGGGCGTCGTCGGGC